>NZ_JAIRBA010000016.1 GCF_022008365.1 Aequorivita vitellina
TTAAAGGAGCATCTTTGGAAGCACAAAGGTTTTACGTCAAAGGCAAAAGATTGGGAACTTAAATACTCCGAAAGCTTTGCGACAAAAGCTGAAGCCATCTTACGTGAAAAGCAGATTAAAAAATGGAAAAGTAGAAAGATGATTGAGACGTTGATAAACTCCAAGAATTAGCTCTGCTGATTTAGAGCATCCCGAATTAACTTCGGGAGGGTCGGGGGTTCGAACCTTCCGAAGTAAATTCGGAACAGGCTCTCATCGCCCACCAGATTTTTTATTGTATTATTTTCGCGCTTTATATTAAATGGAATAAGTTTAACTTTGACGAAATTATTTCTAAATACGAAAATTCTTGATTCCATTTATTCATAAAATAATAAGCAACGTAGTAAAGAAACGTCAAAAGAGCGGGAAATCTGCCAATACAACTGAGCCTTTAGAAAAACGTGTAAACAATCTTGAGGTAGAACTGGTGCACGAGGCGAGTGATATATTCTTCCTTCTCTTGGGCGTGGTTTCAGCGTCTTTTGGGTTAAGGGGGTTTTTAATTCCCAATGGGTTTATTGACGGTGGGGTAACAGGAGTGTCACTTATGGTAAATGAATTGGCGGGCATTTCTTTTTCACTGTTATTAGTAAGCTTTAACCTTCCATTTTTAATCTTGGCTTATTTTTCTGTAGGAAGAAGATTTGCGATTAAAAGTGTTTTGGGAATAGTGTTACTGGCAGTTGCTGTGGCTATAATTCCGTATCCTACTATTACAGACGACAAAATATTGGTTGCTGCTTTTGGTGGATTATTTTTAGGTTTGGGTATTGGGTTGGCTATTCGCGGGGGGGCGATAATTGATGGCACAGAGGTTTTAGCAATTTACATAAGCAGAAAAACCAGCCTTACCGTTGGAAATGTAATTATGATATTTAACGTAACTATATTTACGGCAGCAGCGTATTTTCTTTCAACCGAAATTGCTTTGTACGCGATACTTACCTATTTCGCAGCTTCAAAAACCGTAGATTTCGTAATTGACGGGATTGAAGAATTTATGGGAATTACTATTATTTCTGAAAAAAACGAAGAAATTCGACTGGCCATTATTGAAAAAATGGGACGCGGTTGTACAATTTATAAAGGTGAAAACGGCTTTTCTAAAAAAGGGGAGTCTAGAAAACTTGTTGACGTAGTTTACACGGTAATTACGCGTTTAGAAATGAGTAAGCTAAAAACCGAAGTCGATAAAATTGATAAGCAGGCCTTTATGATTATGACCTCGGTGAAGGATGCGAAAGGTGGGATGATTAAAAAGAAACCCATCAAAAAGTTCGATAAATAGCTTTAACACAATTGTTTCTTTCGGGTATTAGAATTTGTATTTTCGAAATTTTAATTGGGCCATTAACTCAGTTGGTTTAGAGTGTCACGTCGACAACGTGGAAGTCGTTGGTTCGAATCCAACATGGCCCACTATCGGAATTCGCCGTGCTTATAAGAAACAGATAGTTATGCCGAAGCTTCTTTAGAGCAAGGCACACTTTATTTTTAAATAATATCTAAAATTCGCTCCATCGCCATTCCGCGCGAGGCTTTAATTAAAATTGTAGCTGCTTTCGGTGGGTTGTTTTCCAGGGTTTTCTTTAATTCATCAAAATCTTCAAATTGTTTTATATGAGAAGATTTATTTGTGGTTTTTAGAAAATTGCTTCCTGTTAAATACACTTTTCCGAAAGGGTTTTCGACCAAGAAATTAACGATGTTTTGGTGCTCAGTTTCGGCATTTGCCCCCAGTTCAAACATATCGCCTAAGAACATAATTTTATTATTGCCTTTTGCTTGTTTAAAATTCTCCAATGCGGCCATCATACTCGTTGGATTGGCATTGTAAGCATCCATTAATATAGTATTTGTGCCTTTAGTAATCAATTGCGAGCGATTATTTGTAGGTATATAACTTTCAATTCCCGCCTTTATTTTTTCGGTTGGAACTTTAAAAAAAGCACCAATTGCTATTGCAGCAGAAAGATTCGCAAAGTTGTATAGTCCCACCAAATTACTTTGTATTTGTGTGCCGTTAAAGGCTACCAAAAGTTGATGGGAGCTATCTATTAATTGAATATCGAAATCGTTATTTTTGGTGCCAAAGGTTATTCTCTCAATACCTTCAGATTTTTCCAATTGTTTTACATCTTCGGCATTTACAAAAATTTTCTTATTGTGTTTTTTGAGATATTGATACAGTTCGGTTTTACCTTGTACAACGCCATCGAGGCTGCCAAATCCTTCTAAATGCGCTTTTCCAAAGTTGGTAATATACCCGTAATCGGGTTCGGCAATTTCACTCAGCATTTTTATTTCGCCTAAGTGATTGGCGCCCATTTCTACGATACCTATTTCGGTTTCTTTGTTCATAGCGAGCAATGTTAGGGGTACGCCTATATGGTTGTTTAAATTTCCTTGTGTGGCAACGGTATTAAATTTTTTTGAAAGAACAGCGTTTACTAGCTCTTTGGAAGTTGTTTTTCCATTGCTTCCGGTAAGCGAGAGTATTGGTAGTTTTAAAGATTCTCGATGAAATCTGGCTAATTGTTGCAGGGTTAGCAGCACATTTTCTACTAAAATGGTTTCTCCGGTGTTTTTATGAAAGCTTTCTTCATCAACAATTACTTTAAAAGCCCCTTTGTCTAATGCCTCTTGAGCGAATAAATTGCCGTTGAAGTTTTCACCTTTTAAAGCGAAAAACATACAGTTTTTAGATATTTTGCGCGTGTCTGTGCTTACGCCACTGCTCTGCAAAAAATAGTTGTGAAGTGATGCTATATTCATAAAATAAATATACTAAAAAACCCTCCGAAGCTGTATGCCACGGAGGGTTGTTTTTATAAATTTTATAATTTTAATTTCTTGGACGTTTTCCTTTTTTAGATTTTGAACCTACGCGGCTCATAGCACATCTAAACCCAATGTAGTCTGTTGCCATATCCTGTGGAAAATAACGTCTCTGTGCTGGATCTAACCAGTAGTCTCTATCTCTCCACGAGCCTCCTTTATACACACGAACTTCGTTATCTATTAAAGTAGTTCGGTTTGAAGATTTGTCGTATTGACGATCTAAAGTACCGCTGCTGTCTGCATATACTTTTTGAATAGGTGAGTTGTACATACGGTGGGTGCCGTCGCCACTTTCACTCTCTTCATCTGCGAATGATTGGTAGTAGCGGGATGAACGCTTGTCTCCATCTCTATAATCGCGGTTGTCGCTTTGAGAGAAATTGGTTCTTAAATACGTTTCATTTTCGTCAATAGGTACTTGAAGGATTCCTCCGGGCAAGTTACGGGCTACAATTTTACCATTGCTTAAAGTATCAAAAACGATGGAGTCTTTAGTAACAATTTGTACTTTTCCATCTTCGCCAATAGCGTTTTTGGTATAAACGTTTCCACGGTAATAGTTAAAGTCGTTGAATTCATCGTCAACAATTGGACGGTAAACATCTGCGACCCATTCGGCAACGTTACCAGCCATATCGTATAGTCCAAAATCGTTTGGTTCGTACGATTTTACTTGTGCAGTAATATCTGCGCCGTCATCGCTCCATCCGGCAATACCACCGTAATCTCCATCACCTTGTTTAAAGTTTGCCATTTGATCGCCGCGAGATCTTCTTTTTCCCGACCGTGTATATTGACCTTCCCATGGATATTTTTTCTTTCCTCTGTATGCATTGTAATTACGAAGACCAACTAAGCCAAGAGCTGCGTATTCCCACTCTGTTTCGGTAGGAAGACGATACGCTGGCATAAGCAATCCATCTTTACGTTGTATGTACAAGTTGGTGCTATCCTTACTTCTTTTTGCAATAGATTCAGATTTTTTTCCACCGCGCGTAATAGAATCATTACCTCCATAGGTTAATGTAGGGGCGTTTAAATATGTTTGGGTGTTAAAAGTTTCTCCCGGTTCAACTTCGTAAGGTGCATTTCGTGCAGTAATACCTTCGGTTGCTAACACCATTTCGTTAACGCGGTCTGTTCTCCAATTGCTAAATTCAACTGCTTGAATCCAACTTACACCTACTACAGGATACTCTGCGTAGGCAGGGTGACGAAGGTAATTATTGGTCATTACTTCATTAAAGCCTAAACGATTTCTCCAAACGAGGGTGTCTGGCACGGCGCCTTCGTATATTTTTCTGTAGGTTTCATCGGAAGGTGGGAAAACTTTTTTCAACCAATCAAGATATTCAAGGTACATTAAGTTTGTAACCTCTGTTTCATCCATATAAAAGGATTGAACGTGTTGCTGATTTGGTGAGTTGTTCCAATCGTGCATAGGATCGTCCTGCACTCTACCCATGGTAAAAGTACCGCCTTCAACAAATACAAGGCCTGGACCTGTTTCTTGTTCTTTAGATTGCGGGTTGTATTGAAATCCACCTTCTTTGGCGTTCATCTTCCACCCGGTGGCTCGAGAGCTGTTTTTATAGTCTCTGGTTTTGTTGCAACCTACTAGAAGTGTGGCTGCTATTAAAGTAACAAATAGCTTAAGTGCTAGGTTTTTTCTTAACATCATAGATTCAAAATATGATAAAATTGGGTTCGCAATATAGTAATTAACGACATAAACACAATAATATTTTATTATTATTGCGCTGTAGGGTTTTAAAAGGTTTTAAGACCAATCAAGTATGCAAACGTATTAGTTTTAAAATTATTATCCTAATACGATAATAGAGAAAAACTTTAAAAAGTGCGTTATACTAAGTGTATATTTGCAGCGTTATTGGTACTAATGAGAAAAGCGATACTATTTTTTGTTTTTATTGCATTACCTATTATAGGGAAGGCACAATCAAAAAGCATTACCATAGATTGGGGAGATTCCCGTCCCACGGCAAGCGATACTAAAATAAACGAATCGCCAGCGGCTGCAAGACAAAAAGCTATGGCAGCCTTAAAATTGCAATTAAACAAGGAAGCAATTGTCTATCACACCAAATGGGAAGACGCGGGTTTTGCCGATAAAACTTCTGCTGCAATTACCAATGTGCGTTATGGCACGGTCTCTCCCGAAGAATTGAACAAAATTGACACCCAATTAGTTCCCAACACGCTTCAATATTCCTTGGGTAGTTCGCGCTCAAGAGAAAAACTTTTCACCATTTTAAAACTTTCACCTATAGTTAAAACTAGTGGCGGGTATCAAAAAGTACTTTCTTTTGATGTTGCTTATCGCTACGGACCATTCTGTGACGACTATACTCCAGCAGTTACAAATTCGGTGTTAGCTACTGGGCAATGGTATAAATTTAAAGTTGAAGAAACGGGTATTCATAAAATAGACAAATCTTTTTTAAGCAGTTTGGGAATGAATACAGACGGCATAAATCCGCGAAATATTAAAATTTATGGTTATGGCGGAAAATCGTTGCCATTACTAAATGAAGAAAATAAGTTTTTTGACCTTCCAGAAATTGCCATTCAAGTTGTAGGCGAAGAAGACGGAACTTTTGACGGTAGCGATTATATCTTGTTCTACGGCACCAGCACCCAAGGTTATGTTGAAGAGAATGATTCAAATATAAATCCATATTCAGACGACTCGTTTTATTATGTAACGGTAAATGGAAATGCCGGAAAACGCGTGCGCCCGATGGTAGAGCCTTCGGGAGCGGTGGATTTTACTATTTCGGAATTTGACGATTATCAATTTTATGAAAAAGACGAAGAGAGTCCTACAAAATTGGGAAGAAAATGGTTCGGAAATAGATTTGATATTAACAATGAACAAAGTTTCAATTTTGAGTTTCCTAACATTGTTTCAAGCAAACCTATTCAATTAACAATTAAAACTGCAGCGGCTTCCGAGAGTGTAACTTCATTGGCGGTAACTGTAAATAGCACTGCTTTGGATCCTATTGAATTCCGCAGATTGGGTGTGGGTGGGCTTTTAGATTTAGATACTTATGAAAAGGAGATTCCGGCGAGTGGCGAATCGGTTCAAATAGATTTAATGTATAACAATGCCGGCAATCCGTCAAGTATAGCTTATTTGGATTATATTGGACTGTGGGCCGTAAGAACGCTGAGTGGCACTGAAGGACAATTGCCATTTCGGTATAAGGCGGCTGGCACACTTTCTGGCGTTGGAGAATATCAATTGTCGAATGCTTCGCAGTTTTCGCAAGTTTGGGATGTTACCGATGCACAGTTTATCACTTCAAAACAAAACGAAAACAACGCTTCTTCTTTTAGTTTTAAGCAAACACTGGGCGAAGTGCGCGAATATGTAGCCGTGGGTCCTTCTAACTATCTAATTCCTATTAAAGCAGCACAATCGGTTGTTCAGAATCAAAATTTAAAGGGTACAATTTTTAAAGACGGTTCTGGCAATTTTAAAGATGTGGACTATCTTATTATTACGGCACCTTTTCTTATTCAGCCCGCTTTGCGTTTGGCAACCTACCATAAAAACCTTCAAGGGCTTAATGTAAAGGTGGTAACCACAGATAAAATTTATGAGGAATTTAGCGGTGGCAGTCAAGATATTAGTGCTATCAGAAACTTTGTGCGCTATGTGTATAACAATGCTTCTTCAGAATCCAAACGGGTAAAATATGTTGGAATAATTGGCGATACCTCGATTGATTATAAAAATAGACTGCCGAACAACAACAATATTGTTCCAACGTTTCAAACACTTACGGGGGTTAGTATAGCACAGTCGTTTATGTCTGATGATTTCTTCGGAAATATGGATTCGTGCGAAGGAACTATTGGCTCTGGCACATCAGATATTGATTTGCTCGATATTGCGATGGGCAGAATAATAGCAGACAATGTTTCCACGGCCAATGCTATGGTTGATAAAATTATAAAATACACTTCTGAAAGTTCCTACGGCAATTGGAGAACTAATTTTGTTTTAATTTCAGACGATATAGACAAGGAAAATGAAGAGCAGCTGCAATTGAAATTGGATGCCTTAGGCGATCAGATTTCAGTGGAAAAACCGTTTATTAATGTGAAAAAAATTCACACAGATGCATATCAACAAGAAGCATCGGCAGGAGGAAATCGGTACCCAGAAGTTAACGAAGCTATTAAAAGTGCTTTTGATGTAGGCGCAATAATCATTGATTATTTTGGGCATGGGGGTGAAGATGGATTGGCTGCAGAGTATATATACACTAAAGAAGCTGCGCAAAACCTGAGAAACAAAGACAACTTGCCCTGTGTTGTTACCGTTACTTGCGAATTCACCAAATTTGACAATCCGTTGCGCATTACTGCCGGGGAGCTCACGTATTTAAATAAAGATGGCGGAGCTATTTCGCTTGTTACAACCACCCGGGCAATCTATATTAATACAGGGGTTTTATTCAATCAATTACTTGCAGATAATCTTTTTGGCTACGGAAGAGACATACCCGAAACACCGGCCGAAGGTTTGCGTCTTTCCAAATTGGGGATGGATAGTGATTTAAGGCGCGTAGTTTTCTACATAGGCGATCCGGCGATGCATCTTGCTTTTCCTAAAAAAAGCATCCGACTAACAAAACTGAATGACATGCCTATTGGGCAAGCTACAGATACGTTAAAAGCATTGAGCAAAATAAAACTTGCTGGTGAAGTAATAAATGAAGCCGGCCTGTTAATGGCAGATTACAACGGTATTTTGGAAGCAAAAGTGTTTGATAAAAACGTAATGCGACAAACTTTAGACAATGACAACTTCAATTTTGTAATGGATTTTACTACGCTTGGCGAATCGTTGTTTAACGGGAAGGCCACCATTACGAATGGAAATTTTGAATTTGAATTTGTTGTCCCCAGAGACATTCAAATACCCGTGGGCAAAGGCCGGGTTAGTTTGTATGCTAAACGAGACAACGAGCTGGAAGACCAAGCAGGTGTAAATTTAGATATAGACGTTGGAGGTCTTAACGAAAATGCTCCTGAAGATAATGAAGGACCGCTAATAAAACTTTATATGAATGACGAGAGTTTTGTTTCAGGCGGAATTACAGATGATTCTCCAATGTTACTCGCAAAACTTGAAGATACCAACGGAATTAACACCGCTAGTGGTATTGGTCACGATATAGTTGCAATTTTAGATGGCGATGAATCCAATCCCTTTGTTTTAAATGAATTTTATCAAGCCGATGTTGACGATTATACAAAAGGGAAAGCAACCTTTAAATTCCGCGACCTCGAAGATGGCTTGCATACTTTAACTCTCAAAGCTTGGGATGTTTACAACAACTCTGCCACTGCCGAAATTCAATTTATTGTTGCGGGTAGCGAAAAGCTTGAAATTACGCGCGTGCTTAATTACCCAAACCCATTTGTAAATTATACCGAATTTTGGTTTAACCACAACCGGCCAGATGAAACTTTAGATGTACAGGTACAAGTTTTTACCGTAACCGGAAAAGTAGTTTGGACCAAAAACGCAACCCTACCGCCTTCTGGCAGCTATTTATGTCGCGAAATCACTTGGGATGGTCGTGATGATTTTGGCGATCGCATCGGAAAAGGTGTGTACGTTTATAAGATAACTGTTAAATCGGCGTTAACAAATCAGCGGGTTGAAAAATTTGAGAAACTCGTTATCCTTTAAAAATTAAATTTATATTTGCTCAAAATTATTTAATATGAAAAAATTATTTATTCCAATTTTGTTAGGCCTTGTAGCATTTAAGTCTGTTGCACAAGAAGATAATACCGGAATTGAAAATCGTGTAATTACAACTGGTGTTCCATTTGTGCTTATTGCTGCCGATCCACGTGCCGCAGGTATGGGAGATATTGGTGTTGTTACCTCTGCCGATGCGTTTTCGCAGCAGTGGAACCCTGCAAAATACGCCTTTGCACTTTCAAAACAAGGTGTTGGTGTAACTTACACTCCCTATCTTAGTAAATTGGTAAACGATATATTTTTAGGTAACATTACCTATTACAATAGAATTAACGAACGTAGCGCTGTTGGTGCAAGTTTTCGATATTTCAGCAATGGTGAAATTGAATTGCGCCAAACTGCAGAAGAAGAGCCTTTGCTAGTGAAGCCAAACGAATTGCTTTTTGATGTTTCGTATTCACTGAGACTTAGTGAGCGTTTCGCAATGGGAGTTGCTGGGCGTTATATTCGTTCAGATTTAAAACTTCAAACGGCAGTTGCCGACGCTTCTGCTGCAAGTACCTTTGCCGTAGATATTGCGGGTTATTATCAGAGTGAAGAAATACCTTACAACGACTTTGACGGACGTTGGAGAATGGGTTTCAATATTTCTAACATAGGCCCTAAATTAAAGTATGACGAAGTAGGTTCTGAAAGTAACCTTCCAACCAATTTAGGCCTTGGAGGTGGATTCGATTTCATCTTAGACGAATACAACAAAGTAGGTGTTTCTGCACAGGTTAATAAATTATTGGTTCCAACCCCAAGCGATTCAAACAACGATGGTGTAATTAACAGTGAAGATGATTACTATAATGAAAGTTTCTTTAGTGGAATGTTCTCTTCATTTGGAGATGCTCCAGACGGTTTTAGTGAAGAACTAAAAGAATTTACTTGGGCTTTAGGTGCTGAGTATTGGTACCAAGATGTGTTTGCATTCCGTACAGGTTATTTCAACGAAAGTGATGACAAAGGAAGTAGAAAGTTTATGTCTTTCGGTGCTGGTTTCCGCTACACGGCAATCAATATTGATATTTCGTACTTGTTCTCTACCTCTAAATTGTCAAACAGCCCATTAGATGGAACCCTTCGTTTTGGTTTAACTTTCAACTTTGGCGATACATACGACGAATACTAGGATAAAAGTTGGGGAGTTTATGAGTGGAGTAGTTGAGGAAAGATTATTTTTATACGAAACACTAAGCTTTTAAAACTATTGACTCATCGACTCAATGTAAATGAAAAAACAAAAAATTGAAATTGCCTTGGAAGTTTTTGACACTGTTTCAGAACTTCCAAAAGATATTCAAGAATTGATGAATAAGGCGCAGCAAGCACGTGAAAATGCTTATGCGCCTTATTCACATTTTAAGGTTGGGGCAGCGCTTCGGCTGGTTTCGGGAAAAATTGTTCTGGGCAGCAATCAGGAAAATGCCGCATTCCCATCTGGACTTTGCGCAGAAAGGGTAGCTGTATTTAGTGCGGGTGCCAATTTTCCCAATGAAATTATTACAGACCTTGCCATAACCGTGCGTGCCGAAAGTCACGAAGTAATTGAAGCTATTGCTCCTTGTGGCGCTTGCCGACAATCGTTAGCAGAGTACGAACAAAAACAAAAAAGCCCAATAACTATCTACTTTATGGGCGAAACCGGAGAGATTATCAAAGTGGCTTCAATAATGGATTTACTGCCGCTAGGCTTTGATGCGAAATACCTCTAAATGGGGGAGCACCAAATTCTAAAAAAGACAAAACACTAAAAAACAATTTCCCCAACACAACTAATATAATTCAGATTATAACCAATAACTCTTGCTTTAAGAAGACTTGTTAATTATTTGAATTTTATTTGAAGTTTGATTTTTCAATTTATTTCAGTTTTTGTTTTTGGGATTTGTAATTTGTATTTTCTCCTTATAAAGTGCTATTTTTGTTATCCGTTTAATTTATTTTCCGCAGAGGAAAACCTTATCGCAGATAGATGAAGAAAATCACCAAAAAAACGTACCTAGATTGGTATGAGAATATGCTCTTTTGGCGCAAGTTTGAAGATAAACTGGCGCAAGTTTATATCAATCAAAAAGTGCGAGGCTTTTTGCACCTTTACAATGGCCAAGAAGCTGTTTTGGCGGGAGCATTGCACGCAATGGATCTTTCTAAAGACCGAATGATAACCGCTTATCGAAATCACGTTCAGCCTATTGGAATGGGCGAAGATCCTAAAAAAGTAATGGCAGAGCTTTACGGTAAAGCAACTGGCACCTCACAAGGGTTGGGAGGCTCTATGCATATCTTTTCAAAAGAACATCGCTTTTATGGCGGTCACGGTATAGTTGGTGGGCAAATCCCACTTGGAGCTGGCCTCGCCTTTGCCGATAAGTATTTTGAACGAGATGCTGTAACCCTAACCTATATGGGCGATGGTGCCACGCGTCAAGGGTCACTTCACGAAACTTTTAACTTGGCAATGCTGTGGAAACTACCGGTTGTGTTTTGTGTTGAAAACAATGGGTATGCAATGGGAACTTCGGTTGAGCGAACTGCAAACCACACAGATATTTGGAAGCTCGGTTTGGGGTACGAAATGCCTTGTAAGCCTGTAGATGCTATGAAACCAGAGGTGGTTGCAAAAGAAATGGACGAAGCAATTAAACGTGCCCGTCGCGGCGATGGGCCAACATTCTTGGAGTTGCGCACCTACCGTTACCGAGGCCACTCTATGAGTGATGCTCAGCATTATCGCACCAAAGAAGAAGTTGCGAAAAAACAGGAGGAAGACCCAATTACATACGTACTTCATCAGATTTATGAAAACAAATGGGCAACCGAGGCCGAAATCAAAAAAATTGACAAGAAAGTAAAAGATATGGTGACGGAATGCGAAAAATTCGCAGACGAATCTCCATATCCAGACAAGAACATAATGTTCGACGCTGTTTACGAACAAGAGGATTACCCGTTTTTATCAGATAAATTGTAATTTTAATTGACGAAGGAATTAGGACTAAAGACAAACCATAATACAAAACACCATTCAATGTCCTAAATCCTTTTGTCTTTTATCCTTAACCCTTTTGATAAAAAAATAAAATAGAAACTAAAAGATACCCGCATTCGCGGGCAATATTATGGCAGAAGTAATAAATATGCCGCGTTTAAGCGACACCATGGAAGAAGGAACGGTAGCAACCTGGCTTAAAAAAGTGGGCGACACCGTAAAAGAAGGCGATATTTTAGCCGAAATTGAAACCGACAAAGCTACAATGGAGTTCGAATCTTTTTATGAAGGAACGTTACTTCATATAGGTGTGGAAGAAGGTGAAACTGCGGCGGTAGATAAACTTTTGGCGATAATTGGTGAAAAAGACGAAGATATTTCCGCATTGATCAATGGAAAATCTGAAGATAAAAAAGATGATTCATCAAACGATGATGATGATTCGGAAGATGACACTTCAGAAAAAGATACTTCTGAAAATGACAATGCTGAGAAAATGGATTCTGAAAAGGAAGACACCAATGAAAAATCTGAAGAATCTTCCTCTGGAGCCGAGCTGCCTGAAGGTGTTGAAGTAATTACAATGCCGCGTTTAAGTGATACAATGACCGAAGGAACTGTTGCAACTTGGCTTAAAAAAGAAGGTGATAAAGTAGAAGAAGGCGATATTTTAGCCGAAATAGAGACAGACAAAGCCACGATGGAATTTGAATCATTCTATTCCGGCACCTTGTTGAAAATAGGCATAGGCGAAGGCGAATCTGCCGAAGTTGATGCTATGCTTGCAATTATTGGCCCGAAGGATACCGACTTGAAAGCTGTTGAAGCCATTATTAAAAAAGGAAGCACTACTGCCAATTCAAAAAGCGAAAAATCTTCTAAAAAAGCTTCCGAAGCTACTGAAAAGAAAGAAAAGCAAACTTCGGAAGATACTTCTGAAAAGGCAGTGTCTAAAAAGGAAGTTGCTGCAGATAAAAAACAGGAAGGTCATCCAACTACAAATGAAGGCCGCATTTTTGTTTCACCATTAGCCAAAAAAATGGCTGAGGAAAAAGGCATTGATCTGCGCCAGGTGCAAGGCAGTGGCGAAAACGGTCGTATTGTAAAAAGTGATATTGAAAATTACCAACCGGCTGCTGGTGGTGGACAGGCTTACACTCCCGTGGGCACTGAAAGTTTTGAGGAAGTGAAAAACTCTCAAATGCGTAAAACCATTGCCAAACGTTTGGCCGAATCTAAATTCACCGCTCCCGAATATTATTTAACCGTGGAGTTGGATATGGACCACGCAATTGCGGCGCGCGAAGCAATAAATGCAAATCCGGATGTGAAGATTTCTTTTAACGATATGGTGATTAAAGCGTGTGCGATGGCTTTGCGCAAACATCCACAAGTAAACAGTCAATGGACGCCAGAGGTTACTAAAATCGCGAAGCACATCCATATAGGCGTTGCCGTAGCGGTTGATGAAGGCTTGTTAGTGCCGGTATTGAAATTTGCAGACCAAATGACTTTTTCGCAAATTGGTGGACAAGTAAAAGAACTTGCCGGAAAGGCGCGAAATAAAAAGATAACTCCGCAGGAAATGGAGGGCAGTACGTTTACGGTTTCAAACCTTGGAATGTTTGGAATTACTGAATTTACTTCAATTATAAATCAGCCAAACTCGGCAATTTTATCTGTTGGTACAATTGTTCAAAAACCAGTAGTTAAAAACGGTCAAATTGTAGTTGGCAATACAATGAATGTTACACTAGCTTGCGATCACCGCACCATCGACGGTGCAACGGGAGCTAAATTTATGCAAACTGTAAAACAGTATATTGAAAATCCTGTGACGATGTTTGTGTAAAATAATTAAACAAACCTAACAGATCTTTAAGACCTATTAGGTTTTTTACTCGAATAGACCCCAAAGGTATCAAAGACCTTTGGGGTCTTTCCCAAATATTTAATCCATGAAAAACATAATAATTACAGGAACTTCACGCGGCATTGGTTTTGAACTGGTGAAGCTTTTTTCGGAAGCTGGACACAACGTTTTGGCATTATCGCGGAATTCAAAACCTATTTCAAATTTAAAGCTGAAAAATGTTACGGCTCTTGAATTTGATATAGCCGATCAATCTGAAATAGTAAAGCTTTCGGCTTTTTTACAAACCGGGATGAAATCTGTGGATATTTTAATAAATAATGCGGGATATTTGGTGAACAAGCCTTTTTCAGAAATTACTTCCGAAGAATTTAAAAGATGTTATGATGTAAACGTTTTAGGCCCAACTTCACTTATAAAAACAGTAATTCCATTTATGAAGCAAGATAGCCACGTTGTAAATATTAGCAGTATGGGCGGTATACAGGGAAGTGTTAAATTCCCTGGACTCAGCGCATACAGCAGTAGTAAAGGGGCTATAATTACATTAACCGAATTACTTGCCGAAGAATACAAAGAAACTGGTCCTGCGTTTAACGTTTTGGCACTTGGTTCTGTACAAACTGAAATGTTAGCAGAAGCTTTTCCCGGGTTTAAAGCGCCACTTTCAGCAACCGAAATGGCACAATATATAATGGATTTTTCCCTTACGGGGAATAAATATTACAACGGAAAAATACTTCAAGTTTCAAGTACTACGCCTTAATTTTATGACGGATATCCTTGAAAAATACATTCCACAAGCCTCCGTTGCCTCAGCTTTTCAGTTGATTAAAACACATAATGTTCATCTTAAAATTGTAAATGAACGCGTTACGCGTCACGGCGATTATAGAAAATTGGCCAACGGTCAGCATCAAATTACGGTGAATGCTTCGTTGAATAAATATCGTTTTTTAATCACGCTCGTTCATGAAATTGCACATTTGGAAGCTTTCACAAAATATGGACACACAATAAAACCGCACGGATTGGAGTGGAAACGCACCTTTCAACTTTTAATGCTGCCGTATTTACGTCCCGAAGTTTTCCCCAACCAATTGTTGCCTTTGTTGGCGCGGCATTTCAAAAATCCAAAGGCTTCCAGCGATACAGATGCAGCTTTGTCACTAGCCTTAAAACAGTTTGACCCAGAGAACGATAAAAACTATATATTTGAAATACCTTTAGGGGGGCATTTTAGATTGTACAACGGTAAAATCTTTAAACGCGGCAAGCAACGGGTTAAACGATTTGAATGTATAGAGGTTTCCACCGGAAGAACCTACCTTTTCAATCCGAATGCTGAAGTGGAATTTTTGAAACCTCCTAACTCACAAAGGGAGTATTAATTTGAAATATTGGTTGCCATTTTTTTGAAAATGGAACCACGAAACAGGACCAAAGGGAAACAAAGAAGCTGGACTAAAGAAAAACGGAATTTAGGGAAAATAAGGCGCAGGAAACTGTAATAGATTAATAAAAAGATACCCGCCGAAGTTTATATTGAGCCTGCCTGCCGAAGGCACGTAGGCAGGCGGAGTTGAAATACGGCATTACAATGAACAAAGATTATTACGCAGTAATTATGGCAGGGGGGATTGGCTCCCGATTTTGGCCAATGAGCACTCAGGAATTTCCAAAGCAATTTCACGATATGCTGGGAACTGGGCAGACCTTGCTTCAAAAAACGTTTTCGCGTTTAAATAAAATTATTCCTTCGGGAAATATATACATTCTCACCAATGAGATGTATCTGGAAATTACTTTAAAGCAATTGCCAGAAATTACCGAAAAGCAAGTAGTTTTAGAACCTGCAATGCGCAATACGGCGCCGTGTATTTTACTTTCCGCTTTAAAAATTAAAAAGGAAAATCCGGATGCTTTAATGCTCGTTGCCCCCAGCGATCATTGGATTGAAGATGAAACAGCCTTTGCCAAAGACGTGCAAGCGTGTTTTGATGCGGCACAGCGCGAAGATATTTTACTCACTTTAGGCATAGAACCAACATTCCCCAATACGGGTTATGGTTATATTGAAAGCGACAAAAACAGTTCTTCAGAAATAAAACCAGTGAAACAGTTTCGCGAAAAACCCGATTACGAAACCGCAAAACAGTTTTTAACTGCAGGAAATTTTCTTTGGAATGCAGGGATCTTCATTTGGAGCGTAAAAAGTATCGTTGCATCTTTTGAAAGCCATCTTGCCGAAATGAATGCCTTATTTTTAAAAGGAATGGTTTCTTTAAACACTTCCGAAGAAAAGCAATTTATAGATAACAGTTATTCGCAAGCCGAGAATATTTCGATAGATTATGGAATTTTAGAAAAGGCGCGCAATGTATTCGTAAAAAAGGCTACCTTCGATTGGAATGATTTGGGTACTTGGGGTGCGCTTTATGACAAGTTGGAAAAAAATGAAGACCGAAATGCAGTGGTAAATGCCGAAACATTATTAAAGAATTCAGATAATAATATGATCTTTACCGATAGAAAAAAACTTGTTGTTTTAGACGGTATTGCAGATTATATTGTGGTTGATAAAGAAGACGTTCTTTTGTTATTTCCGAAGAAAAAAGAGCAGGAGATTAAGGAGTTGTTGAAAGAGGTTTCAAATAAATTTGATAATAAATATTTGTAGATGAATACATCAGGAAATAATAACGATATTAAGGCCACACCTAACGACGAGCAATTTGAGACTGTTAAGCTTAATACATGGCAAAGTATCAAACAATTCCTGAGAGAGCTTTTTGATATTCGTGCAGATACGGATCGCGACGCTACTATTGAAGCGGTAAAGAAGGATATTTCGTTTAAAGGGCACACGGCTTGGATTCTTATTTTCTCCATCTTTGTGGCATCTATTGGGCTCAATGTGAGTAGCACAGCAGTGGTTATTGGGGCGATGCTTATTTCGCCACTTATGGGGCCAATTGTGGGGGTAGGGTTATCTGTTGCAATTAACGACGTTGACACTTTAAAACGCTCCCTTATAAACTTAGGAGTAATGGTAATTTTAAGTGTGCTAACCGCCTTTCTCTATTTTAAACTTTCACCGTTAACCGAAGAAACGCCAGAGCTTATAGCCAGAACCTATCCTACTATTTTAGATGTGCTTATTGCAATTTTTGGTGGGTTGGGGTTAATTGTGGCAAAAACGAAAAGCGGCACTATAGCGAGTGTTATTTTTGGGGTTGCAATTGCTACTGCTTTAATGCCGCCACTTTGTACTGTGGGCTACGGATTGGCTATTGGCAACGCTTCGTACGCAGGTGGGGCACTATACTTATTCTCTATTAATGCTGTGTTTATTGCGCTTTCTACATTTATAGTTTCAAAAATATTACAATTTCCGTTGGTGCGGTATGCCAATAGCAAGCGCAGAAAGAGAACTTCACAGATTGCCTCGTTAATTGCTATTGCAGTTATGGTTCCTAGCGTGTGGTTATTTATAAAGCTATTAGAACAACAGGTTTTTGAAAATAAAACCAAGGAGTTTGTAAACACCGTAATAAAATACGACGGTGTTGAAGTAGTGAAATTTACCCAAGACTATAAAACAAAAAATATTGACGTCTATTTAATAGGTAGGCCCGTGCCGCAAAATAAAATAAATGAGTGGCTTACAAAATTAGAAAAAACCGAAAAATTAGAAGATACGCGTTTGCGAATCTACCAAGGCGCCGATCAAAGTGGAGAAATGGCTGCCAGATTATCGGGTGAAATTAAAGCGGGAATTTTGGAAGATTTATACGTTAAAAACGAGCAAATTATTCAGAATAAGGACGAGCAAATTCGGTTTTTAGAAAATGAATTGGCGCTTTTAAAAATTCAGAATATTCCGTTTAAACAGTTAAGCGAGGAGATTAAAATAAATTACGAAAACATTGAAACCTTTAGTTTTTCGAATAAAATAACCACTAATTTTAAAACTACCGATACGGTTCCCGTAATTAATGTTCGATGGAAAAAGAATGTGTCGTCTAAAGAACGAAAAGCAGAATTAAAAAAGATAGAAGCTTGGTTGAAGTTTAAAATGAAGTTTGATACCCTGCAGGTTTCCGAATATCCGTAAATGCTTATCCTTCTTTAAGTTGTACTTCGCGTATTTTTTTGAAAAGATCTGAAGAATACACAAAATTAGTTACGTCTTCGTTATCGGTTTTAAAGATTTCTTGATTGGTCCCTTGCCAAACAAGTTTTCCGTTTTTAAGTAAAACTACCTTTTCGCCAATTTCCATAACCGAATTCATATCGTGCGTTACTACTATTGTTGTAATGTTGTATTCGTGGGTAATTTCTTGAATAAGCGTATCTATTAAGGTTGCGGTTTTTGGATCGAGGCCGGAGTTTGGTTCATCGCAAAATAGAAATTTTGGCTTGTTTACAATTGCTCGGGCAATAGACACTCGTTTCTGCATTCCACCAGAGATTTCTGCAGGAAACTTTTTATTTACATTTTCAAGATTAACGCGTTTTAGTACTTCGTTCACCCTGGCAATCATATCGGCTTTTTTTTGTTTGGTAAACATACGTAACGGAAACATTACGTTTTCTTCAATATTCATTGAATCGAAGAGCGCCCCACCTTGAAACAGCATGCCTATTTCCTCACGAAGCTTGCGTTGCTGTTCGTCGTCCATATCTTGAATGGCGTTATCACCGTAATAAATTCTACCTTGTTCGGGTTTAAAAAGACCGATTAAACATTTTAAAAAAACTGTTTTACCACTTCCGCTTTGCCCGATGATGAGGTTGGTTTTGCCTCTGTCAAATTCTGTAGATATTCCTTTCAGAATTTTTTCGCTACCAAAACTTTTATGTACATTTTCAACTTTAATCATGAGCTTAAAAGGAGTTGTGTTATTATATAATTTGCAGCAATAATAAGTACACTAGTCCAAACAAATGAGTTGGTACTGGCTTTCCCCACTTCTAAAGCGCCACCTTTCATATAGAAACCTTGCCAAGAGGGAACGGTAGCGAGAATAAAGGCAAAAACAAAGGTCTTAAAAAAGGCGTAAAAAAGTTGATAGGGTATAAAATCTTCTTGCACTCCCGCTATAAATTCGGACGAACTGGTAAAGCCACCGTAAACACCGGCAACCCAGCCTCCGAGAACACCGAGAAACATGGAAAGTACAATTACAAACGGATAAAACATTAAGGCCACTATTTTAGGAAAAACCAAGTAGTTTAAGCTGTTAATACCCATTACTTCTAAAGCGTCAATTTGTTCTGTAACCCGCATAGAGCCAATGCTGGAGGTGATAAATGATCCAACTTTTCCGGCCATAATTATTGAAATAAATGTTGGCGCAAATTCTAAGATAACCGATTGCCGTGTGGCAAACCCAATTAAACTATCTGGAATTATGGGGTTGTCCATATTTAGAGCAGTTTGAATTGCAACAACTCCACCCACAAAAAAGGAGATAAAGGCCACAATACCCAAAGAACTAATAATAAGATCGTTGATTTCCTTAAAAATAAGATGCCTTAAAACCGATGTTTTGGTAAAACTACCAAACACCTTTTTAAGCATTAAAAAATAGGAACCAATATCTTGTATATACTTCATATAAACGCTAGCTATGGCTAAAATACTAAAATTAGTGCACTGATAATTGAAAAAGCTTTTTTTAGCTTTTATTTATTAAAAAGCGCCATCATTTTGTGGTAAACCTCAATGCTTTCATAAATTCCGTTGAAACTCGCAGCACCTGGGCCTTCAGCAAAAACTGGAACCATAGTGCCTGAATGGCCCGTGGTAGAAAAGAGAGGTTTTATTGTGTTGTAATCACTGCCATCTGAAGCTAGAGTAAAACCTCCAGTTTCATGGTCTGCAGTAACAATTACAAGTGTTTCACCATTTTGTTTTGCAAAGTCTAATGCGACGCCCAAGGTTTTATCAAAATCTAGCAATTCTTGTATTAGATAGTCGGCGTCGTTGTCGTGGCCGCCCCAATCTATTTGGCTGCCTTCAACCATTAAAAAGAAACCTTTTTCGTTTTTGGAAAGTTTTTCCAGTGCCAGTTTTGTTGCATTTGGAAGAAAATCGCCGCGGCCTTCGCTCATTTTGGGCATTCCGTTTGACGCGAGTAAAATTAATTCGTTTTTATCGCTGGGGGTTTTGGGAAGTTTGTCTGTAATAACTTCATATCCTTTGGCTCGCATTGTTGCCAATAAATCTTTTCCGTCTTTTCGCTCGTTAAAAAATTTGAGTCCGCCACCGGCAAAAAAGTTAACGCCGGAATTTGGCGCAAACGCTGTAATTTCTTCGTATAATCTTCTGCTTTTTACGTGTGCATAAAAACTCGCTGGCGTGGCGTGTTGAATAGAAGATGTAGCAACAATACCAGTAGCCAAGCCTCGATTAGACAGTTGTTCCACAATTGTTGGAGCTGGTATTGTGTCTATATTTACCCCAATTGCGCCATTGTATGTTTTTACGCCTGTAGAAAAAACAGTAGCACCAGCTGCCGAATCTGTGATTAATTCGTTACCCGAAGATGTTTTACTAAGACCTATGGTGCTAAAACGTTCAAAATTCGGTTTTCCATCTTTGTAATAAATGGCCGCCGAAACCTGACTCAAACCCATCCCGTCACCAATTAAAAGGATGATATTTTTTGGTTTTTTTACTTCGGTAGAAGTTGTTGAAACTGTATTATCACTTACCTGAACAGAAACGCAGGAAGTAATAATAAGTAGGATTGAGAAAAAAAATGTGAGGAAAGAAATCTTGAGTTGCATTGCTAAAATTTAAGGAGCAAAAATAACGAATTTATCTACGATTATATGTTAAGGAGATGTTGTCATATTTTAAATCTTAAATCACAAATCTCAAATTACAAATCACCCAATTCCCAATTTCTTTCGGATGTTTTTCCAACGCAGCTGGCGGATGAATTCGCCTTCCTTTTCTGAAACAATAAAGTCTAATTTGGCGTTTTTTGCTTTAAAATAACCTTTTAAAGTATCCAGAAAAAAGGAGAGGCTATTTTTTTTAGAAGCGAGTTTTGCCGAAGCAATAAGCGTGAGCCAAAAACCATAGCGCATTTTGTAGAATGCCTCGCCTTGTTTCAGTTTGGCGGCTCGTGTATAAACTTTTCCTGTAGGTTTTAGATGTTTTACGTGAAGCGATGGGTCGGTTTTAATTTTCCAGCCGTGGTATTGTGCTTGTAGTTCGTCCACGGTATCCCAACCCATGGCATTTTTTAAACCATTTATTTGCTGAAAACATTCCTTTCGGTAGGCTTTTAAAGCCCCGCGAAGATGGTCTTTATTTGTGAGATTTTCTAAAACCCAATCGTCATCTTTTTCAATGTAGCAGAAGCCTCCTGCCATTCCAATTGATGATTCGCTTTTAAAAATTTCACTTAATTTCTCTAAATAGTTCTTTGGAAAAATTAAGTCTGCATCAAATTTACAGATAATATCGAAGTCATCATCTAAGGTTTCAAAACCTTTATTAAAAGCATTTATAACCTTACTTCCCGGCTCGTGTAGTTTTTTGGAATTGTGAAACACACTTGTTATAAAATCGTAATTTTCGGAAAACTGATCGATTATTTTTTGGGTATCGTCTGTGGAAGCATCGTTTACAACAACAATTTTTTTTGGGGGCAGAGTCTGTTCCACCAACGACTGAAGCGTTTTACCAATTAATGCTTCTTCGTTATGGGCTGGTATGACGATGTAAATATCCATTAAACTCTCTCAGCATAAACCAAATAATAACGGGGTATAATTCTTCGAAGCATTGGACGAATACCTATTTTATTCACCGGGTTGGTAAATTTCTCGCTTTTTACAATTCGCCAGCCCGCTTTTTCGAGTAGCCAATCAAATTGCCAAGCTTCAAATTCGTGATAGTGGCGATCCCATTTGTCGGTTTTACTTCTGTATGCCGGTGCAAACCAAAGTTTTAATGGAACAGATGCAACCAGTTTTTTTGCTTGAATATCTTTTAGCACGTTAAAAGGAGCGACCAAATGCTCAAAAATTTCGAAAGCGGTTACTACATCAAAATTGTTTGTTTTTACTACTTCAGTTTTAAGGTCTAGATCTTCGCCTTTGGTATTTGTTACATTGTAACCTTCCTTCGAAAGTATTTCAGAAAAAGGGTTTGAAACCCCTAAATCAAGAATTTTTTCTTCTTTAGAAATTACTTCGTTTAAAAAACTGAGAGTATGCTTATATCTTTTTTTGGGAAACCTAGCTTCGTACATTTTCTTAATTGAAAAATTCGTGATTTATTAATGGATATATATCAAATACTGAATTATATTAATAATGTTTTTTTAGTTTATAGGTATTTTGATTCCTGAAATAAAATAGTCTGGATTATCTGTGCCGAAAGCCATATATATATATATATAACCGTTTTTTATGAGTGGTGAAGCAAAGGCGCCTAAATGATCCCAACACCATTCGTAAATTGGATATTTGTGGTATAGTTGTACAGGGTTAATTATTAATGGGCTTCTGCTATCATGTTTCCAAGTATCCCCGTTCCAATTAATTAGTCCATATTCTCTATTATATGAGGTCAGGTAATTTGAAGAGATTTCTTCACTTCCTAATAATATATATAAATTTGAATTAAACTGAATATATGATGCGTCATCTGCTTTTCCTCTTAAATAACCGCTCTCATTACTACCTTTGTGAATTACATTTGATGATATAATACCATTGTTATGATCTAAGGCGTCAAATAAATTTGTTGCAATTACTTCGTGAATTTCCCTATCAATAGAAGCTGAATTTCTTTTATGGAAAAGTATTCTATAATTATTTTCAAACTTTGTTAATGCCAAAGGAAAACTATTCTGATCTTCCCCGTGCCATTCAGGAATCATAATTTCCTTAGGTTGTTGAATAATGCTAAGGTCTTCGTCTATTACCATATATGCAGATGTATAATTGCCGTTTGGTTGTTCCACACCAAGTAAGACGAGAAAATTATTATTCTCTAGTTTATAAGGATTATCACTTGAAAAAACATTTCCATTTGTTTTTGCAAATGGTATCATATCAGTACTTAAAATTTTTTGGTCATGAAATGTCCAATCTTCTAAGTTTTCGCTAGTTGCATAATAAATACTTCTTTTGGTATGAGATCCAAATATCACAGGAGTCAAAAGCACGTAGGTTCCATCAGATTTTTCAATAATACCACCAGGCTGAATGTAATTAAAAACCCCTTCAGGAACTCTGGTTGGATATGGGTTAAATAATGGGCGATCATTGATAATATCGTAATTAACGAATGGATTAAAAAATTCTATTGTTGCTCCTATATTTTTATTTAAACTCCCTAGATAAGTTTCTCCTAAAGTAATCCATCCATTCTCGAGATCTATACTTTCAATTTCAACTACAGTTGAAGCTTCACTGCCTTGAATTACAAACCAACTTCGATTATTGTTTGTCTGAACCAATAAATGCTCCATATAAGTATAATTGGTTTTGATTTTATTGTTTCCATCATAATCGATTATTTCAATAGGATTCTCACGCTTTATATTATTGAATTTGTCTGAAATTAATGCGTTGGAGAAAAGATGATTAAGACTTCCTTCTGGAAAGATTTCTTCAGAACCTGTTTCAGTTTCATCAACTATGATTGGTTCTACATCGTCATTGCTACAAGAAATGAAAAAAGAAATTATTATAATCAATGAAATTGTTTTTTTCATATTCTAAATTTATATGGGTTTGATTTCAGAATTTGCTAAAATCTCTACGTTTAATATGTTGTAATTTTGATTTTTAGTTAAATAAAGATCTTCGCCTTTCGGGTTTGTTACGTTAAAGTCTATTCCGGTAATAATTTCAGAAAAAGGGTTTGAAACCCCTAAATCAAGAATTTTTTCTTCTTTAGAAATTACTTCGTTTAGAAAACTGAGGGTGTGGTTGTATCTTTTCTTTGGGAACTTGCCTTCGTACATTTCTTTAATTCAGAATTCAGAAATTATAATTCTGAATTATTTTAAACCTTATAAACAATCGCATTGATATTCATGCCTGCACCCACGCTGGCAAAAATAACTACATCGCCTTTTTTAATGGAGTGTCCTTTTAGTTCTCCGTTTAAAACTAAATCGTAAAGGGTTGGTACTGTTGCCACACTGCTATTGCCCAATTTATTAATGCTCATAGGCATTATATTTTCTGGGGTAGATTTATCGTAAAGTTTATAAAAGCGGTTAACAATAGCCTCGTCCATCTTTTCGTTGGCTTGGTGTATGAATATTTTTTCAACTTCATCTATGCCGTGGCCACTTTTTTCGAGGCAAGTTTTCATTGCATCTGGGACGTGGTTTAGCGCGAATTCGTATATTTTTCTACCGTACATTTTTATATAGCGGCGGTTGTCTTTTTTTTCCAAATTGTTGCTTTCGCCGAAATAAATAAAGTGTGCTTCATCAAAAGCGTAGGTGGCACTAAAATGACTAAGAATTCCGCCTTCAGCGTCAGTGGCTTCAACCACTGCAGCACCTGCGCCATCGCTGTAAATCATAGAGTCGCGATCGTGCGGATCAACCACGCGCGAAAGGGCTTCGGCACCTATAACCAAACATTTTTTGGCAATTCCAGCTTTTATAAATGCATTGGCTTGAATCATACTTTCAATCCAACCTGGGCATCCAAAAAGCATGTCGTAACCCACACAAGTTGGGTTTTGAATTTTAAGATTGTGTTTTACTCGCGTGGCAATACTGGGCACGGTATCGCTTTGCACAGAGCCGTGTTTTACATCGCCATAATTGTGGGCAACTATAATGTAATCTAGTTCTTCTTTTTTAATTCCTGCGCTGTTAATTGCGTTTTCTGCGGCAAAGGTTGCAATGTCTGACGTGTTTAGGTTTTTGGGTAGGTACCTGCGTTCGGCTATACCGGTAATGGCTTTGAACTTTTTAATTATGGTTTCATTTTCTTGACCAAAGCGCGTGCCGTCATCATTGTAAAAATGATGATTGCCGAAATGTTCATTCTTTGCAATTTCGCTTGGAATATAACTGCCTATGCCTGTTATTTTGACATTCATATTGTTAAAAAGTTTGGTTAAAAGTACGGAAAAAAAAGTGTTCAGTATTCAGTAGTGGTATTCAGTTATACTTTTTCACTTTAAAAGAGCGCACTGAATACCGCTACTGCAAACTTTTTTAAGCCTCCATATATGCTTCTATAGGGTCGCAAGTACAAATTAAATTTCTGTCGCCATAAGCGTCATCAACTCTTCTAATTGACGGCCAGAATTTATTATCGGTCACATATTCTATTGGAAAAGCTGCTTCCTGTCTGGTGTAAGGAAAATCCCAGTCGTCTGAGGTTAGCATTTGCAAGGTATGTGGCGAATTTTTAAGAACGTTATTAGGCTCATCTTTATCTGCACTTTCAATTTCTTTTCTAATTGAAATCATCGCATCGCAAAATTGGTCTAAAGCCATTTTGCTTTCACTTTCGGTAGGCTCAATCATCAAAGTTCCCGCAATGGGGAAAGAAACCGTTGGCGCATGAAAACCGTAATCCATTAATCGTTTAGCGATGTCGGTTACTTCAATTCCCTTTGCTTTAAACGGACGGCAGTCTACAATCATTTCGTGAGCTGCGCGGCCGCGTTCGCCTGCGTAAAGTACTTCGTAGTGACCGTTGAGCCTTTCTTTAATATAGTTGGCGTTTAAAATAGCGTATTGTGTAGCTTTTTTCAAACCATTTACGCCAAGCATGCAGATATATGCATAGCTAATAAGGCAGACTAAAGAGCTGCCATAAGGTGCTGCTGAAATTGCTGAAATTGCTTTTTCTCCACCTGTTTTAATAACTGGATTAGAGGGCAAGAAAGGAACTAATTGTTCCGCAACACAAATGGGTCCAACACCTGGGCCACCGCCTCCGTGAGGGATAGCAAACGTTTTGTGAAGGTTTAAGTGGCATACGTCTGCGCCAATAGCACCGGGATTGGTCAACCCAACCTGTGCATTCATATTTGCGCCATCCATATAAACTTGCCCACCGTTTTCGTGAATAATACTTGTTATTTCGCGAATAGCCGACTCATAAACCCCGTGGGTAGATGGATAGGTAACCATTAAACAAGAAAGATTGTCTTTGTATTTTAAGGCTTTTTCACGAAGATCGTCAACATCAATATTACCTTCGGCGGTAGCTTTTGTTACAACTACTTTCATACCGGCCATAACGGCGCTGGCTGGGTTTGTACCGTGCGCAGACGACGGAATTAGGCATATATTTCTATGCGCTTCCCCGCGCGATTCGTGGTATGCGCGGATAACCATTAAGCCTGCAAACTCGCCTTGCGCCCCGCTATTGGGTTGAAGCGAAGTTGCTGCAAAACCAGTAATTTCGGTAAGTTGTTTTTCTAGTTTCTTTAAAACAATTTGGTAGCCTTCTGCTTGTTCTACAGGAACAAATGGATGCATATTACCCCACATGGGATCGCTTAACGGAAGCATTTCGGCAGCCGCGTTTAATTTCATTGTACACGAACCTAAAGAAATCATAGAGTGATTTAAGGAAAGATCTTTGCGCTCTAGTTTTTTAATGTAGCGCATTAAATCTGTTTCGCTATGGTATTTGTTAAATACTTCTTGCTCTAAAAACTCAGTTTTACGAGCCACTTCTTCTGGAATTTTATTGCCAGTTTCTAGCTCTGTAATTTTTTGGAATTCTTTTTTATTTGCTTCGGAAAAGATTGCAACTATTTTGTTGAGATCTTTTATAGTAGTGGTTTCGTTTATTGAAATAGATACCGTTTCGTCGTTCGGATAATAGAAGTTTACTTCTTTAGCTTCTGCCAAGAACTTAATTTTGGTCGCATCGGTTTTTATTGCGATGGTGTCAAAATAAGTTTCGTTTATTTGTTCAAAACCTAATTCTTCCAATGCATTTGCAAGGGTTACGGCACTGTTGTGTACTTTTCTTGCAATATACTTTAAGCCTTCAGGGCCGTGGTAAACTGCATACATTCCAGCCATAACTGCCAACAAAACTTGTGCAGTACAAATGTTTGAAGTTGCTTTATCGCGTTTAATGTGTTGCTCGCGCGTTTGAAGCGCCATACGCAGCGCACGATTACCGTCTGTGTCTTTAGTTACTCCGATAATTCTTCCAGGAATACTTCTTTTATATTCATCCTTTGTAGCGAAGAATGCTGCGTGGGGTCCGCCATAACCCAATGGAATACCAAAGCGTTGTGTGGTTCCCACAACTACATCTACGCCAAAGTGGCCTGGCGATTCTAGCATTACAAGACTTAATATGTCTGCGGCGACAGCAACTTTTATTTCGTTTTCATTCGCTTTTGCAATGAAGTTTTTATAGTTGAAAACTTTTCCGGTTTTGCCGGGGTATTGAAGCAGCGCCCCAAAAAATTCTTCCGAAAAGTCGAATTCTTCGTGATTGCCAACAACCAATTCAACACCAATAGGTAATGCACGCGTTTCTAACAACGAAAGGGTTTGCGGCAGTATTTCATCGGAAACAAAAAACTTTATAGCGTCATTCTTTTTCTTGTTTTTTGTGCGTACGTTTAACAGCAGCGACATTGCTTCGGCTGCGGCAGTAGCTTCGTCAAGAAGTGAGGCGTTTGCCAATTCCATTCCCGTTAAATCACTAACTACAGTTTGGAAATTTAATAATGCTTCTAACCTGCCTTGAGCAATCTCTGCTTGATATGGAGTATAAGCCGTGTACCAGCCCGGATTTTCAAGAATATTTCTTTGAATTACCGGCGGTAAATTAGATTGGTGGTACCCCAATCCAATGTAGGTTTTAAAGATTTTATTTTTAGTAGAAAGCTCGGTAATGTGCTCTAGGTATTCCTGTTCGCTCATAGCCGTGTCCAAGTTTAATGCTTTTTTAAGCAAAATATCGTCGGGAACAGTTTCGAAAATAAGTTGATCTAAAGTGCTTGCGCCAATGGTTGAAAGCATTTCGGGAAGATCATTTTCCCGAGGCCCGATATGTCTTAAAGCAAAAGAATCTGTATTCATTAAATATGCGATTGAAATTAAGCTGGCAAATTTACGATTTTTAACGCGAAATAGCTTCTTTTTTAAAGGTTTGAAACCTATTATTTTTCAACTAAATAATGAGGTTACTAACACTTTGATTATTTTTGATATTATGAAGTTTTTAAAGCGCGTTTTTGCATTTTATATAAACAGTAGCATCCACGTTGCCTTAGCAGTTGTGGCTTTGCTGGCCATAACCGTTTTGGAATATAATCTAACAATTGTAAAGCCTTTTTGGGGTTTTCTTTTTTTAGCAGCCTTAACGGGATATAATTTTGTGAAATACGCCAAAGTAGCCGGTCTTCATCACCGAAGTTTAACACATTCTTTAAAGCTAATTCAGGTTTTTTCGGCAGTGTGTTTTGCGTTATTAATATATTTTGCGTTGCAACTTCGTCTTGCGGTTTTATTGCTAACCATAGGTTTTGGGATGGCAACTTTTTTATACGCCGTTCCGGTTATACGAAGTAAAAATCTAAGAAATTTTTCGGGTATAAAGATTTTTGTCGTGGCTTTTGTTTGGGCAGGAGTGAGCGTGATTTTGCCCTTTGTAGCTTCAAAAGTGGCAATTACCCCCGATGTTTTACTCACCTTTTTTCAGCGTATGCTCATAGTAGTAGCACTTATCTTGCCTTTTGAAATCCGCGATGTGCCTTATGACGGGCTTAACCTTAAAACGCTACCACAGCAGCTTGGCGTAAAAAACACAAAATTACTGGGTTTAATTATTTTGTTGTTATGTTTAGTTGTGGAGTTTTTTAAGGAGTATTCTGAAATATCCTATCTTGCAAGTCTGCTTATTTTTTGCGTGGTTTTAGGGTGGTTGCTAGTAATTTCAAAAACCCACCAAACTCGGTATTTTGCTTCTTTTTGGGTAGAAGGCCTACCTTTAATGTGGTTGCTGCTTTATCTGCTTTTTGAACAGTTTTAAGTTCTTATTTGTCAAAGCTTTGTTGTTCTAGTCGGTTTTTTATTTGTTGCTTTTCCGTGGCGGTTAATGTTTTAAGGTTAGCAGCCTTAATGTTTTTGGTAAGCGCCGCGTTTCGTTTTGAATAATTGCGGCACAATTTGCACATTAACAAATGCATTTTTAGCCTTAGCTTGTCTAAGAATCGGGCTTCGTTATATTGCGTTTTGTCGCATACGTGTGCGGCTTCGTTACATTTTAAATAAAACTTCATTTGCGTTAATTAAACCAATTTTTTTCTAGGCACTCGGCCAACGTTTTTCGCGCCCGGTGAATTATTACCCATAGATTAGACGGTGTAATATTGTATTCTTTACAAATAGCTTCGGTGTCGTAATTAGCTACGGTTTTCAATTTAAAAATAGTTGCTTGTTTTTCGGGAAGCTTGTCTAAACATGCCAAAATTGCGAGTCCCAATTCGGTGTTTTCCATTTGGTCTTCTGCGGTTTTATCAAATGGGTCTGCGGCATTTTCTTCCAGCCAATCGCCTTCGGAATCTTCATTTTTGTATGAAATATGAACTTCGGCTTTTCCTTTTTTCGAATTAATTTTTCGATAGTGATCAATTATTTTTCGCTTTAAAATTGAAATCAGCCACGTGCGTTCGGTGGCTTCACCTTTAAAATTATCTTTCGATTTAAGTCCGGCTAAAAATGTTTCAGAAATAAGATCTTGTGCCACAATAGGGTCGTTTACCCGCACAATAGTATAATTGTAAAGGTAATCGGCATATTTGTCAACCCATATTTCGGGATTTAATATTTCCACAGCAATTTTTTTAAACCTATTTCAAAAATAGGCAAGTTATATAACATATACGGAAACACGATTTGTTTAGTTTGGAAAATCTGGTTGTGAGTTGAAAAAATTTTGAAACAAAATAATTAAAAATTGCAACATTTTTTGAAAAATACCCTGTTGTTATTAATATAAGCGGTTGATATGAAATAGTTAAACTTTCAAAATGCCTTTATAAATAGCGAAGATGTTTTATTTTTACGAAAAATTAACCCCTATAAACTTCCCAATGAAAAAATTTACTTCAGGAATTTTAATGTTCCTTTTATTTACAATTGTTGGTTTTGCACAAAACGACAATACTTTTTATGCAACAATGGACGCTGCAGATGCGGTTTCATTTAAAGCACTCTACCCAGATGGAATGACCATTTTGGCAAGCAATGACAAACAAGCTGCGGTTATACTTTCTGAAGAAGTTTCGCACAGTATTCACGACAACGTAAAAACCCACGGACCGGGTTATATTTTTAGAGCATCGGCCCAAAAAGCTATTCAGGCCTTAGAACCTGTTGAGCGCAGAAGTCCGCAAATAGATTACAGTATTACCGAAGATGCCTTTGTAAACGAGTGCTTAGATTTAGTTGATGGCCAAAATATTGAAGACGATATTTTAAATCTTCAAAATTACGGTACGCGTTACCATACAAAATCGCAAGCAGAGATGGCAGTCCTCGATCAACAAGCCAAGTGGGATGCTATGATTGCCGCGTCTGGCAGAACCGATGTGCACACCCGTATTTTTACGCACGTAAACACGCCAATGCCTTCTGTAATTATAACTTTTGACGGTGCTAATACGCCAGATGAATTTGTAATTATTGGCGGACATATAGATTCTACAACTTTTGGAGACAAGAATAATGCGCCTGGGGCAGATGATAATGCTTCGGGAATTGCGTCTTTAAATGAAATGGTGCGTGTGCTTTTAGAAAAGAATTTTGTACCAAATAGAAGTATAGAAGTGATGGCTTTTGCCGCCGAAGAAATTGGTTTGGTAGGTTCTGCCGAAATAGCCGAAGAATACGCTAACAACGGTGTAAATGTAGCCGCTTATGTACAATTTGATATGACCGGTTATAACGGCTCTAGTAGTGATATTAACTTAACTACAGATTGGTATAACAGCAGTGAGTTAAACGATTATTTGGCCGCGCTAATGGATCATTACAACAGCTCGGGAGCTCATAGTTTTACCTATGGTTACACAGAATGTGGCTACGGATGTTCAGACCACGCAAGTTGGGCAGATAATGGCTACGATGCTGCATTCCCATTTGAAGCTAGAATGGGTGAAGACAATCCGAATATTCACAGCCCGGGTGATGTTTATTCGTTTTTTAACACACCAGACCACAGTGTAAAATTCGCAAAACTTGGACTTGAATTTTTAATTGAAGCTGCTAAGCCACAAATCCTTTCGGTTGATGATTTTTCTGAAAATGCTATTCGTGTTTTTGTAAATGACAAAACTTTAAATTACCGATTAAACAATACGGTTTCAAACGTAAAAGAAGTAGTTGTTTACAACGTAGCGGGACAAAGAATAATTTCTGAAAAAGTAAATGCTGAAAGTGGAAGTCTTCAACTAAGCCAATTTGCACAAGGTTTTTACATTGTACATTTTGCTTTGGAAAACGGACATACGTTTTCAAAGAAGTTTATATTGAACTAGTGTCCAGTCGAGCACAATCGAGCCTTACTTTTTAATCATAATTAGGTTGAAAAGATGACCTCTCGACTGCGCTCGAGGTGACATTTGGAATAGACCTAACAGGCGTCATTGCGAGTAACGAAGCAATCTCCTGTTAGGTCTTTTTTCATTATACTAATCCAGCTCTTTTTAAAAGTGCTTCGGGGTCTGGTTTCTGTCCTCGGAATTTAATGTAAAGTTCCATTGGGTCAAGGGTGCCACCCTGCGAAAGCACAAACCCTTTAAAGCGATCTGCTATTTTTTTGTTGAAAATACCTTCTTGTTTAAACAATGCAAAAGCATCTGCGTCCAGCACCTCAGCCCATTTATAACTGTAATACCCTGCCGAATATCCACCTTGAAAAATATGTGAAAATGAAGTACTCATACAATTTTCCCTTACATCTGGGTAAAGTTGGGTGTCGTTAAATGCAGCAAGTTCAAAAGCTTTTACTTCTTTTATTCCCGAAGGGTCCTGGCCGTGCCAAGCCATATCTAGCAAGCCAAAGCTCAATTGGCGCAAAGTTGCCATTCCTTCCAAAAAGGTGGCGGATTCCTTTATTTTTTCAACGTATTCCATCGGGATAACTTCGCCCGTTTTGTAGTGCGTGGCGAAGAGTTCCAGCGTTTCTTTTTCATAACACCAGTTTTCCAAAATCTGGCTCGGCAATTCTACGAAGTCCCAATAGACGTTAGTTCCCGAAAGGCTGGGGTAGTGGGTGTTTGCCAGCATTCCGTGTAGGGCGTGACCAAATTCGTGGAATAATGTAGTTACTTCATTAAAAGTTAAAAGAGAAGGTTTACTAGCCGTAGGTCCTTCGACTCCGCTCAGGACAGGCTTCGTGAAATTACAAACGATTGAAATATGCGGACGGTCATTTTTCCCGTCCTTAATTTGTTGTGGTTTGTACGAAGTCATCCAAGCGCCATTCCGTTTCCCAGCACGCGGGTGGAAGTCTGCGTAAAGGATGGCGACCAATTGGCCTTCGTCGTCTTTTACTTCGTAGGTTTTTACGTCGGGGTGATATTTATCGATGTCGTGCACTTCTTCAAAATGAAGTCCGTATAATTTTTCAGCCACCGTGAAAACGCCATTAATAACATTTTTTAATTCGAAATAAGGCTTTAACTTTTCATCGTCGAGGTTGAAAAGTTTCTGTTTTAATTTTTCTGAATAATAAGCGCCGTCCCATTTTTCCAAATGATCGATACCGTCTAATTCTTCGGCAAAAGCAGTTAATTCTGCAAACTCTTTTTGAGCGGCTGGTTTTGCCTTTTCGAGTAATTCATTTAAAAACAACTTAACTTTTTCAGGAGTTTCGGCCATTCGCTCTTCCAAAACGAAATGCGCATGACTTTTATAACCCAATAAATGCGCACGTTTATGGCGAAGTTTTACAATCTGAAGTACATTTTGTTGGTTGTCTAAAGCGTCATTATGAAAACCTTTTGCTCCAAAGGCAATCGCCATTTTTTTGCGCAACTCGCGATTGTTGGCGTAGGTTAAAAAGGGAACGTAGCTTGGGTAATCCAAAGTGAAGACCCATCCCTCTTTTTCTTTTTCTCCGGCAGTTTGTGCAGCGGCTTCAATAACGCCTTCGGGTAAACCGGAAAGATCTTCTTTATTTGTAATATGAAGCTCGAATTTGTTGGTTTCTGCTAAAACATTTTCACCAAAAGTAAGTTTCAATTTTGAAAGCTCTGCATCAATTTTACGCAGTTCTGTTTTCTTTTCTTCAGAAAGATTGGCGCCGTTTCGCGAAAAAGCTTTGTACTTTTTATCAAGCAGCATTTGCTGTTCTTCGGAAAGATTTAATGAATCCTTTTGATTGTAAACTGTTTTTATTCTTTCAAACAACGCTTCGTTTAACAACATATCGTTGCTGAACTCCGTAAGCATAGGCGAAATTTCCTGCGCTATTTTCTGAATTTCATCATTGGTTTCTGCACTGTTTAAATTGAAGAAAATACTCGTTGCGCGATCTAATTGCTCGCCTGTATTTTCCAAAGCTTCTACTGTATTTTTAAAAGTAGCAGGTTCAGGATTTGAAGTTATAGCATCGATTTCGCCTCTGGTTTTTTCAATCAGCTGACTTATTGCAGGGAGGAAATGTGCATTTTCAATTTTTGAAAAAGGGGCTGTGTTGTAGGGTTGTAATAGGGGATTGTTCATTTTAAATTGTGATTTTTTGCCCGCGGATTTCGCGGATTTTCGCAGAACTCATTCCATATATTTTCTACAAAAATCTGTGAAATCTGCGGGAAACTTTTAAAGCTATTTGTTTAATTCTTTTGAAGCTGATTCAACTTTAACCTTCAATTCTTCCTTGTAGGCTATAATTCTGTCCAGTACCGCTTTATCTGAAGACCCAATAATCTGTGCGGCAAGAATTCCTGCGTTTTTGGCGCCATTTAATGCTACGGTTGCAACAGGAACGCCGCCGGGCATTTGGAGAATGGAAAGTACGCTGTCCCAGCCGTCAATGGAGTTGCTGGATTTTACGGGCACGCCAATTACCGGTAGAGGCGAAAGCGAAGCAATCATCCCTGGTAGATGTGCCGCGCCGCCTGCGCCCGCAATAATTACCGAAAAACCACGCGTATGGGCATTTTTTCCGTAATCAAAAAGTTTATCGGGGGTTCGGTGGGCAGAGACGATGTCTATTTCAACCTCTATGTTAAATTCTTTTAAAATATCCACAGCGTCTTGCATTACTGGCAGATCGCTGGTACTTCCCATTATTATTGCTACTTTGTTCATTTGTTTTTATTTTCGTTTGTCTGGTCGAGCGCAGTCGAGACCTACTTATTAAGACAATTTTTTTTCCTTTATATTGACCTCTCGACTGCACTCGAGGGGACACCTTATTTACTAATTACCTCTATCGTCTTTTTAACCTCCTCCGCAATTTTTCGTGCTACATTCAGGTCTTTGTTTACTATGGTTACGTGGCCCATTTTTCTGAAAGGGCGAGTTTCTTTTTTACCGTAAATGTGGGGTGTAACGCCTTCCATTGCTAGAATTTTTTCTATGTTTTTATATACCACTTGACCCGTGTGGGCTTCGGCGCCAACTAAGTTTACCATTATGCCGCCCACTTTGCTGTCGGTATTTCCTAAGGGTAAATCTAGGATTGCCCGTATTTGCTGCTCAAATTGGTTGGTAAAACTAGCTTCAATGCTGTAATGCCCGCTGTTATGTGGACGCGGGGCTACTTCGTTTACAAGAATTTCGTCGTCTTCGGTTTGAAATAATTCAACCGCTAAAAGGCCTACGTGTTTAAAAGCTTCGGAAACTTTGGTGGCTACGGCTCTCGCTTTATTTGCAACGGCTTCGTCTATTCTTGCGGGACAGATTACATATTCCACTTGATTTGCTTCGGGGTGAAATTCCATTTCTACTACCGGATAAGTAATTACGTCTCCCGATGGATTTCGAGCTACAATAACGGCCAATTCATTTTTAAAGGGAATTAATTTTTCAGCAATACAGGCGCCTTCCGAAAGTGGAATTACATCTTCGGCACTGCGAATAATACTTACGCCTTTACCGTCGTACCCGCCGATGCAACTTTTCCACACAAAAGGAAAGTGTAGCTCTTTGCGAACTATGGCTTCGTTTAAATCGTTTTTATCTTTGTAAACTTTAAAAGGCGAAGTAGGAATTTGGTGCTCTTTATAAAACTGTTTTTGAACCCCTTTATCCTGAATATTTCGGAGTGTTGCTGCGCTGGGATATACTTTTACACCTTCGTTTTCTAACTTTTCCAAAGCTTCCACATTTACGCCTTCAATTTCAAAGGTAAGTACATCTACCTTTTTTCCGAAGTTGTAAACCGTTTCAAAATCCATTAGGTCGCCTACTTCAAAATTCTCTGTGGCAATGCGGCACGGTGCTTCGGGGCTGGGGTCGAGGACGTTGGTGCGGATGTCCCATTTACGGGTTTCGTAGAGCATCATTTTGCCCAACTGGCCGCCGCCTAAAATGCCAAGCGTGAAATTAGTGGAAAAGTAGTTCATTGATTAATACTTATTTTTTATTGTTATTATTTATTGTGCAAAGATAGTTATTTCGATTTTCGTTAAACGGGTATTTATAAATCTAAACTGATGCCGCGAATTCATAAAAGTAGTTGCATTGAATTGTTGGATTTAGCTAGTAAATTGAGTGTTTATTTCTAAATTTGAGGAATTAGTCTAAAATTGAAAAATCAATAAAAAATGCTCCAAAACAATATAGAACTTATTAAAACCACTTTTGAAGAAAGCATCCCAATGCATAAGTTTTTGGGATTAAAAATTGAGGTGCTTGAAAAGAATTTTGTTCGAATTAGCGTTCCTTTCAGAAAAGAATTGGTGGGCGATTTCAGAAATAATAGATGGCATGGCGGTGTTATTGCTACCGTGATGGATTCGGTGGGCGGTGTAATAGGCGCCACACATTTTACTTCGCTTGAAGATAAAATTTCTACCATAGATTTAAGAGTAGATTACCTGCGAGGTGCCGAACCCGAAGCGATTATGGTGGAAGGCAAAATTATTAGGTTTGGCAACAGAATACTGGTGGCAAGAATGAAAGCCTTTCAAAATGATAAATTAATAGCTGAAGGAAAAGGAGTATATAATTTTGTAAGGATGAACCACGAACACGTTAATGGGGAAAGTGGAAACGATTGAAGTAAATTTTGAAAAGGTTTAACGATGGAAGCTAATGCTTTAAAAGAAATAATAAACTCTGAACTCGCAGTTGCGGTTTATTTTTCTGCGCCAAATTGTAGCGTTTGCTATGCTTTAAAGCCGAAGGTTGAGGCTCTGTTTTTAAACGAATTTCCTGCTGTAAAATTTATACATGTTGAAATAGATAAATCTCCCGGAATTTCTGGTGCTTTCGGGGTGTTTTCTGCACCCACATTATTGGTGTTTTTTGAAGGAAAAGAATTTTTACGAAAAGTACGATTAATGAGTATTCAAGAATTACAGCAAAAAATAGAGCGGCCGTATAAATTGTTAATCGGTTAAAATATGACTATTAAATATGATTATTTTTTCTTATCACTTAGTTGAATTGCCGATAGCTACTGCAGTAAAAGGACTATTCTCGATTCCAATTTCCAAGAAAACAAAAGGGCTTATTCATAGGGAGTATATGACAGCGATGACTCTCGGTTCCCCAATTTTTTCAACTTCAAGATTCCTAATAACGGAGGCGGCTATCTTCATTCAGTGGGAAAGTGAATTTGCTTTAAACGAATATTTAAAACAAGACGATTTTGGCAGAATTCTAGCAAAAGGTTGGCACGTGCGTTTGTCTTTTATACGAGACTGGGGAGCGTTTAGTGGTTTCAAAATACCTAAACAGAAAGCCAAATTAGAAACGGTTAATTCTCCCGTGGTTGCTGTAACTATTGCACGAATGAAACCATTAGAGATTCCACGTTTTCTCCATTGGGGAAGACCGGTAGAAAAACTAGTTCGCGACCATCCGGGAACTATACTTTCACTAGCATCAGTTCGATTTCCGAATACGGTTTCAACTTTTTCAATTTGGAAAACAGAAGTAGAAATGACCAATATGGTTCACGGACATAGTGCTGTGCCCAAACCTAAAAGGCATTCAAATGCAATGAAAGAAAGAGCTCGAAGGAATTTTCATTTTGAATTTACAACATTACGATTTAAGCCAATTGCAGAATTTGGCACTTGGAAAGGCAAAAAAGACTTTGTTCCCAACATTGAAAAAGTAAATCGATAATGGGAATTGCTCTTTTAAAACAAAATTTTCAAGACTGGATAACACAACAATGGGTTATTCTATTTGGGAAAAGAATTAATCGCGATCAACACGAATGGTTAATAGGTCCCTTTGGAAAAACGAACGGTATAGGTAAAAAATTTATCAAGCAATTAGCGGAAACCGAAAATTTAGTTATTGATGATAGTGAAAGAAGTAAAGGTATTTTACAATCTATAAGTCAGCTTAATTTAGCTGAAGAGGAGCTGAATAGGTTGTCTAAAGAAGTAATTGATTTTTATGAAAATACTAGTGATTACAATTTCGATTTAAATGTTAAATGGAATCCGATTTTTAAAGTTTTCGGTGTTTTACTAAAAATACTTTTCAGTAATCGAATAGAACAATTAAACATTCCAATTGAAAATATAAAGGATTCTAAAGTATTATCAAGTGAAATAATTCAATTATTAAATAGTGAGACAGCCGAAATAAAACACACCATTTGGTTAAGAGCGTTTAAAGCAACAGGCCATGTAGTGTATTCTGGTGTTTATGAAACCGGCCCAATTCCCACTGGCCAAACTTGTGTAAAAGCAATATTCCCCCTTCCTAATGGAAATGCAACAGTTATTTTATATCCAAGTGTTGGTGAAAACGGAGAACTCATTTTAACTTCTTCAGGTAAAAAAATTGGTGATAGTGGTTTTTACTTCTTATTAAATGATTCAAAAGGTAATTTATGGACGAAATTTATAAGTTCGTTTAAAGACGAGTTAGTTGTTAGCGCTATAAATGAGCAAATCGTGGCAAAACAGTCATTAACATTGTGGAATTTAAGAGTTGTAAATTTTAAATATACCATCAATAATAAAATGTGAGAAGGTTGATAAACTATTAAATACTTAGTTATTTTTATAAAATGAACAAACTAAAAGTTGAAATTGAGCAAAGTCTGCATACTCGCGAGGCGCGTAGAATTGAAAATTCATTAAAAAGAAATGCAGGTGTTAGCTATGCTTCTGTATCTAATTCGGGTGTTATGTTTGTTGAATGGGATGGGGACCAAACTGTTCAGTCTGCTATTGTAAAATGCATCGCCAAACAAGGCTTAACTATTGTAAATATTCAAAATACAAATGGGGCTGATGATTTAAAAGAGGGTGATCATAATCATTTTAAGCTTACTATTTTAGGTGAAAATACCGAGCTTTATTTTGCTGTAATCAGCGGTGTTTTTTGGGTTTCGGGAATAGTGCTTTCTTTTATTGCGGGTGTTGCTGATATTCTTGTAACAATTCTATTTATTATTGGCGCCCTTTTCGGTGGGGTTTTTACTCTTTTTTCAGCAGCAAAAGATTTATTCCGTGGCAAATTTGAAATAGATTTTTTAATGCTTTTTGCGGCAATTGGTGCGGCAGCATTGGGAAAATGGGGGGAAAGTGCACTATTGCTTTTTCTGTTTAGCTTGGGACACGCCTTAGAACATTACGCAATGAAACGTGCGCGAAAATCTATTTCGGCACTTTCAGATTTAACACCGCCAAAAGCACTTGTAAAGCAAGAAAATGGCGAGTTAAAAGAAGTTTACATTGAAGAGTTAAAAGTGGGAGATATTATTGTGGTAAAACCAAACTCTACAATAGCTGCAGATGGTGTAGTTGCTAAAGGTAGCAGTCCGGTAAATCAGGCTTCTATTACTGGCGAAAGTATGCCAGTAACTAAACATTCTCACGACGATTGGCAAAGTGAAATCGATATTACAAAACTGCTACCTGAACATCGGGTATTTGCGGGTACAATTAATGGCAACGGCGCATTGGAGATAAAAGTTTTAAAGGAAGCAAAAGACAGTACGTTGTCGCGATTAATATATTTGGTGAAAGAAGCCGAAACACAAAAATCGCCCACACAACACCTCACTGATAGGTTTGAAAAATACTATGTGCCTACAGTTTTAATATTCGTTTTGCTACTATTATTTGCCTTTGTAGTTTTAGACGAAACTTTTGAACAAAGTTTTTACAGAGCCATGTCTGTATTAATCGCTGCTTCGCCTTGTGCGTTAGCTATTTCTACACCCAGCGCCGTATTGGCCGGAATTGCACGAGCCGCCCGTAAAGGGGTGTTAATTAAAGGCGGTCGTCCGCTCGAAGATTTAGGCTCAGTTAGTGCCATTGCATTCGATAAAACGGGCACTTTAACCGAAGGCAGACCCACCTTAACCAATGCCATTCCTTTTGGAGCAACGACCAAGGAACAACTATTAAAAGTTTCAGTTGCGGTGGAAGGTTTAAGTGATCATCCGTTGGCTGCAGCCATTGTTGAAGGAGGAAGAAAAGAATTGGGTGACGTTGAAATTCCGAAGGCTGAAAATTTAAAAGCATTAACTGCAAGAGGAATTCAAGCAGATTGGAATGGAGGTGTTGTACATATTGGCAACCGAAGGCTTTTTGAAGAGTTAACAGGAAAACCGGTTCCAACAGAAATAGATCAGCAAATGGCAGCACTTGAATCTGACGGACATACGGCTATGATTGTTCATCAAAAAGCGGAATATTTGGGAGTTATTTCGGCAATGGATGTTGCGCGTCCCGAAGCTATTTCAACATTAGAGAATTTAAAGAAAATAGGCATTAAACGAATGGTTATGCTTACGGGCGACAATCAATTAGTTGCAAATGCAATTGCTAAAAACATAGGAATCACGGACCCGCTGGGTAGTTTACTTCCCGAAGATAAAGTAACGGCAATAGAGAAATTAAAAGCCGAAGAAAATGGCGTAGCAATGGTGGGCGATGGTGTAAACGATGCGCCGGCAATGGCAAAAAGCACAGTGGGTATTGCAATGGGCGCAGCAGGATCAGACGTGGCGCTGGAGACCGCAGATATTGCATTAATGGCCGATAAACTAGATAATCTGCCGTTTGCTATTGGTTTAAGTAGAAAAGCGAAAAGCATAATAAAGCAAAACCTAATTATTAGTTTGGGAATGGTGGCTATACTAGTGCCTTTAACATTACTCGGCACAATCGCCATCGGTCCCGCCGTAGTATTTCACGAAGGTTCTACTTTAGTGGTTGTGCTGAATGCGTTAAGGTTGTTGAGGTATAATGCGTGATAAAAAGAAGGATTCTATTTAGTGAAAAGAGGTTTGTATTTTTCTTTATAAAATAGTATCAAACTGAAATTTAGCAGCGCAACAACCAAGGCTGGGATGGCATCTATAAAATCTTGGTTTGAAATGCTGAAAATTAAAAATGCAACCGATAATGGGAAAAGGACAATTAATAAAAACGGGGTCCATTTATTTAATATTAATAACAAGCCCAAAATGATTTCAAAAAAGTAAAGTATGGGAAGGTAAACTACCACCGCATATATAAAATCCATGGCATCCTCAGGCATTTTTCCGTAGCTGGTTGGCAGAAAACGGAAAAACTGATTTAATGAGTACAGAATTAAGAACAAACCGAGGAAAATTCTGAGCCCAGTTTTTAGGGATTGGTTGCTTTTCATTTTATGAAATTTTATAAAGAGTAAAGGTAAGGTTTCAATTAACCGAATAATATGACAATTGTCAGACGTCTTTTGGCGTGCTGAAACCTACTTGGTGGTTTGTGGAGCAAAAAAAGCTGACGCACGTTTGCAACACCTACCTCATTGACACGTCCTTAAAAAAAGTTTATATATTTTAAATTTTCCCTTGATATTGAAGATCTCGGTATAAGATTAAGTACCTTTATGAATATTTATTTGCTAATGGCTAAACAGCTATTGATCTATAAAATTTAACCATTGCCGCCCAATAAAAGTATTGATTGATCCTGAAACCCCGCGCCAAATCCAACCCCTGCAAGACTTGGACTTTGATGGCGAGTTCCATTCCCTTTGATTATTGAGAAGCTTTAAGGTGTTTAAAAAAAACGTTTTAAAATACAGCTACCTCTTCGGGAAATATAGCAATTGAGATTATGAAAATTCACATAGAAACAGAACGCCTACTTCTGCGCGATATGATAGATGAAGACGTCAACGGTATGTTCGCAATGGATTCCGATGCCGAAGTGCATAAATTTTTAGGAAACAAACCAATCGATACTTTAGAAGAAGCGAAAAATACAATTGATTACATAAAGCAACAATACATCGATAACGGGATAGGCAGATGGGCGGTGGTTGAAAAAGAGAGCGGAGCGTTTGTGGGGTGGTGCGGTTTTAAACTTATTACGAACGTGATAAATGGCAGAACTAATTACTACGATCTTGGGTATCGTTTTCTTAAAAAACACTGGGGCAAAGGCTATGCTTCCGAAACTGCATTTGCATCTTTAAACCATGGTTTTCACGAATTAGATTTCACAGAAATTGTGGGAATTGCAGATGTTTCGCATACGGCCTCTAATGCTATTTTACAGAAAGTAGGGCTGATAAAAAGAAATGAATTTATGTATGAAGGCATACTTCACAATTTTTATTCACTTAAAAAATCGGATTGGAAAAAGCCTGAAAGTAAACTGTAATTCAGTACAAATCACTAACTTAGTGGTTGTTTAGAGAACGGTCGCTATGAAAACTATCAAACTACATTTTTCTTTTCTAGCACTTTTAAGCATCCTCTTGCTTACTAGTTGCGAAGCTACTTTGGCTCCCGCCTACGACCAAGCTATTGTAGATAAAGTAACCGTTAGCAGCGATTTGGCAATGCGGTTTTTTGCGGAGGTTGACGAAGGTACAGATAGCATTAGTTTTCCTGTTAGAGAACCAGTTTACAACCAACTTATTGGCGCTTTTGAGTCGCTAAAACTACATGCCAAAGCCCGACCAGTGCCCAGTGACGGTGCAACAAAAAAAATAAATGCATTATTGAAATCTAAAGGAAGCAATCCCATTGCTGGCGATTATCCGAGTGCTTTTGCCTTTGAGCAGATAGCCGAAACCTTTCAAAGAATGAAGCAAACCGATAGAGAAAAAGGTTTAAATCCAATAGTAATTGAAGCGTTTAAAGGACAAATTGAAATCTATTTAGACCAAGCAATGACTTATGAAAGTTTCTTAAAAAGATAAGGTTATGGGCGAAAATGTAACAGCAATTATCACCGAAATGAAGAATATTAGTTCGGGTATTTTAAACAAAGATCTTACTACGGTGCGTGGCTTTAGCGAGCGACAATTAGAGGCGATTGCCAAACAGACGGTGCTTATTCAAAAAGGAGTTAAAAGTGGCGATATAGACGAAGATCTTCGAGAGTTCTTTCTTGACGGATTGGAAGCCATGACGCGTAATTTTATAAACACCTTAAAAGGAATTTTACTCGTTACTATTGAAAAACTTTGGAACGCTTTAATTAGCTTTCTGTACAAGGCTGTTGGGGCTGTGGTTTAAGAATTCAACAATTGATTTCCATAAAATTTTGCGCGATTAACAGTTCGGCTTGTTCATTATTGAAGTAGAAGAACCATTGGAGGCTATTCGATTATTTGTGTGAAGATAACTTCACAAGTGTAAGAATTCAATCTTCATTCTGCAAATTTCACGATTTACCTTTACAGATATTTAAGCCCAAATTAACAAATCCCGAATTAACGATTCCCCAATTATAATTTCGTAAATTTGCAACTTCGTTTTTTCACATATAAAACCACAAGCATGACTAATATTATTTTATTCGGCCCTCCTGGCGCAGGAAAAGGAACCCAAGCTACATTTTTAAAAGAAAAATACAATTTAGTACATATTTCTACTGGCGATGTTTTTCGGTATAACATTAAAAATGAAACCGAGCTTGGTAACTTGGCTAAATCGTTTATGGCAAAGGGGAAACTAGTTCCAGATGAGCTTACAATCGATATGCTTAGCAACGAAGTGGATAAAAATAGCGATGCTAAAGGTTTTATTTTTGACGGCTTCCCAAGAACCGAAGCGCAGGCCGAAGCATTGGGTCATTTAATGGACGATAAAGACTCTCAAATAGACGCGATGGTTGCTTTGGAGGTAGATGATGAAGTCTTGGTGAAGCGTTTACTAAAACGGGGCGAAACTAGCGGAAGAGCAGATGATGCCGATGAAAGCATAATTAGAAACCGAATAAAAGTTTACTATAACGAAACCGCTATTTTAAAAAATTATTACGAAAAACAGGGTAAGTATTACGGCGTTGATGGCGTGGGCAGCATTGAAGAAATAACCGAAAGGTTAAGTGAGGTAATAGATGGTTTATAGTTTGGAGTTCCCAATATTAAACCATAAATAATAAACATTAAATATAGTGACTGAAGGCAATTTTGTAGATTACGTTAAGGTTCATGTTACTTCCGGAAAGGGAGGGCAAGGCAGTAAACACATGCGACGGGAAAAATATATCCCTAAAGGTGGTCCCGATGGTGGTGATGGTGGTCGTGGCGGACACGTAATTGTAAAAGCCAATAAAAATCTTTGGACGCTTTACCACTTAAAATTTAAAAGACATTATAAGGCCGAACACGGTAGTGCAGGTAGTAAACAAACCAGCACAGGTGCCGATGGTGCCGATGTGTATATTGAAGTGCCACTGGGTACTGTTGTTCGCGATAAGGAAACCGAAGAGATACTCTTTGAACTCACCGAAGATGGCGAAGAAAAAGTTGTGGCTCAAGGAGGTCGTGGCGGATTGGGCAATGCACACTTTAAATCTTCAACTAACCAAACGCCCCGGTATGCACAACCCGGTGAAGAAGGGGAAGAAGTAGATATTATTTTAGAATTAAAAATACTTGCAGATGTGGGATTAGTAGGATTTCCAAATGCTGGAAAATCTACTTTGCTTTCGGTTATTACTGCGGCAAAACCTAAAATTGCCAATTATGAATTTACGACACTAAAACCCAATTTGGGAATCGTGGAATACCGCGATTTTCAAACATTTGTAGTTGCCGATATTCCCGGAATTATTGAAGGTGCTGCCGAAGGAAAAGGCATCGGGCATCGTTTTTTACGGCATATTGAACGTAATTCAACATTGTTGTTTTTAATTCCAGCCGATGCGCCAGATATTAAAGAACAATACGAAATTTTAGTTGACGAATTGCGTCGTTACAACCCACAACTTTTAGACAAGGAACGCTTAGTGGCCATCAGTAAAAGCGATATGCTAGACGATGAGTTAAAAGCCGAAATGAAAAAGATTCTTGATAAAGAATTTAAGGATATTCCGTATTTGTTTATTTCTTCTGTTGCGCATCAAGGTTTAACAGAGCTTAAGGACAAGCTTTGGGCAATGTTGAACTAGAACAAATGTCAGGTCGAGCGCAGTCGAGACCTCTTCTTATTTTAAATCTGACAGATAATATTCCCTCGATTGTGCTCGGGGAGACGACTTCGGTTTTCTCAAAACTTCTTAACTTTCATTCAATTTAGAAATACCTTTTCTCGCTGCTTTACAATTTCGTTTTATAAATAATTCATATAAGTGATTGAATTATAGTGTGGTTACACTTCAATTCTTGTGTTGATGTTTCTTTTCAAATCAAAATTCCATAATTCCAACAACCAATTTTAGCCATTCACATCATTTAAGTCCAACGAGGGTGTTGTTCCGTTAATTTAGTGGATGTAAAAATACCTGATCAGTGTTTACAAGTTTAACAAACAAGTTATAAACCCTTAAAATTATCAGTTATGAAAACTTTAATTATTTCTATTATTTTTATTTTGACCGCTACGGTACTCAGTGCTCAAGAAGTTACCGTTTTAGATGAAGCTAGACTGTTTTACGCTCCGCTCAATGTTGTAATAACCCAAGACGGCGACAGTTATGTATATAATATTAAAGAAAGCCAAAGTCGCCAATTTGCTCGCGACCCCATTGGTTTTATGAAAGCTAATTTTGATATTCAAAGCTTTATCACCCATACGGCAGACAAAAAATATCACGCCTATTTGGTAACGTTTAAAAGTTCAAACGGATCTTTGGAGGCAGATTTTGACAGCAAAGGCAGGCTGCTAGAAACTCGTCAGCAATTTAAAAATGTGATTTTACCAGCAAACCTCAGAAGCGATGTGCACAAAGCCTACCAGGGATATACTTTAACTAAAACCAAATATACTGCCCGCACCAAAGGGGAAATATTGGCCAATGCCAAATATAAAATTCGTCTTGAAAATGGAAAAGACAAACAGCACCTAAAAATTGACGCTATAAGTAGCGGCGTTGGCGTGGCCGTTAATTGAACGAATGTGGTTTGCCAATTCTATAAAGACCGTCTGGCAACAAATGCCGATGGTCTTTTTATAGATTGAACAGGCTCTAAATATTGAGTTCTTACGCCGCCAACCAATTGATTTTAAATATCTTTACCTGACCATTTACTGTTTTTAAAATTAATCATAAATTATTTTATAATGATAAAAGCACTTGTAATAGATGACGAAGAGCTTGCCCGTAAAAGGGTTCTCTACCTGCTTCTGCAAGTGCCAGATGTGGAGGTAATAGGAGAATGTTCTAACGGTAAAACCGCCATTGCAGAGATAGACAAACAACGCCCCGACCTTATTTTTTTGGATATCAATATGAAGGATATGAATGGTTTTGAAGTCTTGCAAAAAATAACCCTTTCGCCAAAACCCATCGTTATATTTGTTACTGCTTACGACAATTACGCGCTTAAAGCCTTTGATGTTGATGCTTTCGATTTTTTGCTGAAACCTTTTAAAGACGAACGCTTTTTTAGAACGATTGAAAAAGTACGTAAAATTTCAGCAAACGAAGCAGATGAAAATTTTGAAAAACGTATCATCGAGCTTTTCAATTTATACAAAAGCAAAGCGCAAAAAACCGCAATTCTTGATAAAATACCAGTTAAACAAGGGAACAAAACGGTGTTAATTCATCCAGATGAAATTTTATACATAACGGCATCTGGTAGCTATGCCGAAATTTTTGTGGAAAACAAAAAATACGTGCTTCGAGAATCGCTAAACAGCCTTTGCGAGTCATTGGACGGTAATAAATTTATTAGAATTCACAGATCTAGCATTGTCAATCTGCATCACGTAAAGGAAATTGTACATTCAGAATTTTCAGAAATTGATGCCCGAATGACCGATAATAATTTGTTGCACATCAGTAAATCTTATAAAAAAGATTTTTTGGAAAAAGTAGGAATATGAATAAAAGTTACAATTTAGAGAAGAAATACATAGACCTAAAATTAATTCTTCTTTTAGGTGGATTTTATGCATTGTTCGACTTGGTTTTAATTGCAAAAACCGCCTATATGCAAGTCTTCGGTATGGAGAAAATGGAAGTCTTCTCTTGGTCTCGATTCTTAATAGACAACCTGCTTTTTGACTATATAATTGTGCTTAGCTTTATGACGCTAATTGCCATTAGCACCAAACGATTTCTTCGGAAAAACTATTCGTGGACAAAAATTATTTCCACCCACATTTTGTTTTCGCTCTTAATAGGCATGTTTATTAGGCTTATTGTTGATCTGTATTATATTTTATTAGGAAGAATAACCTTTGCCGAATATGATTTTGAGCGTAGTATTTTTAGGTTTATGTACGTGATAGATCTCAATTTTCTCATCTACTTTGCTATGGTTTTTATAATCTACACGTATTACTATGTGAAAGAGGTAAAAAAGGCTGAAAAAAAACAGGGGAAATTGGAAGCGCAACTCGTTAACACCCGGATGAAAATGCTTTCCTCACAATTGCAGCCACATTTTCTTTTTAACACATTAAATTCCATTGCCGTGTTAACCGACATTGATGCTTCAAAAGCCAAAGATACAATTGCCGATCTCAGCGATTTTTTAAGAGAAATTCTTTATGACAATGACAGCAATCGAATTCCATTGGAGAAAGAATTACGGATTTTAGAATTCTATCTCAATATTATAAAAGTGAGATTCACCGACCATTTAAAAATTTTAACGGAAATAGACGAATCGCTACTTCAAAAAATGGTGCCAGCACTTTTGCTACAGCCCATACTCGAAAATTCCATTAAACACGGCTATGATTTTAACCATACCGATCTGGAAATTCTTGTAAAAATTTATGCCGAAGAAAAAAACCTAATTATAAAGGTAGAAAATGATGGAGCTCCAGTAACTGTGGCCCACGGCTTGTTGCTTAAGCGTGGTATGGGTTTGGCTAACATAAATGACCGATTAAATAATCTGTATGGTAACAATTATTTTTTTGAAGTGAGAAATAGAAATGATGGCGCGGGAGTTGAAACGATAATTAAAATTCCTTTAGAAAATTAATTTAAACAGTTTAAAAGCCGAGGCGAATTTTGTGTTAAAGTGGTTCTTCCAACTTTAACCTTTTCTAAAAACCAATTCTTCAGTTTTTGCGTATTTTTATTGAAAAGAAAAACGCAATGAAGTTCCTCTCGATTTTTATGCTTTCACTGTTTTTGGTGTCCTGTGGCGCCACAGTCGCAGTAGATTACGACAAGCAAATAGATTTTTCAAAATACAATAGCTACAATTATTTCCCTACTATAGATTCTGGTTTAAATGAACTGGACGACAATCGCATAATTCAAATTACCGATAGTCTTTTGCAGCAACGCGGCTTCGTAAAAAGCGAAACCCCGCAACTGTATATCAACTTTTTTGCACGTGAAAGTGTTTCCCGTTCCCGAAACACGATTGGCATAGGTATCGGCAGTGGCGGTGGCAATGTTGGCGTGGGCGTTAGTGGCGGTATTCCCATTGGCGGAAGAGTCGTCAACCAGCAATTAACAATGGATTTTATAGATGTTGAAAAAGACGATTTGGTGTGGCAAGCCGTTGTGGATGGCGAAATGAAAGAACGCGCAACCCCACAACAAAAGGAAGCGTATTATACAGCTATTATTCGGAAAATATTATCAAAATATCCACCTTCTTCGAAAAAATAACAAATCCCAAATCTCAAGAAAATAACGAAAATTGCAGTTTCTAAAATCAACTATCGGCTTTTGTTTTTCTTTATATGAAAAGGTTTCGTTTTCGCATAAAAAGGGCTTCTTTTTAGTATTTATTTTCTTACAGTTATTCCCTGTATTTGTAATGGCTCAAACAAACTATCAAAAAGCAGAGGAATATTTTAAACAAGAAAATTTCAGCAGAGCAAAACCTATTTTTAAGCGTTTTCTGAAGCAGCATCCCACCGACAAAAAAACGCGGGAATATCTGGGTGATATTGCGGGTTACCAAAAGGATTGAGATACTGCAATTGCGTATTATAAAGCTTTGGTGAACGATGAAAAAAGCAATGCCAATTACCATTTTAAGTACGGCGGCGCATTGGGAATGAAAGCGATGTCCGTTAGTCGAATTCGTGCAGTTACTTATATTGGCGATATAAAACATCATTTGGAAAGCGCCACAACGCTCGATCCACAACACATTGAAGCACGATGGGCATTAGTGGAATTCTACATACAACTACCAGGAATTTTTGGCGGAAGCGAAAACAAAGCCATTGCCTACGCAAATGAATTGGGGGCTATTTCAGAAGTGGACGGATATCTAGCCAAAGGTTATATTGCTGAATATTCAAACAGACCCAAGGATGCGGAGCGGTATTATAAACAAGCGATTGAAGTAGGCGGTTCGCCACATACGTATGAAAAACTTTCGAGTCTTTATGAAAAGAATAATCAGCCAAAAGAAGCCATCGCCACAACTTCAGAATCGTTGAAAAAGCACAAGCGCAATCAGCTCAATTACCAGATAGGTAAAATCTCCGCGCAGTACAATTTGGAGCCAGAATACGGCATTGCATGCTTGAGTGAATACTTGGCCAACTATTCTATAAAGGACGGTGTGCCGAAGGATTGGGCGTATTATCGATTGGCGCAGATTTATAAAAATTTAGGCAAAAAGGAAATCGCGCTTACTTGGATAAACAAAGCTTTAATTGATCGCGCAGATTTCGATGAAGCGCAAAAAGAGAAATCACTCATTTTAGCAATGTAATTCTGAAATATGAATCTTGAATTCAGCATTAGAAAAAGTATCTTTACAAAACGAATGTCACCCTGAGCGCAGTCGAAGGGTTAAATATTAAACCCCACATGAGAATCCATTTTATAGCTATAGGCGGTAGCGCGATGCACAATCTTGCATTGGCACTACATCAAAAAGGAGATACGGTAACCGGAAGCGATGACGAGATATTTGAACCCTCCAAAAGTAGATTAAATAAGAAAGGGTTACTGCCCGAAAAAGAAGGCTGGTTTCCCGAAAAATTGAATTCTGAAATTGATGCAGTTATCCTCGGAATGCACGCCAAAGCAGATAATCCCGAACTGGTAAAAGCGAAGGAGCTCGGGTTAAAAATCTACAGCTACCCCGAATTTCTTTACGAACAATCCAAAACGAAAACCCGTGTGGTAATTGGTGGTTCCCACGGAAAAACTACAATTACTTCTATGATTCTTCACGTGATGAATTATCACGAAAAAGATGTGGATTATATGGTTGGTGCTCAATTGGAAGGGTTTGACACCATGGTGAAAATTACAGATGACAACGATTTTATGGTTATTGAAGGCGATGAATATCTGTCTTCGCCCATAGACCGCAGACCAAAATTTCACCTTTACAAACCGAACATTGCCTTGTTGAGTGGTATTGCTTGGGATCACATTAACGTTTTTCCAACTTATGAAAACTACGTGGAGCAGTTTGAAATTTTTCTAAAGGAAATTACCAACGGCGGCGCAATAATTTACAACGAAGAGGACGCAGAAGTTAAACGAGTAGTGGAAGCAGCAACAAACCCAATTAAGAAATATCCGTACCAAACTCCCGAATATACAGTTGAAAACGGAACTACGCTACTAGAAACTCCCGAAGGCCCAATGCCTATTGAAATCTTTGGAAAACACAATTTAAACAACCTAGAAGGCGCTCGATGGATCTGCCAATTGATGGGCATAGATGCCGATGATTTTTACGAAGCCATCGCCACATTTAAAGGCGCGAGTAAACGATTAGAAAAAATTGCCGAAACCAAAACTGCGGTAGCGTATAAAGATTACGCACATTCGCCCAGCAAAGTAAAAGCCACTACGCAAGCCGTAAAAAACCAATACCCAAATAGAAAATTGATAGCCTGTTTGGAGTTACATACCTACAGCAGCCTAAATCCTGACTTTTTAAAAGAATACAAAGGAACGCTCGATGCAGCCGATAGCGCAGTAGTATTTTACTCACCCCATGCGGTAATGATAAAACAGCTCGACGAAATAAAAAGGGAGCAAATAGAGGAGGCCTTTGACCGTGATGACTTGGTAGTTTTCACAAACCCGGCAGATTTTAAAACCTACCTTTTTTCGCAGGATTATGACGATACTTGCTTGCTTTTAATGAGTAGTGGTAATTACGGAGGATTAAATTTTGAAGAGGTAAAGGAGTATTTAAAATAGCCAATACTTCATCTTTTATTTATAGATATTTTCGATAAACACTGAATCTTCCGCTCGTGATTTTTTGATTAATTCCTTCTTCGCATTTTCAAAATCCTGTGCGTTTTTATCTTGCGAAAGCTTGAATTTTCCTTCCCAATTGGTGATTTCAATTTCAAAAGCTTGAATATAGTCAATCAATTTTTCCATTCGGGAGTCGTTCATTTTTAGACTAAATTTTTGGTTCTTTCCTTCTAAAAAATCTGTCATATCTACAAGGGTCTTTTTAGCTACCTCGGCATTGCGAATAAGCTTGAGTTTCCCTGTAACGTGAACGATAATATAATTATATGTTGGCAATTGTGGTGTAGTATAAATACTCGGGGAAATGTACGTATCGGGACCATTAAAAACTGCAGTAACTGTGGCACCGTCTTTTAAAGTCTCCATTTGTGGATTGCTGCGATCTACGTGGGCTACGAGTCTTTTTGAATTTTCATTATATATAAACGGAATGTGCGTAATAAATGGCTTTCCATCTTTTGCGGTAATCAGAGCGCCCAACGGAAAGTTCTTAATTACTGAAATCATTTTTTCAATATCGTGCGATTGATGATGTGGAGGTGGATACATTTGCTTAATAAATAATGCTAAATAAATAATGAAACTTAGTGACTCGTTGTGCAACTCCGCAGTATAACGATCACACAAAGCCGCTGGGGTTCACGGAGCTTAAATATAATTAAAAATGATTTAAACTTTGGACGTCAGCGATTTAAAAAACACAAATCCAAACCCTAAGAAAAGCATCAAATGAAACGGGAAAAGCCCGAAATCGCCACCTTGGTCGCCAACTACAAAGGCGCTATACATTCCAAAAGCGAAGTAGAGCATCAAAATTCCTTCAAAGATTACATTTGTAGAAATATTTTTTGTGAGGTATTTATTGCTTTTCCAACCTTCCTTTAAACTGCCGATATTGAATTTTGGAGTTCGGATAAATTCACTTTTCTTACCAAAATGTCCTTCCAAAACGGCAATAGAATTGTGAAGTGAAAAACCCATCGCAATAGAAAAGAAGGTAAAAAACATCGCAGAATACTTGAAAAAACGTTTAAATCCGCCGCCGTAAATTGCTTTGTAAGTAAACCAATAGCAGATAAAAAAAATAGCTGTACTAATCACAAAAAAGCTCATTACATAAAAATAAACTTTCAAATGTTCGTATTCGTTTTTAATGTATAGCATCGGAATACTCAAAATAGCGACAATCAAAATATTTAAAAACATGGTGCTATTCAGCAAATGCAGGAAACTGTGTATTTTAGTTTTAAAAGTAACATCCTCGCTCTTAAAGACGCGCCACGCCATTTTTTGAAAATTCTCGGCGCCACCTTTGTTCCAACGAAATTGTTGGGATCGAGCCGCGCTAATAACCACTGGCAGCTCGGCCGGAGTTTCTACTGCTTCCAAATATTTGAATTTCCAATTTTTAAGTTGCGCGCGATAGCTGAGGTCTAAATCTTCTGTTAAGGTATCGCCTTCCCAATTACCCGCATCCAGAATACACGCTTTTCGCCAAACACCCGCTGTTCCGTTAAAATTTATGAAATGTCCTTTACTATTTCGGCCCACTTGCTCTAAAGTAAAATGTGCATCGAGCGCAAAAGCCTGCACGCGGGTAAGGATGGAATAATTGCGATTTAAATGGCCCCACCGAGTTTGCACTACACCTATTTTGGAATCTTTAAAATATGGAATTGTATTTTTTAACCAGTTTTTCTTCGGAAGAAAATCTGCGTCAAAAATCGCGATATATTCGCCTTTGGCAGTTTTTAAACCTTCTTTTAGCGCACCTGCCTTAAAACCAGATCGATTTGTTCGTGTAACGTGCTGAATATCTAAGTCTGTTTTCTGAAGTTTTTGAATGTGTTTTGCAGTTGCTTCGAAGGATTCATCGGTGCTGTCGTCCAACACCTGTATTTCTAATTTATCTTTTGGATAATCAATTTCAGCAATATTGTCCAACAGGCGTTCCATTACATATAATTCGTTATAAACGGGAAGTTGGATGGTTACTAAAGGAATTTCTTCAGCCTTTAAAAAATTGAATGTTGGGCAGGTTTTGTGATTCTTACGCGCTTTTAAATAATTGAAAAGCAGGTTCAATTGCGCCAAAGCGTACATAAAAATGAGAAGCAAGGCTACGGAGTAAATTACAATGATAATAGATTCAAGAATCATTTTTTGAAACTGTATTTAAAGATCCAGCTCAGGATTTTTACGCCTGCAAATATAGCACCTTTTACCGTACCCGAAACTTTTGAAACGCCAATACGGTTTCTATAATTTACGGGTACTTCAACATAACTATAGTTTTTTTTCAATGCTTTTAATTGCATTTCTACCGTCCAACCGTAGGTTTTATCCTCCATATTTAAAGCGAGCAATTTTTCGTATTTAATTGCGCGAAAAGGTCCTAAATCTGTAAATTTTGAATTGAAAAAAAGCGTCATTAATTTAGTTGCCAACCCATTTCCAAAACGCTGCGGAAACGTCATGGAACCGGTTTCTTGTAACTTTTTTACCCTTGCGCCCACCACGAAATCTATATCGTCTTCAATTATTGGAGCAACTATTTTTGTTAATTCAGAAGGATAATCGCTGTAATCGCCATCGAGAAATACAATAATGTCTGGATACTGTTGCTCATAACTTGCCACATATTCCATGCCTTTTAAGCAAGCATTTCCGTAGCCAGCCTTCGGTTCAAAAAGCACGGTTGCACCCGCAAGTTCGGCAGCATTGGCGGTATTGTCTGTGGAATTATTGTTAACCACAATTATTTCTGAAACAATATTGGGAATTTCGGCAATCACCTTCCCAATTGAATCTTCTTCGTTATAAGCGGGAATGATTACCTTGATGTTTTTTACCATTAAAAGTTTGGGGTTTTTGGATTGCGAATTTCAGAAAAATAAATGACAATCCCTTGGACGAAAATAGCTTCTAAACCTGACAAGCCTTTGTGATCTGTTAGGTTTTATTTATTCACATAATTCATTAAATCTACATCGTTACCAAGTAGAATTTCGTTGCTACTGATGCGTTTTTCCAACGGACCGTTTTCAAGTTTTAATACGCCACGTGGACAAACTGCTGAGCAAATTCCGCAGCCTACACAGCTTGATCGTACGATGTTTTCGCCTTTTTGAGCATAAGCACGTACGTCGATACCCATTTCACAATAAGTAGAACAATTACCGCAGCTAATGCATTGTCCGCCGTTTGTTGTAATTCTAAATTTTGAAAACAAGCGCTGCTGAAATCCTAAAATAGCGGCCATTGGGCAACCAAAACGACACCAAACCCGACTCCCGAAAATAGGGTAGAAGCCCACCCCAATTACACCACTAAACACAGCGCCAATAAGAAAACCGTAAGTTTGGCGCAGGGTTTCTGCTTCAAACAGAAATAACTTTGTTCCAGAGAAATAATGAAAACCTATTAATGAAATTATAATGACGAAGTAACCTATGGCACCCAATTTTGCATCTTTCTTCAATTCGTCTCTTTTAAAAATCCAAGTTCCTGCGAAAACCAAAGTTAAAAACACAGCAACCGAGATTAAAAAAGTGTTCTTAGTTAACCAATATTTTGAACTATCATCGCCCAAATAGGAATACACAACCGCAGTGGTCATCAAAACCACAAAAACCAAAACACTGTGAATTACCCAACGCTCAACCTTCCAAGCCATTTGACTTTTATCGCTTAAATGACGAAATGGGTCGCCAGCAGTTTCTGCCAATCCGCCGCAACCGCAAACCCACGAACAATACCAGCGTTTGCCGTATTTATACGTTAAAATAGGGGTGATTATAAAAATAGAAGCTACGCCAAAAATTAGTAATCCCAGGCCAATATCGCCTGCGGAAATAAAGGAGTCTACTCTATATTGTTCAAAGTTGTAATAATTAAGTGGCCAGATATTTTTTAAGTCGTAATATGGAAGTGAAAAAGAGTCGCTATTTAATCGAGACATAAGTTCGGGGATTAAAAAAGCGAAACCGAGCTGGAAAAACATCACAGAATACGTACGAAGTTTTTCGTATTTATTATGGCGATATTTTAAAAGAAATTTTATTCCGAAAGCCAAAATAGCCAATGTATAAAGCGTTCCATATAAAAACCATTGGCTTGCGGGACCACCGTTTAGAAACTGACTTAGTGGGTCAAAAAGGGCAACAACACCGCTGTTATTACCGTCTTGCGCCAAGCCTAAATATTGCGGAAACCAATAAAGCAGTACGTAAAATAAGGTGAGAAAAATTCCCAAAATCCAAGCCCAAAAACCTTTTGAAGTAAGCGACTTAAAGTAAACGCCATCATTTTTAATTCCTTCGTGTTTATTTGCATATGCCGCGATAGAAAACCAAACCGTTCCGCCACCAATGGCAATTATAGAGGCGGTAAGCCACAAGCTTTTGTTCGGAAAATTAAGGTTGAAGAAAGCCAATACTAATACCATCAATCCCAATAACCCAATGAAGGAAGCAATTTTTTGTTGCGTATTTATGGTTTTTGGTGGCTCGCCAGTTAAGGACATATTTCGTTGAACGGTGCTCATATTTATTGTTTTTATTTAGAATCCCAGAGACTTTAAAAACCTTTGGGGTCTTAAAGACTTGTTAGGTTACTGTTTCAGTTAATGATAAATATTCCTTTAAAATTTCCCTTTCATACCTTTTAAAGAACTCGGGGTCAAAATTGGCTTGTTTTAGACTTTTAACTACATAATCGAGACTTCTTTTTTCATTCAGCCAATTATCAAAAACTTCCTGTTTCATTCGTATTCCGAAAGTGTTTATTCCTAAAAATTCGTTGTTGTCTTTATTATATGAAATGGTGATGCAACGCAAATCGCTTTCGCATTTCCAATGAAATTGTGCTTCGTAATCCTTTCGTCTTTCTGCTGAAAAAACCCAGCCGTACGTTTGGTATTCAATATCAAAAAACTTGGCGCTGTTAAACCAGTTGCCGGGTTTATATTCAAATGGATTGCCGCAAATTGTTTGCGCAAGCGCTTCACCCATCATACGGCCGGTGTACCACACAGCTTCAATTGGCGGTCGGTTACTGATGGGTTCGCGTTGCTGGGCGCAATCGCCAATGGCATACACGTCTTCAATATTTGTTTCTAGTTTTCGGTTGACCAAAATGCCTCTGTCTGTTTCAATTTTTGAATTTTTCAGAAATGAAATATTCGGTTTTACGCCAGTGGTTATTCCCACGACACTACACGGAATTTCTTCGCCATTTTTGGTGATAACCGATTTTACGTTTCCGTCTCTATCGCCTATAATTTTATCGAGCTCTTCATTATGCCGAAGATCCACTCCGTGCGAAACAATATGCCGCGAAATCATTTTGGCATCCTGTTTTGGAAGTACGTTGGCCCAAAAACCATCTTCGCGGACGAGCATAGTTACTTCAATCTTTCGAGTGCGGAGCATTTCGGCCATTTCAACACCAATTAATCCGCCGCCAATTATTACTGCACGCGGACATACGTTGTTATTAGGTGCATTTTTTTCGAGTTTTTCCAAATCTTGTTTTGAAATCAAACCTTGAACTCCGTTGAGCTCCAAGCCTTCCCAGCCAAATGTATTTGTTACCGAACCAGTTGCGATTATGAGTTTGCTGTAAGTTAACGAACCACCTTTTTTAAAATGAAGGGTTTTGTTATTTGTATCGACGGTTTCAACATAGGCGTTTATAAGTTCCAATCGGTTTTTTTTCCAGAACCACGATTCGTATGGTTCAATATCACGCCAACGCATATGGCCCATATACACGTACATTAGCGCGGTGCGAGAAAAAAAATGATCGGTTTCGGCAGAAATTATGGTTATCTTTTTATCGGAAAGTTTACGAATGTGTCGCGCGGCGGTTATACCAGCAATTCCGTTGCCTATAATGACGATGTGTTCCATAATTATGCAGTTGTCGTTTTCTTCAGTCGTTTATAAATTTACGCAATTACAAGGGGAGCAGATTTAAAACCGTTCTAAATATTCTTATAATTTTTGATATAAAGTCTTAAATTCAACCCTCATAAAATTTGAAATGACAAAACGCTATACTTTTCTTGCCTGTATTTTAATTTTTTCCCTACTCAGTAGTTGTGCACAAAAGAAGGAATCGCCCAAAATGAACGTGCAGAAAGTGAAGGGAATTTCAAAAATAAACGGTGTTAGCCTTGTTGCTTCCAGAGACACACTTTTTCAGCAAAATGTAGAACCTTTAAATGAATTGGGAGCAAATTACGTCGCAATTATGCCCTTCGGTTTTATAAAAAATCTAGGGCATCCCGAAATATTTTACAATCAGCCACGCCAATGGTTTGGTGAGTCGGTGCAGGGTGTGGCGCAATATGTTAAATTGCTTCACGAAAACGAAATAAATATTATGTTGAAGCCTCAAATCTGGGTTTCGCGGGGCGAATTTACTGGTTTGGTTGAAATGGCCTCGGAAGAAGAATGGCTTCAACTTGAAGAAACGTATCGCAATTTTATTATGGATTTTGCGAATGTTGCCGAAGCAGAAAATGTTGCTATTTTCTGCATTGGCACCGAGTTGGAAAAATTTATTGAACACCGTCCCGAGTATTGGCGAACCTTGATTAATGAAGTGAAAAATGTTTATAAAGGAAAGCTAACCTATGCCGCCAATTGGGACGAATACAAGCGTGTTCCTTTTTGGGATGCGCTGGATTTTATAGGCGTAGATGCCTATTTCCCGGTTTCTGAAAGTAAAACCCCAACAATTGATGAAGTGAAAATGGGGTGGGAGCGATGGAAAACAGAATTGAAAGCTATTTCAGAAAAGGAAAACAAGAAAATTCTCTTTGCAGAATACGGGTATCGGAGCGTGGATTTTAGTGGGAAAGAACCGTGGAAGAGCGATCGGGAAATGAATGCGATAAACTTAGAGGCGCAATCCAATTCATTAGACGGATTATACCAAACTTTGTGGAACGAAGAGTGGTTTGCTGGCGGATTTCTTTGGAAGTGGTTTATCGTGCACGAAAGGGCTGGTGGCGAAGTTGACACGCAGTTTTCACCACAAAATAAACCGGCGCAGACCGTAATTGCGAAATATTATTCAGCTAACAAATATTAATTTTACAGGAATTTATCTGTTTTTTTTCATTTCTTCCAAATAATCCTTGGCGATAGCTGTTTTTTGGGTTTCGGTAAAAACCTTTCCTGCTAATTGAAAAAAGCTGTGCTCCTCATCGTCCAAATGGTGCTCTACCTTTTCACACAATTGTTTTGCATACACAAGCCAAGCGGGCGAATCCATATCGGTTTCGTCTATTTTCTCTATTAATTCGTCCATTTCATGATGTTCTGCAATGCCGTGTCGGGCGTGCTCCTGCATCATATCATTATGAATTAGTGGCGAATAAAAGGTGCGTTCTTCGGCGTCTGCGTGTATTTGCAGTTCGTGCTTTAGTTTTTCCCACATTTCTTTCCTCCCTTTTGAATCGCCAGAAGTGGATGTTACTAATCTGCACAGTTCGCGTTGCTTGTCGTGATCTTTTCTAATTGCTTCAAAAATGTTCATAGCCGTGTTTTTAATATTAGTAATTCAAATTTCCTAAAAAACTTTGAAAGAAGCAGAATTTAATTAAAAATGAATATGAATTTTAACTCTTTTCGTTTTAATTATTTGTTGCGGAGCACTAAGCCGAATGATTTGAAACATCGGACTTTATATTCTTTAAATAATACTTATGAAGTTCTTCGGCCTTTGCACCAAACCTTTGTTTTGCGTGAATAGCCCAGAAGTGATATTGTAAATTCCAGACACCTTTCTGCCTATAAAGTCGGGCAGAAGTGGTGAGGTTTTTTGGAATAACTACAAACTTTTTTCGTTTGTAAAGTTCGCTAATTAAGATGTTGTCTTCGTAAATAATATATTCTTCATTAAAGCCATCAATGGCGTTAAAAAGCTGTTTTGTAATAAACTGGCTTTGATCTCCGCCGCGGCAACCCTGCCACGTAAACCGTGTAAACCAACTTGCAAGCTGAAGCCACCAATGGTCGCTATCAAACTTTAAGCGGAAACAACCTGCGGGGTTTCCTTTGTTTACTTCGAAAATAATGTATTTGTCAAATTTTTTAGGGGGAAAAGAATCGGCGTGTAAAAAATAGAGTATTTCGCTTGAAGCATGGCGCGCACCGGTGTTCATTTGCTTTGCACGACCTTTTTCTGAAGAAATTAATTGAATGGAATAAATGTTTCGAGGCGTGGCGGTTTTCTTTATAAATGCGGTGATTTTGGCTTGCGTACCATCGGTGCTACCGCCATCTACTAAAATTATTTCGGCACGGTATTTCCCTGAAAGTTTTTCTGGAAGTTTTTGAAGCAATCTGTCTATTATTTCGGCTTCATTTAAAACTGGAATGATGATGGATAGCATTTTACTGTATAATTTTAAATTTGGGGAATTTTTCGGTTTATCAAATTATACCGATTATTAAGGCATTACTAACTTGCAAAGTTACTGCGTATTTTGATGACAACCTTGAAATATTATTTCTGTTCGTTTAAGTTCCAATCGTAGTTTTTATAGGTTATAGTTGCGTTGGCATCTATTTTCGTCTTTGAATACTGGTTAATGTAGCCAATAACATTCTGCTTTCCATTAACGGTAAAATCCTTTTGGTACCAATCAAAAATTGACGACAGTTTTGGGTTGCTGGCAGAAATATCGTTTTCGGCACTATTGATAAAAGATTTGGTTACGCGGTCTAACTGTTCGTTAATTTTAGCTGCAGTATAGGCTTCGTTTAAAAGTTTTGGACAGGAAATTGAAGCACAATTTATGGCGAAGTGAATTCGCGGCTCGTTCATTTTCCGAAGTATTCCGTTTTCAATTCCACCAAGCGAGAGCATTTTATCGCCCACTGCAACGCGTCCTTTGGTCCAAGGCCCGTCAATATCTTTAATACTTTTTACCGGATAATTTTCAATAATTAGTTTTACAGTCGCCGCATTGTATATATTTATGTAGTAGGCGAGCAATTCCTGTACGCTCCAGTCGTTGCTAGGGTTTTGTTGCGAAAGCATTTTTAAATATGCGTCTAATTGAGAAATGTCGTTTTTAAAGCCTTTGTAATCTACTAAGCCTTGGGTGTTTACATGCTTTTTCAGAAGTTTGTCCCATTGGGAATGATCTACATTTACTGCTGAATTTGCCGTAGTTGAAGTTAGTTCTTGCCCCACTTCTTTCGTTGGCTGCCCTTGGCTACTGAAGCCTGCAGCCGAAATAAGGTTGCAACTTTGTAAAGAAAATACAATAAAAAGTATAGCGGCAAGATTGAACACGGTTTTCATTTTGTTTGATTTTATATTTCTGAAATACTTACGAAATTTTTCGCTCTTTGGTTTTTACGGGATAAAGCGTCTGCCGTACAAAATCGTCTGGAAATTTTTCGTCGCCATCAAAGCCCAGCTCAATATCTCTACCATCGTGCGGAATGTGATTGGTTTTGAAAAGATAGTCCCAAACGCTCAAACTTATTCCGAAATTAACACCGTATTGTGCGTGTTTTGGTAAAACTTTAGCGTGATGCCAAATGTGCATTTTAGGGTTGTTGAAGAAATATTTTAAAAAACCATAATCCCAACCCAAATTGGCGTGATTTAAATGGCCAATTGCAAGCGCTGAAAAGTGAACGATTGCTACAGATTCTACATTAAAACCTCCAATAATTGCTAGCGGGATGTATAGAATGGATTTGTAAACAATGGGTTCCATCCAGTGATATCGCAGGTGAGCGGCGAATCCCATTTCTTTAACCGAGTGATGCAGCTTGTGAAAATTCCAAAGAAATGGAGAGTAATGCAATAGCCGGTGGGTGTTCCATTGCACGAAATCTGTGATTAAAAAGAATATTAAAAGTCCGAGGCCAAACGGAAGTGCATCTAAATCTAAAAGCTGAAAATTTGCAAGCTTCAATCCTAATAAAGACAGCACGTCATTAAACAATTCGGCGGTTGCATTTGAGAGAAAAATAAGCACGATTAAGTTCAACAGGAAAAAGTTGAAAAACATATAAAAGGTGTCCAACCAAAAATCTTTTCTGAATACTTTTTGGTCCTTTCGCCAAGGGAATAATAATTCCAAACCCCAAACTATTAATGAAACCAATATTAATCCGTAGAAATAATTTTCCCAATGGAAGTATGTAATTTCCTTCCACAGATAGTTGAAGTAGCCGTGGTATGAATTTTTGAATATTTCGAAATATTTCTCCAAGGTTCTTTTGGTCGCAATAATGTGGAATTGATTACAACTGCTTAATCAACTCTGAAAACAAAGTAATCATGTCTGGTTCTGCTTTGGCGGCCATTGCAATTATTTCTTCAATATTTACAGGTTGCAGATTGTCTGGATTGCATTCATCGGTTAATATTGAAACGGCCAAAACTGGCAACCCTAAATGGTTGGCAACAATAACCTCGGGCACGGTGCTCATTCCCACGGCATCGGAGCCAATAATTTTCAGGTATCTGTATTCGGCACGGGTTTCCAGTTGTGGACCCACGACGCTGGCGTAAACACCTTTGTGTAGTTTTATGTTATTTTCGGAAGCAATTTGCTCCAGTTTTCGGTTCATTTCAGGATTATATGGCGCGCTCATATCTACAAAACGTTCGCCCATTTTCTCCACGCCACGGAAGGCGAGGGGAGAATTGCCCTGCAGATTAATGTGGTCGTCAATTAGCATGATTTCACCTTTTTTGAAATTGAGGTTTATCGCTCCGGAAGCATTGCTAACCAACAAATGTTTTATTCCCAAAAGATGCATTACGCGAACGGGGAAGGTAACGTCTGTAAGCGAATAGCCTTCATAAATGTGAAAACGACCTTGCATAAGTATTACCTTTTTGCCTTCGAGCGTGCCGTAAATTAATTTTCCTTTGTGAAATTCTACAGTTGCGGTTGGGAAGTTTGGGATGTGATTGTAACTTACTTCGGCTTCAATTGCAACGTTTTCAATAATTCTCCCTAGGCCAGTGCCGAGAATAATCCCTACTTCAGGTTTTTCAAACCCTCTTTGCTGCAGGTATGCTACCGCTTCTTCAATGTATTTTATAGATGTCATATTTATAAAAAGTTTTTGTCTAAATACGGAGGTAAAAACTGCTGAAAAGCATCAACCTCTTTAATATCTTGGTAATAATCAATGTCGTTTCGCTCTTCCAGTAACACGTATTTTTTTGTGCGTAGATCGTTGAGCGTGTCGTCTAAAACGGTATTTGTACCCCAGTTTTTATTTTTAAATATTTTGGAATCCAGCTCCTTCATGCCCAATAAATAATAGCCCCCATCTTTGGCTGGGCCAATTACCAATTGGTTTGACTGTAAAGCATCGAAAGCATTTTCAATGTCTTTTTGATTTATTTCGAAAATATCGCTTCCTACAATTAGTACACTTTCGTAACCCATGTCAAATAATTCAGAAAACGCATTATTCATTTTTTCGCCTAAATTTTCTCCAGATTGCAGTTTTTTTCTGAAAATATCTGGATTCCAAATATCATCGCGATGGATGTTTTCAGAATAAAACACGTATTTATCTACGTTTAAATTTTTAGTAATTTCAACGGTGTGCTTTAAAAGAAATTTATAGATTTCCAAGGCACTTTCATCGCCCACTGATTTTGCGAGCCGGGTTTTTACTTTGCCCAATTCTGGGTTACGAGTAAAAATAATTAGCGCTTTTTTTGAGGTTGGGAAGTAAAAATCGCGAGCCATTTCGTTGTCGCTACTTGTTTTTTTTGAAGTTAGTAATGCCATTTTTAAGTATGCTATTTTCAGGGAGATTCAAAATTTAATAAACAGGATTCCCCGCATTCAAATATGAGCTCCAATGTTTGGAAAAAACGTGTATGTTTTCAGTGTTTTTTCCTGCTGAATCGACGACGGGATACCCTTTGTATTTCCATTCAAAGATACCGCCGTAGAGGTTTTTTACATTGGTAAACCCAATTTTTTTTAGTTTTTCGCCAATTTTTTCGGAACGGATTCCTACCGAACAATATACTACTATAGGAATATTTTTATTCAGTTTTTGAAGTTGTTTTTCCTCAGAATGGAAATCGTTATAACCCACGTTTAATGCAGTTTTTATATGGCTCACTGCAAATTCATCTGGCTCCCGTGCATCTAATATAATAACAGTATCGTTCAATTGAAACATGCGCAGTTCTTGCACAGAAATGTACGGGATACTGTAGGAATTGTAAGCTTGGAGCAATTGGTCTAAATTTTTTTGTGCAAAGCTGTTTTCTGCAAATAAAAAAAGGAGCAATAAAATTGACAAATGTTTCATTTTGGGTAAATTTTATATCCAATCACGATGTTGAGACCGCACCTTGGCAACTGCTACCCGCTCCTGCTGTGCACCCGTAGCAATGCTGGCTAATTATTATTTTTCGATTGTTTAAAATTTCTTCGTTGTATTCTGAAACGTGCTGAATTTTGCTCGCAACCTTCAATTCCAGCATTTGGTTAAAGTCGCAGTCGTACAGATAGCCATCCCAACTAATTGAAATGGTATTTCGGCACATTACATTTTTTACGGCTGCCGGATTGTACGCTTCTACTAGCGAATACATATAATCTTCATAGTTTTCTGAAACAATTAAATAATCTAAAAACCGTGAAATAGGCAGATTTGTAATGGCAAAAAGACTGTGAAAATGTATGCCAAAATCTTCGAGCAATGCTTTTTTGAAATCTTTTTCCATGCTGGCTTGATCCCCGGGCAAAAAGGCTCCGCTGGGGTTATAAACCAAATCTAAACGCAGGTTGCTATTTGGCATTCCGTAGCCAACGGCATTTAATTCTTGCAATGCTTTAATAGATTGATCAAAAACGCCCTCGCCCCTTTGTTTATCGGTCTTTCCACGTGTCCAGTGTGGCATGCTGCTCACCACGTGCACGTTGTGTTTTTTGAAGAATTGAGGTAAATCGTAATATTTTTTGTTGGCGCGAATAATTGTTAAATTACTTCGAACAATAAAATCCTGAATTCCCGCCTTGCTTGCTTCTTCAACAAACCAGCGGAAATCTGGGTTCATTTCGGGGGCACCGCCTGTAAGATCTAAAGTGTGGGCACCTGTGTTTTTAATTATTTCCAAGCACTGTAGCATGGTTTCGCGCGTCATTATTTCTTTTCTGTCTGGGCCGGCGTCTACGTGGCAATGTTCGCAAACTTGGTTGCACATATAACCCACGTTAATTTGAAGAATTTCCAGTTTATTGGGACGTAACGGAAATTGATTTGTCTCCTCTATTTTTTCTGAAAAAGTAGGTAGCTCGCCATTGGCAAAGATGCCGTTAGAAAGTTTTTCGAGTTGTTTGTTTGCCATTGCGAACTCGCTATCGCGTTTATGAAGGGATTGTTGTTTTTTCTTTTTTTCTTTCAGCATATTCTTTTTAAATTTTTCTTTTGAAATTTTTCGAATTTTGAAAATTTCAAAAGTGGTATGTAGTAGCAGCACAAGTGTTGTGTCTCTACATTTCCAATTTGTTCACCTTGTTCATCATCATAACGCCGTGGACTAAAGTGGCGCCACTTTTAATGGCTGCTCCCACGTGTACGGCCTCCATCATTTCTTCTTTTGTAATGCCGCGCTGAAGCCCATCTTGCGAGTAGGCGTCAATACAGTACGGGCACATTTCGGTGTGTGCAACCGCCAGAGCGATAAGCGATTTTTCACGAGCACTAAGGGCACCTTCTTCAAATACTTTTCCGTAGTATTCAAAAAATTTATCGCCGAGTTCCTTGCTCCATTCTGAGATTTTGCCAAATTTTTTAAGGTCCGAGGGATCGTAATAGTTGTTTGCTGCCATATTGTAGTTTAAGTGTAGTTACGCATTTTGTGAATCTTTGGTTTTGCGATATACGTAAATATAGGCAAGTAGTCTATTAAAATACGGGTTGCTTACGAAAGTTTAACAAATTAATCAAAAGAATAAACAAAGCCGCTTGATAAATTGTACTGTGAATTAGGAATGCCCACCGCTGGCGTTTCATCGTAGATAAAAGTATAACTGGTTTTAAAGGCGAAGTTTTTAAATAGATCTATTAGTAGTGAAGTTTGATTGGAAACCCGATAATCGCCAAAATCTTTTAACTTGGGTTGGTAATATGTTGTGCTAATTAAACTAATGTTTTCCGTTGGATATAAACTGAAAGAGAGGTAGGAAGTGCTTCTAAAATCTCTTTGAATAGGGGTGCTTCCATCGTTCAGTTCTTCAACTTCGTACATTATTTGTGAACCAAAATAGAGCTTATAATTTTCTGAAGTTGTTAATTTAAATCGCGGCCCCATGCCTACAAGTCCTCTAAAATCTATTTTTGAAACCTTGTTGTACTGTGCTTGTGCAAATACTTCCCAAGCTATACGTGGGCGAATTTTATAATTGTATCTAATATGCGTTATGCCTGCGTTCTCAAATTTATTGCCTTCAATGTTTTTAAGTTCAATGTCGTTTTTAAGTAAAACCAAATGTTTTTCCATTTTGTACTGCACGTGTGTACTGCTACTAAAAGCAAAATAATCGTTCACATCGCGTTTTAAGGAAAAGCCAAGACTGATGGAGCCCGAAAAACCAGAGGTGTCTGTTACCTTCCGAAGTGACTCGGCATTGAGAATTTGTGATTTTGCAGTAAGTGAAAAACAGATAATTAATAGCGCAACAAAATATTTCATTTTAATTTTCAATAATAGGTTACAGCCTTTAAAAATACTGAAAAGGTTTAAATAAGAAGCATTTATTGATTGTCCAGATATTCTTTTAAAACTATGGCTTGATTGTGTGCTTCATCCTTTGCGCCAAAGAGCAGGGTAAGGCGTTTGTCCTTTGCTTTGTCTAGCAATTGTTGCACTAAATTTGAATGCTTTTCTAATTCTTTTTTGTACTTTTTTGAAAATTCTTCAAACCGTTCTTCTTTGTGGTCAAACCATTTCCGGAGTTTTTCAGAAGGGGCTATTTCCTTCATCCATTCATTGAGTTTTGCATCTTCCTTACTCACGCCGCGTGGCCAGACACGATCTACTAAAACTCTTGTGCCATCACGGTTTGCAGCTTTTTCGTAAATGCGTTTTGTTTGTATGTCCATGTTTTTTAAAATTCCAAACTATCATTCCCCCCAAGTGGCAATTTCCTCGGCAGACCATAATTTCGGAAAAAACTTGCGTTGTTGGTATTTTGGGTGCAGGTATTTTTGCCAGTCTGATCCGCCTGTTGCCGCTTTGGTTTCACCTTTGCTGTTTAAATAATGATTTGCCGTGTCTAAATGAACAATTGGCCAAGCAACATTGTAAAAATGATCGAATTGTTTTAGTTTATCTTTTAATTCTTCGGAAGGATTTGGCATTTGTGCTATGCGCTCTTCAAGGGTTTTGCCTTTTATTTTAATTGCTAAAGCTTTAAAATCTGCTTCGTATTTTTCAATAAACTGGCGAAGGGTTAGCGTCATTTTTCCAGTTTTTCTGTTATATCCAGCATCTTTCCAGTACATGTTTTCAAAATAATCATCGATAGTTGGATTTTTGGGCAATCGTTCTTTTCCGTGATTATTTACTAAATTCTCTAATTTGGTGCAGTAAAGTTCTAAAATGCGAAATTGAGCACTTTGGAAACCGCTTGCTGGGGTTAGCGTTGCGCGGAAGGTGTTATAATCGTCATAACTCATGCCGTCTTTCATAATATCGAAAGAGGTTATTAGCATTCTCGTATAGCGCTTTAACCGATCAAGTTTTGTAATCCACGTATTTTCTGATAGATTTTCGCCTTCGGAAAGTTGTTTTATTTCGTGAATCATCATCTTTAAAGTGAGTTCTGTAACTTGATGGTACATTACAAAAATTTCTTCATCTTTAAAATCTGTACGTGTTTTTTGAAGTGAAAGAAGGGTGTCTACTTGAATATAATCCCAGTAATTAATAGGTTTTGCTTGTAATAGACCTTTTAAATACGTTTGGGGGTTTTCGCCTAAATCGTGATATTTTTTTTCTAGTGCGGCTATAATTTCTGAATTGTCCATTCTATTTTGTTTGATAAATAATTTCTTAAAAATAAAGGATATTTTTGATTCTTGGAAGTATTCCCACTTCAGTTTTAAATAAAAAGCCCTGTTACAAAATATGCAACAGGGCTTAACTAGTTTAAGTATGTACTATTAGTAAAAAGTAGCGCGATTATCTTCTATCTCGGCTTTCTTTCTAAGCGCATTAAAAACGGCGCTTTGAGATGCCGGAGCTGCTTTACTACTTAATTGATTTGCGTAATTTACGTACGAATCTAATTTTGGTGCTGGGTTGAACGCAGTAGTTTTCACTACATAAACTCCAGTATTTCCATTAATTAAGCCAGTCGTTTCGCCTGGTTTTGTTCCAAAAGCAGTTCCTACAACTTTTGGCTCGTTATTAGCTCCAATTACAGGATTTGCCATAGTAATACCAGTGGCTGTTTGAACGCTTACATTTTGACTTTTTGCAATATCTTCGATTGTTGTTGCTGTAATGGATTCGCGAATTTTCTGAGCTTTTTTCTCCTTTAATAGAATAGGTTTTACCGTGGCGGTAGCTTGCGAAACACTCATTAAGCCTTTGTCGTTTTTACGGGTAAGTTGTGCAATAACGTATCCCTCGGGAACGCTAAAACGTTTGTAGTCTCCAACTTTGGTATCCGCTTCAAAAGCCCAATTTACAAGGCTTCGGTTGGCTCCAATACCAGGAATATTGGCTTCCATTTTACCAAGATTATTAACTGGTTTAACCTCTAAGTTTTGAGCTTTTGCAAGTTCAGAGAAATCGCCGTCTTTTAAGGCTACTTCAAATTTGGTGGCATTAGAAAACACATCGTTAATGGTGTTATCAGATGGTTCAACTGCTTTTACAACTGTCGCAAGTTTAATAGCTTTTTTAGGTTCAGATTGTTCTCCTACTTCTACGATATGGAAACCGAAGTCTGTTTCTACTAACCCAATAGTTCCCGTAGGGTTGTTGAAGATAAACTTATCAAACGGTGGCACCATTCTGCCGGGTGTCGAGCTTCCTAAATCGCCTCCATTCTGGCTTGAACCGTCGTCTGAAAGTTCGTTTGCGAGCTCTGCGAATTTAGATTTGTCTTTTTTTACAACGCTTAAAATACTATCGGCCAATTTTTTGGCTTCTTCTTTAGTGCGTGTAATTGTCTCTGGAGCGCGTTGTGTGCCAACGTAGCGAATTAAAATATGCTTTGACGCTGCAGAATCGGGCATTTTTTTGGTTTCCAAAACTTTTGAAAGATAGAAGGAATTGTCAACTTTAAACGGGCCATAAATGTCGCCTTCGTTTAAATTGATTAGCGTGTCTGCAACAGATTGTGGCAATTCGTTTTTAAACATCCACCGATCAAAGTATGGCACATCTGAATTTGCATTTACAAATTCTTCGTAATTTTTTGTATTTCTGAAACCGAGAATGGTGTCGTTTTCTTTCGTATTTTGATTGTATTCGGCTTTATTGTTGAGCAAGGCGGCAACCTGTGTTTTCGCTTCTAAGATGTCTTCTTCTGAAGGCTCCTCTGAAAACATTACGTACTGAATGTCTGCTTGTGCTTCCACCTCGTACTCTTTGGGATGAGCTGCAACGTATTTTTTTATTTCGTCGTCTGTAACTTTTACTTCCTCGTCGGCAATTTTGCTATATGGAATCATCGCATAATTGATGTTCAAATTGTCGTTTTGGAAGTGATATTCTTGTTCGCCTTCTGCAACTGTACTTCTTAAACCACCTTTTATCATATTGTAATACGTGCGCTGAAGAATACCGTTTTCGGTGCTTTGCTCAAAATCTAACCACTGTTGGTACATCCCGGGCGAAGAAGCTTTGATACTGGCAATGTATTCTTGAATTTTACCATCGTCTACTTGACCGGCTTCATTTAGAAATGTTTGGTTGTTAGCCAATGAAGTTTTTAGTGCATCGTCTAATTGTGCCTTTTCAACTGAAAGGCCTACTTTCTCGTACTGTTCTTCCAGAATAACACGGCGCAGCTCTCTTTCCCAAACCATATTGACGGCTTGCGATGCGTTTGCATTTGGTCCCATATTACGCTGGGTATTTTCTACCTCCTGCATAAAACTTTGTCGGGAAATATCTGTGCCATTAACGGTGGCAATTGTATCCTGAACTTTTGTGCCGCCGCCTTTGGTTAAAACATCGCTTAAAATAAAGGCGAAAAGCGCCAATGCAATAATAAGGATAAGAAATATCCCTCTTTTTCTAATACTGTTTAAGATTGCCATTTGATTAAAATAATTTATATGTCTTCATTTTCAATCTTCCGAATATGAAGGGGTTGGTTGTTAATTCCTTTAAATTCTTGAATTTAATAGATATTAAAGGATGTGTTTTTTTTCGGTTAATTAGGGGGCGAAAATACCATTTTCCTATCATTAATAAAAAAGTATATTGAAAAAAGTGTGGAATAATTCAAAATCTAATCGTCCGTGTTGTCTTTTACTTCTACCAGTTCAATTTTAGTGCTAGAAACTTCAAGAATGGTAAAGATATAATCGTCAATTTCAACAGTTTCGCCTTTGTCGGGAATTTCTTCTGTGTAGTTTACAATTAACCCGCCCAAGGTCTCGTAGTTTTCGCTCTCTTCTAAGCTTAAATCGTAGTTTTCGTTAAGGTAATCTACTTCTAATCGCGCCGAAAATTTATAATGTCCAACTCCTAATTCTTCTTCAATAAGAGCCACGCTGTCGTGTTCATCTTCAATATCGCCAAAAAGTTCTTCAATTATATCTTCAACTGTAATTATACCACTGGTGCCGCCGTATTCATCAATAACCACGGCAATGCTTTTTCTTTTTTTGCTGAGGATGCCGAGCACGTCTTTTATAAGCATTGTTTCGGGCACAAATACCACTGGCATTAATACTTTTTTAATATTGGCGGGTTTTTTGAAAAGCTCAAAAGAATGAACATAACCCAAAATATCGTCTATATTATCGTTATAGATTAAAATTTTTGAGAGTCCCGTTTCAATAAAAATTTTTGAGAGTTCTTTGGGGGTTGTGTCTATATCGACAGCAACCACCTCTGTTCGAGGAATCATTGCTTCGCGCGATTTAACTTCGGAAAAATCTAATGCGTTTTGAAAAATTTGTATTTCCGAATCCATTTCGTCTTTGGTTTCGGCAATGTCCATCTGTTCCGAAATGTAATTGCCTAGCTCTAATTTGGTGAAGCTAAGTTGGACCGTATCGCCTTCCGACTTAAAAAGAAATTTAAGCACCAAGTCTGAAATATAAATTACAAACTCTGATATAAATGAAAACAGCACGTAAAAAAAGTACGCGGGTACGGCGAAGACTTTGACTAAACTATTGGCGTAAATTTGAAAAAATACTTTTGGTAGAAATTCGGCGGTCATTAATATAACTAAGGTGGAAATAACAGTTTGTACCAAAAGTCCGCCGAAGCCAGCTAAGGGGATGTATCTCATTAACAGATCGCCCATAAAAAAACCGTAAATAACCAGCGCAATATTATTGCCCACCAGCATTGTCGCAATAAATTTTGAAGGGCGTTTGGTTATTTTTTTTAGCACACCAGCTAAAAATGTATTTTGTTTCTTTTCAATTTCAATATGAATTTTGTTCGAAGAAACGTAAGCAATTTCCATCCCCGAAAAGAAGGCGGAGAGTATAAGCATTATTAAAATTATGAGGATGCTGTAATCCAACTTATGTGCTATTAACTATGAGTTGTTTTTTGATTGTAATTGCTAAGATTCGGACTTTAACTGGGTGTTATTTTTTATTTCTTTCTTCTATTTTCTTTCTAAAATTTCTTTTAAAGAAAAACATAAAAACTGCCAGTACAACAAAGAACAAAAATAAATAAGCTCTGTTAGGCTGGCTGTTCCAGTTTTGCACTGTTTCATAAGCGAAAAATGCCGCGATTATTAAATATGCGTATTCAAAAAAACGATATACTTTATTTACCATCTTTAGTTTTTGTTTTATCTACTAGTTGTACTCCTTGGTTTTTTCTGGATAGAAAGGTAGTAAAATCTTCACTGCTGTCAAACCCAACCGCGCCTTCATTATAGGAGCCATCCTTAAATTTTATTTGATAAGGCTTATCGGTAAAAACCCATTTATTTTTTTGATCCCAGTACAGCTGGTCAGATTTTAAGACTACGCTATCTGCGGTAATAACTACTACATTTTTGTGTAAATCTACCAATCCGGTTTCGTCAAACTGAATGGCATAATCTGCGGTTACAATATTTTTTTTACCTGCGTCGTCCCAAAATCGCACTTCAAGTCCGTTTGGAAATTCTTTATATGGAAACTCTAGATTTGAATAATCTAGCAGTTTATTTGCTAAAAGATTGGTTACTAATTTTCCCGAATCGGTGTATTTAAAATTAATGTTTTTTCCTTCAGCAATGGGTGCCCCGTCTGAGAGGCCTAATTTTTTTACATTTTGATAATTGCTTTCGCATGACGCAAAAAGCGTGATGGCCAATACCAAGGCCATCACGCTTTTAATCGTATTTATAGTGGTGTGCATCCTTATAAGTTAGGAACTTTTACGCTTCCACCAACCCAACAATTAAATTTAATTGTCTTTCCGGCCATACCTTCAGAAAAAATATCGCTCGGTTGTGGTGCGCGCCCTCTGTACGATGCAGCTGCAGCTTTTGCATTTCCTGCAACGGTTCCGTCAACACGGGCTGCTCTATCCATCATATCTGCAGCTAACCAGTACATTGCTCTTTTTTCAAAAACCGTGTTTCCACAATTGTTTGCGCTGTCTGCGTACATTGCGCCAATTTTATAGTATGCAATACCAGCAGAAGGTTTTACTTCAAGCATTTTGTTGTAATAATTTCTTGCTGTACCGTAGCTTCCTTTTTTGCGGAAGTTTTCTGCAATACTGTAATAAATTCTGTATTTTTTTGAATTGTCTGTTTCAAGATCTGCGGCTTGGTTAAAGTATTCTAATGCTTTAGAAGCTTTACCTTCAGATTCTGCTTGCTTTCCTAATAAATAAGCCGAAGTAGAACTAGGTTCCAATTCGTGAAGACGCACAGCTAATTTATTAGACAAAGGTGTTTCGCAGTCTTTAGAATCCAATCTGTTACTTGCAGATTTTAACCATTCTACATCATTCTTTTTCTCTTCGAAGTCTTTTTCATAAAATGGCACCAAATTTTCGCAATCTGCTAGTTGCCCCAATGTACCATTCACGCTACTTTCAACCGTGGCGTAAACCCCTAAGTTATTTTCGTAAACGTCTTTTGCACGTTTCTCCTTATCGGTAAGAGCGTTTCCTGCTTCCTCTTTATTCATTAAAATGGTGAATTTTGAGGCAAGGTTATTTTTTTCGGTGTCTATTTTATTAATTACAACATCGTAAAGATTGAATATTTCCTGAAGTGATTTTTCTCCATTGTTATATAATTCTACCGCTAATGAGAAGTAGGTATATAAGCTTTTTCCGCTAGTAAAATCCTCTGGATGTTTTGTAAAAGCTTCATCAAAGGCATTAAATTGCTCTGCTTTTGAGCCAATGTTGTAGTCGTATTTTATTTGAGCAATTGTTGAAAGTACGTCGCCTTCCTTGGTTTTCTCGGGGAAGTTTTGCAATCTCAACCTGTATGCCTGAATAAGATCTGTTACTTTACTTTTATCGCCTTTTTCTTCAACAAAATATTCAAACATTTTCACGCCATATTGGTAAATAGCAAGATTGTAATCTGGACATTCTTTTATTAGCTTTTCGTAATATGGAAGCGCAGCCTCGTAATTTTTTATTTTGGCGGGTTCAGTGAAGTACGATAATGAAATTGCACAATCATCAGGTGCTTGAGCAAAGGATGCTCCAGAAAAAGAAAGAAGCGCAATTGAGAATAATAAAAGGAATTTTGTTTTCATGGTATTTAAGTTATTGGTATTAATCATATAATCTTTTTTCGAACCAACGGTCATTTAACGAGAAGCTTAAAAATGTATTAAAGAAACTTTCTTGAATAAGGCCGAAATCTTTGGTTCCGCGTTTTCCGATTTCAAATCCTAAATTTACATTAGAGAATAACCGACCTACAGGTAGACCAACTCCAAAAGATATGCCAAACTCGTTAATGTCTTGTCCATTTACGTTTAAGCCGGTTTGCTCAAACCTTGCTCCGGCGCGGTAAACCACGCGCTGAAAGTAATTTCCGAATGAGTTATAATTTGGAATGTAATACCCTCCCAAACGAAATTTAGACGCATCTTGGTATGTAACATTTTCTATATCAAAGGACCGATTGGTAAAATTACTGGTTTTTTGGTTCGTATACTCAACGCCAAGCGCCCAATGTTTGGGTTTTCCAATTCCAGCACCAATACTAAACTGCGATGGAAAAGTAAATTTGGTGTCTGCCACCGAAATTTCTCTTTCATCCTCTGTAAAGATACCCACCGGTGTAATAGATACCGTGGCGATTCTTCTGTAATTTTCTGAAGTAAAATTGGTGCCAGGGGTATAGGTTACCGATCCCGTAAGTTCTAAAGTTTCAGTAATCATTTTTTTGTACATAGCGCCAAAATTAAAACTAAAACCTAATATGTCAGACCTGTTGAAGCTACGAGTACCTAATTCTACATCATTTTTTTGTGTAGTGGCCGTGTTTTCTATTTTTCCAAAGTTATAATTGGTGTCAACCCCAAGGCTTATTTCGGGAGTTAGTTGATAGCCTAACGATAGATACGCCCTATTTAATCCGCCGCTTCCAGTGTATTCGGTTCGGCCATCGGTTAAATCTGAATAAAAATTATAACCCACCGAAGTATACGGAATAAGGCCGAAACCCATTCCAAATTTTCCCATAGGAATTCCCATAGAAATATAATCTAAAGTAGTGGTAGAGGTGTTCTGACTATTAGTTTCGTTTTGCTGGGCTGAAACTTTATGACTTCCGCCGACTGAAAAATTAACCAGACGCAAACCTGCGTAAGAAGCCGGGTTTTGAAGGTTAACATGAATACTATCTGAAAAAATCCCTAACCCGCCCATAGATCTGCTCTCTACAGTTCCGCGAAATTTTAGGGTGCCAATACCATAATAAGAATATGGAGAAGTGGTTCCTTCTTGGGCCACAATTACACCTGAGACAAGTATAAATAAACCGACTACTATTTGTTTAAACATCAATGATTGTTATATTCTAAAATGTGGTTCAAACCCTCCATTAAAAAATTTGAGTTGGCAAAGATGTCATTTTTTATGGTATCACGCAAAAAATGTGCGTCTCCTCCTGTTAAAATAACTGTTAAATTCTCATAATTTTTTTTATAGGCTTCAATAAATCCATCCATTTCTAACAACACGCCGTTTATTACCCCTGAATGTATGGAGCTCATTGTGCTGTTTCCTGTTAATAATCTTAAGTTAGTTGCTTCCAATAACGGTAATTTTGCCGTGAACGTATGTAGCGATTTATAGCGCATTGTAATTCCGGGCGAAATAGCTCCTCCTAAATACTCGTTCTTAGCATTTAAAAAATCGTAGGTTATGCAAGTTCCCGTATCAATCACCAAAACGTTTTTATTTGGGTACTTATGCGCCGCAGCACTAACCAATGCAATGCGGTCTATGCCTAAACTTTGTGGTGTTGCATAACAATTTTTAAAAGGAACCCTAGTTTCGTGATTTAAAATTAAGACATCGTAAAAACTACGCAGTTTTAAAAGTTGATGCTCTGACAGATTAGAAACCGATGAAACAATACAATTATTTATTTCTGAAAAATTTCCTGAAATTTCTGTAAGAGTAGTTAAAAAATCCGATTTAATACATGTTTTTTTATGTTTAAGAGTTTTAGAATCAAACACTCCAAGTTTTACCAGTGTATTTCCTACGTCAATTACAAGGTTCATTTTTTTAAATAAGGCTATAAAAATACAACTCCCCTAATGAAGTAATTGTTAAGGCTCTATTAAATTGATGGCATTATTCTCTTTATTTTTTTAAATAATGTTTTGCAAAAACGAAAATAGCTTTATATTTGCCGTCTCAATAATGGTGCCTTAGCTCAGTTGGTAGAGCAATGGACTGAAAATCCATGTGTCCCTAGTTCGATTCTTGGAGGCACCACATAGAGGTCGTCTAAAAACTAATTAGGCGGCCTTTTATTTTATGCGCTACTTTTTAAGACCTTTCCCGGATTGGGTTATTGAGTTAATTGTTATTGG
>NZ_JAIRBA010000170.1 GCF_022008365.1 Aequorivita vitellina
ATGTTTACATACGGGAAGGTGATAATGCCCGTGCCCGTTTCTGCGCCTTCCTGCGTCTCGTGGAAGGTTATGCTGAAGTCTGCCGGGTCCTGCCCCGCCAATATTCCGGCGCGAAGGTCAACTACCTGCTGGTCGCTCATATCCTCTAAATTGAACTCTGCAAATCCATCGCTCGGCATCAGGTTATCGCAGATTACAAATGGCTCTGCTGGGGCTACCGCAATAGCGCCCGGTTGAACGATTAATTCAAAGCTCTGTACGCCGCCTATATAACAGCCTGTCTCGGTATTGGTGATTCCCGTGAAAATGGTCTGTGGGTTTATCGGGTTGTTGCCCGCATCCATATTGCGATGGCCCGTAACATT
>NZ_JAIRBA010000171.1 GCF_022008365.1 Aequorivita vitellina
ATTTCTGGATATTCCGGTATCGCTCAAAAATTATCATTTATTGTTTATGTTTTCTATTTGTTGTTGGCACGAGCGGGACGCTCGCGCTAGCGGTGTTGGTTGCAGGAGAATAGTACAAATAGAATGGCGATGGTTGTTATTACTTTCATGAATTTTTTATATATACGTTAGCGGTCTTCTGCATTGTTTTTTTATTTTTAAAATACAATATAATAAGAAAAACAATTGTGAGCAGAATAAATGGAACATCTATAATGTTTAAAAATCTAGGGTCAATTTCTGGATATTCCGGTATCGCTCAAAAATTATCATTTATTGTTTATGTTTTCTATTTGTTGTTGGCACGAGCGGGACGCTCGCGCTA
>NZ_JAIRBA010000172.1 GCF_022008365.1 Aequorivita vitellina
GAACAATTATCTACTCCCACTGGAGCAGTCCATGTTACTGCAGCGCCACAAATACCAGGATCGTTATTTACTGTAATATCTCCTGGGCACGTAATAGTAGGCGGAACATTATCTTCAACAGTAACAACGGTTGTACAAGTGCTGGTGTTTCCGTTTACATCGGTTACGGTTAAGGTAATTGTATTCGGACCTACATCTGCACAGGTGAATGTGGATTTGTCAATTGTCGTGGTTGCTATTCCACAGTTATCTGTACTTCCGTTTTCGATGTCGGCGACCGTGATAGTGGCATTGCCAGTTGCATCCAATTGAATCGTAAACGGTGCGGCACAGTTTGCTACTGGTGCTTCAGTATCGTTCAC
>NZ_JAIRBA010000173.1 GCF_022008365.1 Aequorivita vitellina
GTTTGTGCGTTACATTGTTTGGGGAGAGAAACTGGACCGCTGCGCTGCTGGAAACTGGACCGCTGCGCTACTAGATACTAGACCGCTTCGCTACTAGAAACTAGACTGCTTCGCTGCTGGAAACTGGACCGCTGCGCTACTAGATACTAGACTGCTTCGCTACTGGAAACTAGAATCTAGACTAGAAATGCAAACTAATGCAAATGAAGGTTTAAAGGTTTTAAATTAGTGTTGTTTGATTCAAAAACATATTATGTCCCTACGAGACATTTACTTGGTTGCGATTTCTTGACTACCCATATTTTGCCCCGCTGGGGCGTAATGCCGTTAGGTATTAAATATGGGTAAGAAATTTGAACC
>NZ_JAIRBA010000174.1 GCF_022008365.1 Aequorivita vitellina
CCGAAGTAAATTCTCGACGAGGGCCCGAAGTAAATTCGGGACAAGTTCGGGGCTCGAACTAGTTAAATAAAGCCTAAACCCCTTGATAAACTTGACCTTCACAGCGATATTGGTTATCTTTGGGTATAACTTAAAAAAGAAAAAACATGGGATACTTAAATCTTGATAAAAAGAAAACAACCTCAACTGCAAAAGAGCTAAATGTGCTACTTGCAGATTATCATTTATACTACCAAAAACTACGTAACTTCCATTGGAATGTAGTAGGTCATAACTTTTTTGATCTGCACGTGAAGTTTGAAGATATGTACGAGGATGCAAAGACAAAAATTGATGAGATTGCAGAACGTATATTAAC
>NZ_JAIRBA010000175.1 GCF_022008365.1 Aequorivita vitellina
ATAACTTTGGTTGGGCAGTGGGTACAGTTTTCATATCTTATTGTTTTGGTGAACTTTAAAGATACTGGATCCACTGCTTTTTCATCGATGCTATAGCTCATAGCTAATCAGTTGCCGAACCCAAAATTAAAACATATTTGGAAAGTCGCCAAATTTTTAAATTTGACGATTTCCAATAAAAATATAAATAGTAAAATTTAAAAATCTGGCTTGTGCTCAACCGAATAATAATCGCTAATTTGCACGCTACGAGCCATATACAAGACCGTCAGACTGTCTAATAACCTTCCTCACTTTAAGAAAAAAATCCATGGTCATTATTTGTCTTTTTTGTATCTTCATGCTATGAAATATATA
>NZ_JAIRBA010000176.1 GCF_022008365.1 Aequorivita vitellina
TCAAGTTTATCAAGGGGTTTAGGCTTTATTTAACTAGTTCGAGCCCCGAACTTGTCCCGAATTTACTTCGGGCCCTCGTCGAGAATTTACTTCGGGCGTGTCCCGAATTTACTTCGGGAAAAAAAAAAAAGGGATAGGCTTCCTAATAAACTTTGGCTGCTATATTAAAATAAATAAGTAAATTGTATTTCATCATTGTTCCATAATAAATCTAACACACAACACACAACAGACAACAGACAACAGACAACAGCCAACAGACAACAGACAACAGACAACAGACAACTACACCCTACAACCTACTACCTAAAATGACATCCGAATGAAACCCAACCTATCCACCGCCATCCAAGC
>NZ_JAIRBA010000177.1 GCF_022008365.1 Aequorivita vitellina
AAATCTCACGTCTACTGTCTTTCCACTTTCTTCTTTCCTCTATTTCAGTTCAAAGGAGAGCTCCTTCCCCTTCGCAATATTTTACTTTGAAAAACAGAGGTTTATTGAAGGGGAAGGTGGCCGCCGGCTATAATTTATATTAACAGTTACCATTATGTTCCGGCGGACGGAAGGGGTCAAAGTCCTCAATCCCAATGGGACACGCATTCAACTTCAACTTCTCCCAATTGCTATTAAGATCGTTCCAACCCACGAGCTCCTTCCCCTTCGCAATATTTTACTTTGAAAGAATGAAGTCTAATGAAGGGGAAGGTGGCAGCTGGGCGATTATATTTGTTAGCACCCTAA
>NZ_JAIRBA010000178.1 GCF_022008365.1 Aequorivita vitellina
CTGTGAATAGTCAACTAAAATACAATTACTCCTGCTTTAATATTGTATGTTTTGGTAGTCGTGAATGCGCTGCATTTCTGAAAGCAATTCACAACTGACGGCCTCGTAGTCTTTATATCTTTTCCCCTGTGAATAGTCAACTAAAATACAATTACTCCTACTTTAATATTATATGTTTTGGTAGTCGTGAATGCGCTGCATTTCTGAAAGCAATTCACAACCCCGTCTGGCATAAACCACGATGGTAAAGGCCTGTGAATAGTCAACTAAAATACAATTACTCCTGCTTTAATATTGTATGTTTTGGTAGTCGTGAATGCGCTGCATTTCTGAAAGCAATTCACA
>NZ_JAIRBA010000179.1 GCF_022008365.1 Aequorivita vitellina
GGTGCAGCACAATTTGCTACAGGGGCTACATTGTCTTCAACGGTTACCACTGTTGTACAGGTTGAAGTATTGCCGTTTACATCGGTTACGGTTAACGTAATCGTATTCGGACCTACATCTGCACAAGTGAATGTTGACTTGTCAATTGTCGTGGTTGCGATTCCACAGGCATCAGTGCTTCCAGCGTCAATATCGCCAACGGTGATGCTGGCGTTTCCTGTTGCATCTAATTGAATCGTAAATGGTGCAGCACAATTTGCTACAGGGGCTACATTGTCTTCAACGGTTACCACTGTTGTACAGGTTGAAGTATTGCCGTTTACATCGGTTACGGTTAA
>NZ_JAIRBA010000017.1 GCF_022008365.1 Aequorivita vitellina
GTCTTCCATACAGGGCTTGCTTTCATGGCATGAAGATACGAAATTTATGCTGATTGACCATGAAAAAAGGCTGCCCTTTTTAGACAGCCTCTTTTGTTTTTTTGGGGAGTTTCCCTTAGTTCTCTTCAGGCTTCGGGGTTGGAGTTGCCACAAAAATTATGCAGGAAGATGCACTGCCTTTATATAATCTATTCGCAACAACTTCGTCGTTATTACGTTGGCGAGACTCCAAACGCGGAAATACGATTGATTCAACATACTACCCATTACTTCAAAACAAATTTCACCAAGGCCGCTAATGATTGCAAACTTTTATTGAAATATCCGTGTAAGTCAAGAGAAGAGGCTTTGTTTCTCGAAAAATTCATTGGTTTTTTGTTTTTTCGCGCAAGTATGAAAATGAAATTTTATTTATAAATTACTCACTAATAGACAAAATTGAAGTAAATTAATTAATTCAATACTATTAATACACATACTTAAAGACATAAAAAATAGCCACAAACTCTTCCAAAGAAACCATAGAATCTATTGTAAATAAAACGTCGCTGCTATAATTTGAATTGCCATCGTATGCTTTTCCGTCCTTTATATTCAGTAAAATGTCGCTGGAGTAATTTGAATTTTCTTTGTAAACCTTGCCATCTTTAATGTTCATAAAGACGTCGCTCGTATAATTTGAATTGCCTTTGTAAACCTTCCCATCTTGTATGTTGAAAAGAATATCACTTGAATAATTTGAGTTTTTATCATAAATTTTGCTACCCAAAATCTTACAAAGTATATCGCTTGAATAGTTTGAGTTTTTCTTATAAACCTTGCCATCCTTGATGTTGCAGATTATATCGCTACTGTAAGTTGAATTGCCCGAATACACTTTTACTTGCGATAGTAAGAGGTTGCTGAAAAGGAGCGATACAATGAGTAATATATATTTCATTTTAGTATATCATTTTACTAAAGGGAATAACAGTCTTAAACCCTTTTTTTCTGAAATAATCCATGTCTTTTTCAGCTCCAGTTGCCAGAACAAAATCGCCGCCCCAAGCGCCTAAACTTTTAATGGTATGCGGATAATCGTTGAATAACTGTTCTTTTATTGTGGGCGATTTTATGATTTCTGAAATAAGTTGTTCGTGTAAATTCATCAACTTTTCAAATTCTGAAAGCGAATTACAATTCGGCAATTTTCTGCTAATTGCTGAAATTTTTTGAACAATTTTTTCGTCAACTTCGTTTTTTCGATATTGCGAAATACCTTCTTTACTGTCCTGTTTTTGGTTTAAATAAACGAAGAATAAGTTGGCTTTAAAGTTCCACGGAAGTGATACTTCTTTGAATTCTGGCGTTTCATTTTTAAATTCATATAAAACAGGAACGTTATTTTGGGCTGCTGCAATATCGTAACCACTGCCACCAAAACTGTGCTTTAAAAGCTGAAAAGCATTGACATTTGCCCATTGCGCAATGTTGTTTATTAAAGTGGAAGAAGTGCCCAAGCCCCAATTACGGGGGAACTCCAGCTTTGTAGTAACTTGAATTCCTTCGTCCTCCGAAAGAAAATCCGGATTCAGTTTTCTGGCTTCGCGAAGTATTTTTGAAAGGGTTTTCGAAATTTTATCGCCTTCATTCTTAAATTCAAAATTTTTTAAATCGAAGAAATCTTCAAACCAAACTGCACCTTTTTCATCAAAACTTTTCCAATGAATTGCTTTCTTTTTAAAAGTATCAACTTCCAAAAATTGCCCATATTTAGTTGGAATGGCCAATGCCGTTGCGCCATCCAGCACCACGTATTCGCCGGTGAGTAATAATTTGCCGTTGCTGTGCAATGTTTTTTTCAAAATATTGATTAAATATGATGAAATATTTAAAACATATAGTATTAAATTATGATAACTTTAGTTAAGAAATATAATTCGTACATAGATAGTTTGCCAAAGATCGAAAATTCGGACTATAAACTTGATTTTTTCGTGAAAAAATTAAATATCAGCAAACCTACAATGTATCGTAAATTAAAGGAAAATACTTTCACTAATAATGAAGTTGAAGTTTTAACCAACTTGTTATTCCCAAAAGAAGCATACCTAAATGAAATGCTTGAGGGCATTGAAAAAGGAAGAAAGGACTATAAAGAAGGAAATACCAAAACAAGTGAGGAGGTTAAGGATTTTATCAAAAAAAACCATTCTTCCAAAAGATAAGCAATGTTCTTGTTATAATTATATAACGCTCGGCCTGTCCAAATTATTTCCATAATTATGAGTACAGTTAAAAATCAATATTTTACAATCTCAACTTTCCCAAAAAATCCACGACTGCACTATGAGAAATAGTGTTTTTCATAAAATGTTCCATCGCCTTTTCCTTTTCAGCTTCGGTAGCGTGTAGTTGATTTAAAATATTCATCAAATGCATTTTCATATGCCCTTTTTGAATTCCAGTTGTAACCAGCGAGCGGATGGCGGCAAAATTTTGAGCAAGTCCCGCCACAGCCAATATCTGCATCAATTCCTTCGCGTCGGGTTTTTGAAGAATCTCAAAAGCCAGTTTCGTCAACGGATGAAGCGATGTTAATCCGCCAACAGTTCCAACTGCCAAAGGCAATTCAATCCAAAAGGTAAAAACGTCATCTTCAATTTTGGCGTGCGTTAAACTGCTGTAATAGCTGTTGCGGGCGGCATAGGCGTGTACTCCGGCTTCAACGGCGCGAAAATCATTTCCGGTTGCCAAAACTACTGCGTCTACACCGTTCATAATCCCCTTATTGTGGGTTACGGCGCGTCGCGTTTCAGTTTTTGCGATTTCAATTGCGCGCACAAACTTTTCGGCAAAGTGTTTTCCTTCGTGATGTTTTGTGGTAAGTTCTTCCACATTGCAACTTACCTCGGCACGTACCAAACATTCGGGCACGTAGTTAGAAAGGATGCTCATCACAACCTCAGGATAGGTAACTTTTTTCTGAAAGGCTTCAAAATTCCGTGCTTCTTCTTCAAAAGTATGCGCCATCTGCTCCAAACAAGTGTTGATGAAGTTGGCACCCATAGCATCTAAGGTTTCAAAAGTAGCGTGAATATGAAAATAACCTTCTAAAATATGCGATTTGTCAACTAACGAAAGCGCTAACAGTCCGCCGCCGCGAGCCTTCATATTTTTTTCGATCGCTTGAATGCTGCTGTGAAGTTTCGGTTTTATTTCTTCAAAAAAGGCTTCGATTACCTTTTCACTTCCGAAGAAGTTAAAATGTATTTGCCCGTTTTTTTCGGTGGAAATAACTTCAGCTTTAAACCCGCCGCGTTCCAACCAAAATTTGGCAGCATTACTAGCAGCGGCGACAACTGAACTTTCTTCAGTAACCATAGGCAAAGCATACAGTTTTTCATTAATTAAAAAGTTGGGTGCTATGCCAAACGGCAAGTAATAATTGGAAAGGGTATTTTCAATAAAATCGTCGTGAAGTTGCTGTAATGATGGGTCGTCATTCCAATAATTTTTTAAAACTTGAACAGAACGTAAATTGTTTTGCAGGTAATTTTCTGCAAGCCATTCAATTTTTTCAGCTTTAGATTTCTTTGAAAATCCAGAAACGGGTTGATTCATTTAAATAAATATCGTTAAGTTGCAAAGATAGTGAAGCCCATTACCCCTGAAGCGGGAAATTATTAAAAAATTGTAAAGTGGTCCAGTTTTAAAATAAAAAAAGGTATTCAAGTACAAAAAATGTTCTTAAATACCTTCTTCGTCAGCTTAAAGGAAAAAACCAATTTATTTTAAGCTTCTTTTTTTTGCGCGTCTTTGGTAGGCAAGGGTTTTATTCTAAATTTATTACGCTTTGGACGTAACTTGCCATAAGACCCAATACTTATTTTTCCGCGCTTTGTCTTTTTATCTCCTTTACCCATTACTTCTTGTTCTGTTGTTTTTTGATGGTTTTTTCATCAATGTCAAACTCATTGGGTTTTTGGTTAATATTCCCTGTTGGGTTCGTAGGATTTTTCTGTTCTTTCTTTCTTTCAAATTTCTTTTCCATAATCTTGTCGTTTTTCTTATTTAAGAATGAAATTCTAAAGTAATAATATAAAACCTAAAACACCCTTAAAACCTTGCTAAATAAAGGTTAAACCTTCCGGATGGAATTAACAAATGCCGAAATACCATCCTTTCCTTTTTCCGAAAGCATTTTTATAAAAGCACTGCCAATTATAGCGCCATTGGTGTGTTTTGTTGCTTGCTGAAAGGTTTCTGAATTATTTATTCCGAAACCAACAATCTGCGGATTTTTAAGTTGAAGTGAAGCTACTCTTTCGAAATATTCTTCTGTTTCAGCTCCAAAACCAGCCGAATTTCCAGTAACACTCGCGCGACTAACCATATAAATAAAACCTTCGGAAGCGGCATCAATTTGAAGTATTCGTTCTTCAGAAGTATGCGGTGTAATTAAAAAGATGTTCAGCAAGCCGTACTTTTTAAAAATTTCGGCATAATGTTCTTCAAATTCAGCCAACGGGAGATCCGGAAGTATCAAGCCGTCGATGCCTATTTCTGCACATTTTTCACAGAAATTTTCAACGCCAAATTGAAGGATAGGATTGAAATACCCCATAATTATAAGCGGAATTGAAACCGTTTTTCGCACATCTTTCAATTGCCGAAAAAGTAATTCTGTGGTCATCCCGTTTTGTAAAGCAGTTTGTGAACTTGCTTGAATAGTGGGCCCATCCGCCAATGGATCGCTGAATGGCAAGCCTATTTCAACCAAATCGACTCCATCTTTTTCCAATTGCTGAAGAATTTCAACGGTATCATCCAATTTTGGATAACCTGCGGTGAAGTAGATTGAAAGAAGCTTTTTATTGTTCTTGAATTTATCTGAGATTCTATTCATAGGTTTTAAAAACCTGTTAGGTCTTTAATTTACAGTTTAAAATAATTTATATAAGTGTCTAAATCTTTATCTCCGCGTCCGCTTAAATTTACAACGACCACATCGTCTTTTTTAAATTTTCTCGTTTCAAAAATCGCGAGCGCATGGCTACTTTCAATTGCGGGGATTATGCCTTCCAGTTTGCAAAGTTTTAGTCCAGCCTGCATAGCTTCATTATCGGTAACTGAAATAAATACGCCTCTGCCGCTGGCAAAAAGATTGGCGTGCATCGGCCCAACTCCCGGATAATCCAGTCCTGCGGAAATTGAGTAGGGTTCGGTAATCTGTCCATCAGGCGTTTGCATCAACAGCGTTTTGCTGCCGTGGATAATTCCGGTGTTTCCTAAAGCCGAAGTTGCTGCGCTTTCGCCACTGTCAATGCCTTTTCCCGCCGCTTCCACTGCAATAATGCCAACTTCGGGTTTGTTTAAATAATGGTAAAATGCGCCAGCAGCATTACTGCCACCGCCAACACAAGCCACAACGAAATCTGGATTTTCTCGATCTTCTTTTTCGTTAAGTTGAACTTTTATTTCTTCGGAAATTATACTTTGAAAACGCGCAACCATATCTGGATACGGATGTGGGCCAACTACGCTACCAATAATATAATGTGTATCCAACGGATTATTTATCCAATCGCGAATAGCTTCGTTTGTAGCGTCTTTTAAGGTTTTGCTGCCGCTTGAAGCGGGAATCACTTTTGCGCCCAACATTTTCATTCGAGCTACATTTGGTGCTTGTCGTTTTATATCAGTTTCACCCATAAAAACAATGCATTCCAAACCCATCAATGCGCAGACGGTTGCAGTTGCAACGCCGTGTTGTCCTGCGCCGGTTTCGGCAATAATACGGGTTTTGCCCAACCGCTTTGCCATTAAAATCTGGCCGATGGTGTTGTTTACTTTGTGTGCGCCTGTGTGACAAAGGTCTTCGCGTTTTAAATAGATTTTTGTACTGTGTTTTTCTGAAAGACGTTTTGCAAAATACAGCGGCGTTGGGCGTCCCACATAGTCTTTCAGCAATTGGTGAAATTCTTTTTGAAAAGATTCTTCAGCCATTACTTTCAAATAATTTTGCCGTAATTCTTCCACATTTGGATAAAGCATTTCGGGAATATAGGCTCCCCCAAATTCGCCGTAATAACCTTTCTCGTTTACATTATAATTCATTTTTAAACTTTTTTAAATCTTCAATATTTTTTAGTCCCGGTTCAATTTCAAACTTGCTATTTACATCAATCCCGTAAATGGGAAGGTCTGTTTTTAGCAATTCTTTTAGTGCAAAAATCTCTTCCAATCCGATGCCGCCACTTAAAATGAAAGGCTTTTTTAAAGTGTAGTTTTTTAGAATTTCCCAATTAAAGGTAAAACCGTTGCCACCTTTTTCTCTTCCTTTTGTGTCGAAAAGAAAAGCATCCACTTTATTTTCAAAAATTGATAATTGGTTAAAGTCGAAATTATCGTCAATACTGAAAGCTTTCCAAACCACGACTTCGGGATAATATAAAGTAAGTTTGGCGTGCAGATCGAGCAAGTATTCTTTGCTTTCCTCGCCGTGAAGTTGAATTACATCCAGCGAATGTTTTATTGACAGAGCAATTACTTTTGAAATTTGTTCATTGACAAAAATTCCAACCTTTTTAGTTCCGAGTGGAAGTGAAGGGATTTCTTCGCCATCAAAAAACCGCGGACTTTTTTCATAAAAAATAAAACCCAAATAGTCTGGCTGAAGTTCTGCAACTTCAGCAACGTTGTGTTTCATTCCGCAGACTTTCAGCAATGTTTTCATCTTAGATTTTCTATAAATTGTTTCGCAGTTTCGCCGGGTTTTTCGGTCTTCATAAAATTTTCGCCTATTAAAAATCCTTCAAAACCGTATGTTCTCAACTCTTTTATTGTTTCAACATCGCTGATTCCGCTTTCGGAAATTTTCACAAAATCGGTTGGAATTTCTTGAGATAATTTTTTACTGATATCGATGCTCACTTTAAAATTTTTCAAGTTTCGGTTATTAACGCCAATCATTGCTACATTTGGCAACATCGATTTTTGAAGCTCTTCCAGGTTGTGAACTTCCAACAAAACATCTAATTTTAAGCTTTTTGCCAAATGCGAATACTGCTTCAATTCTTCCGCAGAAAGACAAGCGGCAATCAATAAAATCGCGTCCGCACCGTAAGCTTTTGCCTCGTAAATTTGATAGGGATCGATGATAAATTCCTTCCGTAGCATTGGGATGGAAACCGTTTTTTCGGCCACCAAAAGATCGTCTAACGAGCCGCCAAAAAAGTTGGAATCTGTTAATACCGAAATTCCTTTGGCGCCCGCACTTTCATAACCCGAAACCACTTCGTGCATCAAAACCTTGTCATTTATCACCGCTTTGCTTGGCGAGCGGCGTTTGTGTTCGGCGATAATTCCTGTGGTTGAATTGCGCAAAGCTGCTGCCAATGATTTAGTTTCTTTGGCAAACAATGGAAATTTTTCCAGCAAGCGTACAGGAATTGCTTCTTTTTTAGCAGCAACTTCGCTACGTTTATAAGCTGTAATTTTATCTAAAATTGTCATTTTGGGATTCGTGATTTGTTAATTCGGGATTCGTTGATTCGTCCCTTCGTCTGGGCTCAGGGTGACAGTTTTAACTAATTAATCACCGATAATTGTTGTAATTTTTTCAATGAATTCAATGCATTTTTTGATTGCAACGATTCCTGTGCTTTTTGAAAACTATCTTTTATTGAGCAGTTTTCAACTATTGAAATTGCTAGCGCTGCGTTGGCACAAACCACATTGTTTTGGGTTTCGGAGCCTTTGCCGTTTAAAATATTCAAAAATATTTCTGCGGAAGCTTTTACTGTTTCACCGCCAAATATTTCAGATTGTTCAATTTGTTTCACGCCAAAATCTTCGGCATTTAAAATGTTTTCTGAATTCTTTGAAATCACTTTTACCGGGCCCGTCAACGAAATTTCATCGTAACCATCCATCGCGTGTAGTACGGCATAATTTTTTTCGCTTTTTTGATAAAGGTAGCCGTACATTCTAGCCAATTCCAGATCGAAAACGCCTACTAATTGATTTTTCGGAAAGGCAGGATTTACCATTGGACCGAGCATATTAAAAAATGTTTTTACACCCAATTCTCTTCGGATTGGCGCGACATTTTTCATTGCCGGGTGGAAGAGTGGCGCGTGCAGAACACAAATTCCGGCTTCGTCTAAACTGCGCTTTAAAACGTCTTTTTTATTACTGAATTTCACTCCCAAAGCTTCCATTACGTTACTGCTGCCACTCACTGAAGAAACTCCGTAATTTCCGTGTTTGGTAACTTTTACTCCAGCGCCGGCCGTAACGAAAGACGCTAAAGTTGAAATATTAAATGTGTTTTTACCATCGCCACCTGTGCCGCATAAATCAACAGCGTTATACTCGCTGAAATCTACCGACAAACACAAGTCTAACAAGGCATCGCGAAAGCCTTCCAGCTCTTCCAAACTAACGTTTCGCATCATATAAACCGTTAAAAATGCGGCTATCTGACTTTGATTGTATTTGCCTTCGGAAATATTTACCAACACAGTGCGCGCCTGTTCTTTGCTGAGTTGTTCGTGGTTTATTAATCTATTTAAAATATGCTTCATTTTAAGTGTTGGAGTTTAAAAGTTTATAGGTTTAGTTGAAATCACTAGCAACTGCCATTGAATACTGAATACTTTTTCAACTTTCCACCCAATTTTTAATAATCTGTTTCCCCATTGGTGTTAGCACACTTTCGGGGTGAAATTGTACGCCACAAACATTATAAATTTTATGACGGAGGGACATTATTTGTCCGTTTTCGTCAACGGAAGTAATTTCCAAAACCTCCGGAAACCCTTCTTTTGAAACAACCCAACTGTGGTAACGACCAATTTCTATTTGTTTTTCCAGCCCTTTAAAAAGTGGTTCTTCTGCTTTTAAAATGGTTGCTTTTGTGGAAACCCCGTGAAAAACCTTGCTCAAGTTTTCCAACTTTCCGCCAAATACTTCACCGATGGCTTGTTGTCCCAAACACACTCCGAGTATTGGTTTTGAAGTAGCATATTTTTGAATTAACTCTTTCAGCAAACCTGCTTCATCCGGTATCCCTGGGCCCGGAGAAAGTAGAATTTTATCATAGTTTTCAGCTTCTTCCAAATAAAACGTATCGTTTCGCTTTACGGTTACTTCGCAATCCAGTTCCTCTAAATAGTGAACCAAATTGTACACAAAACTGTCGTAATTGTCTATTACTAATATTTTCATATTTATATACTTTCAGCTAGTTCCAGCGCTTTCGTCAATGCGCCTAATTTGTTGTAAACTTCCTGTAATTCGTTTTCTTCGTTGCTTTCTGAAACCACTCCGGCACCGGCTTGATAATGCAAGGTGTGATTTTTACTTACAAATGAACGGATGATTATAGCGTGGTTAAAGTTACCGCTGAAATCCATAAAACCAATGGCGCCGCCATAAAACTCGCGACTACGGTTTTCGTATTTTTCTAGCAATTGCAATGCTTTGTGTTTTGGCGCACCGCTTAAAGTTCCCGCAGGAAAAGTGTCTGCAACAATTTGCATTGTTGAAGTCTGGGCATTTTTAGTGGCCGTAACTTTGCTCACCAAATGTATTACATGTGAAAAAAACTGAACTTCGCGGTAGGTTTCAACTTTCACCTTTGTGCCGTGGCGGCTTAAATCGTTCCGCGCTAAGTCAACCAGCATCACGTGTTCGCTGTTTTCTTTTTTGTCTTCGGAAAGTTTTTTGGCGAGCTCGGCATCCTGCTCGTCGCTTCCGGTGCGTTTAAAAGTGCCTGCGATGGGGTGGATTTCGGCGGTGTTTCCTTTTACAACCAACTGGGCTTCGGGTGAGCTTCCGAATATTTTAAAATTCCCATAGTCAAAATAGAACAAATATGGCGAAGGGTTTACACTTCGCAAAGCCCTGTAAACATTGAATTCGTCGCCTGAAAATTTCTGCGAAAAACGTTTGCTGGGGACTATTTGGAAAACATCGCCGCGTTGGCAATGTTCTTTGCATTTTCGCACCAGAGCTTTAAAATCTTCATCGTTCAAGTTTGTGGTTCGCTCGCCATTTCTTTCAAACGGATATTCGGCAAAACTTTTCGATTTTAAAATTTGTTCAATCTGCGGAATATTGTTTTCGGCTTCAAAAGTATGTGCGAAAATATAGGCTTCATTATTAAAATGATTTATCGCAATTATGTTTTGATAAACCGCATAAAACAAATCGGGCATTTCAAGGTTTTCTTCTTTTTTTGAAATTTGAATATCTTCAAAATAGCGAACTGCATCAAAAGTCATAAAGCCGAAAAGGCCATTGTTTATGAATTTAAATTTGCTCTCTTCCGAAGAAAATGAAGCGGCAAATTCATCAAGCACCTTCGGAATATTTATGGTTTTTGTTATTTCTGTAATGGTTGTTTTTCCATCTGGAAAATGCTGAAATATGGTTTCATTTTCAACTTTTATAGATGCAATTGGGTTGAAGCAGATGTAGCTGAAACTATTGTCGTTCGCGTGATAGTCGCTACTTTCGAGCAATAGACTATTCGGAAACTTATCGCGAAGCCGCAAATAAACCGATACTGGCGTGAGCGTATCTGCCAATAGTTTTTTTGAATGGGTTTTTAAGGAATATTTTTTATTTTCTATTTCCATTTTTTATTGTTCTGTGGTCTTGAGATTCCCGCCTGCGCGGGAATAAAAAAAGGCTTGTCGTGAATGACAAGCCTTTTTGTATATGTTTTATACTATAGGTGTTCTGCTCACGAGGTTTTCCGTAAGTTTTTCCACCACCAAGTATTTATTGTGAATGTGTTCATAGTTTGAAACGTCAAATATAGAAAGGTTTTTTCAAAAATTGTAAATCTTATAATAATTTTTTGAAATTTAGTTTCACTTAAATAGTAATCCTTATTTTTGCTAAAAATTTTTACTATGGCAGATTTAACACAAGAACAGTGGAGAGAACAACTTGAAAAGGATGATAATGCAGTTATTATTGATGTTCGTACCGATGCTGAATTTGAAGAAGGATATATTCCAGGAGCAGCACAGATTGATATTTACAACGGGGCAGAATTTCTTGAACGCGCCAAAGAATTGGATCCAGAAAAAAATTACTATGTTTATTGCCGATCGGGCGGTAGAAGTGGACAAGCTTGTATGTTGTTAAATTCCGTTGGTGTGAAAAATGCTTATAATTTGAAAGGCGGAATTATGGAATGGGAAGGTGAACTAAATCATTAAACCTGTAATAATATGAAAAAATTATTTTTTGTTTTTGGATTAACGACGCTACTTTTTTTTACGGCTTGTAAAGAAAATAGCACAGCACAGGAAGTTACAGTAATCTCTCCGGAAGAGGTTTATAACGCAGTTAGAGACAGTGGAAATTTACAGTTAATTGATGTGCGCACGAAAGAGGAATATGGCGAAGATCATCTTGAAACTGCACAAAATATTTGCGTAACCGACGATGATTTTAGGGAGAAAGTTGCAAAGTTAAACAAAGACGAGCCTGTATATTTATACTGTCGAAGCGGAAAAAGGAGTGCAAAAGCAGCCCAAATTATGAAAGAAATGGGTTTTAAGGAAATTTACGATATGGAAGGCGGATTTCTCAATTGGGATAGCCAAGGCCTACAGGATAAAAATTAAATTTTATTTACTTTCCTAATTTCTTTAACGCAACCCATCATTGTGAGTTAAACTCACGCTAAAGTACAGTTTCAAAAAGAATGAAACACCAAATTTAAGTATCTTTTTAGATAGATAAATTTGGATATGGGAAACAGCGAAAAAATACTACAAAGGCGAATGCGGAGTCTCATTAATTACAGTTGTGACTTCGATGCATTTCCGAGTGCGGAATTTCAGAAATTTCACAAAGCATTATTGTTGTTTTCTTTCAATGCCGTGGAGGTTAAAATTGATTACGATGAAAAATTAATTTCAATCTGGAATTCTAAGCCTTTAACTACTAGCCCTGTAAGGCTTTTTAATATGAAAGAAGCGGTGGCAGATAAACTGTCATACTCAAGTTTATCGGAAACATTAGCTGGCTGTCTGGAAAATGGCAAACTTCAGACTAATTATTATCAAAAACTGCTTTCAGAATATGGAGGCTCTATTCTAGACGACGATTTTTTAAGTGCTTAACTTAATGAAACACCAAGTCTTTTTTATAAATTTTCAGTGGTATTGCTTTGTAATTCCATTCTTAAAATAAAAGTGTAAACACATAAGGCTTAAATTAAAAATTAAGAAGAGAAAAGCGAAAAAAATCCTTTTTCGAAATTTATGTTTTCTTAAATCAATTTACCTATTTAAAAGTATTTTTCCCTGCAGAAATTCACTTAAATTTGCAGCCTAAAATTTCTTAAATTGGCAAAACAAATAACAGATACAATCGTAATGATACGCCCAGTTGCGTTCCGTATGAACGAACAAACGGCTGTAAATAATTTTTTTCAGGAAGATATAGCTCTAAAAAATGCTGAAATTAATTCGAAAGCACAAGTAGAGTTCGATACTTTTGTTGAAAAACTTCGTGCGGTTGGTGTTAATGTTATCGTTGAAAATGACGACTTACGAATGGATACGCCAGATTCTATTTTCCCCAATAACTGGATAAGTTTTCACAGTAATGGCGATATAGGTTTGTACCCAATGTTTGCCGAAAACCGCCGTCGCGAAAGACGTGAAGAGATTTTAATTCGTTTAGAGAATGAGGGTTTTAAAATTAATAACATCTACGATTACACATCTGCCGAAGATGAAGGTTTTTTTCTTGAAGGCACGGGTAGTTTGTTGTTAGATCGTGTAAATTACAAAGCATATTGCGCCCTTTCTCCCCGCGCAGATGAGGAATTGGTTATTGAGTTCTGCGAAGATTTTGAATATTCACCTGTAATTTTTACTGCAAACCAAACGGTTGATGGCAATCGTGTGCCAATATATCACACCAATGTAATGATGTGTTTGGCCGAAAATTTTTGTGTTATTTGTCTAGACTCTATAGACGATGCTGTCGAAAAGAAAAATGTAGTAAAGCATCTAAAAAAAGACAGAAAAGAAATTATTGCAATTACCGAAGCACAAATGCACCATTTTGCTGGTAATATGCTTCAATTGCAGGGCAACGACAAAAAATATTTGGTGATGAGTGCGGCAGCGCATGAAAGTTTAAACAAAGAACAAATTGCAGCTATTGAAAAACATTGCGAAATATTAAGTAGCGATCTCACAACCATTGAAACCTGCGGCGGCGGGAGCGCCCGTTGTATGATGGCTGAAGTTTTTCTTCCCAAGCAAGCTGTACTTAAATCTGTATAAATAGCGCGACATAACTTTTGGTGGAATTAGGCTTTTTTTATTTTTGAAATATCATAAAGCCAAATCCCTATCATTACTATCATCAGTAAACTCAATGGGAGAGAAGTGATGATCAATAATTTTTGGACTGCAGTTAATACATTTGTGTCTTCCTTGGCGTGACCCAAAAGGACGATTCCGACAGAAAAAATGGTTAAGATTATTCCCCACATCCAGCGTTGTTTTTTGCTTGGGTTTGGGTTCCCTTTATCGATAAACATTCCCAGAACATAAATTGCCGAATCTACCGAAGTTACCAAAAAGCTCATCAGCAATAAAATCACCAAACCGTTAACAACTGATTGCAACGGATAGTTTTCTAGAAATACAAAAATAGAAGTGAAAACATTTCCAAACTCTCCTTCATAACTGTTCCAACTTGCAATAAGTTCAAACGCTGATTGTCCAAAAACGGTAAACCAGAAAAAACTTCCCAACGAAGGAATCAATAATACACCAATTATAATTTCCCGAAGCGTTCTGCCTTTTGAAATTCTTGCAATAAATATTCCTGTAAATGGTGCCCAAGCCAGCCAAAACGCCCAGTAATAATACGTCCAATCGGTTAAAAATACTTCTCCCGGATTGTACTTGCCTATAGCCAAACTCAGTGGAATAAAATCTACAACATATCTGTAAAAAGCATACAGAAAATTCTTCAGAATTAAGAGCATATCACTTTGCAGAAAAACGAAGAAAAGCAAGGCTACCGTACAGTAAATGTTTAAAGTTGAAATTCGTTTGATACCTTTATTTACACCGCTTAAAGCTGAAATTAACGAGAAAATTCCAATTAAAACTACTAAGGCAATAATAATGCGGTAGTCCAAGCTTGCATTAAATAGATGATTTAAACCGCCCTTTATTTGTGACGCGCCCAAACCCACCGCCGCAACCAAACCAAAAATTGTAGTTAAAATGGTAAGTACATCTATAAATAAGAGGAAGTTGTTATTCCAAAAACTTTTTGTTTTAATAGGGAAAAGAGTTGCAAATGTGTTGCTGGTGGCAACGGGCAATTTTTTGTGAAATAACGCCAATCCCGCTGCCAGCGCAAATACCGCATAAAAAGCCCAAGCCGTAAAACCCCATTGATAAAATGTGAATTCGAGCGCGATTATATCTGCCGAAACCGCAGTTGCTAAAGGCGGATTCTGTTGCATAAAAACCGGCTCCTGAACGGCTCGTAGCAAAATTCCTGCGCCCATTCCAGCACTGTACAACATTGCTATCCATTCTAAACGAGAAAATGCAGGTTTGTCTGCAGGGAGTCCTAATTTTATTTTGCCCCAACTGGAAAACGCAATCCCAATCAGCAATAAAACGCATCCCAATCCTAAATATAAATAGAAAGGACCAAAATAGTTCCGAACCCAAAGCGATAGGCTTTCAATGCCGTTATACGTAGCGAGTGTTTCGGCGTATAAAAAAAAAGAGAAGAATAATAACAAACCCATTGATAGGGCGAGTAATGGATTGTTTTTTGGAAATTTTAGTAGTTTCAACTTTTCTCTTTTTGATTAAAGGTGGCTAGCCTTTTAATCATTCCGTCAAATATAAAGTAATGAAAAGGAAACATCAAATACCAGTATAAACGCCCCCAAATTCCTTTGGGTCTAAAGGTTGCCGTTTGTACTAATTGGTTTTTATCGTTTATACAGAATTCTAACCAAGCCTCGCCGGGAAGTTTCATTTCGGCGAAAAGTAGTAGCCTTTTGCTCTCCCTATCGGCGTAAATTACACGCCAAAAATCTAAAACATCTCCCGTATAAATTTTATCGGGATGTGTTCTTCCGCGTCTTAATCCAACACCTCCAACAAGTTTATCAACCAAGCCGCGAATTTTCCAAAGTGAGTTTGCGTAGTACCACCCTCTGTTACCGCCTATTGCCCAAATGTTGTTTAAAGCTTTCTCGGGATCAACCACATTTATAGTTTGTTCATCTTTTAAACACCCGTATTTAGGCACTTGTATATATTCTTTTAAATTTGAAATTCTTCCCGAGGTCAATGAATCTTTCCAGCTAGAAATAACAAGGTTTTGTTCAATTTTAATAAAAGCTTTTTTAATTGCTTCTTCGTATGAAATGGGTTGCATCTGCAAAATTTCCTGAAGTTTATTATCACGAGCAACCACCTCCATTTTCATACTGTCCACAAGGTTTACCGCCAATTTATACGAAGTTGAAGTAACAAAATACAACCAGTACGAAGACAGCCGTGGCGACATAACTGGCACCGGAATTATCCACAGTTTTAACCCGCGAATTTCTGAATATATCTCTAACATTTCTTTGTAGGTTAAAACATCGGGACCACCAACATCAAAGGACTGGTTGAAACATTTTTCGTTATCTAAAACACCGTAAAGAAAAGCAATAACATCGCGAACCGCTATTGGTTGAATTTTGGTCTTTAACCATTTAGGCGCAATCATTATTGGCAATTTTTCGCACAAATCGCGTATTATTTCAAATGAAGAACTTCCGCTACCAACCACAATTCCAGCACGTAAAACGGTGAGGTGATAATTTCCATCGTATAAAATTTCTTCTACTTTTTTTCGGGAAGAAAGGTGTTTTGAGAGTTGATCTTCGTTAATTATTCCGCTTAAATAAATAACTTGTTTCACCCGAGTGACCGCCATGTATTTATTAAAGTTAGTAGCTGAACGCGCCTCCATTTCTTCAAAATCCTTGGTGGAGCCGCTCATGGAATGTATTAAATAATACGCCGCGTCTATGTCTTTTGGGAAAGATTCGGTATTGACTTCTTCGGCAAAATCTACTTCAGCAACACTCACATTTTTTGTAGTTTGTGGGTCAATTGGCAATCTATTTTTATCGCGTACAGCACAAATTACTTCGTGTCCGTTTTCAAGTAATTCGGGTAAGAGTCGCATGCCAATATAGCCATTGGCGCCTGTAAGTAGAATTTTCAATATTGTATAATTTGTTTAAAGATATGTCATAATATTTAAACAAGAGTTAAAAAGCCGTTAAGTTCCTATATTAAATAATTTGTAAAAGGCTATCTTTAAGAATTCAACCAAACAAATAAATTTCTATGAAAATTTTAAAAATGGTATTGCTAATTGTGGGAGTCATCTTAATTGTATTTGGTCTTTACAACGCCTTTGTGCCACAGCAAGTATTAGATATTGGGCCTTTGGAGGTCAATGCCAAAGAGGGGATAACAAATCAAACTTTGGGAATGATTGGCATTGGTGTTTTAGCTTTGATAGCTGGTGCGTTGCTTAAAAACCGCCGCTAAATTTTAAGCGATTATAGTTTTAAAAATAGAAATTACGGCCGCGCTTATATATTCTACACCAATAGATATTACAATAAACCCAACAATTCGCGAAATAGCATTTATGCCCGAAGCTCCCAAAAACGTACTGATGTAATGCGAACTTCGCAAAATTATAAAAGTGGCGAAACCAACGGCCAATACTGCTAAAATTACAAATACAATTTCATTTGTTGTTTGGTATTTCTGATTAAAAGTAATTAATAGCGAAATAGATCCCGGCCCTGCGAGCATTGGGATTGCCAGTGGTGTTAACGAAAATTTTTCGCGTTTGTCCAAATCTTTTTTCACCCGTTTGTTCTTCATTCCTTTGTGTTTTGAAAAAGTTCCCGTCAACAATGCAAAGCCCGAAGTAACGATTATCATTCCCCCTGCAATGCGCAAAGCATTTAAACTTATTCCGAAGAAATCTAGCAAATAGGTTCCAGCGAAAAAAGAAATTATTAAAATTACAATTACGTTCGTTGTGGTTAAAAGCGACGTTTTGTTTCGTTCCTGCGGGCTTTCATCACTCGTTAACCCTACAAATACGGGCACGGTTCCCAAAGGATTTATTACCGAAAATAGCGCCGCAAATACGTATAAAAATATATCCATAGTTTTTTGGGCAAAGAACGTGTGGTTAATCAATTTAGAGATTACCGACTTGTTATCAAAAGTTTAAATTATAGTTGATTCAAAAGCGAGTGTTTTTAAGATTTTTTCGAAATTTTAAACTTCGATTTGCAACTCGCTGTTTTTCTTATAAAGTTCGTTCATTCCTAAATCCTTCAAATTTAAAAACGTGTATCTTTGCCAAAATTTCTAAAGCTTCGGCGACAGAATTTCCCTTTTTAAAAATATTATTGATGACACTTCAACAAACATTAGATACCCAAATTAAAACCGCAGTTGAAAAACTATACGGCGCCAAACTTGAAACGGTAGAATTGCAGCCCACCCGCAAAGATTTTGAGGGCGATATTACAGCCGTAGTCTTCCCGATGCTACGTGTGGTTAAAGGCAATCCGGTGCAAATTGGTGAAGCCATCGGTAACTATTTGGTTGAAAATGTGGATGAAATTGAGAAATTCAATGTGGTTCAGGGTTTTCTGAATATTGTATTGAGCGATTCGTATTATTTAAACTTTTTCAATTCTGTTGAAGATTTTTCTTCTTTTGGAAAAGTTCCGCAAGGAAAGGAAGCTTTGATGGTTGAATACTCTTCGCCAAACACTAATAAACCCCTGCATTTAGGGCACGTTCGAAACGTTTTGCTGGGCTATTCAGTTTCCGAAATTGAAAAGGCTGCGGGTAAAAAAGTGTATAAAACGCAAATTATCAATGACCGTGGAATTCATATTTGTAAAAGTATGCTGGCTTGGGAAAAATTTGGAAACGGCGAAACCCCCGATACCGCAGATTTAAAAGGCGACAAGCTTGTTGGGAACTATTACGTAAAATTCGACCAAGAATACAAAAAGGAAATTGAGACTTTAAAAGCCAAAGGCAAAACCGAAGAAGATGCAAAAGCACAAGCGCCATTGATTCTCGAAGCACAAGAAATGCTGAGAAAATGGGAAGCTGGCGATGAAGAAACTGTAGCCCTTTGGAATAAAATGAACGGATGGGTTTACAGTGGTTTTGAGGAAACATATAAGTCTATTGGCGTAGATTTCGACTTTTATTATTATGAAAGCGACACCTACCTATTAGGAAAGGATATTATTGAAGAAGGTATAAAAAACGACGTTTTCTTTATGAAAGACGATGGCTCAGTTTGGTGCGACTTAACTGAAGAGGGCCTCGACGAAAAACTCGTTTTGCGAAGCGATGGCACAGCGGTTTATATGACGCAGGATCTTGGCACCGCAGTACAGCGTGTTAAAGACCATCCCGATGTTGGCGGCATGATTTACACCGTTGGAAACGAACAGGATTACCACTTTAAAGTCTTGTTTTTAATTCTGAAAAAACTTGGTTATTCTTGGGCTGAAAATCTATTTCACTTAAGTTACGGAATGGTAGATCTTCCTTCGGGGAAAATGAAAAGTCGTGAAGGAACCGTTGTAGATGCAGATGATTTAATTGCACAAATGACTGCGACTGCGCGCGATATTTCGGAAGAACTTGGAAAGATTGATGATTTTTCGGAAGATGAAAAAGAAGCACTTTACCGAATGATTGGTTTAGGAGCTTTAAAATATTATATCTTAAAAGTTGATCCAAAAAAACGGATCCTTTTCAACCCTGAAGAAAGTGTGGATTTTCAAGGAAACACAGGTCCTTTTATTCAATATACTTATGCACGGATTCAGTCAATTCTCCGAAAAGCCGCTTCGACTCCGTTCAGCGACCATTCATTGACTGAAATCAAAATGCATCCAAAGGAAAAAGAACTTATAAAGATTATTCAGCAATACCCTGAAACCATTCAGTTGGCGGCAGCTAATTACAGTCCAGCTTTGATTGCAAATTACACATATGATTTGGTTAAAGAATTCAACAGTTTTTACCAAAACGTACCAATCTTGGCAACGGATAATAAAACAGAAAAGGCTTTCCGAGTACAGCTTTCAGCAGCGGTTGCTGAGGTTATAAAAAGTGCTTTCGCATTGCTAGGAATCGAGGTTCCGGAGCGAATGTAGATTTTTTCATTGCGACTTGGCGCCTTTGCGAGAGAAATTTGCACGCAAAGCCGCAAAGTTTTTTATTCTCCTTTAAAACAAAACCTGAAACGAAAAGTTGGGCGTAATTCCCAGGGAAATTTCTTCTACTTTATTTACTGAAACTTCGTTGTTTTCATCTCGAATTATCGCATACCGAATGTTTACAGTATTTTCGGCATTCAGAATGTTTAAAAGCGCAATGTTAATTTTCGCATCAATGGTTGGCGATAATTTCCAGAGATACTCTGCAGAGAAATCTGTTCTAAAATAATCTGGCAGTCGCTCATTATTAGGAGGGTTGTATTGGATTGTGGTTAAACCGCCGTCGGTTGTGGTTTCAGCATCTTTTAGGGGAGTGGTGTAAGGTTTTCCGCTGTGCCAATTTAATCCCAATGCAATTTTTAAAGCATTCCACGAATAGCTTCCCGCTAGCGTTGCGGCGTGCTGCATATCTAAATTATTCGGGAAAGTTGGTGGTACGAGCGTTTCAAATTCATAATCGTTTTTACTGAACACATAACTTGCCCACGCACTAAATGTTTTCGATTTTTTATTGATTATAAATTCGGCGCCTTTCACCGTGTAATTTCCAATTGCTTTTGTAAATCGAAATTGATTTTGAAATCCTTGGTTCGCACTGTTTATATCTTCCACGACTTTATAAAATCCTTCAGCATTTAAAAATAGTCCATTCCTGCTGTAAACCAATCCTGCCGAAGCTTGTTTGCTTTTTAAAATTGGCGTATTTTCTTCGTCGGCTAAAATCCAGCGTCTTTTTTCGATGCCCAGAAAATCGCTTTCAAAATCGACTCTTTGTGTTGCGCTTTGGCTTTTAAACTCACCCAAAACTTCAACAGCGAAACCGTTTAAGAATTTTTGATGTAAGCTAAATCGAGGTTCGATTAAAATTTCTTCAAATTTATCGAAATAATTCCCCCGTAAACCCGCAATCACAAAGGTCTTTCCGTTTTTTGAATGGTAATTTATTCCAGCGAATAGTGTGTGTGTTCGCAATACATCTTTTTCGTAATTACGAAAGCGTGGCAGGTTAACATCTTGCGTATTTGCAATGCCAACTTCCGAAAAATGATAGCCAGTTTGAAGCTTTAGATTTTCGGAAAGTAGCATGTTCGCGTCAAGTTTAACGCCTGTTTCCAAGACTTCGTTTCTTTGAATTTGTTCCTGAGTAGTAAAAATATCGCGGTTAATTGCGTCCAGTAAATAATAGGTGCCGTAACCTAAAATCGTGGTTTCAAATTTATCGTTCCACGAGCGATTCCAAGAAACGCCGCCAAGCAAGCTGCGTTGGTCTAATTTACTGGTTTTAGACTGCGAATTAATTGCTAAAGTTTCAGTAAAATCGAGTGAATTATCTATGGTTAAAAAGTTGAAACGAATTTTATCTTTTTCTGAAAAATTCCACAGCAATTTGGTGCCGAAATCGTAAAAACTAAAATCTTCATCTGTGCTAATACCTATGTTGTTTTGGGTGCTTTCAGCATTGTTTATTTCGCTATCTTGAAAAATTCGTTGGGTGTAATTTTTATAAATTGGCGATTCCCAAACTTCATTGATAGATTTTCTTCCCGCAACTTGAAGGCTTGCTTTTTCAGAAATTGGAATATCCAAAAATCCGCTTCCGTTTATTAAATTGAAGCCGATTCCCGCTTCGGTTTTTGACGAAACTGTATTTTTTGAACGCATATCCAGCACGCCCGAAACCCCTTCGCCATAACGAATGTTTGTGCCGTTTTTATACAGTGTTACCCTCTTGGTAAGATCTGGGTTAAACGCTGAAATAAGTCCGAAGAAATGCCCGCTTTGGTACATTTTTATATCGTCCCAAAGCAGCAAGTTTTCATCGTGCATCCCACCGCGAATGTTGATATTTGAAATGGTTTCATCCACACTTTCAACTCCCGGAAGGGCTTGTGCAATTTGTAAAACATCGTTTTCTATTTGCCCGGGCAATAAGCCAAAATGTGCCGTTGAAAGAAGGATTGAACCATCTGTATTTTTATCGATTCCTTTGGTAAATATATTTTGAATAACCACGGGTTCAAGCGTTGAAACGGAGGGGAGCATCAACAGTGCGACACAATCTGTTGAAAGTGTAGCTGTGCTGCTTGTAAGAGGCGAATAGCCAACAAAAGTAACAGTAAAGGCTGTGTTTTTATTTTGAAGTGGAACATAAAAAAAACCTTCGGCATTGGTAATTGTTTTAAAAGAATTATCATTTGAAATAACAGTGGCTCCAACCAACGGCAACTGAGTTTCAAAGTCGATTATTCTACCGCAGAGAAGCCCAGTATTTTCTTTTTTGGTGATTGTAATGTACCGCTCGTTAATGCGGTTATAATGAAATGGCGTGTTTTCCCGAAGGTATAAAAGTTCACTTTCTATTGATGCTAAATTTTCGGTAGGTTTTTTCAGTGTTATTCCTTCAATTTCTTCGCGAACGTAAGAAAAACGCACATTGTGTTTTTTTTCTAACGTTTCTAAATAGGTTAAAAGTGTAGTGGCTTCGGTTTCCTGTGCTATGGCTTTTGCGCCAAAAACACAGAACACCAAAAAGAAAACAAAAACTCTGTAGCTACTTGCTATGTTTGGCTTCAATGGTTACTGCTCCGTTTTTATTTATTTTATACGTCAATTGCAGGGGCTCACAAATTGATTTTAATGCGAGTTCAAGATTGTTATGGGTAAATGTGCCCGTAAATCTTTTTTCTAAATTTACGTTTTTTAAATTTAATTTCACCACATATTGTCTTTCCAAAGCATTTATAACCCTTTGTAGCGGTACATTGTTAAAACTACTTTCTTGTTGAAGCCACAGTGGGGATTGGTTATCAGTGACTTCATTGGCAACTAATTTGCCATTTTCTATTTCTACTTTTTTCCCAGCGGGAAGTTTAATCAAATTATCGTTAAAGGCGACGCTTACTAAGCCTTCGTAACACGATACGGTAAAGAGTCCGTCGCGTGCAGCAACATTAAATTGTGTGCCCAACACGCTTACAATTCCTTCGGCAGTTTTTACACTGAATTTATTTCCTTTAGTTACTTTAAAATACGCTTCGCCATCCAACGAAAGTTCGCGGGTATCGTTCCAATTTTTTTTGTTGTACGTAATTTTTGAGTCGGCATTTAAAGCTACTTCGGATCCATCGGGGAGCGAAAAGTTTTCATTTTGCGCAACTTCGGTTTTAATTGAAGTATCGAGCGTTGTAGTGTAATAATATCCCGCAAGCAATAATGCGAATACCGCAGCCACCTTCCAAACAACTGAAAAAACATTCGGTTTTTGTAACTGGCGAACAGGTTTTGTTTTATTTGAAATAGCTTCAAAATTTGCTTCGGAATTCATATCGGCAACCTCAAAACCTGAACTAGCATCTGCAATCTTTAAATACGAAGCATATTTGGGGTCTGCTTTTAATTGCTCCAGTTCTTCGGGCGTGGCTTCATTATTTAGCCATTTATGTAAAATGTAATCTTTGTCCATTTTTATTGTATTCATAAGTGAAACAGTTCAGCCAACCGTTACCCTACTTTTTATTTTAAACATTTCCTATTTCCTTCCGAAGAACAGCCAACGCTTGGCTCATTCTTTTTTCTACAGCTTTTACCGAAATGTTGAGCATTTCGGCTATTTCGGCATATTTTTTACCTTCAATTCTGTTTAACAGAAATGCGGTGCGTTGTGCTTCGGTAAGATTTTCAATAGATTTTTTCAGCTTTTCGTGAAATTCATTTTCCTCCATTACAAATTCTGGAGACTGATAATTGGTTTTATCGGGCTGTCTTTTAGCGTGTTTTAAAACTACTTTTTTATGCGCTACTTCATTCAAAAAAGCATTGTTACAAACGGTGTATAAAAACGATTTTGCCTTCTCTTTAGTGACTTTCGCACAGTTTTGCCACAGTTTTATAAACGCTTCCTGCACCAAATCGTCGGCTTGCGCTGTGTCGCCACATTTAAAATATATAAACCGCCAAACCGGTTTTCCGTGCACCTCATACAACTGGGCAAATGTATTTTCGTTACAGACGTTTTCGGGTTGTTTCATAAAGGGGATTGCTAATTTTCAAATATATTTAAAAGTTATTCAACTTGGAGGGTAGGGTTAATTTTTATTAATTTGTTATAACTGTAGCATAAAGGTTTAAAATTTGAAAAAATCATACTTCTTCCGTTTTATTTTTTTGGTTCTATTAAGTGTATCACTTTTTTCTTGTCAGAAAGAAGAAGAGGAGCATATTGATGAAACCGAGGAAGAAACCATAACCGCAACTTCACCATTAACTACTTTGTTGCTGCGTACCTCGCAAAACCCGGGAGCATACGACGATATAATTGACCAAAATAGTTGCGCTTCAATTATTCTACCCGTTACCGTGGTTGCCAACGGACAACAAGTTACGGTGAATACTCCCGAAGATATAAACATTATTAAAGATATTTTTAACCTGTTTCCGAACGATACCGATACTTTGGAAATTATGTTTCCAATTTCGTTGGAATTATTTGATTATACCCAAGTAACCATTAATAATCAAGCCGAACTGGACGCGCTTGCCGCAACTTGCGATGTTGCCGATGCTGAAATAGGATGTTTAGATTTTATTTTTCCTGTTTCTTTTTTCACATACAATCTAGATCAGCAACAGACGGGAACAGTTACTGTTACAGATAACTGGGAGCTTTTTATGTTTCTGAAAAATTTGGCGACAGACGATATTGTTAGTTTAGATTACCCCGTATCTGTGCTGTTGGAAGACGGTTCCACAGTAGCGGTGGACAGCAACCAAGAACTGCAAACATTAATTTTAGAATGTGTAGCAAATACAAATGAAGACCCGATAGATATTTCGCAATTTGAACAAGATTTAACAACGGGCACCTGGTACGTCGATTACTTTTTTGACGATTATGATGAAACCGATAATTACGCAGGCTATGAATTCACTTTTGCATTAGGTGGCACGGCGCAAAGTGTAAAATCAGGCGTGGTGGTTAATGGAACCTGGGCGCTTGTAGAAGATTTAAAATTCGATCTTTTCTTTGGAACAAATTCCCCGCTGGATGAACTTGACGAAGACTGGGAAATTCTTGAAGCCAACGCAAATTTTATTAAACTGAAAAACATTAGCGGTAGCGATGGCAGCACAGATTACTTAACTTTTGGTCGAGAACCCAATACTGGTGGAACAAATACGGAACTCAATCTTTTTATTGAAAATTTAATAACTGGAAGCTGGTATATAAACTTGCTGGAAGAAGAAGGAACTGACCACACAGCAAATTTTACTGAATATGAATTTACTTTCTTCGGAAATGGTTCAGCCACTGCAGTTAGCAGTAACAATACAATAAGCGGATACTGGACTGCACAAATGGACAGTGGTAATTTAGACTTTATCCTGAATTTTGAAACAACAACCAACGGTGATTTTGAGGAATTGAACGATGATTGGGATGTACTGGAAGCCACCCAAACTATCATTGAACTTTCCGATGTAAGTGGTGGCGGTGGCACAGACTACCTTACTTTTGGTCGTGAACCACACGGTGGCGGTGGCGGAGGTCCCGATCCACAGGAGCTGCGCGATATTCTTGAAACAGGAACTTGGTATGTTGAAAAATTCTTAGACGATGGCGACGATGAAACTGCAGATTTTTATGGATACGATTTCAACTTTTACAACAACGAAACCGTTTATGCTACAAACGGTACCGAGCATGTGAACGGAATTTGGATTGTAACAGTGAGTGGCCAAGAACTCAATTTTGAATTTGATATGGACAGCCCAATAAATGGAGCAGACAGTCAAGAATATAAAGCTTTGCAATATGCACCCACTTCAGTAACTTTTATAACTAGAAATAGTCAAGGACAAATAGAAGATACTTTAATATTTAAACAGAATTAATTTCTCCCCAGCGTTTTAAGCTTCCCCGTAAAACCATCCCACTTTTGGATGGTTTTTTTATAAATCAAATTGAGATTTCAGGGTTTTTATAAAAAAAAGTCAATTTAAGGGTAGGGTTTTTATTGCGTTGCCTGTCTTACTTATATAAAACCCAAAAAGAAATTACAATGTCTAGATTCATCAAATTATCAGTATTTATTTGTCTTCTAATGATTGTGGCCAACTCCTGCTCCAAAGACGACTCACAACCTACCGAAAATCCAGATTCAAATTTAATAACAGTAGATTCTGAATTAGGCAACTTACTGCTTCGCACTACAGACGTTAATAATACATCTTCAATAGATTGTATAGATCTAGTTTATCCGGTTACATTTTTCATATACAATTCTAACCAGCAACAAACCGGTACACAAACGGTTAATAACGATGGGGAATTATTGGCATTATTGCTTTCACTAGAAAATGGCACTTACATCGCGTTGCAGTTTCCTATTAGTGTGGTGTTACAAGATGGAACTATCGTAGCAGTAAATAGTAATGCCGAATTAGTAACCTTAATTTCCGGTTGCTCTGCCAATGGAGGAGGCGTACCCCCAGATTTTTCAACCATATTAACTTCAGGCTCGTGGTTTGTCACTTATTTTTTCGACGATGAAGATGAAACTGGTGATTTTGCAGGCTATGAATTTACCTTCGCAACAGATAACACGGCTCAAGCGGTAAGCACTTCAAACACCGTGAATGGAACTTGGAATTTAACAACTAGCACAACTCCAGATTTATTATTGTTTTTCGGTAATACCGATCCTTTTGATGAATTAGATGAAGATTGGGACATTATTGAAGCAACACAAGATATTATTAAACTGAAACACATTAGCGGCGGCGACGGCAGCGTAGATTTCCTAACCTTTGAACGCACCCCGAATGGTGGCGGCGGGGGTGGAAATACTTCAAATTTTGTCGATAACCTTACAACCAGTGTTTGGTACGTAAATCTTTTAGACGACGATGGAACTGACGAAACGTGTGATTATGTAGATTATCAATTCACCTTTAATTCAGATGAAACGGTTACGGCTACAAGTACTAACAACACTGTTAACGGCACTTGGACAGCAACAAGTAGTGGCAGCGGAATAGACCTTATTCTAAACTTCGAAATAACTGGTGGCGACGATCCTTTTGACGACTTAAACGACGATTGGGATGTGCTAAGTTTTGACACTGAAATTATAAAATTAATTGATGTTAGCGGCGGAAACGGCGGAACGGATTATCTCGATTTTGGCAGAAATCCATACCAAGGTTGCAGCGGCGGCGGAAACACAACGGAGCTTACAAACATCTTACTAGACGGCCAGTGGTTTGTTGAAAGCTATATAGACGATGGCGATGATCAAACAATTGACTACAACGGATATGCCCTTACATTTAACGCAGATGGTAGTGTACTCGCGGTAAACAGTAGCAATACCATTAGCGGCACTTGGAGTGTTGTAACCAGTAGTAATGGACTGGATGTAAACTTAGATTTTGGAGCTGCCATTCCTTTTGATGAATTTAATGACGATTGGGATGTTGAAACCTACACAAACACGAGAGTTGAACTCTTTGATGTTAGCGGCGGAAACGGTGGAACAGATTATTTGACTTTTGAAAAACTATAGCATTTTATTCAATCTTTTGGCGGGTGATAAATATGTAACTACGAGGTGATTTTGTCATCCAATTACTACGGCTCCCTCCATTTTTGAAAAATAAATTGAACATAAAAACTAAAAAACATCTTTATGAAAACAGTGGCTCTAATCTTAATTTCATTTTTACTGCTTGGCTGTACCGCCAGTACCTATGATGATATTGAAGAGATTCAAGAAGAAAATCAAGGGGAGCTGGTAACCTATCAAGATGTTGCTTTTATATTTCAAAATAATTGTACGGTTTGCCACAGCAATCCACCACAAAACGGTGCGCCAATGCCCTTAACAAATTATTCCGAAGTAAAAGATGCCGTGGAAGATAGAGATTTAATAGACCGTATTAGCAGAGAAGAAGGTGAGCAAGGTTTGATGCCCTTGGGCGGCCCGCGCTTGCCACAACAACAAATTGATTTAATAACGCAGTGGAACTTAGATGGCCTACTGGAAAATTAAAATTTATGAAAACTACAATCACTTTTGCAATTATCTGTTTCGCCTTTATAGTTTCGGCTGTAGGGCAAGAAAAATACGCTACCAAAACTGGACAAATAGATTTTGAAGCGTCAGTTCCTTCTTTTGAAGAAGTAAAGGCAGCAAACTCCAACGTGAGTGCAGTTTTAGATGCTTCAACTGGTAAGTTTGCGGCTCTCGCGCTAATGAAAGGATTTCGGTTTAAAGTGGCTTTAATGGAAGAACACTTTAATGAAAATTATATAGAATCTTCAAAATATCCAAGAGCGACTTTTAAAGGAATTATTCAAGATTTTGATATTTCTGACATCTCAGGAAAGAGTGACTATTCAATTAAGGGCACATTTAATATTCACGGAACCGATAAAGAAATGGAAGTGCCCGCTGTTATTTCTGTAAACGGAGATACGGTAATGCTAACGGCTCAATTTGTTATGCAACCGGAAGATTTCAACATAAAAATCCCTTCGATTGTAAGTAATAAGATAGCCGAAGATGTTAACGTTTTTGTTGAATTCAGCTTACAAAAACAATAAAAAAATAGAACCGATGAGCAAGCAAAGAATATTTTTAATCGTCCTTTTACTACTAGCGGTAGTAGGTTATTTTGGGTATAACTATGTCTATCAAGATCACAGAAATATAAAGACTGAAACTTCACAGCTAGAGATTACTGCTCCGTATTTATTGGAACGTTTTAAAACAAATGATGCTGAAGAGCTGCTGAATAAAACCATAACCGTAACAGGAGAAATTTCAAATATAGAAGGAGATGCAATCACCCTCGAAGAAAGCGTTTATGCCAGTTTTGACACCATGAATACAGAAGTTAGCGTAAAGGATAAAGTGAAAATTAAAGGCAGATGTATAGGGTATGACGAGTTATTTGAAATTGTAAAACTGGATCAAAGCACAGTGATAAAATAGAACCCATGATGAAAAAAATAGCACTCTTAATATGCTTTCTTCCCTTTGGGCTTTTCGCCCAGGATGACTTATTAGATGGTCTTGAAAGTGAAGTAGAAGTAGATAAAACCGTAACCGCAGCCTTTAAAGGTTTAAAAGTAGTAAACTTTGAAACTACAAAGCTCGCCGACAAAAACGATTTCTATTTTGTAGTGGCGCACCGTTTTGGTTCAGTGAAAAACGGAATTAAAGATTTCTTTGGACTGGACAATGCAGTAACCCAACTAAAATTTATTTACGGTTTTACAAATTGGCTGAATGTAGGAGTGGCGCGAAGTTCTTTTCAACAAAAATATGGAGCGCATATTAAATACCGTTTAATTCCTCAAAAGCGGGACGGCTTCCCGGTGACCGTAGTAGGCTATAATTTGGTTACAGTAAATACTTCGTTAGAAAAAGACCAATATACAAATCTGGAATTTGAAGACAGGCTTACATACACTTCGCAATTGTTGCTGTCTAAAAAATTTAATGAATCATTTTCATTATTACTTGCTCCAACTTTTATCCATGAAAATTTAGCAACGCGTAGCCGTGAAGTTTTAGCTAATGGAACAACAATTAATTACGATGAAGATTTTAATCAATTTGCACTTGGTGTGGGTGGGCGATATAAAATTTCAACTCGTGTGAGTATTAACGCAGATTATGGAATTCATTTAAACCGAAATGATAATTCCAGTTATAGAAATCCACTTTCGGTGGGAGTAGATATTGAAACGGGTGGTCACGTGTTTCAGATGCATTTCACAAATGCTCAAGCCATGTTTGAAGAAGGATTTATTGTGCAAGGACAAGGTGATTGGACAGATGGTAATTTCTTTTTCGGCTTTAATATAAGCCGCGTTTTTTAAAGAATATTTCATTCCTTTTTTAAATGAAACTTAAAGCATACAAAGTAGTATTAATTTTTTATTAACCTAAACTTAAACATTATGAAAAAACTAAAACTCTTTTTTTTGATGGCGCTTACAGCCTCAATGGCAAGCGCGCAAACAACTTTTGATCTAGACTGGTTTGTTGGAATCACTAATGCCAACGCGAGCATAACAATAGAACCAGGAGATACCGTACGATGGACGTGGACAGACGATGTGCCTCATTCTGTCACTAGCGATTCTGGAAGTCAGGAGGATTTTGATAGTGGCATCCTAACTGGTAACGGTACCCAATTCTCTTATACATTTACCGAAGTAGGAATAAACGATTATGAATGCGATGTACATTCTAATATGGAAGGAACGATTACAGTAGATAACGTAGCTTCTATTGAAGATAAATTTAGAATGAATATTTCGTTTTATCCCAACCCCGTAACCAATGAATTAACAGTGGGTTCTCTTTATAAATTAGATAGCTACAAAATTTATAATGTTTTGGGAAAACTGGTGGGGCAAGGCTCTGCAACGGGCAATATTACCGTAATTGATATGTCTAGGTTAGAAAGTGGTATGTATTTTATAAATGCTGCTTCGGGCGATATGCAATCAACTTTTAAAGTTTTAAAGCAATAAAATGCTGCTTTTTTAAACCTTAAATTAAAAATTTTTGTTTGAATAATTTAAACAAAAAACAACCGCTTCATTTTTGTGAAGCGGTTGTTTTTATTTGGATTCTATTTCTTCTTTATCTAAACGATAAATTTCCATAATTCCTTCGAGGACTTTTTCGAAATCGATTTTCAAATCTATAAGTTTACCGCTCGCCATATCCATCACCCACCCGTGCACAGTTAAACGTCCTTGGCGAACTCCAATTTGTACATCGGCAGTTTTAATTACGTTCACGCACTGTTCCTGCACATTGAGTTCAACTAGCCTTTTATATTTTTGTTCTTCGTCTTCAATTCCATTTAATTCATCGCGATGTAAACGGTAAACATCCCGAATATTTCGTAGCCACGGATTTAAAATCCCCAAATCCTTAGATTGCATCGCAGCTTTTACACCGCCACAGCCATAGTGACCACAAATAACAATATGCTTTACTTTTAGCACATCTACAGCGTAATCAATAACACTCATCGCGCTCAAATCTAAGTTGGAAACCATGTTTGAAATATTGCGCATAACAAAAACATCTCCCGGTTTTACACCCATAACTTCCTCTGCAGTTACGCGGCTGTCGCTACAACCAATATAGAGAATATCTGGGTTTTGCCCGTTGGCGAGATTTTTAAAATAGTTGGGATCAATCCCCAATTTGTCGTTAACCCAGTCTTGGTTATTTTTGAAAATTTGTTCTATATCCATTGTTTTTGTGAAGGTTTTTTCGAGATTCAAAGATATAGAAAAGTGGTTTCGCTTACAATGTTGAAAGTGAAAATTAAGTTGAATTAATTCGCATTCATTAACTCACAATACTTGTTTTGTATATGATTTTCTTTTTAAAACAGGCAGTCTCAAAAAGTTATTAATAAACGTTTGGCGTCATTTTGTTTAGTGGTTAAAACGCTAGCTTATTTAATCAAGAGTTAAAAGCTGCCGTTATTTACATCTTTTATAAATTTTATTAATCCCGAAAAATAAGTTTCTGGGTCGTCATATTGTGATACGTGTCCTGAATTGACAGTCAAACTTCTACCATTTTGAACCTGTGTGCTCATCCATTCCATATATTTTGGGTCCATGGTGTCATATTTACCGCCAATCATCAAGGTTGGGGTTTTTATTTCTTTCAATCTATCGGAAACATCCCAACCTTTTAAAGTTGCATTTCCGGTGACGCCAAATTCACTATACCCTTGCATATAGATATAAATGTTTGGGTTGAGGTGCGAAAAGGCGCGATTGATAAATTCTGGCCATTCATTTAAAGGCTTGCGAAGAATGTGCTCCGTATAGTAATAATTTTGTACCAACTCAGCATATCTTGGATTGGTAAAATCTTCGTTAGCTTCCAATTCCTTTATTTCTTTATAAACCTCAGGCGGTAGTTGGGCGCCCAAAACTTCGGCATATTTTTCGTATTCGGGGATGCTCGCCATCATATTCGAAATAATTAAACCCTTAAGATTGTCTTGATATTTCAGCGCGTATTCCATAGCGAGAATTCCGCCCCAGGATTGACCCAGCAGATAAAAATTGTCCTTGTCAAGATTTAATGCTTTGCGAACCTGCTCCACTTCTTCCACAAAATGTTCGGTGGTCCAAAGGGTGGAGTCGTTTGGCTTATCGCTGTAATAACTGTCTAGTTGGTCGTAGTAGATGTATTCTATTTCTTCATTGGGAAGGTAGCCGTCAAAATTTTCGAAAAACTCGTGTGTGCCGCCTGGACCGCCGTGAAGCAGTAAAACCTTCATTTTTGGATTGTTGCCCATACGTTTTGTCCACACATTAAAAGTGCCTTTTGGGGTTGTAATGGGAATCATTTTGATGCCGCCCGTTATTTGGTCGTCGCTGTTTGAATAATCGAAATAGGTTGAGTTGCAATCGGTTTCAGTTTTTATGGCTTCTTGCTTTTTGCCGCAGCTAAAAAGTAGCATGGCGATTAAACTGATGAATATTAATTTTGCTTTCATAGTTATTGCTTGTTGGTTTCTTTTAAAATTTCCTCGATCATCACACTCGCATCTTGAAAGTAATGTTCCATAAATTGTGAATATAATGCTTTTTCGTCCAATAGATTTTCAAATGTTATATCATGAAACAACCCCACATTGCTTATTTCCAGATTAGAAACATCGGTACCTATGCGTTTGTGATTGAGGTTGCGCAGGGAGCCATGGATTTTTAAATAGTCCACAATGTCCTGCGAGCTTTTTTCTACCCTTCGGTTCCATTCTTCTATGATTTCAATCTGGGTTTCCCATTTAAAAAGTAATTCTTTTAAGGTGTTGTTTTTCAGAAGTGATAATTTTCCGGTGTTTTTTAATTGGTTTAAAGTGAAGTTGCTCGGTTTCCAAGTAGGGAAAAATAAGGATTTTTCGATCATTCTATTTAATTGCTCTTCGGAAAGTTTTGGTTCTTTTAAACCGATAAGTTTCAGATTCTCCAAAGTTCCATTTTTTGTGAATGCAATGGCACCCAATACTTCTTTCAGCGCATCGCGGTTGGCCTGAAATTCCTGAATTAGGTTTTGGTGAATAAGTTGCAGTTCGGCATTTGATTTTCGGTTTTCGTTCCAAGTATTTATTTGTAGCGCAATCAAAATCCCAATGACCACGAGTATTATCTCGCCAATGGCATAAGTGAGATATTTGCCAAACTTGTCTGCACGTTCGGCAGGTGAGTTTTCGGTCAGGGTTTTTTGTCGGTTTTTTCTAAAGAGTTTAATCATTTGTAGCAGTTAATTTTACTTCAGCTCTTTACACACTGGTTTTATGGTTTCCGTTCAATTATGTGAATATTATTCCCGTCAATATCTGTAATATGAATGGTTCTTTCTCCATTTGGCATATTTTCCATTTCAGGCAGCTTGTAGTTTAACTTTTTTAACCTTGACAGAATTGTATCCATAGATGATACTGTAAATCCAATATGTCCGGGATAGGAATATGTAGTGGTATCCCCTATGAAATGACCCAAATGCAATTCTCCTCCGTTTCCGGTTGACATCCATTTTGCTCGAATGTTTTCTCTGTATGGAAAAGGAAAATGAATGGTATCAAATTCAAAAACGTAATGATAAAATGCGACACTTGAATCTACATTTTTGACCACAAGTGTCGAATGATTATACGAGGCGAATGGTTTATTAGTTGAGGTGGATTCTAAATTTTCATCTTTTGGGGTTTGCTTGCAGGAAAAAAATCCAATACTTATTACAATCAGGAAAAGACAGAATGGATTTCGATTTAATTTTGAATTTTTCATTTTGGTTGAGTGTTTTTAATCAGTCTTTAATTACAGCGGGCGCCACTAAAGTTTGTTTTAAAACAACGAAGCTCTCCACCGTACGTCTGTGTTTACTGAAATTAATAAATTGTACAATGATTGCCATTAGCAATGGCATTAGGGCAATAAAAAGAAAGACCCATTCCCAACTGAAATTTGTTTTCAGCACTCCCAATAAGGCCGCACCAGATGCCCGCCCCATATTGCTCAATGCCATATAAAGTGTAAATTGTGTTGCGGCCACTGTCTTCCAGCAAAGGTGCATGGCAGATGCAAATACCGCAATGCACAAAAAAGTGTAGAGGGTATAGTAGCTCAGTATAAAAATATAAATTACGAGGTTATGACCCCATATACCGGGCATAAAGGCAAAAACCGTTATCAGTATGGTCAAAATACCGAGATAGAGCGTCAGCATTTTTAATTTTCCAAAAAAATCTACCAAATAACCCCCTACAACCATGCCCAATATTCCACCTACCACTGTGGTAATAGAGAAAACTTGTGAAAAGGAAGTGTTTGTCCAGCCCAATTCCTGAATGGTAAATATGGGCAGAAGGGTATCGATAAGTCCAAACATTATCCCAACCGCAAAACATCCAATACCAAATATGATACTAGATTTTAGGCTTACCACCTTATAAAGACATTTAAAAATATGTTTCCAACTTTTCAATTGTGTTTGTTTGGAATCTGGAGATGCGGCGCCCGGTGTCCACGGCATTAATTTTTCGCCCGGTCGTTCATTAAAATAAATAGGAAAAAACATAATGGTTGCCACTGTAATGGAGAGCGAAGAAACAGCAATGGAAAAACCAACGGTATTAATAAGCCAAGTGCCGACGACCAAAGATGCTGATATACCAATTGTTTTGGTGCCCCACATTAGACCATTGGCTCTGGCCTGTTCGTTTTCGGGGATTACGTCTACGGCCATTCCATCGGTTGCCACATCCTGAAAGGCCCCGAAAAAACTGATGAAAAATCCCGCTACCATCAAAGCGGAAAGGTTGTTTAGTGGATTGGGAACCAACCCGATACATAGAAAACTAATTATTAAACCTAGCTGCCCAAAAATTACCCACGGCCGTTTTCGACCCATCGCCAAGAAGGTGAATCGGTCCATCAAAGGGGCAATCAAGATTTTGAAACTCCAGGGAATACCGATAACACCGACAAATGCGGCTATTTCCAATGGCGATTTGCCATTCATCGCCAACCAGGCCGGAATAGCAAAAAAGGTGATTCCCTCAGGTATTCCTTGGGCAATATAAAGGGCGGAAAAGGTAATATAACGCCTTAACGCATTGTCGGTTAAACTGCGGCCTAATCTGGTTTTTATTTTCTGTGAATCCATTTTTTGGTTTTTAAGGCTAGAAATACAGTTTTCGATCTTTTCAATCGTTTTTTAGGCGGTGCAGCTGCATTATCACATTACAATAGAATTATTAAGACATTCTTTCGAAACCGTGTTCAAAGCGTACATCCGGCTGGGAAAGCACTCATTCCCCAACACTACCCACTAAAAGCGTAGCACCACCGGTTGCAAAATTAGCCAGGTCGGCGGCGGTTGCCTGTCCTTCGGGAGAACCCATGGTCGTTTGCATGGCTTCCGGACCGGAAAACCAAAATTCAGCCATTCGGTAATACGCGGGTTTTGAGCCATCCGGTGCGCTTTTGAACTTGGTGAGTTCAAGCTTGCTATGGCCTTTCATCTTTGCCGCTTTGGGCAAGTGGGTGTTGGCATAGTGGTCTTCAAATGCAGCAATGTCCGTTGGATGTCCATAAAGGACTGTTAGTTTGATCATGTTTTCTAGTTTTTTAATTTTTCGTTAATCGTTAATTGTCAGTTCTTTTTATGCACTTCCATTTCAATCTCAATCATAAATTCGGGTACCGCCAATTCCGTAACCCCAAGCCAAGAACCAGCTGGAAATTGTTTTTTGTAGATTTCAGCTCGGTAGGCGGCAACTTCTAAAAACTTAGACATATTGGTGGTAAATACGTTTTCAACAACCACATCGTCAAAAGTGCAACCGTAGTGATTTAAGATTTTTTCGAGATCGGCATAACAGTTTTTCATCTGTTGCTCCATGTCGCCAATCGCGGTGGGGTTGCCTTCATTGTCCATACTCACGGCGCCTGAGATTTTTATGTCGTTGCCAATTTTTACGGCGTGCGAATAGCCATAGGCTTTTTCAACTTCTGGGCGGAGCATGAAATATTCTGGAGTTTCATCCGGAGCAGCAGATTCAATTGGTTCTGATGTTTCAACAGTCGTGTTGGCTTTTGTTTTTTCGTTGCAACTTGCTATTGAAATTGCTACTGTCAAAGCGATGGCTATTGTTACAAATTTTGTTGTTTTCATTTTTGAATGGTTTTTATAGTTGATTTTTATTTGGGTTTTAATCATTCACACCGTATTTAATCTGTCTGCTATATTCTTCAGCATCAAAACTGCCAATGGATTGTTTTATTAAACCCTTTTCATCCAATTGCCAAAGTTCAAAACCGCTGATGTTTACTTTTTTTCCGGTGCCGTTCGGGCCTGTATTCGTACCTGTAAGTGTCCAATGAAATTCTGCGCCTTTTGCGGTGTTTACCAACTTGTTAAAGGCCACAACCATATCGTCGGGAAAGGCATCCATAAAGGCTTTAGCAGATTGAGCAATAGATGTTCTGCCAACAGCAGGAGTGCCATTGTTTATGTTAAGCGAACCATCTTCAGCGTAAAATAAAGCTACAAAATCTGGGTTTTTACTGCTCCAAGCTTGGGCGTAACTTTTGGCGAAAATAGTTGGGTCGTAGATTCTTTCAGATTCTGGAATTCGGGTTGATGTGAACGAAATATTAATAAACTTCCAAACCTCGTTTTCCTTAATTAATGTGAAATAATCAATATTGTTCAAAAGTGGTACTCCAAAAGCATGTAAAACTGCATCGGCTTTTACGAATGCCAACTGTCCATCGCTTACGTGGATTGTATATTCTTTTACTGGTTCGAAGTAAGGACGACTTGTGTTTTTATTGACAGTTGCTAAATGATCTGCTACCAACGTGGTTTCGGTCGTCCACTTACCGTCCCTTAATCTTACAATTGCCAAGCTGGCTTTGTCTGCCATCATTTTCTTCATTGCAGTTAAATCATAATTACCGGCAACAATTAGAAATTTTTCGATGGTTGCTTTTACATCTGCTTCGTCTTTGGAATAAATTTTTTTCGCGGTAGTTATTTGCTTTTGAGCAACCATTTTATCCAAGTTTTTATCGTTTTTTATATCTGAAAAAACCATCCCAGTAATTGCAGACTCCTCACTTGCGTGTGGATCGGGGTTTTGGGCATTGAATGCAAAGCTTACTAGTAACAAAGCGAGAAGTGGAATTATAATTTTCATTATTTCTTAATTTTAATTTTGATTAAAACTTAGCTTTTGAACCTAATTTCCTTCAACTGTAAAACCTTCGTGCGACAGTTCAATACTTTTAAAACTGGGACCACCATTACCCGTATTGGAAGAAGTTTGAAATTGTAATGCGCGTGAATTTTTTAACTTCCAAGTTTTTACAGTTTTATTGTTTTCATCTTTCTCTTCAATTGTTACCGTACCTTCCTTTTCTAAAGGTGTGCCGTAACCTGTCCAAAGTTCTGTTTGGTCTTCAAAATTCACGTCTTTTAAAAGTACTGTGCCGTTTGTTGTCCCACAGTTTTCTAGTCCAGAAATTTCATTGCATTTTCCGTTTGCTCCTGAAATATGTATTGTTTTCATTTTTAAAATATTTAAGGGTTAATACTAAATTGATTGTTCTTTTTTAATAAATAATATTCTCCAAAATGCGCCCCAAATTACTTTCAGACATAGGTATTTTACGATCTACCGCAAAGAGTTGCTGAATTTCATTCTTTAATTCGCACAGTTCCAGTTCAGAATATTGATGGCGCTCTAAAGCATCTTCAATTTTTTCAATGCTTTCGTCATCGTTATTATTCTGAAGTTCGCTGTACATTCTAGCAAATATTTCTTCTGAAGTTTTAGTCTTTATAAGTGTTATTTCTTCCTCGGTTTCCAAATTATCTGCTTTTGCGCAAAGCAATAAAATGTATGTTTTCAGTTCTGCCTTGCTCCAAAGAGTTGCGTTAGTTTTCATAATTCTTTTCAGTTTCTTGGCGACTTTGCGTCTTTGCGAGTGAAAAAATTACCGGCAAAGACACAGAGGCGCAAAGATTTTACTTTCTTTCAGCAACTTTTACATCGCCACTTATACCGCTTAAATCTGGACGATACATCCAGATTTCGGTATCGCCACCATTGGTCACCTCCATCCAGTCTCCTAAAAATTTATCCCAGCTTCCGGCACCATACATTTCCTCATATTTTTTTTCGATACTGTGGTTCTCGCCCAACCATGCCGATTTGTCAAAAAACGAAATGACCGCCAGATCCCGTCCTTCTTTGGTGCTGGGGAATTCATTGGTGTAAATACCATAGGTGTCGTCCAGTGATTTTGAGACGTTCACATCGTGGACTTTTTTTACCATGGTCAAAGCTTCTTTGTATTTACCTCTTTTTATGTCCCAAGTATCCACGGCCATGTTTTTAATGGTAAAGTCCTTGGGAAAAAAGGAGAGGTCTGCATTGAATTTCCAAAAAGAAGTTTGGAATCCGCTACCGGGCATTAGGTATGGAGCTACGTTTGCACGCCAATCGGCAGCATGTCCTTCCTTTTGTGCGGGGCTGTCTAAGGAGCTCCATGGGAGTGGGCCCATAACCCAAACGTAGCTTCCTGTACGAGGTCCAGTGGAAATCCAATACACACGAACTCCGGTGGGTCCCTCGTTGTGGTATTTTTTGTTGTGGGCGGTGATCCCTTTTTCAAACTGACCTATCTGCGTGGGATTTGGCGTTAACAGATCATTTTCGAATACACTGTATTCGGTACTGTTTTGTGATAGCGCCAATAAAGGCATTAATAGCGAAGCGAAAATTAATTTTCTCATGATTATTTAAATTGTGTTAGCTTTTAGCCAACAGGTTATTTTATTTTTTTAAAAAAATGGGGGCTTCTTATGGGAAACCGCAATTGTTTAATCCAATAGTTTTGGATTGTAATAAGCTGTTTCACGAATTATTTTTCCATCTTCATTAAAATACATTTGGTAGTGGATGGGCACGGTTATAGCTTTTTTGTCAGATTTGCGTATAAAATTTACATTCCACCAAGACTGCACGACATGGGCATCGCCCATTTCATAATGTAAGTAGTCTGGATAGCCTACCATATCAATACTTGCTACATCAAACTTCTCCGTAATTTGTTTATCTATGGCCTTCTGTTCTACCAGTGGAATACTCTTAAACTCAGGAGAACTGGAATCAACAAATCTTGCGTCTTTATCATAAAAGCCGTAAGCTTTATCCCAGTCATTATTTTCGATGGCATACATTAACTTTCGAACGGTATTTATGAATTCGTGATGGTTGTAGATTGTACCGTTTGTTCGGTTTGTAAAACTGGAGCGTATTTCGTCTATTACTGCTCCATTTTTATAATAAATGAGCATGGTTATTTTATTGTTCTTATTAACCGTATATAATCTGTGCGAAGCCGCATCTATTTTAACCCCAGTGGTTTTATGAACGCCTTTTATCAAGTCCCAAGTTTGTACCCATACAGTACCATTTGGATTGTCCTTTTTATACTCTATGGCATCGGGATACGAATTTGGAAAAGGTTCGATGTTGTAGTAATCTAAGTTTTTAAAATAGAGCATTTGATTGTTTAAGAATGCTTCTTTGTCCATTCCCTTATCGTTTGCCCTATCTGTATTGCCGTCATAGGCTTTAAAATCTTCAGCTAAATAACTTGCCATTTTTGACCGATCCCCGGCAACTGAAGCTTTAACAAACTGGTTTACTGTTTCAATGGCTGGGTGTTCAATATAAACAGTTCCGTTCTTTTTTTGTGCTGTGGAAATGAAAGCTATTAGCATCATTACCGATAAAATTTTTGTTTTCATCTTGTATATATTTATTTGGTTAATACTCTCTTTTGTGTTACTGCGAATAATTATTTAAAGTTTGATGCATAGGTTTGAAGGTCATGTTCAAATCTTTCATCGCCAGTGCATTTTCATAAATTATTTTAGCTTTGTTTTTTGAAGTTTGATGGTTTAGCATCAAATTCATATCGCTTATGGCATACGATTCGCTGCTTAATAAATAGTTTTTCCCGTGCAAGCCAGAAGTAGTTGCTGCCTTAAAGATTGCTTCGGCAACATCACCTACATCTACTAAAGCAAACTCAGCATTGGTGTCGTACAACATTTGAATAAATGGATTGGGAGCAATTTTATTTTTAATAAGAAATTGTAAACCCGTTGAAGTGGAATCCTCCCGTTTTGATAATGATTTTCCCATAACACCAACGGGTGATACCGATGTAATTTCAAAAGATAGGTTTGGGTTTTCTTTTATAAATTTTTCTACCGTTTGGTTTGCCATAAATTTTGCCTGTGCATAGGGATGGCTTTCGGTATTGATGTGTTTCTTATCTTTTTCATTAAAAGTATCTGCTGCGGATTTGCCATAGGCCGGCATTGGGAAATTTGTGTTAAACGCCGCTACCGAAGCAATAATCACTACTTTTTTAATAAATGAAGTTTCTGTAAGTGCCGCTAAAAAATTTTCGGTGCCTCTAATTGTCGGATCAAAAAGTTCTTTTTGTGGATCCTTCACGTCCAGCTGAAATGGTGTGCCTCCGTGAATTACAATTTCGCAGTCGCTGATAAAATCTTTTAAGTCGCTTAAATTTTCCACCTTTAGCGGCCTTATATTTAAATTATCTGAATTTTCTAGATTGAAAAGGTGCTGATATTTTTCGCTCTTTTTAATATTTGTAACAGAGACTTTTACATTGAAGCCTTCTGCTAAAAATTTCCTGGTAGTATAGCTTCCTATAAAGCCGGAACCACCTATAATGCCTACTGTTTTCATATTTTTGGTTTTTTAGGGATTGCATTGGGGCTACGTAATTTTATAATTAATGCTTTCAGGTTTACTGCTTCTTCAATTGTAATGCTGTGGGTTTTCGGTTTTTATTTTATTATTGCCGTTTGGTCGAGAACGGTTTAGAATTGCTATTGATTTTTCAGCACTATTCTAAATCGAGCTTTACCGTTTTCTAAGTGTTCAATTGCTTCATTTACCTTTGCCATCGGGAACTCCTCAACTTCCGGATAAATGTTGTGCCTTGCACAAAAATCGAGCATGGTTTTCGTTAAAGCGGGACTCCCTATTGGGCTTCCTCCAACCGTTTTTTCTCCCAGCATTAAACTAAATGCAGGTATCGCCATCGGCTCTAAAACAGCGCCTACTGTATGAAATTTTCCTTTTGGTGCTAAGGCGGTTAAATACGAATTCCAATCCAAGCTTACATTCGTGGTATTCAAAATAAAATTTAGTTTTCCCGTGATACTTTCTAATTCTTCAGGAGCTGTTGAATTGATAACTTGACTGGCTCCCATCTTCAAAATTTCTTTCTTTTTATTTGGGTTTGAGCTAAAGGCAATTACTTCGCATCCCCAATGTTTTAGGAACTTGATAGCCATATGGCCCAATCCGCCAATACCTATTACACCCACCGTATCTGTTGGTTTTACACCAGCTAATATTATTGGATTAAAAACTGTAATTCCTCCACATAATAAGGGGCCTGCTTTACTTAGATCAATATCCTTTGGAAGCGGAATTGCCCACGACCAATGCCCACGCACATAATCTGCAAACCCACCGTTTCTACCTACAATGGTTCCTTCACCTTTAGCGCAGAGATGGTGGTGTCCACTCATACATTGCTCGCAACTCATGCAGGAAGAGGACATCCATCCCAATCCTACTTTATCGCCAACCTTCACATTTTTAACCGCATCTCCTGTTGCTACTACTTCACCAATTATTTCGTGACCTGGAACAAAGGGGTACGTTGTCATTCCCCAATCATTTTTTATCATACTTATATCTGAATGACAAAGACCGCAATAAGAAACTTTAATATCTACCTGTTCAGCACCAATCGCTCCCAATTCATACGAATAAGGTGTTAGTTTTGCTCTTGGCTCAATAGCTGCGTATCCGTTAACTTTCATCTGTTTAGCTGTTTAAATTATTAGTTGATTGAGTCATTTACCGCTGCTGCCGCTGCCTGCTCCATGGCTTGCATATCCAACATAATTTTTGAAAGATCCCAATAGCCAAATTCCTTTATCACTTTTCCATCTTTAAATTGAGCAGTAATGTGCGTTGGAATGGTATAGGTTTTATTGTTTGCTGCGACCGTCCCTTTCCACGTACCCCAAAAATTTACATACGTCTTTCCCTTGTCGGTCACGACCATTTCATAATCAGATTGTCCGTCTACATATTCCCAACTGGTAAAAAAGGATGCATCTTTTTTGTTTACTGCTACTAACTCTGCAAGTGTTATTGCGTCTTTTTCAAGTACGTTGTTCATAATTTTTGCTGAATCTGCATAGTGACTTGTCATGGCTTCCCAATCTTGCTTATTATAAGCGTCAATTATTTTTTTGTAAGTGTCAATTTCAGGCGATTGCTGGGTATAACGCTTTTCTTGTTGTTTACAAGCGTTTAACGAAAGGACTATTGCAAGTCCTAAAAGGATGAGTTTTTTCATAATTATAGTTTTAGTTGATGTATTAAAAAATAAGTCCGAAAGTTATCAGGATGGCGGCCTATCTTTCTTTTTTGATAGACCGTTCCTGAAAGATTAGTTAGAGCGAAAATGCTTTAAAATTTTTTAGGGTGGTGGGTTACTGTTCTATTCACATTTGTTGTCCCAATGTCTTCCTAAGGTCGTACCGTAAGCTCTATAACATTTGTTTACGTCGTTGCCATTTAGGGTTTTCTTTATAATTTCGCCCCATGGATCCCAAACTAATCCTGTAGCCGCTACGCCATTAAGTTGAATATTTTTAGCGTTATAGGGAAGATTAACCGTTTTCGTCCATCCAGCAGTTTTTTCGCCAGATTCCCACTTTTTTGGATTCCCGTCTTCTGTATAGTCAATTGTAAACTTGGCTACATACGCACCGTCTTGTTTAAGTCTTATAAATAGGTTTGGAAATTCTTCGCATTCTTCTTTAGAGTAATCTGTGGTAAGACCCATTTTGGCTACAGTATGATCTTTTAAAAAGCGCACGGTGTACGAAATAGGAAGACCAGGATTGATGCGGGAGTATACCGCATTTGAACCTTGTATATACTTTGCAAGATCGCCTGCGTTTTTTGCACTTACAGGTTGGGCTGCCGCCTCTGCGTTTCCGCCTAAAGTAATTACACTTATATTAGAGTTTTCAAGTATTTGCTTGTATTGCACCGCCGCATCAACACCTACGGTTTGTGCGCCAGAGGAATATTCAAACGCCCCTTTTACGTCAATATCTTTTGTGCTGGCACTGGTTTCCATTCGGAACATAAGTATTCTTCCATAGCTTACGCTCTGCACATAGCCCGGGGGAGCTTTTGAATTAACTGCATTTTTTACATCCGCGATCGTTACATTAGGAGCGAAGTAATCTGCTGGATTTGGTGGTAAATCTAAATTTACAGTATAAAATACCTGCTTGTACATTACGATAAACACTTTTCGAGAATTGCTGGTTTTAACACCTAATTCGGTTGAAACACTGAGTCCCATTTGCGAATAATTCACGCCAAGTTTTACCGCTACTTGCTCATTAGAATAGGCCATGGTTTCGGTATAAGTTGAAACTGCTGGTTGTACTTTATAATTTGGACTGCTGTTCCATTTTTCCAATAAATTGTCTATCGCTGCTTGGGTTGTAGAATTTGTAGGGTTGTTAACTAACACACTTGCACCAGATCCTAGACCCGGCAAATCAACAGTTATACGGGTTGGGGCTTTGGTAAGTGAAGTGATAGGAGTTGGTAATCCTTCTGCCAAAGACCTGTTTGCTATAACCAAAGCGCCAGGCCAAATAATACCGTTGGTAGGACGCATAATGGCCACATCTTCAACATTGGAAGTTAAATTATAACTAGATTTTCGGCATACTATTACACTGTTGTTGCCTTCTTTTTTACTTTCGCTACTTGAAGTTTCGTTTTGAACAGGAACAATTGACCCTTGATTGTTTACGCTCAATAAAATACGAGGGTCGTATTGAAGCCCATTTCTTATATAATCATTGATTTTTCCGGCGTCGTTATTAATTTGTGGATTGCTGGTTGCGATAGTGCCGGCATTTGTATTTCCGGTTCCGGCAGTGCCCGTATTTTGGTTGCTGTTCGTTTCGGTACTTACTGTAGTAGTATTGACTTCAATAGGGCTATTGTCTTCCCAACCATCTCCAATTTGACCGTCGTTTTGTTCTACATCATAAGCTGCTTCGCATACCCAAACAGCTTCCGAAGCTCCTTCATCAATATAGCCTATGTTCAATCCGCCAGCATTGTTTAAATATCCATCGGTGGAATAGTTGTATAATTCAAAATAAGTATAGCCCTCGGCCCTTTCTAAGATATCCATTTCCCAACTTGAGCTTTCAGTATTGGCAGCACCTGTAGTTAGATTTCCGCTTCTATTGGCTTGTAAATATTTTCCGTTTCCAACATTCATTATTAATGTGGCTCCAGTTTGTGAATCAGTGTTAATTCGCCAAGTGGCAAGCGATAGATTATTTGGATCCATACTTTCTATAACTGAACCATCTGCCGTGGCTACTAATAGGTCTCCAGTAATTTCGTTTGAAATATACACGTTGCCGTCATTGCCAGTCTGTGAAAAACTAGATGTTGTAAACCCACAAATCATCACGAATAAACACATGATTGTGTGATTTTTTAAAATTGAAGCTGCTGCTTTCATAATTAGAAGATTTAAACGTTAAATGAAAAAAAGTGTGAGGAGTGCATCTAAGTAACTGTAAATCAACAATTCTGAAAAGTGATTTAGGACGAATGGTGTCATTTTCTGTCCGAAAGGGTCACATTCGTTGCCGAAGGAAAAAAGGAAGTTGCACTAAACTACTTGAGAATAGAAATATTTAGGAATGGATTACCTAAAAGTAAAAGAGGCTATTTTTATAAAACTTAAACGAAAGTACTTTCAGAAAGTCTTATTTCTAGCGTTAAAAAAGTCATACGTCAGTTTAAATAGTTTGCAGTCGCTTTAAAAGTTCGGTGCGCATTGCCTTGCTCATTGGGATGGCTTTTTTGGCAATTACCACGTGTGTGCCGGCAACTTCGTCTATTTGCGAAAGATTAATAACATACGAACGATGTATGCGAAGGAAATGTTTCTGGGGAAGTTTCTCGTCTATATCTTTTAACGTCATTACGATAAGGTGTTCGCGCCCTTGCGAAAAAATACGACAATAGTTGCGGTCTGCTTCAATATAGTAAATGTCCTTAATATTTATTTTTAGCATCTTCTCGTTGTGACGAACAAAAATGCGGTCGTTCAAAATAAAATCTGTAGCATTGCCAAAAGGGGTGTCTGTATTATTTTCGGCACTATTATTTAATGCCTCCGAAGCACTTTCAATTGCAACACGCTCTAAGGTTAGCTCAATGGCACGTTGTAAATCTAACTTTTTAAAAGGCTTAGAAATAAAGGCATACGGATGTGTTTTTTTGGCGCGAATAAAATGGGCATCATCTGTATTTGCAGTTAAATAAATAATTGGAATATTATATTGTAATTCAATTTGACAAGCGGTTTCAATACCGTCCATTTCACCTTTTAATTGAATATCCATTAAAACAATATCGGGCTTGTCAATTTTTATATTTAAAAGTGCCTCTTCGCCTCGCGGCAGTATTCCCGTTACTTCATAACCAAGGTCGCTTAATTGCAACGAAATATTGGCCGCAATTACCATTTCGTCTTCAACAATTAATATTTTTTTGGAACTATCCATCACGCAGTTTTAAAATTTTTAAAGTGGAAAAGCACTGCGGTTCCGTTATTATAATCTTCAGAAATGGTGCCGTTTAATTGCTGTGTGAGTAGGTGTATTAACTGCGTTCCAAAGCCGGTTCCCTTGGGCTTTGTACCTTCAGTTTTACCTATTCCATTGTCTGAAACTTTTAAAAACAGTGCGTCGTTTTCTTCTTTAAGACTAATGTTTATTAAACCTTTTTCGGTGGTGGGAAAAGCGTATTTTAAAGCGTTAGTCAACAATTCATTTACAATTAATCCAATGGGGACTGCCGTGTCAACATCTAAATTTAAATTGTCCATGGCGCATTCTATTTTCACCTTTTCTTCGGCATTAAAAGTATCTAGCACGCCTTCGCTTAAATTTACAAAGTAGTCTTTCATTTCAATACTGCCCAAATTTTCACCTTGATATAATTTTTGGTGAATTATACCCATACTTTGCACCCGGTTTTGACTGGCAAGCATCGCTTCTTTACTGGCGCCATCTTCCAGTTTTGCAGACTGTAATGCAATAAGGCTTTTCACCATTTCCAGATTGTTTTTTACACGGTGGTGAATTTCTTTTAACAACAGTTCATTCTGTTTGTTTTTGGCGTCCAGTTCAACATTTAATTGTGAAAGTGCTTTTCGTTTTTTGCGAATATTCTTCAACGTAAAATACATTCCGAAGAGAATAATAGCCAGCAAACCCGCAATGCCAATATAAAGGATTTGTGTTTTGCGCTGTTGCGAAATTTTTGCCTCTTGGTTTAAAATTTCCATATCCTTTTGCGCGGTTTCATATTTTACTTGCAGCTCGCTATCTTGCCGTGCAATAATAGTGTTGAGGTATTCTGTGTGTCCTTGTTCGTATAGTTCGTGATATTTTAGGGCGTTTTTATAATCTCCCAATTCACTGTAAATACTAGAAACGTGCATATAGTTTTCCCAAAGGTTTTTGGTGTTGCCAATGCGTTTCATTATTTCTATTGCTTTTAGATTATAGGGTAGGGCTTCGGCATATTTTCCCTGTAAAATATATACGTGACCAATATTGGCGGTTGGTGGCATAGTGTAGCGGAGTAAACCTATTTTTTTGGCACCTTCGTAGCAGCGGTTGTAATCTGCAATAGCATCGTCATAGCGTTCCATGTATTTATAAATATTTCCACGACCGTTGTAGCAGGCCAAAAGTGGCGCGTCCACAATTCCCAGTTTTTGGTACAAATTAATAGCGCGATTCATACTGCTGAGACTTTTTTCCAAATCGCCTAAGAATAATTGATTTTCCGCAAGTCGCCGATACGAGAGCGCCAAGTCTTCATCGTAACCCAATTTTTCTTGAATTGCGATGGCTTTTTCGCAGTATTGGGCTCCCTCGGCATAACTGTCTGAATAATAAAGCAAGTCGCATATTTTTGTATAACATTGTGCAATCCCACGTTTGTCGTTTGCTTTTTCATAAAGGGCGAGTGCTTTAAAAACAGCTTCGGAACCCAAATCGTATTCTGCAGTGCCGCTGTAATTGGTTGCCAATAAAAGATAGGTATCTGCTAAAGGCTTCGTTAATTCCTGCTTTTTATAAACCGAAATTGCTTTTTGAAGATAAACTATAGACGAATCTAAGACGGTGTGGTTTTCGTGCCACTTCGCCAAATCGCGATAGGCTTGACCGAGGGTTTCAAAATCTTTCTTCTTTTCTGAAAGCTGAATTGTTTTTTTAAAATTGTTGTATTCTACAAGCGTGTCCCGATGCTTCGCAATTGTTTTGTCCGAATTTAAATACGAACCTTTAAGTGAGTCTTCTTGGTTTTGAGAAGGAGTTTGAGGAAGACTGCTCCACGAAACGCAAGCTAGTACTACCGAGAGTAATAGTCGTTTCATTGTTTTTAGTTTGGTTGTTAGTGGATTCTAAATTTACAATTAATTTTTTTTAACACCCAAAATCGAAGATTTTTTCTGCTTTAAAATTTCAATTTCAACAACTTTTATAAAAAATGGAACGATGTATCCTGGTATTCAAGACTATTTTTAAAAAGAATGTTGCTATTAAAATGCAAATCTTCCCGATCTCAACGAGGTGAGCGGGAAGATTTTCTTAAATACAAAAAAAATGAACTAGGAAGTTTTGCTAGTATTTTCAGGAATGCTCAATTTGGCCAAAACATAGGCGGCAATTGCCATTACAATATCGCGAACGGCAACGTCTGGATGATGCCAAGTAAAAAGTAAACTCAAGGCTATAAGCAACAACCAAAGCGATACAACATACGCCCCCAACTGGGTTTTGGTGAATACTAAGATGCCTGCAATAATTTCTATTACGCCAACAATCATCATAAATGTCGCCCCACTCATGGGTAACAAGTCTAAAGTTGACGGTGCTAAATAGGTATCCCATTGAACTAAAATGTTTAAAAATTTATCGGCTCCTGCGGCAATGGGTACTATCGTAAAAGTGTATTTTAAAAGGGTCTGTAACTTGCTGATTTCAGCACTAATTGGTAATGTTTTCATGGTTTTTCGAATTAAAGTTCTACTGGTTAGATGTACTTTGTGAAAAACGGTTACAAAATTTGTAACTTTAGAAAGTTTATGGCATCTAAAAAGAAAAACAAAACATGAACGCGACTCAACCCAACAAATATGTTTTAACAAAATTGTCAGATTCTATCGTTGTACAACGGGTGTTAGATGGCGAAAAGGAGCTTTTCGAAATTTTGATGCGCCGGTATAACCAACGGCTTTTTAGAGTAGTGCGAAGTTATATTTATTCTGAAGACGATGTACAAGATATTTTGCAAGATGCCTATGTAAAAGCATATACAAAACTCTATCAATTTAACAACCAATCTTCCTTTTCTACTTGGCTCATTCGGATAGCCATTAACGAAGCACTTCAAGATATTCGCAAGAAAAAAAGGCAATTAACCAATTACGGAAAAACCGAAAGTTTAGAAAATGTTTTTCAACTGCCAGACACAAATACTATGAATCCAGAAAAGCAAGCCATAAAGACCGAAACCAAAGCCTTGGTTGAAAAAGCAGTTGATGCGCTCCCCGAAAAATACAGGGTAGTATTCGTGATGCATCAAATAGAAGGCCTGTCTAATCCCGAAATAGCTGCCTGCCTAAAACTGAGCGATAGCAATGTAAAAGTACGTTTGCACCGAGCCAAAAATTTATTGAAGGACGAGCTTTTTAAAACCACACACGACGCTTCAATTTTTGAATTCGGAAACCATAAATGCGATTTGTTGGTAGAAAAAGTAATGAAACGAATTGAAAATGTATAAAAATTTTAATTGCTGAATTCACATTTAACAAAGGAGCTGATAATTTATTTAGCTCCTTTTAAGTTTTTTATATTACTGTTTTCTACTAGTGGATTTTAAATGCTTTTTAAATAGACTTCTACTATAAATTTTTTTCGAAGTACAATCTTTTTTTAGTATTCCCAAAGCCTTTGTTTTAACATCCTTTTCAAATTGTATTTAGTACATTAGCAGATTATTTTTAAAATTGAGCACCGATGAAATATTTTGCCGGCAGCCTTTTAATAACGCTGCTTTTTTCTACATTTTCCTTCACATTACAAGCACAGGAAGTAAAACAAGACAACCAACATCTTTTCGACAATTTTACATACAGACAAGGCAATGCGTATCGCACCGCCTCCGGAAAACCGGGTCCAGAATATTGGCAGAATGCAGCCGATTATAATTTGGAGGTTTCTCTTGATGATAAAAATCACACGGTTTCGGGAAGTGTGACAATTAATTATACAAACAACAGCCCTGAAACTTTAGATTTTATATGGCTGTATTTGGAACAAAATCGTTTTACCGAAGATTCTCGCGGCACGTTAACCACTCCCGTTCAAGGCAGTAGGTACAGTGGCGATGTAGAAGGCGGTTATAATTTGAATAATGTTTCTGCAAAAACAGCTACAGGCGTTTCTTCAAAATACATAATTACAGATACCCGAATGCAACTTTGGTTAGATAAGCCGTTGGCAGCAAACGGTGGCGAGGTTGAAATAAAAATGGATTTTAAATTTAAAGTCCCCGTTGAAGGAATGGACCGCATGGGCCGTTTGGAAGTGAAAGACGGCACCATCTACGCCATTGCACAATGGTACCCTCGCGTAGCCGTTTTTGACGATGTAGTGGGATGGAACACAGATCCGTATTTGGGCGCAGGCGAGTTTTATTGCGAATACGGAAACTTCGATGTAAAAATTACAGCACCAGCATATCAAACAGTTGTGTGTTCGGGCGTTTTACAAAACCCAAAAGATGTACTTACAAAAGAGCAACAAGATCGTTGGAAAAAAGCTGAAAAAAGCGACAAAACGGTTTACATTATAAAACCAGAAGAAGTGGGTAAACCGGCTGCCCAAACTAAAGCCGGCGGCACACTTACTTGGCATTTTAAAATGGAAAACACGCGCGATGTGGCTTGGGCCGCGTCTAAAGCATTTATTTGGGATGCCGCCAAAATGAATCTTGGCAATGGAAAAACAGGCTTGGCACAATCGGTTTACCCAAAAGAAAGTAATGGACCAAAAGCTTGGTCGCGCTCTACCGAATTTACAAAAGCCTCTGTAGAATTTTACTCAAATAACTACTTCCCGTATCCTTACCACAATGCAATTAACGTTGCAGCCAGCGTTGGCGGAATGGAATATCCGGGGGTAAGTTTTTGCCATTACCAAAGTTTCGAAGGCGATCTTTGGGGCGTGACCGACCACGAATTTGGCCACAACTGGTTCCCGATGATAGTAGGTAGCAACGAACGCCGCTACCCTTGGATGGACGAAGGTTTCAACATATTTATAAATCATTACAGTACCAAAGCTTTTAACAATGGTGAATTTCCCACCAGATCTAGCAGTCCGAGAAGCTTGATTGGGTATCTTACTTCAGAAACTCGCGAAGGCATTGACACTTATCCAGATGTTGCGAACCCTAGAAACCTGGCTTATACAGCTTATTATAAACCCGCTGCAGGACTTTATTTGCTACGCGAATACATTGTAGGCCACGAGCGTTTTGATAATGCTTTTAAAAGTTATATTGAAACTTGGGCGTACAAACATCCACAACCAAACGACTTTTTTAATCATTTTGAAAATGTGGTAGGCGAAGATCTAGCTTGGTTTTGGAAAGGCTGGTTTTATGGTAATGGCAATATAGATTTGGGCATTGTGGATGTAAAACCTTTCAAGGGAAATTCTTTAATTACCGTTGAAAACAAAGGACAAATACCAATGCCAGTGCAGCTTCAAGTTATTTATGCCGACGATTCAAAGGAAGAGGTCAAGCTTCCGGTTGAAATTTGGCAACGCGGCAATAGCTGGACGCATCTTTTAAAATCTTCGAAAGAAGTAAAACGTGTGGTTTTAGATCCGAATAAAATCTTGCCAGATGTGAATGTTTTAAACGATGCTTGGAATAAGCTTTAATTTAAGTTCTTGAAAATAAATAACCCCGGGATTTATCCCGGGGGTTCGTAAAAACGAAATTCTGGCTTTAGCCAAACTTCTAACTTGGGTTAATTTGGCTAAAGCCAGTTGCTATGGATTCTTTTACCACGGGCTAAACCTGCCCATCCCTTTTGGCCGGGCGCCGTGATTATTGAAAACGGTCTAATACAATTCATTTATTTAGCACCCACCCAAAATTACTTTCGGGTAATTGCTTACATCAATAGTTGCGTCCTTGCTTTTTTCAACCAATTTAATCGCTTCTTTGGCACTGTACTTATGTGGGCCAATGTGGAAAGTGGCGCCTCTTTTTGCGAGTTCCTTTATATATTCAACTGGGTTTGAATTTGGCAGCGGTGGGGCTTGGGCTGCCGTATATAAATTTCCATTTTCTGCTGAAGGTACTTTGGGCGCAGGGGGCGGCGGTGGCGGAATATCACTTTTCTCACCTTTCTTTACTTTTGGAGCTGGCGGTGGCGGAGGTGGTGGCGGAATACACTCCGGAAAAGGTTGCGCCTTTGCCTTTTGTGCATCGCTCATTTTTTTATAGATAATTTCCAAACGCTCCAAATCTTTCTTTTTGATGATGCGTTTGTTAATAGCTACTGCGTTGTATTTTATTGCCAGTTTGTTGTATTCGGCGAGTTCTGCTTCGGTGGCTTTTTGTTGAATTATTTTGCCAGTGTTTTCGTCTCTTTCCTCAGGTTCACCAACTTGAATTGACCACGGATTGTTTTCATCATCTTTCACATTAGCGCTTGCAGCTTTAAATTTCTCAAGCTCTTTTAAATACGCCTTGTGCAAAACCTCTGCTTCTTCAATAGTTTTTCCGGAATATGAATTGACTATAAAATTTGTGTCCAAATTAGCGTCTTCCATATTTTTTAAGTTAGACATACTTAGGTTTCTAATATTGCTGGCATAGAGGATTTCTATTATTTTTTCAGATAAATCTTTATCCTTCTCGGTGTAAAACCCCACATTGGCAGAAATATATTTTTGCTTTTGCTCAGCTGTTAAATGTGTGTTTCGTTTGTTGATTTCGGTTTTAAGATTTTCAAGATTAACAGGAATTCCGTTTAAAGTTAATTTTGAGTTTTGGTCAATTACAATTCTAATATCTTCAATGGTATCGCTTGCAAAAACGGCACTATTTTCAGCTCGTTCTATTAATACTTCTTTTGTGCTAAACCCATAGATTAGCACAGATAGCAACGGCAGCAATAAAATACTTCGCCACAAAACGGCTCTTTTTGAGGTGTGTGTTTTCATAATTGTAAATCGTTTTTTGATTGATGAATAATTGATTGAATGTGCCAACGATGGCGTGTAGGCATCCCGATAGCTATCGGGAGATGAGAACGCCAATAATATTTTTTGATAGTTTGAAGTTTCCGCCCCTGCGTTTAAAACGGCGCGGTCTGCTAAAAATTCGTGGTTTAGTTTAATGCTTCTTTTTATGAAATAAAGCAGCGGATTAAACCAAAATACAATCTGTAATAGTTCGACAAAAATTACATCTAAACTGTGTTTTTGACGTGCGTGCGTTTCCTCGTGAAGCATTACTTCTGTAGGAATTTCATGTTTTTCAAATTGTGTTTTGTTAAGAAATATATAGTTGAAAAATGTATGCGGAATTACTTTTTCATTTAAAAGAATATTGATAAAACGAGTGTTTTTATATTTCGGATTTTTCCTGATTTTTTGAATTAAACTGATAAGATTTCTGAAAAATTTCACACTAAAAAATAAAACTCCTATCCCGTAAATCGCCCAAAGAACAAACGACCAATAATCGATGGTTTGTTCGGCTTGAGTGAAAATTATTTGTGGCGCAGCTTGCGAAGCATTTTGTACAATCGGTGAAGCTTTAACGTAGGTTGTAAAGGTGATAAGCGGAATTAAAAACGAAGCCAATAAACTTCCCGATAAATAAAAACGCTTAAAATTATGAACGGAAGTGTTTTCCAAAAACAGCTTGTAAAAAGCGAATAACAGTGCGAGACACGCGACGGATTTTAAAAGATAGAACTCCATAATTACTTCTTTTTAATTTCGGAATCGATTATTTTTTTTAGTTCTTCCAGCTCTTTTTTGGAAAGATTGGTTTCTTCAGTGAAAAATGAAGCAAACTGCGTGGGACTGTTATTAAAGAAATTTTTAATCAACCCATTTACGTGTTTTGAAAAATAGTCTTTCTTTTTCACCAACGGAAAGTATTCGCGCGATCGCCCAAGCTGGATATAATCGACAAATTTTTTGTCCTGCATACGTTTTAAAAGCGTGGCAACTGTAGTTGTTGCAGGCTTTGGCTCAGGATAAGCTTCAACTAAATCTTTCATAAAAGCGCGTTCCTTTTTCCAAAGGAGTTGCATCAATTGTTCTTCGGCGTTTGAGAGAGTCATCATTGTATTTTTAAAACTAACTCTACAAACGTAGAATAATTATTTTAATTCTACAAATGTAGAGGCGGTTAAATTTCAAATCGCAAAAAATAAATCCCAAATATTAAATTCTGAAAAGAGTCAAATTTTAAATTTTCAGTTTCGACCTACGTATTCTTAAGATATCTTCTGAGTTTTAAACATCCCTCTCATAAGGTCTGCAAGATCTTGTAGGTTTATATCTCAAAAAATCTAACTTTGCACTCTCAACCCTCCAACGCCTTAGCAACGGACTAAATTATTATAAGATGAGCGTAGAAAAAGAATTACAAAAGCGAAGCGATAATAAATGTGAACTCTGCAGCACCGAGGAAAATCTTGGTGTATTTGAAGTGCCAAATTCGCCTACAAATGGAGCCGAAGCTTCTGTTTACATCTGCACTACGTGTAAAGAGCAAATTGAAGATTCCGAAAAAGTTGATGTAAACCATTGGCGTTGTTTAAACGACAGTATGTGGAGCACCGTGCCAGCAGTACAAGTAATGGCGTGGCGTATGCTAAACAGGTTAAAAGCCGAAGGTTGGCCCCAAGATTTGCTGGATATGATGTATATGGAAGATGACACAAAAGAGTGGGCTAAAGCTGGCGTAGCTGAAGCGAAAGCCGATGCAATTATTCACCGCGATAGCAACGGCGTAATTTTGGAAGCTGGAGATTCGGTAGTTTTAATAAAAGACTTAAAAGTGAAGGGGAGTAGTATGGTTGCAAAACAAGGCACGGCCGTACGTAGAATTTCTCTCGATCACGAAAATGAAAAGTACATTGAAGGCAAAGTTGATGGCCAACAAATTGTGATTATAACAGACTTTGTAAAAAAAATATAAGTTAATATTTATAGTCTAGTTTCTCAATAAAAGCTTTAAATCGGGGTTTATTTCTATAGGGTTCAAACATGGGTTCTAAAGGTAATTCCATTAAACCTAAATCGTTATTAATACGTGCTTGCTCCAGCCAATAATACATTTTTTCTTCGTTTTCAAGTGAGGCAAAGGTGGCCGCAATTTGATAGCCCCACGAAAGAGCGTATTCGTCTATAAGTTTATTTAAAGCCGCGTTAGACTTTTCTTCGTCTCCTAAAAAGTGATAAATTATAGTGGCTACGTGAAGTCTAAAACCTTCCAAAGGTTCTTTTTTTATAATTTCTAATGCTTCGTTATATCGTTTTTGTTTCATTAATATAAGTGCGTATAACGAATAGGTAACATTTTGATTTGGTGATAACCTTATTGACTCCTGAATGTTCTTTTCAGCTTCTTTATACATTTTGGCCATATAATAGGTGTTTGCCATACTGTAATAATTACTGGCATTTAACGGGTCCAAAGCCAATACCTTTTTATGGATGGCAATAGCATCTTTCACCCTTCCTTGTAAATGTGCCGCTTCAGATGCACGATGAAGCGCGCTGGCATTATTAGGCTCTAAATGCAATGCTTTATCTGCAAGTTTTCCAGATTTGCCAATATCGTTTTCATATATTAAAGCTAACAACGATTTAAAAGCGTATGTTTCGGCATAGGTGCTATCGGCTTTTTGCGCTTTTTCAGCTAATTGATAGGTTATATTTTTTGCTTCGTTGAAATTAATTATTCCAAAATTATTTTGTGATTGATAGAGATTTCCCAACATAATTAGCGCTGGAACATACGTAGAATCTATTGCTAACGATTGTTTTAATAGTTTTTCAGATTGAAGTAAACCGGCTTCGTTATAATTGTTTTGAAAAATATAACGGCCTTCCAAAAACAAGGCATAGGCATCGGTTTTAGATTCTTTTACCTTCGGAATAATATTGTCTATAATTCTCAGTTGAAGATTTTCGGCAACTGCCTCGGCAATTTCGTTTTGAATCTTAAAGATGTTTTTCAACTTTTTTTCCCAAGTTTGCGACCAAATACTATTATCTGATTGTGTTTCAACAAGGTTTACACTTATTCTTAAAATACTGTCTTGTGAGCGTACACTGCCTTCCAGGATATAGCCTACTTGTAATACTTTGGCAATTTCGTGTAAGCCTATGGCTTTATCTTTAAAGGAAAATGCCGAGGTACGCGAAGTAACTTGCAGCTCATTTATTTTAACAAGTGAGTTAAGAACTTCTTCTGCCAATCCATCTGCAAAATAACGCTGTTGTTTGTTGGGCGACATATCTGAAAACGGCAGAACAGCAATCGATTTTTCGGGTGTTGTGTTTATGGCGATGGTGTTTTCATTTTTTTCGGCTCGTAATCTAAATCGGTCAACAAAGAGTAAAATAATTGCTAATGCTAAAAAAGCAATAATAAAAGTATTGAGTTTTCGCCCGGTTTTATGTGATAGTGATTTTTCCTTCGGAACGTTTTTGGTTTTTTTAATACCATCTGCAGTAATTTCAAAAAACCACGAAATACAAACCCAAACAGGCAATAAAACGATTAAAATAATCAAAATCATTTTTCCGAACCAAGCGGGCGCATCAATAATTGGAGTGAGTATGGCTATAACTTGTAACAGCACCCACGAAAAAACCAAATACGATACCGTGCCTTTAAAGACATTTCTTCTTCTTAATTCATTAAAAAATTCGTTCAGGTTCATTCGGGATTGTTTTCAGTTTTAGGAAAACCCATCTTGTCAATAAATTGTTTCCATCTTTTGTCGTCGTGCAAAGTTTTAAAACGTGGCTCAGATAAAACTTCATTTAAGCCCACATCGTGTACATTGTATGCTTTTTCTAACCATATAAATGCTTTTTCGGTATCGTTTCTAAATGCGTAACTTTCAGCAATTTGGTAAGCCATTTCATTTTGATATTTTAAAATAAGCTCCTGCATGTATGCATTGGCTTTTTGTAAATCGTCTTTTTTAAAATAGATATCCGCGTATATCTGCAATCGCCAACCTTCATCCTGTTCGCTTCTAATAGCAATTAAAGCATCTTCTGTTTTGTTTTGTTGCAACAAAATGCGAGCGTAATAATAATGAATAGCATAGCGATTGGGCTGTAATTCTATACATTTTTCGGCTGCTTTAATTGCGTCATTTAGTTGGCCTGCACAATAATAAACGTTTGCTAAATTGTAGTAAACATCTGCGTTAAGCGGATCTAAACTGGCCGAATATTCTTGAAGCCTAAGCGCGCTTTCTACATTGCCCAAAGCAATTTTTAGAGTGGCAGTAAGGCTAATTATTTCGGGATTTGAACCATCTAATTTTAAGGCAATCGCATTTAATTCTTTCGCTTTGGTGAAGTTCCAGTCATAACTTAATTCATCGTCGGCCAAATAGGCATATGCCAATGCATTTTTAGGATCTATTTCTAACACTTTTTTTGCAGCCTCCTTTGCCAATCGATACCCATTTTCAAACCCCAAAGTTCCATTGTTCGCTTGCGTTTCATACACCCGTGAAAGCAGCAGTAAAGCCGGTATGTAGTTACTGTCTATTTCCAAGGCTTTCTTAGCTAATGTTACTGCTTCAATCAATTTTTGGGTATCACTGGAAAAATGTGATGCTTGCACCGCTTGTAAATAGTAATTATAGGCTTCGGGATTGGTTTTAATTGACTTCGGAAGTGGGTCTGAATCTAACAAATTAAGTTCCAATGCTTTTACAACGGCCTCCGAAACTTCGTTTTGAATTTCAAAAATATTATCTAAGTTTCTGTCATACGTTTCAGACCATAAATGTTTATCGTTTTTTGCATCAATAAGCTGTGCTGTAATGCGAAGCAGATTTCCCGATTTTCGCACACTGCCTTCTAAAATATAGGTAACATTTAACTTTTTGGCGATTTCAGGAATCTGTAAATCAGAACTTTTAAATGAAAATGTTGATGTACGCGAAGTAACTTTTAAAGCAGCAACCTGCGATAAAAGGTTGAGAAGCTCCTCGGTAAGTCCATCTGCAAAATAGGAATTGTCATTTTTTTCTGAAAAATCTTGAAAAGGAAGTACCGCAATTGACTTTGAATTTGCCGCGATTGCTGGAATGTTGGCGATATCTTTATCGTAATTTTGAGTGGTTACAACACGATCAATAATTAAAACTGCTAGAATAAGAATTAAAAAAGCAATTATAATTTTATTGAGTCGCTTTCCAGTTTTTTTCCGAATGGAAGCAGTATCGGCTACTTTGCTAGTTCGTTTTAAACCGTTGGGGGTAAATTCATAAATCCAAGTCCCCAATAGATAAATTGGAAAACCGATTAGAAGTAAATAAAAAAGACTTTTTGAAATCCAGAGCGGCATTGCTAAAATATCGCCCAACAGTGCGGCAATCCTAATAAGTAACCAAGCGACCACTAAATACGAAATGGCGCCTTTTATAACATTGCGCCGTTTTAACTCTTCCCAAAAACTGTTTTTTCGTTTCACAATTTAGATTTTGTGGTGAGAAAATCTAATTCTAAAGGTAACGAAATAATTTTTTGAAATTATATTTATAAGGCCTTCAACGACAATTATTTTGCTAAACAGCAGATTGTCTTTTTCTGAAAACCAATCTTTTATATTTTGAAATAAGTATAGCTTGGTACTATTATAGGCTTTGAGAAGAAATTATAAACATAAGACCCAACAGATTTTGCTTGTCGTCCATAGCTTTGGAGCATAGGAGAAAAACCTGTTAGGTCTGGAGGTTTTATTTAGACATTTCAGTGAAGAAATGAAGCTTCGGCTCCGCTCAGGAACCTTCTACTTAGACATTTCAGTAAAGTAGTGGTAAAATTGCGGAATTGTTTCAATTCCCTTTAAATAATTCCAAATTCCGAAATGTTCGTTGGGCGAGTGAATAGCGTCGCTGTCCAAACCAAAGCCCATTAAAATCGTTTTACTTTTCAGCTCTTTTTCAAACAAAGCTACAATTGGGATACTTCCGCCACTGCGTTGTGGAATTGGTGTTTTTCCAAACGTTTCTTCGTATGCTTTTTCAGCTGCTCTATACCCCAAACTGTCTATTGGCGTCACGTAAGCCGTACCACCGTGATGTGGTTTTACCTTTACGCGAACCCCTTTGGGCGCAATGCTTTCAAAGTGATTTTTAAAAAGCTCTGTAATTTTTTGCCAGTTTTGATCTGGCACCAAACGCATACTTATTTTCGCAAAAGCTTGGCTGGCAATTACTGTTTTGGCACCTTCGCCAATATACCCTCCCCAGATTCCGTTGACGTCTAAAGTGGGACGAATGGAGTTTCTTTCGTTTGTAGAATATCCTTTTTCGCCATAAACTGAATCTATATCTAAAGCTTCTTCGTAATCTTTTAAGTTAAAAGGCGCTTCCGCCATTTTTGCACGTTCTTCTTTTGAAAGTTCTTCCACGTCATCATAAAATCCGGGAATGGTAATATGATTGTTTTCATCGTGAAGCGAGGCAATCATTTTTGCTAAAATATTTATTGGGTTTGCCACGGCACCACCGTACAAGCCACTGTGTAAATCGCGATTTGGGCCAGTAACTTCTACTTCCACATAACTTAATCCGCGTAGGCCGGTAGTTATCGATGGGGTGTCCGGCGCAATCATTCCGGTGTCGCTAATTAAAATAACATCGTTTGCTAGTTTCTCGCGATTGCGGGTAATAAACCATCCCAAACTTTCGCTGCCAACTTCTTCTTCGCCTTCAATCATAAATTTTACATTGCAGGGCAATTGGTTGGTTTCGGTCATGTATTCCAAAGCCTTAACGTGCATGTACATTTGGCCTTTATCGTCGCAACTTCCACGGGCAAAAATGGCGCCTTCGGGATGTTTTTCTGTTTTTTTAATCACGGGTTTAAATGGCGGACTCTCCCATAAATCTAACGGATCTGGCGGTTGCACATCATAGTGACCGTAAACCAAAATAGTTGGTAAATTTTTATCGATAATCTTTTCGCCGTAAACGATAGGATATCCTGGGGTTTCGCAGATTTCAACTGTGTCGCAGCCAGCTTTTTTAAGTTGGTCTTTTACAGCATCGGCTGTTGTTAAAACGTCTTTTTTATAGGCTGAATCGGCGCTGATAGAAGGTATTTTCAACAGCTCAATCAATTCATCTAAAAAACGATCTTTGTTTTTTTCAATGTAAGGTTTTGCGCTTTTCATTCGAATTTTATATTTTTTCTAAAAGTACTAAAAATGACGTAAATTGTGGGGTGAACAAACGCTTTCATTTATGCAAAATGCTTTTTTAAAATTGCCATTTCACTTTTCCGAAGAAAAACTTTTAAAAGATTTAGAGGTTTGTAGAACGTATAACTTTACATCCCATTTCAACAAAAACGATTATTCGGGCGAGTGGACATCTATTGCTTTGCGGTCGCAAAATGGCGAGATTGATAATATTTTCGCACTGCCACAAACTGAAAAAAAATTTAAAGACACGCAGTTGCTTCAAAATTGTGCGTATTTCAAAGAAATTATTGATGCGTTTAAATGTGAAAAGGAATCCATCCGACTTTTAAATTTAAAGCCAGACAGTGAAATTAAGGAGCACACAGATTACAATTTGGGTTATGAAGACGGGGTTTTTAGAATTCATATTCCAATAACCACCAATAGCGATGTACACTTTTTTATAAATTCTGAAGAAATAAAAATGCTGCCCAGTGAGTGTTGGTATGGCAATTTCAACTTGCCGCATAGCGTTAAAAACGATGGTGAAACGGATAGAATTCACTTAATAATGGATTGTTTTCGAAATGATTGGAGTGATAATTTATTTGCTGAAAGTGGCTATAATTTTGAAGTTGAAAACCACCAGCCTGAGTATTCCCGCGAGGCAAAATTGCAAATGATTGAAGAGCTAAAATTGATGGATACGGAAATTTCGAAAGCGATGATTTTAGAATTACAAAAAGACTTGAAAAAAATTCAAAATTAATTGGTTGTCATTTGGAAGTATTATTTATATTTGCACTCCTTTTGCAATATGTCCTAAGTGTTGTAAAAGATTTTATTGCGGACGTGGAGGTCCCGATAGTTATCGGGATGATAGAAACGCGTGAAAATAATAAATGCGGGCGTGGTGGAATTGGTAGACACGCCAGACTTAGGATCTGGTGCCGCGAGGTGTGGGAGTTCGAGTCTCCCCGCCCGCACAACGCAAAAGCTCTTCAGAAATGAAGGGCTTTTTTTATTGATTGTCTTTTCCGTCTTCAACCAAGCCTTCAATCTCTTTCTTTTCATCCCCATTCAACTTTGGGTTTTTTGGAGTTTCCACTTTTTTTTTATGATGAATTTCATAATACATCGCAAAATGGTCGCTACCAAAATTTTTGGAACGTGTCATTTTTCCAACGTATAAATCGCGCGTGTGAAAAAGATGATCCAACGGAAATCGCAAAAAGAAATATCCAGCGTGATAAGTAGAAAAGAAACCACGCCCCACGCGCGGGTCTATCATGCCGGTCATTTTTTTGAAAAGGCGCGTCGTTCGGCTCCAAACCACATCGTTCATATCGCCACAAACTACAGTGGGTTTGTCCATTTCTCTAATTCGTTTTCCGGTTAGCATCAACTCGGCATCGCGCTCTTTCGAGGTTTCATTCTCAGTAGGACTGGGCGGGGCAGGATGCAAACAGCAAAAATAAATTGGCGGCTTTCCTTCCATTGGGAAGTCGAAAAATATGGATGGTTTGTCGTCTTCAATTTGATATTTCACTTCTACATGCTTCAATTCTTTTTTCGAATAAAGATGCATGCCGTAAAAATTTTCTAATGGTATTTTTACGGTAAACGGATAATCGGTTTCAATTTGTGAAAGACATTCTTCCCAGTCTTTGTTAGATTCCATTGTAAGGACCAAATCTGGGTTAAAACGTTTTATTTCATTTAAAAAATCTGGGTAGCACGAGTTTGTTTGCAGCACATTTCCCGCTAAAATAGAAAGGTACCCGTCGCTATCTCCATGCGAACTTTGTCGCGGGAATAAGGAACTGTACGGAAAAACCTTATACAGCTGATATACAATAGAAAATACCATTGCCACAAGCAGCCCCCAACTAAAAAGCGTGTAGTTTTCTTCAAAGTAAAAAAACAACAACAGTAAACCTGTTTGTATAAAAATAGATTGTAGCCTAACAAAATCGGCAGTGCGGAAAAACCAATGTGCATTTCCCATCGCAGGGAAAAAGGGGCTAATAATAAAAAATAGCATTAAAATGTACAACACCATGTTTCAAAGTTACTTCTTTTGTAACTATGTAAAACCAATTAAATAGCTTTTTTGCTTTAATACATATCCCTACTTTTGTGGCTCTCTAAAAAACCTATTAAAATGAAAAAAACTATTCTCAGTGTATTTTTTACACTTTTAACCTGCGCTATTGTTATTGCTCAGGATTACACAACCCCAAACACTGGTGTAACTTGGACACTAGATGATATTGCTGCTGCAAGCCCATCTACAATTACAGTCTCTGGGAACGATTACACCCTTTTAGGAAATTTAACTATTGCCGAAAACGATGCGGTTATAATCAATACAGATTTAACCCTACGTATCGATTTTGAAAAAAGAGTGACTGTTTTTGGTGACTTTACAGTAAATGCCAATGCAGTAACAATTACAGCGATAGATGAAAACGCGCCTTACGATGGCTTCCGTTTTGAAGAATTTTCAACAATAGACATTAGTAATGCAACTATTAAATACGGCGGCGGACTGCGAGTTTTAACCGAAACTTTTTCTATTGATAATTGCACGCTTACTAATAATGTTTCCGGAACTACTAGTAGCGCGGTAATTCAACTGTCTCGCGGAATGCCACAGATAACAAACAACACTATTGCTTTTAATAGCAATCCTGCCATTGGTTCAGCTGCAAATTCGGCTGTGTCTGCTTACATTTTCAACAATACCATTGAAGGTAACAACACAGCAAACTCCAACAGACCGCAGATAAACTTGGGCCCAACCTTGGCAAATGAGCCATTGCAAATTGTTCAAAATACAATTATTGGCGACCCCGCTTTAGAGCAGGCTGGCGGTATTGCAATTGCCAATTTTGTGGGTGGCGATGTATTTGTAGTGATAGACAATAACACTATCCGTGACAACCGCTATGGAATTACAATCCTAGGAAATGTTGATTCAACCCAAATTATAAACAATATAATTGAAGACAATAATATTCAGGGCGACCCGCTACTTGGCGGAAGCGGAATTAACCATAATGCATCTAATGTTGGACCTGCCGTAATTATTGAAGGCAATGAAATTAGAAGAAACCTTTGGGGAATTACCCTTCAAGGTTCGGCCACAGTAAACCTTGGAGATGACAGTGGCAATCCTGGAGACAATGTGTTTTCAGAAAATGAAAACGGAGGTGTAGTTTACGCGCTTTACAACAATACGCCAAATCCAATTTCTGCAAAAAATAACTGCTGGATTGAAGGCCAGCAAAGTACCGAAGCACAAGTGGAAGACGTTATCTATCACAGTGTGGACGATCCCAATTTAGGCGAAGTGATTTTTGATCCCTTCCTTTGTGGTATTTTGAGTGTAGCTGATAATGCGTTTGAAAATTTCAGTTTTTATCCAAATCCGGTGAAAAATGAAATCAATTTCAACAACATAGTTTCTATTGAAAAAGTTGAAATCTATGGCGTTCAAGGTAATTTAATTGCTTCTAAAATTGTTTCTAACGGACAGAACACCTTGCCAATCAACCTTCCCACAGGTTTATATTTTGTGAAATTCAGTAACGATGCACAAGCTGGAACAAAGAAAATGATTGTGGAATAATACGAATGTCCGCTCGAGCCCAGTCGAGAGCTACTTCGATTGTGCTCGGCCAGACATAGCAATTACAAAATGCCTTGGAAAACCTTCAAGGCATTTTTTATTAAAAGAAAGACGGCAATTCCCTTCCTAAAACCGTAATTTTGCACTCTCAAAATATTCAAAAAATAAACACGTGAAAATTCAGAACAACGCAACTTTAGAATTGAGCCAAGAGGAAATGAAAACCTATGGTTACGAAGTAGTTGATGCCATAGTGGAGCATTTTGCAACCCAAAACGATAAACTCCCTGTAGTTTCTGGCTCGCGGGAAGAAATGGAAGATTTATTTTTAGAAGACGCTCCCGAAAAACCAAGCGACCCAAGCACAGTTTTAAATTTTGTTTTGGACAAAGTAATGACCAAAAGCAACATTGTTTCGCATCCAAAATCCTACTCTTTTGTTCCCGGTCCAAGTAACTATATAAGTGCAATGGCCGACAGTTTATCTGCGGGTTTCAATATATTTTCTGGAGGTTGGCAAGCTTCTCCAGCTGCAGCCGAAATGGAAATTGTAACGATGAACTGGCTGTTGAAAATGTTCGGCTTTCCACAGAAAAAAGGAGGCGGAATTTTTACAAGCGGCGGCTCAATGGCCAATTTAACTGCTTTGGTAACAGCGCGCACGGTTAAGTGTGGCGATGATTTCAGCAAAGCTATAATCTATCTTTCAGACCAAGCGCACTCTTCAAATATAAAAGCCATTCGCGTACTTGGGTTTAGAAAAGAACAGATTCGCATAATTCCCACGGATGGCGAATTTAAGTTTTCACTCAACAAATTAAAAAACGCAATTGCAAAAGATAGGTTGGAAGGTTTACAACCTTTCTGCTTGATTGCCACTGCGGGAACAACAAATACAGGAACGGTCGATCCGCTTTCAGACATTGCGAAAATCTGTAAAAAAGAAGACATTTGGTTTCACATTGATGGCGCTTACGGCGGATTTGCAATTCTATCCGATGACGGGAAACCACTTTTAAAAGGAATTGAAAAAGCAGATTCACTAACAATCGATCCGCATAAATGGTTTTTTCAGCCTTATGAAATTGGCTGTCTTTTAATTAAAAACCACAAATGGTTAAAGGGAACTTTCACCGAAAAACCTGAATACCTGCGTGATATTGAAGGCAATACTTCCGAAATAAATTTTTACGATCACGGAATAGAACTAACACGCCGTTTTCGTGCTTTAAAGTTTTATATGTCGGTAAAAACTTTTGGAATGGGCGAATTCAGAAAAGCAATTTCCTATAACATAAAACTTGCAGAAGCCGCCGAAAACTTTCTTCGCAAAAGCCCGAACTGGGAAGTTATTTCGCCAGCGACTTTGGCGGTAATCAATTTTAGATACAACCCCATTGGCAACAAACTTTCAGAGAAAAAACTGGATGCGCTAAACCAACGTATTTCGAAAAATGTAGTGGAATCTAAAGAAGCATTATTGGTAACAACGGTGCTCAACAAACAAATTGTGTTGCGTATGTGTTTGATAAATCCGCGAACCACACTAGATGACGTTAAAGAAACAATTGCTCTCTGCGAAACGTTCGCCGAAGAAAAAATACTTGTTTGAAACAGGCCGATGTTATAATAATTGGCGGCGGTGCGGCGGGTTTTTTTACAGCGATAAATGCTGCGGAAAAGAATCCGAAACTTAAAATTGTAATCCTCGAACGCGGCAAAGAAGTGCTCACCAAAGTGAAAGTTTCCGGCGGCGGGCGCTGCAATGTAACCCACGCCGAGTTTCTTCCGAAGGAATTAACCCAAAACTATCCGCGTGGCGAAAAGGAACTTTTAGGGCCATTCCACACTTTTATGACCGGCGACACCATTGAATGGTTTGAGAAAAGGGGTGTGGAATTGAAAATTGAAGAAGACGGCAGAATGTTTCCGGTTTCAGATTCTTCAAAAACCATAATAGATTGTTTTCTTTCCGAAACGAAACGTTTGGGGGTTGAGGTTTTGCTCAGTCAATCTGTAAAAACCATTCAAAAAGAGACAAATTATTTCACCATAAATACCGCTACGGATGTTTTTTCTGCTGAAAAAATTGTAGTTGCTACGGGTAGCAATCCGAAGATCTGGCAATTGCTCGAAAGTTTAGGACATACTGTTGTGGCTGCGGTTCCTTCGCTTTTCACTTTTAATATAAAGGACGGTCGAATCATTGATTTACCTGGATTGAGCACCGAAGCTTCGGTAAAAGTACTCGATAAAAAAGGAAAAATGGTTTTGGAAAGTAACGGTCCCTTGCTTATTACTCATTGGGGAATGAGCGGTCCCGCAATACTAAAACTTTCTGCTTGGGGCGCACGAATTTTGGAACCATTAAAATACAATTTCAACATTGAAGTAAATTGGTTGAATGCGCTTTCCGAAAAAGACGTTTTGGATTCTTTAAAAGAATTGAAAGCATTTCAGGGGAAGCAGACCATTTTTAAATACGCACAGTTCGATTTGCCAAAACGCCTTTGGCAAAGTATTGTAAAAGCTTCGGGAATTGACGACCGCCTAACCTGGGCCGAAGCTACCCGCAAAAATCTTCAAAATATTGCAAATCAGTTAACGGCTGCAATTTTTCAAGTTAACGGAAAAAGTACTTTTAAGGAAGAATTTGTTACTGCCGGCGGAGTTGATTTAAAGGAAATAAACTTTAAAACCTTTGAAAGTAGAATCTGCCAAAACCTTTACTTTGCTGGTGAAGTTCTAAATATTGACGCTATTACTGGCGGCTTTAATTTTCAAAGTGCTTGGACGGGTGGGTTTATTGTTTCTCAAAATTTGTAATTACTGAAGCTTTTTTAGAACGGATCTTTTCACATGATTTTAGAGAAATAGTTGCTATTCTTTAATCATTTTCAATGTTTTAGATTGTTGGTCAATAGAAGTAAGCGTCATAAAGTACAAACCTTTAGAAAGTGAAGACACATTGATGTTTTTTAGTCCATTGTCCGCTTTTTTTTCAAAGATGATCCTCCCCAATAGGTCGATAAAGGTGACTTTTGTAATTGTATGGTCTGATAGTATGTTTACTTCGGAAGTGGCGGGATTCGGGAAAATTTTGGTATTGGTTAGTTCATTTTCACTAATGCCAAGTTGACCAACGGTATAGTAATGTACAGCGGTATTTCCTTCATAAGTAGCTTCAAATCTCCAAACGCCTTCCATATCTGAATTGCCAGAAAATATATAATAGGATAAAACATCATTTAAAGAAAATGGAAAAATCCATTGGGAAAAGGAAGAATTATCAGGCCTAATGACCTTTAATTCAACACTTGTATTCCTGCGTTGATCTCTAATGTAAACTCCCAAATAATACGGTACTCTAATTTCAAATTCATTTTTTTCATTGGTTGTTTCTACTTGAGGGCAATCTCGAAATATAGGAAAATCATCATGAGTGAGAACGGCCATCACAGCAGGATTTAGATAAGGTTTTTGCGAACTCCACCAAGATTCGTTTGCAGTTGGGTTACAAGCTCCTTCATAAGGGTCAATAAGGATTCCAGAACTATCCTTCACTTCAAAATGTAGGTGTGGGACGTTAGAGTTGCCGGAGCTTCCTATTACTCCTAAATATTCACCTTTTGTTACCCAGTCTCCCACTTCTTTGGTGGTAACCGAGCCATTTTTCATGTGAAAATAATAACTTCGGCTGCCGTCGCTGTGTTGAAGCACTATGCCATTCCATTGACTGTTATTAAAAGCGCAATTTCTGTCGAATGCGCCGTCTTGTTTAACGATAATTTGTCCGTCTGCCGCAGCAATATTAACGGCTTGGTTGCGCTCCATTTGTTTCCACCAAAAAGGCCACGGAACAATGTCAGTTCCGGAGTGGTTGTAGCCTTGCGGAGTGTCGTAAGTTCTTCTGCCGCAATAAAAATCTAGTTCGCGATTGGGATAATCAGGATCGTGGTCTACATAATTGTAAGGAATCCAAATAGAATTATAGTTAAAGCCATTAGCCTGTGTGACTGGCCAATCAAAAAGTGGATGTGCCGCTTTTTTATTGATAGGTTGTAATTTTCCAGATTTGTGTAAATATTCAATATTGTTTTTGATGGAACTTTCGAGAGCTTCACGAGCAGAATTGCTTAAACATGGTTCGGTAATTTTCGGAATAGCGATACTGCCCTTTGCCACTAAAGTTGGAGTGTTTTGCGCAACGGAAATGGTATTTGAAATAACCATTATTGCCAAACCTAAAATGAGTTGCTTAATTTTCATCGTTATAAAAAAACTTTCATCAAAATTGTAAATTGGTTAGAATTAAAAAGCCTCTAAATTTTGCAATTAAAGGTATTGAAAAGAAGTTTAATTAAAGCATGCCAAAAACTTATAAATATAAAGCGCACGGTATTTAGACGGAGCAGCATTGGCGAACCAGTTAAATATGCTAATTGTAAAAGTTCATTTTAGACGCGCCGAGGTAGCAGATGAATTGTTCAATTTAAACAATTGTTATATATTTGATATATATAATCTATATACAATGGGAAAGACTAAAAAATTAATCGAGCTGGAGAATAAAACGATTGAAATTCTTGAAAAACAAGCGAAACTTCAAAAACGTTCCTTAAAAAATTATCTTGAATTTATGATAGAGGATACTGCCTTGAATTTTAGCGAACCTTCGGAAGAATACAAGGCAATGATGGATGATATGATTGAAAGAGATGAAAATGGCAGGTTAATTACCCATTCTTTAAAGGATATTTTGAAGCAATATGGGCGATGAGATAAAGGCTACGGATGAGGCAAGAATTGAAATACACAAAGCGAAATGTTTTTTTGAATTTAATAATAAAGAAGAAGAGTTTTGGGAAGACTTTAATCGACAAATAGATACAATTCGCTTAATGCCAGAAGCATTTCAAGTTCGGTATAGAAATGTTCGAATAATTATGTTAGCCCGCTTTAATTACTCTATTCATTATGTGGTAAAGCCCTATGGAGTATTAATTTATCGATTTCTAAATCAACGTCAGAATTATTAGTATGGAAATCTACATCGCCCTACTTCGCGGTATTAACGTTGGCGGACATAAAAAACTAAAAATGTCCGACCTTAAACTTCTCTTCGAGGGTTTGGGTTTTAAAGATGTGGTTACTTACATACAAAGTGGGAACGTAATTTTTTCTGCTGCGGAAGAAAAGGGTCTTTCTGAAAAAATTTCAAATGAAATAACAAATAAGTTTGGTTGGGAAGTTCCTGTATTAGTAAAAACAGCCGATGCCATTGCTAAAATTTTAGCCGATTGCCCTTTTGAAGAAACAAAGAAAACTGAGGCCTATTATATGTTACTTGCATCGCCACCAAAAAAGGAATTGATGGTGGCAGTACGCGAAATTAACTACCCAAATGAGGAATTTGTGTTAACGCAGGATTGTGTTTATATCTATTTCGGCAATGGTTATGGCCGTGCAAAACTGAATAGTAATTTCTTTGAAAAAAAACTGAAGGTTGCGGCTACTACGCGCAACTACCGTACGCTTGCTAAATTGGTGGAGTTGGCAGGATGATGCAAAAATTTGCGTTTAAAGATTTTTAAAAATTCAATAAAAAATAATCATTGAATATCAAATGCAATTGGAAATTTTAAGTAAACTGCAACCATTTCGCCATTGTGCATGGCAGGAGTAAATTGTGGTAGTATTTTAATTACTTCCACCGCATTTTGATTCATAATTTCTGGACCTCCCTTGGCGCTTATATTATTAATATTACCCGCTTTGTCTATTGTAAAACTAACATCTGTTTTAAAAAATCCCGTCAAACCTAATTCTGAGACAAGGTCTGTGTTAAGATTCCGGTTTATGTGATTCATAATAAATTTGCGCGTACATTCTCGTTGCTTTTCTACTTTCCATTTCGCTTTACAGCCTGAGGCCAGCGGTGGAACTTCGGCAAGATTAAACGCCATAGGCTCAGCTTCATTTGCTGAAATTTCTTCAGTGTTAATCTGTTGTTTTTCTGTTTCACCAGTTTGGGCAAAACCAATCGTGGCTAATAACATTATAAATAGGAGGAAGGCTTTGGTTTTCATTTTATGAATTTATATAAGGTTTTAAAGCTACAAAAATTCTTTTCAAAAAAATGATGACTATTTACTCATTCTTCGATATATGGTTATAATCCTTAAAACTATAAGTCATGAAAAAAATTCTTCTTTTTACGTTTGTACTTTCATTTATTGCAACTACCACCAAAGCACAGAATTTACTCGGACCTGCCACAGATGTGTATGTAATGGAAACTTTTACCAATCCGGGACAGTTTGGCACGATTCCACTTGCTGGACCGTATTATCCCTTGGGTACTGTAATTACAAGTAATGCTTTTACAATGTTGGGGGGCGATTTTAACGATGCTGGCGAACTTTATACATTTGTATATCAAGCTCCAGATTACATTTTGGGAATTGTTGATTTAAGTACTGGCGCCGTAAATTATGCCGCTACCGTATCTGGAAATGTAGGTGGTCAATTTTTGAGTCAGCTTTCTTATAACATCACAAATAATACTTTTTACGCCCTAAGCGCAGACCCTAACAATAACTCGGGAACGCAACTTTATGAGGTTAATATTACCACTGGCGTTCTAACGCCAATTGGTACTGGCACAGGTATATTAAATGGTGTTGCTATGGAAATTGATAACAACGGAAATGTTTACGTGGCCGATGCCAATACAGGAAATTTGTACACTGTAGATATTAATACAGGTGTGGGAAGTGAAGTTGGTAATATGCTCCCCGGAGGCATGTACCCAGTGCGTAGCGGATTTTCGGTAGATTCTGCTACCAATGTAATGTATGCCGTTTTGCAGAATAGAGACGGTGCTATTTGGTCCACTTTTTATACAGTAAACCTTGCGAACGGAGCACTTACAGAACTTGGGTTTGGAGGCTCTAGAAAATACAGTCTTTTTGCTATTAATGGCGAATCTCTTGGTGTAAGCGAAAACAATTTGGCTTCGATAAGTGTGTATCCAAATCCCGCAACTAACAAGCTATACATTGCGAATCCAGCTGAAGTAGCATTTAAAAATGTCAAGCTTTTTGATATGCTTGGAAGAGATACCGGCGCAGTTTTTAGTAATGAAGAAATGAATATTGAAAATCTTGTAACAGGTGTTTACATACTTCAATTAGAAACTGAATATGGCACGACAACAAAAAGGATAATAAAGGAATAGTTTAAGTTTGTGAATATGGAGAGAAGAAGCTTTCGGGATATTGTGCCTCGGGAGCTTTTTTGTTTATAATATGAAATTTTAAACTTTGGATGAGTGTTGTTTCATTTCTGTGCAATAAGAGTGTTTTTAAATCTACTTTAAACTTATTTCCCTGTTAAATCTGGTTTATCAATACGTATAAAAGTAAACCGCTTGCGTAATTTTTTCAATATATGCTATTTACACTTTCTTACTGTTTCTCTTGAACGTTGCTTCAACCAACTGGTGATTGAGATGGTAAAACCATAATATATTTTAAATGCTTCAACTGAAACCCTATTTATCTGCTCTAATTGCAATAATCTGATTGCCGATTATTTCATTAGTAAATCCGGTATTTTTATACTTTTAAAAGAAATAGTATTAGCTCCGGTATTATCAGTGTATTCAAATTTTATTATGTTTTCTTCATCGGGATCTAATTTATTTCCAGGGATTTTAAAATTTATAAAGTAATTGCCCGCTTGCAATAGCTTGCTGTTAATTATTTTGCCATCACTTAAATCGGAAATTGAATAGGAGGTAATATCTGTTTCAATATTCAACTTATTCAATGTAATAGATTTGAGTTCAATGGGTTTTTTCACAAGGAGTTTCCAAGAATAACTTATTGTAGGAGATGTTGAAGGCAATCCGGGTCGCACAACCTGACTTTGAGCATCGGTAACACGAACGGCACTGCAGCCTATACATAAGCTTGAGAAAAATGATAATATTAAAATTTTTAAATAATTAAATCGCATAATTTATATATTTAGCTTTCAAGAGTGTTTAAGCTTTCACCTGTTTCAGGTTTTAACTTTTGGTTAATTGCTATTGAAGTGTTTTACCTAATTACAGAAAATAAAAATAACTCCAAAGTTTTATCTCTGGAGTTATTTCTTTTTAAAAATTAATTAAACATTATTCTTTTACGATTCGCAAAATTGCTTTTTGTCCACTTTCAGAAATGAGTTCTATAAAATAAACAGCTGCTGCGGCTCCTTTAATATTCATTTCAATCGTATCTGTATTATAGAAGTTTTGTTTTGAAACAACCTGTCCTAATATGTTGAAAATAGTGGCATCCACCTTTTTATGAATAGTTCCCAATTCAACGATAACCGTGTTTTTAACTGGGTTAGGATAAACAACTAACTTATTGCTAAAATCTGTATTTTGAACGCTCAAAATTGTTACCAAATAGCAGTCAGATGTTACGGTGCAAAGTGCATTACTAATAACAACAGCGTAATTACCGGTTACTGTTGGAGTGAAACTTTGGTTTGTTGCTCCAGAAATAGGTGCATTGCCATTATCACAATCTACCCATTGGTAACTGTAACCAGAAGCATTTGCTGTTAACGTATTGCCAGTTTGGGTTACGGAGTTATCAATTGGATTTATAACAATTGTTTGGTTTTGCGTACTTGTGTTAGTGCCATCTGTATAGCTCCAAACCACAGTTGTTGATGCTGTAATTGGGAAGCTAGTAGTTGTTGTTCCGGTAACGGTGCCAGCACAATTGTCTGTAGCCGTAGGAGCAGGCAAGCTCGCCACACTACAAGTCTCTGTAACAATTGGTAGTGTTGCCTCATCGGGCACGGGAGCAGTGGTATCATTAATAGTTACCGTCTGGTTTTGCGTGCTTGTGTTAGTTCCATCTGTATAGGTCCACACCACAGTTGTTGACACCGTAATTGGGAAGCTCGTGGTTGTTGTTCCAGTAACAGATCCAATACAATTGTCAGTCGCCGTTGGCGCAGGCAAACTTGTCACACTACAAGCCTCTGTAACAGTTGGCAATGTAGTTACATCTGGCACGGGAGCAGTGGTATCGTTAATAGTTACCGTCTGGTTTTGCGTGCTAGTGTTAGTGCCATCTGTGTAGGTCCAAACCACAGTTGTTGATGCCGTAATTGGGAAACTAGTAGTTGTTGTACCAGTAACAGCTCCAATACAATTGTCTGTTGCCGTAGGAGCAGGTATGCTAGTTACACTGCATTGTTCTGTAACAGTTGGCAATGTAGTTACATCTGGTACAGGAGCAGTGGTATCATTAATAGT
>NZ_JAIRBA010000180.1 GCF_022008365.1 Aequorivita vitellina
TGGGCAACGTTTCTGCATATGATTAGTGGCCCGATTAAGCACTGAATTTAGCAAATAAAAACCAAACAGAAAATCCGATAGGATTTTCGGAAGCAGGCTCAAACTAGCCATTAATTATATGCCTTGTTGTGCAATGTTTTTCTGCGTTCTGTTCCGTTTTGTTTCCGCTTTGTTATTCTTTCAAAGTCCATCGAAAAACAAAATTGCGTTTGCTGGTTTTATTTTTCCGATGTCAAAAAATTCCAGCTACTCCCCTTTTTTCCGTTCCGCAATTTTGTCCGCGCACCGTTTTTGTCCGAAATGTTTTTTGTTTTTAAAACACTAATTTCCAAAAAAAA
>NZ_JAIRBA010000181.1 GCF_022008365.1 Aequorivita vitellina
TATCTTACGTGAAAAGCAGATTAAAAAGTGGAAAAGTAGAAAGATGATTGAGACGTTGATAAACTCCAAGAATTAGCTCGGCTGGTTTAGAGCATTCCGAAGTAAATTCGGAACAGGCTCTCATCGCCCACCAGATTTAAAACCGGAGCTTTCGCTTCGGTTTTTTTTATGATTTATTTCATCTACATATTGTATTCTGAAAGTCTAGATAGCTACTATGTGGGTGCTACTGAAAATATCGAAACTCGTTTAAAGGAGCATCTTTGGAAGCACAAAGGTTTTACGTCAAAGGCAAAAGATTGGGAACTTAAATACTCCGAAAGCTTTGCGACAAA
>NZ_JAIRBA010000182.1 GCF_022008365.1 Aequorivita vitellina
TGGATATCGGCAGGGTTGGTAACTATGGAGTGCCAACCAAACCCAGTGAAACTACGATGAGCAGAATATCCGCAGCAGCCAGCTTCATAAGCAACACTCACTTGATGGTCTTTAAAGTTTTTCTGAACATAGTCATAAAGGGTTTTAGCCTCGGGAGGCATGGAAAAGGATTTACCGCAAAAAAGGTCGGTGGCACAGTGAACTTTCCAACTTAACTTGTGGATATCGATGCCAATGTATAACTTTGGTTGGGCAGTGGGTACAGTTTTCATATCTTATTGTTTTGGTGAACTTTAAAGATACTGGATCCACTGCTTTTTCATCGATGCTATA
>NZ_JAIRBA010000183.1 GCF_022008365.1 Aequorivita vitellina
ATGTTGTTAGATTTAGAAGCACAGTATTTAAAGCGAAAAGAAAATTTAAAAACACCTATACCACCAACTCAAGCACTGGCCAAAAAGTCCCCCTTCGAACCAAAACATCCCACCCAACCTCCCTTCAAAGGGAGGGGTTAGATTCGGATTTGATTTATAATGTGGTTAGATTTAAGATCACCATATTTAAGGCGAAAAGAAGAATGCAAAACACCTATACCACCAACTAAAGCACAGACCAAAAAGTCCCCCTTTGAAGGGGGATTTAGGGGGATGTTTCACAAGGTTAAATCAAAACCCACAATCCCAAAACAAAGAACATTCCACCCAGCC
>NZ_JAIRBA010000184.1 GCF_022008365.1 Aequorivita vitellina
TTCACCTATACCGATGAAGACAACGTTACTACAACCATCGACATTTCAAACCTTGAAACACTTACTACCCTAGCCTTAAACGTTGACGGAAAAACATTGGAGTACACCGATGAAGACGGAATTGTAACAAGCATCGACTTAGAAACTGTAATCGACAACTTCGAAACACTTACAACCATCGTTGATAACGGGAACGGCACTTTCACCTATACCGATGAAGACAATGTTACTACAACCATCGATATTTCAAATCTGGAAACACTTACCTTTTTAGCACTAAATCCGGATGGAAGAACCCTTGAATATACAGATGAAGACGGCGTTGT
>NZ_JAIRBA010000185.1 GCF_022008365.1 Aequorivita vitellina
GATATTTCAAATCTGGAAACACTTACCTTTTTAGCACTAAATCCGGATGGAAGAACCCTTGAATATACAGATGAAGACGGCGTTGTAACAAGCATAGACCTCGGAGCGGTAATCGACGCTTTCGAAACACTAACTACAATCGTAGACAACAACGACGGAACATTTACTTACACAGATGAGGATGGCGGAACCACAACCATCGATATCTCAAATCTGGAAACACTTACCTTTTTAGCACTAAATCCGGATGGAAGAACCCTTGAATACACAGATGAAGACGGCGTTGTAACAAGCATAGACCTCGGAGCGGTAATCGACGCTTT
>NZ_JAIRBA010000186.1 GCF_022008365.1 Aequorivita vitellina
CCCCAAATTCGCAACCCCCACCGCATTCGCACTTCTAAATAAATAATACGTCCCCTGCACCTCCTGATAAAATTTCAACCCCAGCACCGCTATTGCCGTGCCAGCAACATCCGGCAAGTCAACTTGCATTTCAAAAGAATTCGGGCTATAGCTTTTATCCAGATACAGCGGAGTACTACTCTTTAAACGATACTCAAGGGTGCTAAAGTCAAAATGCAAAAGCCCCAAAGTAAGCGCCAAATGTGTCGCGCCAGCTGGAAACTGTACATTTTTCATATCAAAATTGGTAATGTGTAACCTTCGGCTTGTAAAATCAAAATCC
>NZ_JAIRBA010000187.1 GCF_022008365.1 Aequorivita vitellina
GTTATCGCCAACGCCTAATTCAGTTTCAACAATTAGCTCAAAGTCGCAAGTGCTGGTGTTGCCGTATTCGTCGGTGGCCGTAAACGAAATGGTGTACGTGCCGTCAGAAAGTGGCGTTCCTGCTGCTGGACTTTGGGTTGTAAGCGTAACTGGATCGGTACAGTTGTCTATTGCTGTAGCTTCGCCCGTTGCAAAGTAATCTGGAAGAATATAGAATATGTTTCCAGGCCCCGGATCTACTGTTTGATCTGCTGGACAAGTTATTACCGGCGCAAGGTTATCTACTACCGTTACCTCTGCAGTACAGGTTGCAAGGTT
>NZ_JAIRBA010000188.1 GCF_022008365.1 Aequorivita vitellina
AGTGATGTGATTGCCTCTAACGATGATGCCTGTGGAATCTTTGCTTCGGCAGTAGATATTACTAACTTTAGCTGTGCAGATATTGGAGCGCCAATCACGGTGCAAGTATTTACAATAGATGTAAACGGAAACCTTGCAACCTGTACAGCAGAGGTAACAGTGGTAGATTTATTAGCACCAGTAATAACTTGTCCTGCAGATCAAACAGTAGATCCGGGGCCTGGAAACATATTCTATATTCTTCCAGATTACTTTGCAACGGGCGAAGCTACAGCAATAGACAATTGTACCGATCCAGTTACACTTACAACCCAAAG
>NZ_JAIRBA010000189.1 GCF_022008365.1 Aequorivita vitellina
AATGGACAAGTGCTTACGGCAAACATAAACACGGTAACCGAATTGTTGGTTAATTCCCTAAACATCAGCGATCTTACGGGCATTGAAGACTTTGTGGCCTTGGAACGTTTGGGATGTGCATTTAATAATTTGACAGAGTTAGATCTCAGTAACAACCACCAATTAATTAGAATGGGCTGTACCGCAAATTCTCTGACCTCACTGAATATTACACAGAGCCCCAATCTGGAATTCTTATATTGTGATGAAAATTTCTTGACAGAGTTGGATATCTCTCAAAATCCGAACTTAATTGAGGTTTATTGTGATTGGAAC
>NZ_JAIRBA010000018.1 GCF_022008365.1 Aequorivita vitellina
GAAAGAAGGTTAATTCAGGGGAAGGTGGCCGCCGGTTACAATTTTTAATTATAGTTGTTATTTTAATCTGGCGGTCGGAAGGGGTAAAGCCTTTGATCTTCAATTTCAACTCTTTCCAGTTCTTAGTTTCGTGTTCAAATTTGCCATCTCCTGAATCCTGTTTCCTGAATCCAGTCTCAAATCTCACGTCTCACGTCTCAAATCTAAATTGTCCTACGTCCTACGTCCTACCGTCATACGTCATCTTCACGTTCATCTTCAACTTCTCCCGATAATTAACGAAAGAAAAAAGGAAGAAAGAAGATGGCAAACAGTACTTAATGGAAACAAGAAACAATACCCTGGAAGAGAAAAATTCAAATCAAATACTGACGGGTAATTTGAAGACGAAGATGAAAACGAAAATGAATCCCAAATTAACCAATCAACGGATTAATCAACCAACAAATCAACCATCACCAAATCCACCATAAACATTTTACACATTATAAATCGTCTAAGGCAACTTCAGTGCCATTAGCCGTTAGTTGTTTTTCTAAGTAATAAAGGCCGTTTTGAGCGGGGGAGTAGATGTATTCGGCGATGCCCTGTGCGTCTTCAGTTAGATTGCCGTCGGCATCGTAAAATGATGTGCGAATGGTTCTTCCGCTGCTGTCTATTTGGTAAACGTAATCGGCAATGCCTTCGGCGTTGTTCATTAGTTTATCGTCTGTGCCATAAATGGAAGATCTAACAACTTCATCATTATCATTGTAAAAATTTTCTAATTTATGATACCCCTCCGGACCTATAACCGGATTTTCTCTGACACCAAAATAGGAATATCGGCGTAAAAAGCCAGCGTAGTTAAGTTCTACTACCATTGTACTAAAGCCTTCAAAACTAGTTGTTTTTTCACCTTTTGTGCCATAGTATTCGGTGCCCGTAAACCTGTCGTGTTTATCGCGATTATAAACTATTTTATGAACCCCATTCGCGTTCAGGGCTGGTTGATTTCGCTGGTTAAAGAAGCTCTCCGTAAGTAAAAGTCCGCGGGGGTTATAAGTATATTTAACCATTCCTGCTGGGGCGAGCAACTTATTGTCCGTTCCGTACATTTTTGCAATGGAATCCATTCCAAACCGGTTTACAATAACGCTTGTTCTAAATACTCCGTCTATAAGACTGGGATTCATGTTTTTGTCATAATTGGAACGGTCTATCAAATAATTGTTGGCATCGTATTTATAGCGATTAAAAGTAGTATTTTCAACCGCATTCGCCAATTGATCTGTCACCGTAAAATAAGTGGTTTTAGTCTTGTTGTTGTTTTTGTCGTACTCCCAACGCACTATCGCCACGTCTTCCTGCCAAGCGTGTAGTTTTCCCAAAGAGTCAAAGGCAGACATTTCAATCTGGTTACCTCTTTCGTCGTATTTGTAATGGTACTTTGCCACGCCGTCTTCGGTTTTTGCCCAGTTCCCGTCAGCTTTAAAAAATGCTTCGCTTATTATTTCTTTTTTATCATTTAAAAATTGTTGCGTTTTTGAGACGCCCAAATCGTTAGCAGACTCTATTCCGAAAGCATCGACATTTTTCTTAATTACGAGCGAATCTCCTTGGTATTCATAGGTCGTAGCGCCATCCTTTTTTTCTGAAAATTTTAAAACGTATCCTGGATAATATTTCGCGTCGAAGGTAATTCTTCCTAAACTGTCGTAAAGCGAAACATGTTGATGGTAATCATCCATTCCTTTGGTGGGCAGACCGCGGATGTTAAATTTTCGTAAATCGGTTAAATTGCCATATATATCATAACTATAGGTGTATTTATGAACCCCATCTACGTCTGTGGTTTTGTTTCCGGCATCATCAAAAAAAGCAGTGGCGATAATATTCCCCTGGGCGTTATACTCATAAGTCGAATTGTAGCGATCAACCGCAATAGCCAGTTTACCGTCCATATTAAACTCCTTTGCGTTTGTTACTACAAAGTTGTCATTAGATTCATATACGTATTTGAAAATAAAAAATTCGTCAAGCATAGGCTTGCCACCCTTACTAAAAGAAGAAATAATTTTGGTAACCTTGTTAGCCCCCATTTCACGAAGTTCGTGATAGGCTTTAAATCTTTTTACAGGCATTCCGTCTTTGTTAAAGTAACTGGAATACATACTTTTTTCGGCAGCATTCCAAATACCTTTTAATTTATAAACTCCATTTTTTGCAACTCGATTGCCGTTCTCATCAAAATAGGTACGGGTAATATTACCGTTTTCATCTGAAATGGTACGAGTAATATGAGCGACCGTTGTATTAGAAAATGGCGACCCTTCCGCATCAAAACGTTTCACCTCTCTACTTCCGTTGTCAGAATAAGTGATGCTGGTTTGGGCGGCTTCAAAATAGCCTCCATTTACAAGTGTTCCATTTTTGTAAAATAATATCACCGTGCTGTCTGGCTTTCTCACTACATTGTAAACTTCACCATACATACTATTAATAGTATTTTCGGGATAGGAGGTGAGTAATTCGCCTTCCAAACTTTGGTAAACTTTTCTAAACCAAGGGGAGTCTTGTTTGTAAAAATCTTGATAACTGTATAGGTCTTGATTGGAGTAGTTGGCAGTTTCACGTAACAACCCATCAATATATAACTCCCAATATCGTTGTGCAGGCCATTGGGTATTGTGCTTAGATTCGTCGTCATACTGAAGCTGCATTAATCTTTCGGCTTCTAAATATTTTTTACCCAACCGCTGTAATTCATTGTTGGTCAAATTTTCAATTCCAATGCCAATGGCTTCCTTTCTAAAAAGACGCGCGTAATATTCGGTAATATTAAAATGATGCTGCTCGTGAATTAACAATTGATCCGACTCTATGTCGGCTTCATTAATACGTCCCGATTTATGGGGAATCATTTGGGCATAAATATTTAAATATTTATCTGCTCGATTGCCTTCAAACTGAATATCGGAATATACCTGTGCGTGAAAATTACCTGATATGGAATTAATCACAGGGAAATCCTCCCAATTTAGAACTCGTTCATGCCAGCGTATCGATTCTTCTATTTCGGCTCTTTTAGCATAGCCTAGCAATATTAAGCCTCCCAATAATAGCGCCGAAATAAGTATATGGTGTTTAGGCTTCAAGCGAGATGAGATTTTGGTTCTTACGTGTTTTGTAATAAAAATAAGGTATATAGGTAAGTATAAAACTCCCTATTAAATACGCTATATCTCCGCTAATACCCGCGAAGTTGAGCTCTGTAATATTGTTGCTGTAAACTTCGTAAATTACTATAACTAAATACCAACCAATACTAAAAGCTGCCCTGTGAACAATGAAAAAAGTGGACGAATTAGTAAAGTTGTTTCTATTAAAACTCACCGCCAATACGGTAAAATAACCAGCTATAATAAGTATGCATTCAATAATAAAATTCCCCCAGCCGTCGTCCCTTAGAAAATAACTTACCAAAGCAACTGCCAAAGCTGTCATTAAAATGCCGCTGAGTAATTCACTACCAAGTTTTTTTAGAATACCTTTTTCCGGCGATATAAATTGCGCTGCTTTTGCGGGTGTTGAAACTTCCCTGTCCAGCAATTCCTGAAGTTTGGGATCTTGGCCGTACTTGTTTTTCCGCTTTTCCCCTTCACTAAAAATCATGGCGAAAATATAAAAAGGAATAAGTTGATAAAAGCCATTGTTGCCCAAGTCGTGGCACCGTTTTGCTCCTTGAGCTACTAAAAACCAATATGCTGCAGCAAAAGGAAGAAGAAGCTGAAGTCCTGAAATATTCAATTGCTCAATTATAAATGCAAACCCATATATAAAGAACAAAAATAGGGCATAACTAATGCCAAATTCGGTTCTGCGGATACGTCCGTTAAATGAAAAGGGGCTCTTAAACATTTGTTAAAAATACAGGAAGGCAATATAGTATAAATGTAGCGGAGTTTGCAAATTTGTTTTTTAAATGTTTTTTGGTTTGGGGTTTTAAGATGACAATGGGAGAATAAAAAATGAACTCGAAAATAGTCCCGATAGCTTTTGGGAGAAGAAAGAAAAAAGAAGAAAGAAGAAAGAGTGAATTTCCCTGATTAGAGTTGACCGATTTTAGTCTAGCCACTAGTCTCTTGCGTCTTGTTCGGTCCCCGGTCCTCGTTTCTCATCCCTCGTCCCTCGTCGCTCCCCCTCGTCCCTCATCAAATAGTTCTTTTTTCTGAAAACTTGTTATAAATGAGGAATCCCGTAATGTGGTGATTTTGTATTGTTCTATTTTTGAAAAACTAACATTTCAAATTAAATGACTAGAACCCATCATGCTTTATGCTATGTGAGAAAGCTGATGGTGATGGAGGTTGACTCTGCAAAATTGATGGGAATTATTAGCCGTCCTAAACTTATAGAACATGAAGGTTACTAAACTTATAAAAATCGTCTTGGCAGTCTTATTCCTCCTCTGCCTACTAGACATGCCCTACGGCTTTTACCAACTAGTACGCTTTTTGGCATTCATAGGCTTCGGATATTTAGCCTACCGGGCTAAACATGAAAATAACAATACCGCCGTAATTATTTACGCCGCTCTCGCCTTGCTATTCCAACCTTTCCTTAAAATTGCTCTTGGACGCGATCTTTGGAATATTGTAGATGTAGTAGTTGCCATCGGACTTATAATTACACTATTTCCAAAGAAATCAACGCCCCCCAGAACATATTTATAAGGAGGGATAAAACGGATTACACTATAAGTTTCACCTGTTCACAACGCACTATTACTGTCCTTCTTTTGTAGGATTATTTTGTGTTCTTACTATAAGATTACCTATATCTACTGTGCCAATTTGCTCTTTGCCTCGAATAAAAACTAAGGTGCTTATAGTGTTGTTTTTCGGAAGAGAAATATACGCACGACCTTTCTCTAGAGGGGTTGTGTGGTTTTTTTCTCCTTCACAGGAACGGGCAATCAACGGGTCTTGCATAAAATATTCCAGAATCTGATTTCCTTGTTTGTCTAAAATTGATACTTTAAAATCACCACTTGGGTAGGGTAGTTTTCCGGGTACTACGGAAATTGTGGCGCTACTGTCTATTACTATTTTATTGTTCACTACCATTGCTTCCAAAACATAAAAGGAGTTTTCGGTGATTGAAAAATAGTTCAAATTAAAAGGCGTGGTGTTTTTTTCAACAAGCGCGCGCTTTTGTTCGTCGTTCTCTTCTTGAGCTTGTGCTGCTATTGATAACAACAGCCAAGCTGTGATAAAAAATATAGTATATGGTGTTTTCATGATTTTTTCAATTTGAAGCGTTATCAAAGACTACGTAGGTAATTCTGCTTTTGCAGGGGCAATCATATTGGGTATGGTTAAGGCCAGTGGTTACCATTTAGCAATTAGACACACATAAATGATACCAACCACTACTGCCCATTTCCACGGCATCTGAAGCTTCCTTGCAACTTCCGTAATCTGAGGCTGCCGCTTGGGCTCCAGCTAGAGTTGACCAATTGTTCGGAAATTCAGCTTGTTGCGCATGGGTTCCATTACCATATTCATCTTTTAGCCCGTAAAGCGAATGCCCAGCTTCGTGCATAACCGTTCCTCTATTTTGCATTTCGGTAGAAAAAACACCGCCACTTGCCCAGTCACGCAGGTCGTTTTGGTGCATTAGCGCTTTACCTTCTGCAAAGCTTAGAAAGGAATTATTGGAAGGCAGCTGATGCGGCCCATCAATAGCTCTTCTATCATAATCGGTGGCGTGGCCGGTTTGGGCGTTTATGTAAAAGTTGTGTTGCCGTCTCCAAAACTGTGTGTGTGACTCATCAAAGAACGATTGCCGAATAACACCGCTACAATGCGTATAAAAAGTATTAATGTTTGTAATATCGGTATCGGGAATAAACACCAAATCGAAAACATCGTCTGGATCTCCTTGGGCATACACTGGCGCTGGCATATTGGTTACAGGATACGGGTTGGTGGCGTAGGTAACATTAAACGACTTGGTTTGGTCAGGTGTGGTAAAGACCCATCGGTAGGTTACCAATTTGTTATCGCCGTGTCCGCTGGACTTAGTAAAACTTAAATCGCCACTGGGATTGTTCCAGGTTTGTAATAAAGTTTCTGTGCCAGCCGTAGTAATGGTATTACTGCTGTTTATAGTATTTACTGTTTCATATAGTTTTGCCGTGGTGATGCTGCCATCGGTTACACGTTCGGCAGTATAGGTTACAGCCTGGCTTTCCGAAGGATAGATAGGACTGTGCAAAACTAAGGTAATTGGATTTTTCTCGCAGGAAATGAATGACATTCCCATGAGTACTACAAACCCGGCCTGTTTCATCTTTAGAACAAATAGGTTTTTCATAATTAAGTTTTTAAAGTGTAAAACAAATGTAAATAATTAAAAATGAAACGGTTATGGTAAAAACCCCCAAATTGCACAGGGTTTTCCCTCTCGTTATCTTAAGTGCTAAATAGCTCGTCCCTTCCCCCTCGTCGCATGTCGCTCGTCGTTCCCACCTCGTCGCTCGTCCCTCGTCCCTCTTTATAAGCTATCAAATTCTAAATCAAAACAGGCAAATTCTAAATCATCTGGAGGGAATTAATTAGTTTCGTATACTTTCGACTATTAAATTCACGAGTATGCGGCTATTGGTTATTGTAGTTATTCTATTTTTAAATGTCAATAATCTTATTGCACAGGATAGAATTATAGATAGTCTTCAAAACAAACTCGATAGCACGGAAAACTATCTAGAAAAGGCTAAACTGTATAATGCCATTTCACAACAATACAAGTACAGTGATCCTCATAAAATGCTCCAGTTCGCACTGAAAGCCCTTAATTTAGCCGAAAAAGAGCAACTAAAGATACAAATGGGGAATGCCTATTTAAATATGGGTACTGCCCATATTATTTTGGGCGATTATCAAAAAGCAATGGACCACTTTGTATGGGGAAAATCTATTTTTGAAGAACTACCAAAAACACCCCAAACCTCGGTCGAGGTTGCTCAAGGTATTGCCAAAACTTATGGTAGCATGGGCATTGTTTTTTCCGAACAAAGCAATTATGCCAAAGCACTTCAATACTATCTCTATGCGGCTAGAGCATATGAAAAGTTGGAGAACAAGGGACAGGCCGCTAAAATCTATAATAATATCGGGGTTGTTTACAAATCACAATCCCAAAATCAGAAAGCCTTGCAATATTTCCTTAAAGCCTTGCATATTCAGCAAGAACTAAAAGCCGCAAATGCGGGGATTACCCAAACCAATATTGCAAATATTTACTTTAAAAATGGACAATTAGATAAAGCCTTTCAATATTACACTGCGGCAAAAAATAGTTTGGATAAATATCCCAATACTCGGGCATTGGGCGAGTGGTATAATAATATTGGTGCTTATTATCACACTCGCAAATACCCAGAAATGGCTTTGGAAAACTGGCAAAATGCAATCGCTGCCTTTAGTGAAATAAATGACAAATTTGGCCTAGCAGATACCTACCTTCTTTTAGCTGAATTTTACAACCATCAAAACAACAACACAAAAGCCCTACAAGCCGCTAACAACGCTCTGAATTTAGCAAAGGAAACTGACGTAATGGAACAGATGGGGGAGGCAGAAAGATTGTTAAGCGATATTTATTATCAAACGGGAAACCCCAATCAAGCACTGATTCATTTTAAAAAATATAGCACCACCAAGGACAGCCTTAACAAAAAAAACGATGTGCGAAAAGCAATTGAGGCCGCTATGAACTATGAGTTTGAAAAGAGAGAGCTTCTGCAAAAGGAAGCAAATCAAAAACGGGAATTACTAATAAAAGAAGAAGCAAAAAGCAATAATTTAAAATTGCTTTTTGGAGCGCTCATTGCCTTATTGCTTTTTGGCATTGGGTTCTTAATATACAATCGTCACCAACTAAAAAAAACCCTCACCCTTCAAAAAGAATTGGCAGAATATGAGCAAAAAGCACTACACCTGCAAATGAACCCTCATTTTGTATTTAATTGTTTGGGATCCATATCAAGTTTTATTGTTCAGAATGGAACCGATTCTGCTATAAAGTACCTCTCAAAATTTTCAAAATTGATGCGGTTGACTTTAGAGTATTCAAAAGAGTCCCTCATTCCTATTGATAAAGAAATTGAAAGCCTTCAAAATTATTTGGAATTGGAACAACTTCGGTTTAATGATAAATTCGGCTTCAGCATTACAAAAGACCCAAATATTGAGGACGATGTGGCACTTCCACCTTTATTGATTCAGCCATTTATTGAAAATGCCATTATCCACGGTGTTATTCCCAAGAAAGAAAACGGAACTATTTCAATAGCTTTTTCGGTTACCAATTCATCCCTGCATTGTACTATAGTTGATAATGGCGTGGGGATACACCAATCCCAAAAAAATAAAAAAGATTTGGTATTGGCACATAAATCCATGGCACTGGGTATTATTAAAAAACGTTTGGAAATGATTGCCGAAGCAACAACTAAAGAAACCAACATTGAAATTGAAGAGATGAAAAAAGATGAAGAAATAATCGGTACAAAAATAAAACTGCAATTGCCTTTGCAGTATATTGGCAATTAGACTATAGCATTTCGAAAATATTTATGATAAAAGCAATTTTAATAGACGACGATAAAAATTTAAGGGAAGGAATGAAAAAACTACTCGCCCTATTTGCCCCCAATATAACGATAATTGGGGAAGCAGATAGCGTTGCAAGTGGCGTCGATGCAATGGATAAATTACAACCCCAAGTTGTTTTTCTGGATATACAGTTGAACGATGGTACCGGCTTTGACATTTTGGAAAAAGTAGCTGAAAGAAATAAAACCATTACTTCAAACATTGTGTTTATAACTGCTCACGAACAATACGCAATTAAAGCTTTCAGGTTTAGCGCGCTTGATTTTTTGTTGAAACCAGTTGATCCCGAAGAACTTCAAAAAGTAATCGAAAAGATTGAAACGGTTGTTGAAAAGAAAAACGATTTTTCGCATATTGATCTGTTATTGGAAAACATTCGGAAAAATGTAGATAATTTTAAACGCATTGCACTGTCAACCCAAGATGGAATACATCTTTTTAATATAAGCGATATAGTGCGCTGCGAAAGTGAGGATAATTATACCAAGTTTTTTATAAACGATCACAAACCAATAATGATTTCAAAAACATTAAAGGAATATGAAGAGCTTTTGGCACAGCACAATTTTGAACGCATCCATCAATCGCATTTAATAAACCTTAATTATTTAAGATCGTACATTAAAAAGGATGGCGGTTATGTGGTAATGGAAGATGGTAGCCGTTTGCCAATTTCGCAACGGAAAAGGGAGCGATTGCAAAATATTTTAAAAGCTATGTAGCGAATTCTAAATGAAAATTGGCGTATGCTCATTCACCCTTTAAACACAAAAAACACTTAACTACATTTATTGAAAATTTCAAATTATGAAAAAAATACTACTTCTTCTTTTACTTGTTACTGGTTTTGCTAGTGCGCAAATAATAAACATTCCAGACACATCGTTTAAGTCTGAATTAATAAATGATGGCGTCGATACCAATAACGATGGAGAAATACAGCAATCTGAAGCCTTGGCCATAACTTCAATGTCCTTACAATCTCCAAATATTATGAGTTTAACCGGCCTAGAGGCCTTCATTAATTTAGAAAATTTTGAAAGTGACCCAAACCAGGTAGCTGTATTAGATTTTGCAGCTAATGTAAATTTAATTTCATTGAGTATTCAAGCTGCCATTCCTCCCAATGTTGGATCCTTATCTTCAATAAATATTGCTGCTTGTACTGCTCTTGAAAGTTTTTTGATATCAGCCTCGTCTATTACCACATTAGACTGTAGTTCAAACGTAAACCTAACTGCATTATATATAGCAGGCAACCCACTGTTAGAAACAGTCTTCATAAAAAATGGTAGTGATGAAAGCGCAAACATGGGGTCAGGAAGCTGGATGGAAAATTGGTTCCCAAGCAATAATCCCAGTTTACAGTATGTATGTGCAGATAATTTCCAAACAACCGAAATACAGCAATTTGCCGGAACCGATTATCCAGTAAATTCTTTCTGCACCTTCCCTCCAGGGGGTGAGGTAAATACAATTACCGGAGTAACAAAATTTGACGATGAAGGCGATGGATGCGACGCAGGAGACAGTACTATTCCCTATACAAGTTTTAATATAGAGTTTAATGGCAGCCCTACCAATGCAATAGCCTACAGCAATGCTCAAGGAGTTTACAATGTTTATGCCGCAGAGGCAGGTACATACTCCTTATTCCCAAACTTGGAGAACCCCAACTATTTCAATATTAATCCACCGTCTGCAGATATATTATTTCCAATAATTGACAATAGCATAGAGACGCAAGACTTTTGTGCAGAAGCTAACGGAATACATCAAGACCTTGAAGTAGTTATAGCACCAATAACACCCGCAAGACCAGGATTTGAAGCAACCTATTGGTTAGTCTATAAAAATAAAGGAAACCAAACCCTTTCTGGAGATGTTCAGTTTAACTTCCCAGAAGACCAAATGGATTTTGTGTCTTCAAGCACCACGCCCAACTCCCAAGGCGCGGGAACAATGACATTCAATTTTACCGACTTGCAGCCCTATCAAACCGAAACTATTGAGATTGTTCTTGATGTAAATGACCCCATGGACACACCTCCCGTAAATATTGGAGATATATTGGTGCTTTTTACTGAGATTAACCCCGTGGCAGGGGATGAAATGCCAAATGATAACTTTTTTACGCTAGATCAAATTGTAATTGGATCCTTTGACCCTAACAATATTGTGTGTTTACAGGGTGAAGAGGTGCCCACAAACTATATTGGAGATTTTCTTCACTATGTTATAAATTTTGAAAATACGGGAACTGCGCCTGCAGAGAACGTTGTAGTAACTATGGAAATCAATCCCGATGATTTTGATCCCACAAGTCTTCAAATACTTAATATATCCCACGATGTACAAATAAGAGTTTATAATAATTTGGCAGAGTTTCATTTTCAAAACATAAATCTCGATACGGGAGGTCACGGAAACATACTGCTTAAAATGAAGACCAAGAGCGATTTAAACTCAACAGATAATGTGGGAGCCAAAGCCAATATTTATTTTGATTATAACTTCCCAGTGGAGACAAATGAAGCAGTTACTACCTTCAGTGTATTAGGAGTAGATGAATATAACAATTTAAAAATTGTAATATTTCCAAATCCTGCCAACGATTTAATACGCATTCAATCCGCTTCAGTTATAAAAAATATTGGCATCTACGACCTTCAAGGAAGATTAATTGACGCACGCACTACTAATAAACAGATTACTGAACTTAATATTTCAGCCTTAAAATCTGGAGTCTATTTCCTTTCCATTGAAACCGAAAAGGGAACTGGCTTTAAAAAGATTATAAAAAATTAGAAATATAGAGCGTGGCTTATTTTAAAAGTAAATTGATATAAGATTTACTAGTTAAGCATAAGTGAGGGCAAGAAATTTAGTAGAAATTTCTTGCCCTCTTTCTATAATTCACCCATTCCAAAAAAAAGCAGTAAACACTTAATTAACATGGATCACTCTTAATAAGTGAATCTGTGAATTCATGGGGGGGTCAAGTGATTTTTATAAAGCGCAAGAACCATAAAAACAACCTGCGCTAAGCCAGCCGGTCCTGAGCTTGTTGAAAGGTGTTGAAGTATATCAAAGCCACCCTAACGCAAACCTGCCAATTACGGAAAACCGTAACAGCGAGCTTTATAACACCCCACCTACGCATAAAGCTTCGGTGGCCTAAGGGGGAGAATACCAAATATGAACTTTTTCGTTAAATAGAACCGCTATCTATTTCATTCTTAGCAGACACCGAAAAAAAACAACGCGGCCCATATTGTTTCGGCTTTAAAGATTAAGGTGTGTGCAAAGGTTACGATGTTTATAATAGCTTTTAAAATTTAACATCGGCTTGTAAGTCTGTTTCGTTTATTTCGTTTAATATTGTATAGTTAACTAAAAGCAGAGACAATGGAAACTTATAACAATATTAATAAGCCGTCAAAAGATGAGCAAAGATTAGCAATAGAATCATATGATGCTTTAGCTTCTGTTATTGAACAATTAAAGTCAGAAAACCCAGAAATTGAAATAGAAGAAACTCAAGAGAGGATTAAAGTTCCTTTGAGCGCCTTAAAGTTTTTAGGGGAAATATTGAAGGCAATGAGTCAAGGAAAACCATTTTCTTTAGTACCAGTAGCAACAGAAGTCACAACTCAAAAAGCTGCTGAAATCATTGGTTGTTCAAGACCCCATTTAGTTAAATTACTTGAAGAAGGTCAAATAGAATACACTAAAGTTGGTAAACACAGAAGGGTTAAATTCGAAGATGTAATGATGTACAAAAAGAAAATGAAGAGAACTCAGAAACAGAACATTATTGATATAATGAAGTCGGACGAAGAATTGGGAATTTATGATTCATAGTGTAAGATTTAAGTGTGTTTTAGATACCAATGTAATTTATCCAATCGAAATACGGGATTTATTATTTTGGTTTGCTCATTTCGATATGTATACTCCAAAATGGAGCGAACATATTTTTGATGAATGGAAAGGTGTTATGATGAGAAAAGGGGTGAGCGAAGAAGAAGCTAATATAAGAGTAGAAAGAGCAAATATAGCATTTCCAGATGCTTTGGTTGACAATTATTCCGGGTTGATCAATAGTTTGGAATTGCCAGATCCTAAAGATAGACACGTCCTTGCAGCAGCAATTAAAACAAATGCAAATATTATTGTTACAAATAACATTAAGAACTTCCCATCTTATTATTTAGCATCTTTCGGATTAACAGCTAAAACCGCTGATGACTTTTTAACCGACATAATTGATTTAAATCCAGAGCAAGCAGTTAAAGCGTTTAAACAATTAGTCCTAAACAGAAGAAATCCAGATTTGGATGAATTTCAAGTTTTAGATATTTTAAGAAATAGAGGTCTGAAAGATACTGCCGATTTTCTACATTCTCAATTGTAATCAAATTATTGCCAATTTGTTTACTCTCAACTTCGTCGGCATATATCTCTAATAGAGTATTGTTTCCAAATATAAAACAAAAGCAAGCCCAACCCTTACGGAAAACCGTAACAGCGAGCTTTATAACACCCCACCTACGCATAAAGCTTCGGTGGCCAAAGGGGGATAAAACCAAATATACTGATTTTTGCTATAGGCAGCAAGCAATAGGCTTTAAGCTAGAGTGCAACAATTAAACGATTAAACAATTCCACAATCCACCGTCAAATAATTTAGTTGCACACGCGATGCTCCCGAAGTCTCGGGAGCGCGGCAGCGGAGGGGTTGGATTGATACCGGTATTGTGTATCACAGATTCTCTGGTAAGTGGAATGGACATTAAGTATATTGGTTATCAAAAGTGAAGTTTTTTAATAGCAATATAGCTTTTTTTAAGACCTAAATAGATTCCTTTCCATTACAGAAAACCAGAAGAGTGAACTTTTTTAACTGGGGAGAATATCAAATATAGTCATTTTTTCGGCTTCAAAAATCAGTAAAAGGCTATATGAATGTCAGAATAATTTGAAACGCTTTCTGCTTCATTTTGCGTAACACAGGCGCCAGTGAAAATGAAATATACTATTGTAGCACATGCCATACAATCGCGCGGCAGCGGGGTTAGCTATTAGTCTGGGAATTGATATGGGAGGGGGGAGGGCGCAGGGGATGTTTTTTTTATTGGAACAAAAGTAATAGCCTCATTGAGTAAATGAAGTGGGTGCTTTAAAAAACTTGTGAAGGGCTGTTCATTTTAAAAAGGGAAAACAATGACAGTGTCTGATTTGCATTTAATATAGCACTAAAGACCAGTCCTATAATACTCTAAGACTTTAACACGTAACAAATATTCATAACCAACATTTGCTAAATTGATCTGGGCATTGTCCAAATTATTTTTACTTACAATATAATCCACGCTATTTGAGACTCCATTGTTAAAACGAATTTCGTTTATACGGAAAGATTCCTGGTAAGCCTCAACTTGGTTTTGTAGAATTTTATAGCGCTCATAGGCAGTTTGCATTGAATTGTATGACTGTTTAACTGACTGCTGAAGATTGAGTTTGGTTTTCTCTAAAGCTGTTTCTGCCTCTTCTTTCTTTATTTTTTCCAGTGCAACATTATTTTTGGCTCGGAAGCCATTAAAAATAGGGACAGTAACAGCAACACCAAAGGAAGAGTTTAAGTTGTTGTCAAATTGGTCGTTATAGGGGATTTCCTCACTTCTAAAATTTGTTTCTTCACTCAATACTGCATAATTTTCATTGTTTATGGTAACAAAATCGCCATTTTCAACGATGCTGCTTCCCGTTTCATTAAAAAGACGAGCTGCACTTGAATAATTAGTATTTAAGTTTGCAAAAAGACTTATTTCTGGGCTGTATTGAGACCGTGCAATAGCAACTCCCTTGCTTGCAGCCTCCAGCGCTAAATCACTAGCCTTAACGGAAGGAAAAACTTCCAAAGCTTGCATATAGACATCAGATGGGGAGTATGTATATTTTTTAATTTTCAACTGTAAATCTAAGCCCGCTACTGTAATTTCCGCTTCTGCATTTACTAAGGTATTCAAGTTAATGAGTTCGTTTTCTAGCGTTTTTTCACTTTCAACCAAATAGGAAGCGTCTGCAGCAATTTGTCCTTGAAGGTCCCGATATTCTGCAGGATTTCCTGTTTCCTCCTCATACAAACTTCTAAGTCTATCTAATTGCTCCTGGGTGGTAGTTACCCTTGCTTTGGCAAGTTTAATCAAATCCTGTGCGTTCAATACCTGCAGATAAGTTAAAGTAACATTCAAAATCAAGGCTTGTTTTGCAGCTTCTGTTTCCATCTCACTGGCCTGTAGGTTCAGTTTTGCTTGTTTCCAACTGTTGATGAGCCTAAAGCCATTAAATATAGTGGCATCCAGTCCTAGTGTAGCATTCGAGAAGCTTAGCTGTTCATTAACAAATGTATTTGTATATGGATCTATACTTCTTCCATTAGAAATACCTAAATTATAAGTGCCATTTAGCGTTGGAAGCAGGGCGTTTTTATTTTGTCTAAAATTTATGTCGCTTGTGTTTTCCTTAAACTGTGCTTGCTTTAAATCCAAATTGTTTTTAAGAGCCAAATCAATACATTCCTCTAGGGTTCGAATGGTACGGTTGTTATTTTGTGCGAAAACAACAACTGGAAAGCTTAGTAATAAGAGATAAATGATTTTGATTTTCATGATTTTGAATAATAAATAGAATTAAATGTTATCGCGGCCACCATCTAAAAGATGTATCGTTCTTGAGCCGTATGCTGCGTTCAATTCAGAATGTGTGGCCTGAATAATAGTAACCCCCTCTTGGTTCAATTCCTTAAAAAGCTCCATAATCTCCTCGCTTTGTTTGGAGTTAAGGTTGCCTGTGGGCTCATCAGCCAAAATTAGTTTTGGTTTGGCAATCAAGGCACGAGCAATACCCACCAATTGTTGTTGACCGCCACTCAACTGACTAGGGAAAAGGTCTTTTTTGCCAACAATATTGAATCTGTCTAGCATATCGGCAACCAAAGCTTTGCGTTCCGATGCTTTAACATTTTTGTATAGCAAAGGCGTTTCTATATTTTCATAGACTGTCAATTCGTCTATTAAATGATAGGCTTGAAAGACAAATCCAATATACTCCTTATAGAGCTGGGAGCGTTTTTTTTCTTTCAGGGAATGAACTGATTGATCAAGAAAATTATATTCACCTTCCTGAAAGCCGTCTAACATACCAATAACATTTAGCAAAGTAGATTTTCCTGAACCTGATGGTCCCATAATTGAAATAAATTCGCCTTCTTCCACTAGTAGATTGATGTCTTTTAAAAGAAAAACTCGGCTTCCTCCCTGGGAAACCCATTTAAAAATGTGATTTAATTCCAGTAGCATATTTTGTATTTAGTATTCGTCATAATTTTTATACAAGGACCCACTATTCAGTTTTCAAACTATCTACAGGATTTTGTAGAGCCGCCTGAATGGTCCTTACGCTTATGGTAGCCAGTGCAATAACAAAAGCAATACCACCAGCGGCAAGGAAAATCCATACACTTAAATTTATATGGTAGGCATAATTCTGTAACCATTGTGTAGTGAGGTACCAACTTAAAGGCGTGGCTATTAAAAAGGCAAAAACCACGAGTTTTAAAAATTGTTTGGATAATAAAACTGTAATAGTTGAAGTACTGGCTCCAACCACTTTGCGAATTCCAATTTCCTTTCGTTTTTGATTTACCACTAACAATGAAATGGCAAAGAGACCTATACAACTTAAAATTATGGCAAGTATGGAACCGGCACTAATCATTGTAGTCATTTTGCGCTCTTCTTTTAATGTGCGATCTATGTTTTCATCCAAAAATGAACCTAAAAACTCTGTATCGGGCTCCAAAGTGTTCCAAACTTCCTTAACCCTATCGTAAGACTGGGAAAGATTATTGGGAGCTACTTTTATAAAAGCATAGTATTTTGGTGAACTAGGATTCATAAAATAGCTAATGGGCTCAATAGTTTTATTTAGACCTTGAAAATTGTAATCCTTTACAACACCAATCACCGAATATTGAATTGAATCGTTCAATAAAAAACGTACACTTAAGGGGTCTTTCTCACCAAACTCCTTGGCCATCGCTTCATTTATAACAATTGAAAGACTATCGGAAGCATATTGTTTATTAAAGGCTCGCCCTTGAATCAATTCTATATCCAAGGTTTTTGGGTAGTCGTAATCTACATTAAGCAAATTGGTTTTAACTTCCCTTCCCTTATAATCAAAGCCCATTACGATAGTTGATGATCTTCCATCTTTACCCAGTCCTAGTATGTTGTCTGCAGCAGTCACGCTTATAATACCCGGCTTTCCCTCAAGAGCATTTCGAAGTAATTGTAATAATTGAGCTCTATCTTTTTTGGTGTTTAATGGCAGCGTAATTACTTGCTCTTTATTAAACCCCAGATCCTTTGTCCGCATAAAATCCAATTGACTCCAAAGTACAAGGGTTCCACTAATAAGTAAAATTGCAATACAAAATTGAACAGCCATCAAAACATCGCGAACCTTATTTTTGCCTGTATGCTGTAGTTTGCCCTTTAATGCTAGCAAGGTATCCAACTTGCTCATTAAAAGTGCTGGATATCCTCCGGCTATTAAAGTAATAAGCAGTAAACTTAAAAGAAGCCCCAGAACAATTCCCGGGCTTGCAATTAAAGCGAATGAGGCTTTCGTCTCGAATAAAGTCTGGAATTTATCGAGTAGCAGTAAGGCCAGCAGACCTCCAAAAAAAACTGATAAAGAAAAAACAAAAATACTTTCCCCCCAGAATTGTAGAAATAGTTGCCCTTTGCTAGCCCCCAAAGTTTTGCGCATGCCTATTTCCCGAAGGCGTTGAGACCCTTTGGCAATACCCATATTAATAAAATTTACACTGGCTATAAAAAGAATGAGAAATGCGATACCAAGAATTAAATAGGGGAGTGTTTTATTCACTTTTGACGAATTGCTGTTAAAGTCGGTAAAGCTGATGTCCTCAAATGGTAAAAGATGTATTTGTCTATATTCACCATCTGAATTTGGTTTTGCGCCGTCCCTTTTTGCGGTTGCTATGTCATCTGCAAAATGCAGGTTTGAAAAGGCAGCGGTAGCTTTCTCAAACTTTGCTGCTGAAGTTTCTGCATCCAACTGTAAATAAACAGGGTGGTTATGGGCGTCCCACCTGTCTTTATTTGCTGCATAAAAGGAAGCTGGTAAGTCTGTAAAATTTAAAATCGCATCAAACTGAAAGCTACTAGCCTCAGGTATGTCCTCAATAACTGCACTCACTACAAAGGGTACATCTTCATTGTCGCGACGCATAGTAACCGTTTGTCCAACGGCATTCATTTCTCCAAATATTTTTTGTGCGGTCGTGCGTGTAATTGCTATAGATGATTTATTTTGAAGGGGGTTGATTTTTGAACCACCTACCACCGGAAAGGAAAAAATATCGAAGAAGTCTCTGTCTGCCCATAAAACATCAAGCTTCAATGTTTTTTCTCCAAATGTAACCAAGGGTCCCCCATTAGCAACGCGGGTTATTTTTTTAACACCAGGGACCTCTTCCTTTAAGGCCTCTGCAAATGGAATTGGATTTGCATTACTAATTTCGGTGCCTTTAGCGGTTTGGGAGTTTGTGTAAACTTCATAAATAGAACCAATATTTTCGTGAAACTGATCAAAGGAAAGTCCAAAGATGGCGAACATACCTAACAAAAATGCCGCGCAAAAAGCCGTGGAAAGCCCAATAACATTAAGAAAGGTAAAAGTTCTATCCTTCCATAAATTCCGTAATGCGATTTTAAAATAATTCAGTATCATCTTGTATAATTTTATGTTTTTTATCCGTTATCAGCAGCCTACTCGTTCCTTAAGCTATCCACCGGATTGGCAATGGCAGTTTTTATAGCTTGAAAACTGATTGTAATCAAAGCAATACACATGGCAATTATCCCAGCTATAACAAAGACCCACCAATTTATCTGAGTGCGATAGGCAAATTCCATCAGCCATTTGTGTGTCAACCACCAAGCTACGGGTACAGCTATTGCAAAAGCTATTAATACCAACTTCAAAAAATCCTTTGTCAATAATTTTGTGACTCCTGTAACAGTAGCCCCTAAAACTTTACGGATCCCAATCTCTTTGGTGCGTTCCTCGGCTGTAAAAGCTGCTAGGCCAAATAGTCCTAAGCACGCAATAAAAATGGCCAATAATGAAAATACAGTAGCTGTGTTTGCAGTTCGCTGTTCCGAGAGGTATAAGTTTTCTACGTACTTGTCTAAAAATTGATAAGCGAACGCGGTATTTGGCAAATTCTCATTAAAAGATTTCTGTACGTCTTGCAAAAACCCAGAAAGGTTTTTAGTGTTGTATCGAACGAGCAAAGTCCTAACCGATTCGGGGCCATCAGTCATTTTATAATACATATATCCCCCAATTTTATCTTTTACGGACTTGTAATTAAAGTCCTTTATCACACCAGAAATAATAGCATTATCACCAAATTCTGTATTTATGCTTTTCCCAACCGCTTCTTCTGGTGTTTTATAACCCAAATAGCTAATTATGGCTTCGTTTATTAAAGTATAACAAGTTGAATCCCCCTTCGCAATAGTTGTAGGCAGTTCATTTCCTGCCAAGAGTTTTAACTGCATGGTTTCAATAATATCGCCATAAGTACGGCAGGTGTTTACAGGAAGTCCTTCAGTGTCTGTAGCTAATTTGCGTACTGATCTGCCACTTTCCACATCGCCGGGAATGGTCTGTACGGCCGATACGCTTTTAACGGTCGACTTTCTTTCCAAAGCGTTTATCAGATTTTGAATTTGTTGTTGATTTTGTGCAGACTTTACTGAAAGCGCCACAACCCCTTCCGGTTTATAGCCCAAATCTTTCGTTTTGATAAAGTCCATTTGCTGAAGAATTATCACAACCGCAATAATCAAGATAATGGAAGCAGCAAATTGAAAAACAACCAATCCCTTTCGAACAAACTCTGCACCGCGATGTTTCTTTTGAGATTTATTCATCAATGCCAAGGGGGAAATATTAGACATTGAAATTGCGGGATAACTTCCGGCAATAAGAGTTACTGTTGCCCAGATGGCTAAAAGACTTATTAGAATAGGGGTAGAATACAAATTGGAATAATGCAATTCATTTCCCGTAATACGCTCAAATAAAGGAATACCCAAAAATGCAGCGGCATAACCTATTACAATTGCTATGCATGTGAGTATAGCGGTTTCCATATAAAAAAGGAAAAGCATCTGCCTCTTATTAGCTCCCAGCACCTTATTCATTCCAATGCTTTTGGTACGTTTTCTGGAATTGGCTGTGGCCAAGTTCATATAATTGATGCACGCAATAAGCAAAACCAATAAGGATAGAAACAGCAAACTTTTAACGGTACTAATATTTCCCTGCCTTGAGGTGTATGATTCTCGAAGATGAGAAGAGTATAGGTGTATTTTTGTTAAGGGTTGGAAAAGAAATTTTGTAAAATATTGCCCCGACTTTTCAACATTTTTATCAATTAATGCTGTGGCCTGTTTTTGTATTGCTGCTACATCTGCATTAGCTTCTAATAAACAATAGGTTTCATAACTGGCGTTGCTCCAATACACATTTGTTCCCATCCAAGAGTCCATAATGTTATAGATCATATTACAGTCTATCACGCTATTATGGGGAAGGTCTTTATAAACACCTGTTACTTGAAGGGTATCTCGGTTGTTTACGATGATTGTTTTTCCTAAAGCCGATTCATTATTAAATAACCGTTCTTTTGCTGATTGCGAAACCACAATAGATTTTGGTTTGCTGAATGCAGTATGGCTATTTCCTTCTATAAAATTAAAATCAAATAGTTTAAATATTGCGGAATCGGCCAAATACAGTCTTTTTTCTGTAAAGTTTTTATCTTCAACTTTTAAAGAAGCTGTTGCGCCAAAATCATCTTTTATTAGTCTGCTCATTGACTTTACTTGTGGAATATCTTCCACTATTGCTGGGCCTACGGCATTGGGTAAAGTTGCCCAGGTTTCAAAATCGTAATGGGAAGAGGTTTCCATATTAACGCGATAGATGTTAGCTGAATTTTTATACATCCTATCAAAGCCCAGCTCATTGGAAACATATGTAAACAAAATTATACACACGCATATACCAATTGCCAGTCCAGCCACATTTAGTGTTGTAAACAACTTATTGGCGCCAAGATTCCGCCAAGCGATTTTAAAATAGTTCCTAATCATTTTGTATATTTTTAAAAACTCTAAAGGTTTCTGAAACCGTTGAGTCTAATTATTTTATTCGTTTCTCAAACTTTTCGCTGGGTTTTCGCTAGCAGTAGAAAGCGTCTTAATACTCATAATTACTAAAGCCAATAAAACTATCCCCAATCCGCAAATAACAAAGATCCACCAGCTTAGGGAAGTTCTGTTTGCGTAACCTTGTAGCCAATTGTGAACGCCATACCAAGCAATTGGAGTGGCAATTAAAAATGCAATGCCTATAAGTATTAAAAAATCTTTACAAAGCAATAGGTTAAGTTGCAACAATGAGGCTCCCAAAATCTTACGGATTCCAATTTCTTTTACACGGCGCTCGGTTGTGTAAATAACCAATCCTAAAAGTCCTAAGCAGCTAATAAGTACTGAAAGTACCGTTGCCCAATTTAAGAGTTTGGTCATACTACTTTCTTTTTCGTAAAACTTTGCAACGGTATTATCTACAAAATCCATTTTGAATTCAGATTCTGGATAAATGGTTTTCCAAGCATCTTCAACTTTGTCAATTACTGTTGACCAGTTTCTTGAATCGGTCTCATTTAATTGCAAATGGATTGTATTTAATTGCGAATATCCTTTTCTATTCCAATCGCCAATAAAAGCCATTGGTTCAATATTCAATTTTAACGAGCGTTGATTAAAATCTGCCATAACACCAACGATGGGTACAGCATTTTTGCCTTCACCAACCATTTTGTTTATTGCTTCTTGAGGCGTTTTAAAACCTAATGTTTTTCGGTAGGTGTCGTTTATAATGTATTCGTGGATTGTATCGTTCAGCAACGCTCTTCCTGCTAATAATTTGATGTTGTATAATTTTAAATAATTTTCATCCCCATAAAGCAATTCTATATTACTGCGTATTTCTTTTTTTCCGTCCAAGTAAAGTACATTGGTGGCATGCGTATTAAAAGAAGCTGGTGGCGAACCACCCAAACTTACTTTTTCAATTTGTGGGATAGTTTTAAGTTTTTCAAGTAATAATTGCCTTTTTTCGATTGATGAATCCATCCAAGGAGTGCGGATATAAGTGATGGCATTGGTTTTAAATCCCATATCTTTTTCCATTAAAAAATGAATTTGCTTGCCAACCGCAATAGTTGCAATAATGAAAACTTGTGCTATAATAAATTGAAAAACAATTAGTCCCTTCCGAAGAGAAATATGACTATTAGTTGAAAAAACGCTATTTTTTAAAACTGAAACAGGCTTAAAAGATGAAAGAACAAGTGCTGGATAAAAGCCTGATAAAAATGTGATGATTATTATTAAAAGAACTGCAAAACCAATAATTAGAGGATTTGCAAATAGACTAAAATGTAATCCTTCTGGAATAAATCCAGCGAAAACTTTCAATAGCAAAGCAGCCAAACCGATTGAGAGCATTCCCGCAAACACGTTAAGTAAAAAGGTTTCCCATAAAAATTGAAAAACCAATTGTTTTTTTGAGCTTCCCAAGGTTTTACGGATGCCAATTTCCTTGGCGCGTTGAGTGGCTTGCGCTGTGTTGAGGTTTATAAAATTAATGCACCCTAAGAGCAATAGAAAAGCTGCTATACACAACAGGCTATATAATATGGCTCTATCTGCCTTATATTCTGAAAAGTCAAAAACACCGTAGTTGCCGCCAAAATGAAGTTCATTTAACGGCTGAAGTTTAAATGTTCTGTGTTCATTATATTTTATTGAATATTCACTCGCATTTTTTTTCGCCAATTCGTTTAACTGTGTCTTCACCGCTGAAACCGATTTTTCAGAATTCAATTTTATAAATAGTTGGGTGCTAGAGCTTGTGCTGTTCCAGTTTTCATCAAGGATTTGGTCTTTCATATAAGACTGCTTTCCTGTTTCTACCGAAATAATTTCTTCAAAAGTAAAATCTGTCCGTTCCTTAAAATTGGCAACAATCGCAGTAACTTTTGTAGAAACCGAATCATCATAAACAAGCGTTTCACCAATAATAGCATTGTAACTTTTATTGGGGAAATATTTTTTGGCGCGACTTTCAGTTAAAACCACTTTGTTTGGCGCATCGATAGCAGTTATGGCATTACCCGCCAAAAAATCATAGTCTAGAAACTTAAAGAAATTGGTGTCGGCATAAATTACTTTTTCAGGATTGTTGAAAGGTTTTGAAAAGGAAGCATTCATTACCTTAGAAGGTTCTATCGTAAAAAACGAGGTGGCAAGTTGAATGCCAGTAACACTTTGCTTTACTTCGGCAATAAGCGGAACCGAAACACCGTAATTGTAAGATTCCCCTTCGGCCGAAGAATATTGGGTAGTTATACGATAAATAAGACTGCCGTCTTTATGAAATTTATCAAAAGTAAAATCGTAATAAACCATCAAACCAATTACAAAAGAAGCGCTTATGCCAATGGCAAGACTAATAACATTTATAAAGGAAAAGAGCTTGTTTTTCCGAATGTTGCGAAACGCTATTTTGATATAATTTGTAATCACGGTGCTGAATTATTTATTACTTACTTATATACTCTGACAGTACATTCTCTGTAACCTTCTGCCCATCCAGCATTCTTATAATACGATGGCTATATTTGGCATCGTGCTCACTGTGCGTAACCATAATGATGGTGGTACCCGTTTCATTCAATTCTGTTAAAAGATCCATTACCTCGTTTCCGTTGCTGCTGTCCAAATTTCCTGTAGGCTCATCGGCAAGAATCAGTTTTGGATTGTTTATCACAGCTCGGGCTACTGCCACACGCTGTTGTTGCCCCCCTGATAGTTGTTGCGGAAAGTGTTTCCTTCTGTGCATAATCTGCATTTTTTCCAATACTGCATCAACCCGTTCCTTGCGCTCTGCTGGTTTTACCCCTGTATAGATTAAAGGCAGTTCTACGTTTTCAAAAACGGTTAATTCATCAATTAGATTAAAGCTTTGGAAAACAAATCCAATATTATGCTTCCGGAGGTCGGCGCGTTTACGCTCGTTAAAGCCTGCTACTTCTATTCCGTTAAACACAAAGCTTCCCCCATCAGGGTCGTCCAATAATCCAAGAATATTCAGCAAAGTGGATTTCCCACAGCCCGAAGGCCCCATTATCGCTACAAATTCTCCTTCATTTACCTTAAAGGATAATTTATTCAAGGCAATGGTGCGCACCTCTTCGGTGGCGTAGTATTTTTCTAAATCGGTAATTGTTATCATAGTTATTGTTTTGAGTTATCAGCTTTCAGCCTTTAGCTTCAGCTATCAGGTTTCGGCTATCAGCTATCAGTTATCGGGTTTTTATTATTTTCTTGCTGCCCGCTGCCCGCTGCCTGCTGTTTTCTATTTTAAAATCAATTCCTGGACCTCTCCATAGTTGTCATAACTGCTAGTTATTACTTTATCACCAGGTTCCAGGCCGCTCAATACTTCATAGTTTTCTGTATTCTGACTGCCTAATGTTATCTCGGTTTTATAGGCGGTATTGCCATCTTCACTTACCTTAAAAATCCAATTACCTCCAGTTTCTTGGAAAAAACCTCCCTTAGGAATCATTACTGCCTGCTTCTCATCGCTCAAAGCCAATCGTATCTGTAAGGTCTGTCCGCGACGAATTCCTTCGGGTACAGTTTCCTCAAATTGCATAGCTACCTGAAAACGGCCGTTGGCAACTTGGGTATAAACTTTTTTGATAGACAGTTGGTAACTTTTGCCATTAAAGCTAAAACTACCCGTTTGTCCGTTGTATATCCTAGAAATATAGTGCTCATCAATATCTGCGCGCACCTTAAAGCCACTTAATACATCTAATTGTCCCAAGCGTTCACCTTTGTTTTTAGATTGTCCAATTTCAGCATCTAGAGAGGTGAGTTGCCCATCAACAGGTGCTTTTACTACTAGATCTGCTACCTTCCTGCGCATAAGTTCCAAGGCGTTTTGGGTACGGGCATAGCTGCTTTGCACTTGTCCCTGTTCCTGTTTCACCGCAAGGGAATCCTGCTTTAGAATTTGCCTAGACAGTTTCATGCGCTCTTTCTGATAGTTGTAATCGTTTTCAGCTTTTACCAAATCCTGTCGCCCTATGGCATCCTTATCGTACAAATTTTTGTTGAGGTCATATACGCGTTTGGCTTCTATTAAGCTACTCTCCACATCAGTATATTGGTTTAATTTATTGATGGTGTTTTGTCGGGCAGCATTCTGTGAAATCTGCATCTGGGTCAATAAATTATATACTTGTGTCTCTTGATTCACAAGGCTTAGTTCAAGGTCTGTATTGCTAAGTCTTAAAATAGGATCGCCCTTCTTTAGTATCGCTCCGTCCTCTACAAACTTTTCCTCCACACGACCCCCTTCAAGGGCATCCAAATAAATTGTGGTAATAGGTAGCACAATTCCATTTACGGGTATATTTTCTTGAAAAACACCTTTTTCCACAGTGTTTATACTGATGCGCTCTTTTTCTACATTCAATTTTGAACCGCCAAAAGATGAAATAATTACAAAAACAATCAAAGCCAATAAAAGGGCAATACCACCTATAGTTAGTATTTTTTTGATGGTAAATCGTTTCTTTTTTATAGGTATGTCCATAGTATTATTTGGTTTTCATATTATCTCTCGTCAATATGATGCCAAAAAAATAAACAACTGTTTATCAGTATTTTGTGTGAAATATAAAATTTAATAGTGTCCGCTTTTGATACACCTCCTGTTCGCTGCCGATACACTTTTTTTAATTCTGAATTATCAAGGCGTATTTATAAGTTCTAAATTCAGAATTTGTTAATATTGTAACCATGCTTTTACATAATGCCAACATTCTAGTTATAGACGACGATGAGGATGTGCTCGTTGCACTTCGGCTTTTGCTTAAATCTAAAGTCAAGGAAGTTGTTGTCAATAAAAACCCAAATACCATCCAAAGTTTAATGCAGGAGCACAACTTTGATGTTGTTATCCTGGATATGAATTTTAACGGACTTGTTAATACGGGTAATGAAGGTATTTTCTGGCTCAATAAAATAAAGAAACAAAATCCAAATGTGGATGTAATACTCATAACTGCCTACGGCGATATAGACCTTGCAATACGATCCTTAAAGCAAGGCGCTTCCGACTTTATTGTAAAACCCTGGAAAAATGAAAAAATACTGGAAACAGTTAGGGAGTTGGTAGAGAAAAAGAAGCGTCCAAAAGGCCAAAAAACCAATCTAAATTCCGAAACCAAAATAATAGGGGAGAGTGAAGTCATGCAGGAGGTATTTGTAAAGCTTAAAAAAGTGGCTCCTACAGATGCCAACATACTTATTTTAGGTGAAAACGGCACGGGAAAAGATTTGATAGCCAAAGCCATTCACGAGAATTCCCTTCGTAAAAACATGCCCTTCGTAAAAGTAGATGTAGGGGCGCTCACCGAAAGCCTTTTCGAAAGCGAACTTTTCGGTTATAAAAAGGGGGCCTTTACCGATGCACGCGAAGATAGAAAAGGACGTTTTGAAGCCGCCAATGGAGGCACATTGTTTTTGGATGAAATAGGAAATATTTCGCTACGCCAGCAAGCACGACTGCTCACGGTCTTGCAAAATAGGCAGGTAACACCTATTGGGGCCAACCAGTCCATAGAGATTGATATCCGTTTAATTTGCGCCACCAACTTGTCCATAAACAATTTAGCCGATGAAGAAAAATTCCGAAAAGACCTTATCTATCGTATAAACACAGTTGATATAACCATACCTCCACTACGCGAGAGGGGAAAGGATATAACTTTGCTCGCCCATTATTTTATAGATTTTTATGCAGACAAGTACGGCAAAGGGAGTTTTAGTTTGGAGCTAGATTTTATCCAAAAACTAAAGAGCCATGGTTTTGCAGGGAATGTTCGGGAACTACAATACGCTTTGGAGCGAACGGTAATCATGGCAGAAGACCAAAGATTGAAGGCGGCAGATTTGATTTTTTCGGCTATTGAGAGCCCACAACCTACCGTTCTGCAAAAAGAAACAAATCTGGATGCCATTGAAAAAAGTGCCATTCTTAGAGTGATAGAAAAAAACAAGGGAAACATCTCAAAATCTGCAAAGGAGTTGGGTATTACGCGTGCCGCACTCTATCGCAGACTCAATAAATATGAATTATAAAAGTTACAGAATAGCGCTAGCACTTCGCGTTTTGGGCTTGCTCATTTCGCTGTTGGTTCTTGCTTTTGGAATTGTTTTGCCCAATACCTATGTCTTAATAGCTGGCATTTGTCTCTCGCTTTTTTCCATTTATCAGCTGTACCATTTTGTATTAAAACGATTTGTGGCGATGGACGATTTTTTTGAATCGATAAAATACCGAGATTTTTCCCGTTGGTTTTCCGAAACACATGGTGCCCAAGACATTCGTGAACTTCACAAGGGCTTTAACTTAGTAAACCACACCATCAAAAGTATCGATAGCGAACGAGAAGCTCAATTTCTATATCTTCAGAAAATTCTGGAAATGGTAGATATTGGCATCATTGCCTACAATGTGGAAAGTGGCGCAGTGCTTTGGGCGAATGATTCCATATTAAAAACCTTGGACCTACCCGCCTTTAAAAATATCAGTTTTATGGAAAAGAGACATCCACAGATTTTTGATGAACTCTTTGAAACCTATCATTCCACCACAGCATCGGTACTGCTGGAAATGAAACAGGAAAGCTTAAAAGTCCTTATTTCCGATACCGTTTTTGAAATGGAGGAAAATTCATTTAAGCTCATTGTATTGCAAAATATAGAGGAAACATTAAATCAAAACGAATCTGAGGCCTGGAAGAAACTGCTTAGCGTGATGACCCATGAGATTATGAACAGCATAGCGCCCATTTCTTCCCTGGCAGAGACCTTGGAGACTAATATCCAGAATAATTTGGACGATGCTAAAAGCAATCCATTAAATATTGAGGATCTGAATTCTGGAATTAAAACCATAAAAAAACGGAGCGATGGGCTTTTGAAGTTTGCTAAAACCTTTCGCAGTCTAAACAAAGTAACCGAATTAAATCTGGCAGAAGTAAAAATAGCAGAACTTTTCAAAAATATACAGACCCTAATGCAGCCTTCTATTGAAAGCAATGGGATAGCGATCGACTTTTTAATTGAGCCTCCTAATCTTCAAATAAATATAGATAGCTATCTAATAGAACAGGTTTTAATTAATTTAATCCTAAACGCCATAGATGCCTGCCAGCATATTGAAGATGCAAATATTCGATTGATAGCCCACAAGAACCTGAACGGGACTGGGATAATTAAAGTGTTAGATAATGGAAAAGGCATTCCCGAAGAAATCAGGGACAGTGTTTTTGTACCTTTTTTCAGTACTAAGAAAACAGGAAGCGGTGTGGGCTTGAGTTTAAGCAAACAGATTATGCTACTTCACAAAGGTCGTATCCAAATAAAGAGTAGCGAGGGTGAAGGCACTGTAATAAGCCTATTGTTTTAGAACTATTTATAATCATTTTGTGAAATGGTGTATATGTTGTTGGTTGTCCCTCGTCCCTCATCGCTCAAAAATCCTTTTAACGCGAAAAGTATTTTTTTAGGCAGGAGTATCTTAAAGATTTGATATATTTGAGTCTCTCCCCATTGGTCGCCGTAGCTTCAGCGAAGGCGATCCAGAAAAATTTACCCCAAATGCGGTTTCCCGTAATGGGATGCATTTGTATTGTTTTATATTTGAAGAAATAACTACTCAACCAATATTTGAATGGCCAAAAAGAACACCCCCAAAAAACAAAAATCAATAGAAGAAACCCTGTGGGAATCTGCAAATAAATTAAGAGGTTCGGTAGAGTCTGCTGAGTATAAGCATGTAGTGCTTGGACTTATTTTCCTAAAGTTTGCCAGTGATAAGTTTGAAGCCAGACGGGCGGAACTTATTGCCGATGGCAAGGAAAAATATGTAGAGATGAAAGAATTCTACAACCAAAGCAATGTGTTTTATCTTGCTGAGACTTCTCGTTGGAATTACATAATAAAAAACGCCAAACAGGATGACATTGCGCTCAAGATTGATACAGCGCTTCATCAAATAGAAAAAAACAACCCCAGTCTTAAAGGCGCTTTGCCTGATAACTATTTTAGCCGACTGCAATTGGACAAAAGCAAATTGGCCTCTTTGCTCGATACTATCAATAAAATAGATACTCAGAGTGATAAGGCACAGGATATTGTTGGTCGTGTTTATGAATACTTTCTCTCCAAGTTTGCCCTTGCCGAAGGTAAGGGAAAAGGAGAGTTCTACACTCCCAAAAGTATTGTAAACCTTATTGCAACAATGATAGAACCCTATAAAGGGATTATCTATGATCCCGCCTGTGGTTCTGGCGGTATGTTTGTGCAGTCTATTAAGTTTATTGAGAGTCATCACGGGAACAAGCAGGAGGTGAGTATTTATGGGCAAGAATATACCACCACTACCTATAAGTTGGCTAAGATGAACCTTGCCATTCGTGGGATAGCAGCAAATTTAGGCGAACGGGCAGCAGACACTTTTGCGCTAGACCAACACCCAGATTTAAAAGCCGATTACATTATGGCAAACCCACCTTTTAACCAAAAAGATTGGCGAGCCGAAAACGAATTAGTGGACGACCCACGCTGGATGGGCTATGAAGTGCCGCCAAAAAGCAACGCCAATTACGGTTGGATATTAAATATGGTAAGTAAGCTTTCTGACAATGGCGTAGCAGGCTTTATCTTGGCAAATGGTGCTTTGAGTGGAGGCGGAGATGAGTATAAAATACGCCGCAAGTTGATTGAAAACAATTTGGTGGAGGCGATTGTTATTTTGCCACAAAACATGTTTTACACCACCAATATCAGTGTTACACTTTGGATATTGAACAAGAATAAGAAGGCGCATACAAAAAGTATTGGTGATGAGCAGCGGAATTATAGAGACCGTGAGAATGAAGTCTTGTTTATGGATCTACGACAAATTGGAGAACCCTTCGAGAAAAAGTTTATCCAGTTTGGGGAGCAGCATATAAAGGATATTGCAGAAACCTACCACATTTGGCAGCAGAGTGAATCTGATTATAAAGATATGCCTGAATACTGTTATAGCGCAACAACGGAAGAAATTGCAAAGAAGGATTTTTCCCTAGTACCCAGCAAGTATATTGAGTTTATAAACCGGGACGAGAATATTGATTTTGATACCAAAATGCAAAGCTTGCAAAGTGAAATTACTGATTTGTTGAAACAGGAAGAAGAAAGCAAAGCAGAGTTATTAAAAGTGTTTAAGGAATTGGGGTATGAGATCGAGTTATAAACGGATTGGAGATTATATAGCACTTGTAGATGAACGGAACGTTGATTTGGAAGTTACAAACCTCTTGGGGTTGAGTATTTCAAAACAATTTATTCCCTCTGTTGCCAATATAATTGGTACAGATATGAAGAATTACAAAATCATTCGTAAAAACCAGTTTGCGTGTAGTGTAATGCAGGTGCGCCGTGATGGCAAAATGCCAGTAGCATTATTAAGAGATTTTGAAGAGGCGATTATCTCACAAGCCTACCCTGTGTTTGAAGTGGTCGATACTTCATTGCTTTTGCCTGAATATTTAATGATGTGGTTTACCCGTAGTGAATTTGACAGACAAGCAACTTTTCATGCGGTTGGTGGTGTAAGAGGTAGCTTAGAATGGGAAGATTTTATGGATTTTGAACTACCTGTTCCCTCCTTAGAAACCCAACAAGAAATAGTTAACGAATACCACACAATCACAAAACGTATTGATTTAAACGAACAGCTAAACCAAAAGCTGGAAGAAACGGCACAGGCTCTTTATAAACATTGGTTTGTGGATTTTGAGTTTCCCTTCGACTTCGCTCAGGGCAAGCCCGATTTGAAAGGAAAGCCTTATAAGTCTTCTGGTGGGGTGATGGTTTACAATGAGGAATTGGATGGGGAGATTCCAGACGGTTGGGAGGTTCTACCACTTAAAGAAATTTGTGAAAAGATTTCAAGTGGTTCAACGCCGACAGGAGGTAAACAAGCTTATCAAACTACTGGGATTTCTCTAATTAGAAGTATGAATGTATATGATTTTAAATTTCTGGAAAATGATTTAGCGTATATAAATGAAAAACAGGCCGCTAAATTAAATAATGTGAAAATTGAGGAGAATGATATTTTATTTAATATAACAGGAGCATCAGTTGCAAGATGTTGTATTGTCCCAAAAAATATTCTTCCAGCTAGAATTAATCAACACGTCATGCTCATTAGACCTAAAAGATCTTTTTCTTTAAATAATTATTTATTGTTCAACCTATGTTCGACCGATTCAAAAACGGAATTGGTAGGCGTTAGTGAATCTGGGTCAACAAGACAAGCAATAACTAAATCTGAAATTGAAAGCTTTAATGTTATTTTCCCAAACCAATATACATTGAATGATTTTGAAAAGACGATTACAGTAATTATGGATAAGAGAAGTAATTCAGAAGCTTTAAATCAAAAGTTAAATCAACTTCAGAAACTTCTTCTTTCCAAAAAGGCGACTGTTGGGAGTGAGGAAGAAATAGTAAAAATATTATAAAATGGAAAATATGGAGGAAAAGGCATGGCATGGAAATCATGTGATTAAGTTAAGGGAATATAAGGAGCCTACTATTATTGATGATCTTGATACAGAATATTTAAGAGATATCATTGAACCATGGTTAACCGCTTTATTTCAAAGTGAGCATTTGTCACTTCTTACTGGAGCAGGTGTTTCTTCGGCAGTACATTACTTAGCTACTGGGAATGCTGGTGCGGGAATGGGATCTATGGCGGTGACCGAATTTAAAGAGGAGATTAAAATTAGGGCTAAGGAATCAGCAGAAAGATCTGGGCGAGGTGAACCGAATATTGAAGATGAAATCCGAACAATTAATGAGCTAATTAAAGGACTTCAAATATTAAATACAGAAGAGTTAAATAATAAACTTAAAACTCTAGAAGAAGAACTAGAAAATGGCATAGAGAAATTCGCAAATAGTGTTTTAGAATCTGAAAAAAATATCGTTACTTCTAAAAAGAATGAGCCTGCAGAATACCTTATGAATTTTATGCTGAGTTTCGCTAGCAGAATAGCTACACGGGAAAGGCTTAATTTGTTTACCACAAACTATGATAGAGTATTAGAATTTGGAGCTGAACTTGCTGGACTTCATTTAATAGATAGGTTTGTTGGAAGCATTTCTCCCATATTTCGCTCTTCCCGTCTAAATATTGATCTTCATTACAATCCTCCTGGGATAAGGGGAGAGCCAAGGTACTTAGAAGGTGTGATAAATTTCACCAAACTTCATGGGTCATTGGATTGGGTGGCAAAAGATGATGTAGTTAAAAGATTTTCATTGCCTTATGGTGCTCCAAACATAAGCACGTTCAATCCAGAAGGCAGTTTAATGATTTATCCAAATGCATCAAAAGATCGTGAAACAGCAGAATATCCTTATGTTGAGCTGTTCAGGGATTTTGCAAGTTCAATAATTAGACCTAATTCCACAATTGTAACTTACGGTTATAGTTTCGGAGATGACCATATTAATAGGGTCTTAAGAGATATGTTAACTATACCTTCAACCCATATAGTAATAATTGCTTTTGATGATGTAGGCGATAGAATTAAAAGGTTTTATTTAAGTGCAAAACGTCCAGTACAGATTACCTTGTTATTAGGTAAACATTTTGGTGATTTGAAAATTTTAGTTGATAACTATTTACCGAAACCTGCTATTGATAAAACAACCTATAAAATGGCAGATTTACTCAAGGTAAGAGGAGTTACAGCTTCTAATTCACATAAAGAAGAACAAAATGAGTAGAACGCCCATAGAAAACCAAGCTTCTCTCAGAATTGGCGTAGTTGAATTCGTCTCACCCAGTGAGATAAGGGTACAACTAGACATAGATGCCCCTGATGGGATTGCTGCAAATGCAGGAGTGCCAAGAGAATTTCCAAGAATCAATAGTTATGTTTTAGTACCAAACGAAGGAGGACAAATCGTTTGTCAAGTGGAATGGATTGCAGTGGAACGATCTCCCTTTCCCAAAAGAAAGGGTTACCAAGATTATGGACTAATCGATTTGCCATTTCCTCTTAGGAAAATGAAATTAGCTCCTTTAGGGATATTAAAAAGAGGGAGAAAGGAGGACTTTATATTTCACAGAGGAGTGCATTCTTTTCCTAGTATCGGTTCTCCAGTTTTAGTTCCAACGGACTTGCAACTAAAATCCATAGTGGAATCGGGATTAAACAGAAGGGTTTTAATTGGCCATAGTCCTTTAGCTGCCAATGCAGAGGTTAAGATTGATCCGGATAGACTATTTGGAAGGCATCTGGCAGTATTAGGTAATACAGGAAGCGGAAAGTCTTGCACTGTTGCGGGACTTATTCAATGGTCACTTGAGGCAACTGAATTGGGAGATAACACAAATTCAAGATTTGTGATTCTCGATCCTAATGGTGAATATGGGAAAGTTTTTGGAGATAAGGCAAAGGTCTTAAAGGTAAATGGGGAGGATGAAAACAGTTTGGAGGTGCCCTTATGGATGTGGAATAGTGAAGAGTGGAGAGGTTTTACACAGGCTAAACCTGGAGCCCAGTTACCACTTTTAAAACGAGCTCTAAGAGCGATGAGAAATGAGGAGCTTGAATTTCAAAGTGACCCAAAGCTGAAAGCGAAGAAATTTGTTGGCATTATCCTTCAATCTACGATTTCAAGTGAAAACAAAGGCGAACCCTATAATGGTTTTCCCCATAATAAAAACTTTATTGAAAGATTGGTTGTTTGGGGTATTTCTTTAGAAGGTTTTGACACTTTGCAAGATGTACTTAAAGAACTTGTAGTATTGATTAACAAACTAATTACCGATCATAAAAAGGTTCAGGACAATGGTTGGGTTAACTATACTGAGTTTACAAATAAAGAAATTGAAAACCTCATAAATTTAATTAGATTAACTTTCAAAAATTTAGGTGGAGACGATATTGAACTTTATCCTAAGAATGAAGACATTCCGATTCCTTTTAAAGGGGATGTTTTCTTAAGTTATTTGGAAGCATTGGCACAAGAAACGAATAATGAACAATACTTAGAATTTCTTATTGCTAGAACACGAACTCTTCTCTCGGATTCGCGTATGGATGCCGTAATTGGTGATAAAATAAATATAGAGCTTGATAAATGGTTAGATAGGTATCTTGGAAATGGGCAAAGCGCCTCGATTACTATAATAGATCTTTCTTTGGTTCCTTCGGAAATCACCCATATTACTACTTCGGTGATTTCAAGAATTATTTTTGAGGCATTACAGCGTTATCGAAAACTAAATGCTAAAAGCTTACCGACCGTTATGGTTATGGAAGAAGCACATTCGTTTATAACCCGATACAATGATAATGGTGAAGGAAATCCTTCCGCAATTTGCACCAAAGTTTTTGAAAAAATAGCGAGAGAAGGACGGAAATTTGGTCTTGGATTAGTACTATCATCACAAAGACCATCAGAATTATCTCAAACAGTTCTTTCGCAGTGTAACAGTTTTATTTTACATCGAATCAGTAATGATCGTGATCAAGAGCTAGTTGGAAGACTTCTTCCTGATACTTTTAGAGGGTTGTTAAAAGAATTACCTTCATTACCTTCACAAAATGCAATATTGCTAGGATGGGCTTCAGAACTACCAATACTTGTTAAGATTCGTGATTTGCCTAGTCACCAAAGACCACAATCGGACGATCCTGATTTTTGGGATGTTTGGACTAGAAAGAATATTTTGGGAGAAGAGGTGTCAAGAAATGTGAATTGGAAAGAAATTGCAGATGATTGGCAAGAAAAGAAATGAATAAAATTATGGCGTTCCTTTTATCATAAACGTTCCATCAAATTTGATAAGGCAACTAAGTAAAGCTAAATTTCAAATATTATGACCCAACCACAACAAGACTTCTTAAAAAATGAAATATGGATGCTGACTTTTGGAGGCGCCTTTCAGCGCAATAAAGTTTATGCAGTAAAGGTAAGTGAAAAACAAAGAGAAGTATTCAGAAAAGAATTACGAAGTTATTTCGAGAAGGAGATCCTTCCTGCTTATGATAAAAGAGTGGAGCACGATGCGCATTGTGCGATGATAGAAAAAATTGTTACAGACTCATCAAAGTATGAATCTATATTGGAGGAAGGCAATTTGAGTGTGGGTACAGCACAGAAGTTATTAAATCTAGTATTAAAATATTATTGGTGTTTAGGCTTGTTGCCTGAACCGCCGCATTTTCCAATAGATAGCCGCATTCAGTCTTGTCTTCCTGTAAAGAACAGAATGAGCTGGACGAAGATTACAAGTTTAGATGAATATCAAACTATTATTGATTGCGCAAAAGAGCAATTAAAGGAAGGAGAAACATTAGCGCGTTGGGAGTTGGCTAATTTTAAAAGAATCTGATTGGGCAGGCCAAGTGGAGTGATAGAAGAATAATTTTATAAATAAAGTAGATAATATTTTTACAAATGCTGCAAGAGGAGTTAGAAAATATAGATAAACTAAACGACTTTCAACTTGTTGAATATTTTCAGGATGGTGTAGTGGCTCATGCTACTGGTAATCGTTTTGACAATCAATTTTATACGATAGTAAGAATTAAGTTGCTTAGTATTAACCCAATTGAAAACTTATTACCAGATTGGGTTAAAACTAAAAGGACTATTGACCAGTTTTGGACTTTCATTAAAGGTAGATTTAGCACTTATCAAGAGCGTAGAGAGTTTTTGTGGAATGAATTTGCCCCTTCTTTAAATTATTTAGAAAATAAATTTACTTCTCCCTTAGAAGAAAGTATCGTTTTTGATGAATCACATATTCATTCCCAATGGAAAAAAGCTATTGAGCGACAGCAATCTGAGCCAGAAGGTGCTATTACAGCAGCACGAACCTTAATAGAAAGTGTGTTAAAACACATTTTGGACGAACAAAAAATACCATATAATGATGGTGCTGAGTTACCTGACCTATATAAGGAAGTTGCAAAGTCTTTGAATATGGCGCCAGAACAACACCAGGAACAAATATTCAAACAGATACTTGGGGGAGCGAGCGGCATTGTAAGTGGACTCGGTGCATTGAGAAATAAACTTGGCGACGCGCATGGGAAAAGTAAAAATAGTGTGAAGCCATTAGAAAGGCATAGTGAGTTAGCCGTAAATCTTGCTGGTGCAATGACAATTTTTTTATTCAAAACATTTAAAGAAACCAAGGGTTAAAACAATGAAATTCACCGAAGCCAAATTAGAGAAAACGTTTATTGAACTCTTAGAGATAGAGGGCTATCCTCATGCCTTTGGCAATACCATTCAAAGAACGGTGGATGAGGTACTCATTGAAGCAGACTTTTATACTTATTTAAAGGAGCGTTACAGCAAGGAAGGTATTACAGATGCTGAAATTAAAACAATACTATTACAATTAAAAACACTGCCTGCTTCTGATCTATACGAAACCAATAAAACCATTATGCGGTGGCTGGCAGATGGGTTTATTTTAAAACGTGAGGATAGAAGTCAAAAGGATATCCATATCGAGCTTATTGATTATAGTGGTCTTTCAGCTCATAAAATTGCAGACAACTTAGATGTAATTGCTGCCGAACCAGAAGATGAGGTTTATACAGAAACCCATAACATATATCGCTTTGTAAATCAACTTGAAATTACAGGCACAGAAAAGCGAATACCAGATGGCATATTTTATATAAACGGTTTGCCTGTTGTTGTTTTCGAGTTTAAAACGGCTATTAAAGAAAACTGCACTGTTCACGATGCGTATAAGCAACTTACTACGCGCTATAAACGAGATATTCCAGAATTGTTTAAGTACAATGCATTCTGCGTTCTCAGCGATGGGGTAAACACCAAAGCGGGTTCATTCTTTGCACCTTATGAATTTTACTATGCTTGGCGTAGAATTGCAGGTCTTGCAAAGGAGGTAGATGGCATAGACAGTATGTTTACAATGATACAGGGAATGCTTCACCCAACTCGATTACGTGATATTATTCGGAATTTTATTTTCATTCCAGATAGCTCTAAAAAAGATGAAAAAATAGTGTGTCGCTATCCCCAATACTATGCGGCGCGCGCATTATTTGACAATATAAAACTAGCACAAAAACCTGAGGGAGATGGCAAGGGTGGCACGTATTTCGGCGCTACAGGGTCTGGAAAAAGCTATACCATGCTTTATTTAACGCGCTTGTTAATGAAGAGCCTTTATTTTGAAAGTCCAACCATAGTATTGATAACAGATAGAACCGATTTAGACGATCAATTGTCAGGGCAGTTTACCAATGCCAAAACCTTTATAGGTGATAATACCGTAATGAGCGTGGAAAGTCGTGCAGAACTACGAGAATTACTCCAGGGTAGGCAAAGTGGAGGTGTTTTCTTGACAACGATACATAAATTTACCGAAGACACCGAGCTGCTAACGAAACGAAATAATGTAGTTTGTATATCCGATGAGGCTCATAGAAGTCAAACCAATTTGGATCAAAAAATAAAGGTTACAGAAAAAGGAGTGCAAAAAACTTTTGGCTTTGCAAAATATCTACACGACTCCTTGCCCAATGCCACTTACGTTGGCTTTACTGGAACACCAATTGATGCTACTTTAGATGTATTTGGAAAGGTGGTAGATGCCTATACTATGACCGAATCTGTAAGAGATGAAATTACAGTGAGAATAGTCTATGAAGGAAGGGCTGCAAAAGTAGCCTTGCATAATAAAGAGCTTGAGAAAATAGAACAATATTACGAAGAAGCGGCAGAGGCTGGCACTAACGAATACCAAATAGAAGAAAGCAAGAAACAATCTGCCAGTATGAATGCCATTTTAGGCGACCCTGACCGCCTTGAGGCTATAGCCAAGGATTTTGTAATCCATTATGAAAAAAGGGTAGAAGAAGGGGCTACGGTTAAGGGTAAGGCAATGTTTGTAAGTAGCAGTAGAGAAATAGCTTATGAGTTTTATAAAAATGTAATTGCGTTACGCCCCGAATGGGCTGAAGTAAAGGTTGCGGCAGAAGGGGAAGAGCTCAGCGATAAAGACCGGAAGGAGATTATGCCGATGGAGCGCATAAAAATGATAATGACCCGCGGGAAAGATGATCCAAAGGAAATGTATGACCTATTGGGCACAAAAGATTACCGAAAAGAATTGGACAGGCAGTTTAAAAACGAAAAATCCAACTTTAAGATTGCCATAGTAGTAGATATGTGGCTTACAGGTTTTGATGTTCCCTTTTTAGATTCTATTTACATTGATAAACCTATCAGGCAGCATAATTTAATTCAAACTATATCTAGAGTAAACCGAAGGTTTGCAGGAAAGAACAAAGGACTTGTCGTAGATTATATCGGTATAAAAAAACAAATGAACCTCGCCTTGGCGCATTATAATGACGGCGAACGGGAGAATTTTGAAGATATAGCTGAATCACTTATCGTAGTTAAAAATCACTTGGATTTGTTGGCGCGAATGTTCCACAAGTTCGACAGTTCGAGATATTTTGGTGGGACAGCTTTGCAACAACTTAATACCCTAAACACTGGGGCTGAATTTGTACAAACTACAAAGGAGCAGGAAACCCGGTTTATGGATATCGTAAAACGTTTAAAAGCCGCTTATGATATTTGTGTGGGTAGTGAAGAACTCACACAAAAAGAAAGAGACTATACACATTTCTACCTCGCAATACGGTCCATTGTGTTTAAGCTAACGCGAGGAAACGCACCCGACACAGCCCAAATGAATGCGAAGGTTCGGGAGATGATAAAAGATGCGCTAGAAAGCGATGGAGTTGAAGAAATCTTTAAAATGGGAGATGAGAACCAAAAAGAGCAGGATATTTTTGATGAGGACTATTTGGCTAAGATAGATAAGATAAAACTCCCCAATACAAAGATCAAATTATTGCAACAGCTACTCGCCAAGGTTATTGGCGAAATGAGAAAGGTCAATAAAACAAAAGGTATAGATTTCACAAAGAAAATGGAATCTTTGGTTCATAAATACAATGAGAGGAAAGAAGATGATGTGTTGCGCAGCGAAGTTTATGAAGAAATGGCGAATCAGCTTACCAATATGATATGGGAAGTACACAAAGAATTTTCATCCGGAGATGAATTGGGAATTGATTTTGAAGAAAAAGCCTTTTATGACATTTTGAAAGAGCTTTGTGTAAAGTATGATTTTAATTATCCTGAAGAGAAATTAATTGATTTAGCAAAGGCAGTTAAGGATTTAGTTGATGAAAAAGCCCGATATCCAGATTGGAACAAACGTGATGATATTAAGGCCGCACTAAAAGTGGGCTTAATCTTATTGCTCGATGAACACGGCTACCCACCTGTGGAGCGTGATGAGGTTTATGAAGATATATTTGAGCAGGCGGAAAATTATAAGAAGAATAGAATGATATAATTATATTTTTATGATAGAAATTACAGTTAAACTCAACAAATCTCTCAATCATTTTAATAATGAAAATTGGAGCACCGCACCTGGCTGTTATATTTTGTATCGAGAAAACGGACCAGTTCCCAGAATTGGAGGTTTAGACCCGAAGGGAATATTATACATTGGTAAAGGTGACAGTATTTTACGACGAGTGAAATCTTTACGCGATTCGGTAATTTGTAATGCATCACACGATCAAACAGAATGTGTTATCAAAGGTCATAATGCTTTGAGTCAGAAATTCTATCGAATGCGTAAACATATTACTGTAGAAAATCTTTCTATACGCATATTTCAATTACCTAAAAATATTCAATCTAGTTATTTAGAGAGCTATTTACTAGAAGAGTATGCTTCTCAATTTGGTGAATTACCACCGCTAAATGGATCCTACGGCAGTCATTATTTTGAAGATGCCGTTAATAATTTGAACGAAAACAACATTGATTTACCAAGTTTGTAATAACAGTAATAAAAATGGATAACGTTAAGGTGAGCCCTTTGTCTGCGCTAATTACAAATGATCTATTTTGTAATTTAGAAGGGCAGTACTGATTAAATATTTAAAATATGGATAAGCAAGGAGCAGTCGCACTTTTAAGAAAAGCACTTAACTTACCAGATGCAACCTTTAGAGTAGGACAATGGGAAGCTATTGAAAAACTAACGGTTAATAAAGAAAAGCTATTAGTCATTCAACGTACCGGTTGGGGAAAAAGCTCTGTTTATTTTATTAGCACTAGAATTTTAAGAGATCAAGGCAAAGGCCCAACCATTATCATTTCACCTTTATTAGCTTTAATGCGTAATCAAATTGAGGCAGCGGAGCGTTTGGGTATAAATGCAGTTTCAATAAACTCTACAAATTTTGAAGATTGGAAAGCTATTCAGAACGAGGTTTTAAAAAACAATGTTGATGCGCTTTTAATATCACCGGAAAGATTAGCAAATGAAGGTTTTATAGATAAAATTTTATTCCCTATTGCAGATAAAATAGGTCTGTTTGTGGTAGATGAGGCTCATTGTATTTCAGATTGGGGACATGATTTTAGACCAGATTATAGACGCATTGTTGGTATTTTAAAAGTAATGCCAAAAGGGATGCCTGTTTTAGGTACAACTGCTACAGCTAATGATAGAGTGGTTGAAGATATCGAGGAGCAATTAGGCGGTATTAATGTTTTAAGAGGTGCATTAACCAGAGAAAGCCTAAAACTTCAAAATATAGTATTAAAAGACCAAGCTTCACGTTTAGCGTGGTTAAAGGAAAATATTCCAAACTTAAAAGGTAGCGGTATCATATACGTACTAACCAAACGTGATGCGAGAACAGTAACCCAATGGCTAAATGATTGTGATATTGAAGCAGCAGCATATTATTCAGGAGTAACAGATGAAAATTTTGAAGATACTACGGCCTATCGGGAGTTTTTAGAAGATACCTTGTACAATAATGAGATTAAAGTATTAGTTGCAACCACAGCCCTAGCAATGGGGTATGACAAACCAGACCTTAACTTTGTAATCCATTTTCAAGCTCCAGATTCTATCATTAGTTATTACCAACAAGTAGGTCGTGCAGGACGTGCCATAAATACGGCTTATGGTATTTTATTATCAGGTCAAGAAGATGCCGAGGTACATCAGTATTTTAGAGATTCTGCTTTTCCTCCTGAAGAAACAGTCGAAAGTATATTACAAGCTCTAGAGGATCATGATGGATTGTCAATACCTAAATTACAAGAAGTACTGAATATAAAATATGGACAGATTACGCAAACATTAAAATATTTAAGTGTAGATGATCCTTCACCGATTATTTATGAACGACCACAATGGAAACGCTCTGCTGTAGACTATACGATGGACACTGAAAAAATTGAACGTTTAACAAATCAGCGTATAGTAGAATGGAACACGGTACAAGATTATATTAATACTGAAGCCTGTTTAATGACGTTCTTGCAGAGAGAGTTAGATGATCCTAATATGGCACCTTGTGGTAAATGTGCAAATTGTATCGGGAGTGTAATTGTTCCTAATATTGTTTCTCTTGATAATATAATAGAGGCATCTATTTATCTGAAACATTCTGAATTTGATATTCTTCCAAGAAAACAATTAGCTAGAAATGCGTTACCAGAATATGACTGGCACGGTAATTTAAGGGCAGATTTGCAGGCTGAAACAGGAAAAGCCCTATCGAGATGGGGAGATGCTGGTTGGGGAAAAATGGTAGCAGACGATAAACACATTGGGCATTTTAGAGATGAGCTGGTAGATGCCATGTATGAAATGATTGTTGATAGGTGGGAACCAGTTCCGTTTCCAGAATGGATAACTTGCATTCCATCTAAAAGGCATCCAGAATTGGTTCCAAATTTCGCGAAACGATTGGCTGAAAAATTAGGGATACCTTTTTTGCCTATTATTGTAAAAGTAAAAGATACAGAGCCACAAAAAGAACAAGAAAATAGTTTTCATCAATGTCATAATTTAGATGGTGTTTTTCAAATTAATGGTGAGGTTAAAAATAAACCCGTATTTTTATTGGATGATGCTGTAGATTCAAGATGGACATTTACTATAGCGACAACATTATTAAGAAAAAATGGTTCGGGCTTGGTTTATCCAGTGGCGCTAACCTCAACCTCAGTAAGTGAATAAAATGATTTCAGAACGAACAAAAGCTATACTACTCTTAACATCCTATTTTTCAAAAGATTTGGATAAAGTGAATAAACCTTTGTCTATTTCAGAGTGGAATAGGGTGGTGCGTTGGCTGCAATCAAAAGACTTAAAACCAGAAGATCTTTTGACCATCGACCTGAATAAGCTCTTAAAATTTTGGGCAGACAAAACAATTTTTAAAGATAGAATTATTGGTCTGCTAGAGCGAAAAATGGCCTTGGCAATAAAACTTGAGAAATGGTCTAAGGCAGGGATTTGGATAATTAATAGGGGTGACTCTGATTATCCAGAGAGTATAAAGAATAAATTAAGAGATAAAGTACCGCCAATTTTATATGGCATTGGAGATAGGAGTATTTTAAACAGGGATTTTATAGGGATAGTAGGGTCAAGACATATTGATGAAGAGGATATTAATTCTACAAAGAAAATAGTTCAGCAAATAAAGGATCAAAAATATGGTGTGGTTTCAGGAGGTGCTAAAGGTATCGATGAACATTCCATGGATCATATACTTCAATTAAACGGATATGCATTGGGGGTTTTGGCTGATAGTCTTATCAAGAAATCGTCGTCAAACATTTACCGCAAATTCATCATTGATAACAAACTCACTTTAATATCTCCTTATAATCCAGAAGCTGGGTTTAATGTTGGGAATGCCATGGGACGCAATAAGTTAATCTATGTAATTTCCCAAGCTACCGTCATCGTAAAGTCCGATACTAAGGGGGGTACTTGGGAAGGTGCCAATGAAAATCTAAAAAATAGTTGGGTTCCAACTTGGGTTGCCGTTTCTAATGACGGCAAGAACAAAGGCAATGCTCAAATTGTCAAATTGGGCGGAAAGTGGTTGTCAAAAGACTTCCGTTTTGATATAAAAAAATTAGTTGATAGCAAGACAATGCCTAGTCCTAAGCAAGAATCTTTATTCGCATATATTGAAAATGAAAGTGACTCAAATCTTGTGAAAGAAAATAAAATAAAATTAGAAATTTTAAAGACTTCGAAACAATCTAAAAATAGAGTTGTTGAATTAAATTATAATGAAGCATCATTATTTGATTTCTTTGTCATTAGACTCTGGCAAAATTTTAGTGGTAAAAATATTGACAGAAAGGAAATAATAGAAGCCTTCAATTTAACACCAAAACAAGTTGATGTTTGGTTAAAAAAAGGGGTAGAGGAGGGTTATATAATTAAAATATCTAAACCAGTACATTATATTTTAAATCCGGACATCCAATTAAAATTGGTTCCATCAGTATAGGAAATTCGTCTCGAGTCTCCCGTCTTGATACCAACAAAAAACCCCCACCCATTTTCCCTGAATGGATGGGGGTTTTATAAGTAGAGTCACCTTCTTTTCAATGGGTATTGATTTTTAATATAATCTATGATTTCCTGAACTCAATGTAGCATTTTAATTTACCGCTACATCCGCATCTCCTAACACCTGTCCAAGGATCCTTAGAGCTATTACACCTTCCATTTGCTTCAGTGGCTCCATATCTTACCCAACTCCAATTCCGGTGTTCATACAGTTTATTTTTAACCCAAGCCTTTAAAGTTTGTTGGTATTCTGACTGGGCTCTGTCATTACTATTACAACCTGTAACGCCGCTCCAGCTAAAGCGAACATCCTCCTCAATCCTTACGATGTCTGAATTGGATAGATTAAGCGATTTAAAGTTTAAAGAAGTTTCATCTAAATCAGCACCAAAATCGATTGCCAATTTAGAGGTTTCAATGTGCTCTAGTAAATCTTCTAGTTTTAATTTTTTCATAATGTCATTTTTAGATGTTTAGTACTTACTCCTATTTAAAGTGGTTCTTCGGCTTATTCACACTTTTAATCAAATTTTGATATTTTAAAGCCTATTTTCAATACCCAATAACGGGTATTTAATGGGTAGGTAAAATGCTAAAAGTGTAATTAAATGATTGCCTGAAAATGACATGCCCATTGGCAGCCTAAGCAGCCTGTCCTGAGCTCCGCCGAAGGGCAGTCGAAGGCCTTAGTTATAAAAAGAACTGTAGAAGCACTTAGAAAAATTAATTTCTAGGTATAATATATTCCTCCATCTACAAAAAGAAAGTGTCCAAACTCCATCCAAGTATCATCATTATTCCCATCTACTCGGACAATATGTCCAAGCTAAAGCCAATAATGAAGGCATATTTCAAAATTTATGTAATAAAATAAACTAGCTTAATGACTAATCTTTAGCCAATGCAAGAAATCGCAGCATGTCGAAGTAGGAGTGGGGTCAGGATTAACTTTAAAGTGTTATAATCAGTATAATATATTAAATTAACACACGTTATAGTGTAAATAGATGTGAGATTATTATCTTTGCACAGAACTTGAAACTCAAGGATGGCAGATAAATCTACTGTAAAATTTTTTTTACAAGAGTTGAAACAACTTATAAAAGTATGGGGCATTTTCTTCTCCAATCGTCCCAAAAACAGTATTCAATATCTTGCCGACTTAAGTATAACCGCAAAAATGCGGGAAGAAATTATTCTCAACTTAGTCATAGAAGATTACAGTGAAGGTCCATTAGAAGAAACGCAATAAGGGGGTGCCGAAATGTGGGTTTTTGGTAAAGCTATTAAGGGGCAGCAAATCTATATTAAACTGACCATTTCAAAGAATACAGATCGACCAATTTGCATTTCTTTTCATAAAGCTGAATTTCCTATGAAATTTCCGCTTCAGAACTAAACGCTTAAAACTAATAATTATGAAAAGTCCAATCACCGGTAAGGAAATGACATTGCGAATTGAAAAAAGTATTTTGGTTTTTCGAAAAGAAGAATTCGAGTATTACCACAAAAGTTATTATTGTGAAGATAGTGGTGAGTCATTCACCACGACAGCATTAGATGAGTTTAATTTAAATCAGGTTTACAATCAATATAGGGATAAACACAACATACCTTTTCCTGATGAAATTAAAGATTTTAGAGAAAGATATTCTTTTAGTTATGCAGATTTAACCAAAGTTTTAGGGCTAGGAGCAAATAGCTATAGCAACTATGAAAAAGGAGAAGTGCCAAGCTTAGCTAATTCAGCCTTATTAAAAGCAGTAATAAATAGCTCAGGAACATTAAAGAGTCTCATTAAAAGCAATAATGATATTTCAGAAACCCAACGTGAAAAGTTTCTGAGAAATATTACTAAAGTGGAGAAACAACAAGAGGATAATGAAAGAAAGCAGTCATTAATCGACTATGTGTTTGACTTCAATTTTTTACCCGATAATTTCTCTGGGTACAAAAAACCTAACTTTGATAAACTTGTTGAGATGGCTGTATTTTTTACAGAGAAAATGACGCCAACATCCACAAAAATGAATAAGCTGTTATTTTATGCCGACTTCCTATACTATAAATCAACAGGCTACTCTATTAGTGGCACAAGGTATTTTGCGCACAATCACGGTCCTGTTCCAAAGAAATTTAGAACGCTATTTGATTATTTAGCAGACGAAAAATTGGTAGATCTAATATCCGTACAATATCCCAATGGACTGCTAGGAGAAAAGTTTGAAAAATCTCCGTTGAAAAGCTTTAATACTAACCTGTTTGATGAATCTGAAATAAAAGCCCTAGAAGAAGTGGCCTCCAAATTTAAAAAACTTTCTGCCTCCGAAATTAGAGAATTTAGTCACCAAGAAAAAGCGTGGATTGATAATGAAAAGGAAAAACGATTAATAGATTATAATTATTCCTTTAATTTAATCCATATCTAACTTCTTGTTTATCATATCTGTCACAAATATGGTAAATAATTGTGACAGATATTGAGCTTGAATATTTATGGAATTCGTTAATTCGCTTTCGGTTGAAATGGTATTTATCAACATCATAATCACAATTTACAGCCTTCAATTAAACGACCACCCCAGCCTATCCATCTCCCAAACTCCTAAATAGAACCTCCAGAAACACCCTGCCTTAAACTTCCCAACTACCTCCCCTCCGGGAGGTCAGAACTGCCTTTTCCGGCAGTTCTGGGTGGGGGCCGTTCTGGGTGGGGACATAATGTGGCACAGTTTGAACCGAAATGTATGGCGCTGTGAAACCGAAATGTATGGCACAAATCGAACCGAATTATCCATATTTTACAAACGATAAGTTTCATAATTGAACCGTCGTATACGAGACCCTTATGTACGGTGGTGTGAGAGGCGCACTCTACTCCTATTTAGGGGCGGATTCATCTACTCGATTATAAAAAGTTTTTCACAGTTCAAATGGCTCTAATCCCATACTCAATCCTATTGGATAGCTAATATCTCCCCATTTGTAATTTACAAACATTTCGTTTGGTCGCTCGTTTATTTTCAATCGCATAATTAAAATTTCTTTATCTTCATTCTCTAAATCTTTTAAAAATCTCTCGTAAGCAATATCATTGGCAACTAAAATTAAATTATTAGATTTTTTAAAACGATTTATATCATCCATAATTTGAAAACATACTAATTCGTTCGAATAGCTTACAAATATTTTCACTGAAATTTTGTTATTAACTAAAAAGCTATTCTGTTTATTGTCAATATCCAATACATTCACTAAGTCATTATGATTACTAATATAAAGGTAACAAGCAATATCATTTTGATTCTGTTCAAATCTATTGTACTTGATAATTATACTTTTTACTATCTCATGTAACTTTGGTTTTTTTAATTTCCGTTTCCAATATTCCGAGTAAAATTTATTTGTTTCGAGTATGGATTCTTTCAAAAAAACCCCATCTATAATTAAGGTCGTAAAACTTTTCTTTTTGAATTTTTCGAAAAGTGCTTTTAATCTGTCTGCTTTACTTTTATCAAAAGTGTGATTTGATAATTTTTTAGCAAAAGTAGAATATGAAATATTTAGAACATACTCATTTTCTTTTTCTTTGAATATCGTATAATCATCCTCGAAAAAGCAATATAAATACTCTTTTTTTTCATGATCAATTATGTAAATAAATAGAACGAAATTTTCATTCACATAAGATTTTGGAATTCTGACGCTCGTTGATTTATTAAGTTTTCTAGCCTTTGACTGTATTTTGATATAGCTTAAAGTTGTGTTATCAACTTTTTGTGTGATGATTAAATCAGTTCCGTCTTTATCATATGATAGTTCAGAATGAGTATCAAAATCAAATTTTAATAATCTTGACTTTATAAAACTTTCTCCAAGTTCTTCGATTGGTTTGTTATCCACAATATGGGTTCAAATTTTACATTACCTGAGAATATACGCCATGCCATATTGCTTACATATCGCACGTGCGCAACTAGTTTTTTATATTTTCAAATAAAAGTAATCAATAAATTTCTCCATTACTTAAATCCGTAACAGCATTTATCCTAATCAGGGAGAAAACCAAATATAACGAATTCTCTCATTTTAAATAAGATGTGCTTGGCTTTAAAATTGCAATATTTAAAAAGAGACACACTTTCTAAAAGCGCGCCAGAGGGATTCTACTCATCGTTCTTAATTGTTGTTCCGTTAATTTCTACATAATTAATATTCTTATTCTGAATGATGAAGTTAATTACATCATTAGCTTGTCTTTGAAAATGTCTTTCGACTCTATTGCCTTCGAGAGCTTTTCGCTCTTTTAACTTATCGTAGATTTCCATTTGCTTAAGTTGTATTTCCATTTTTTTTAATTCAGCATCTAAATATTCATTTCTGATCGTCATTACATTTTGTGCACCAATGAACAGAAAATATACAGCTAATGCAGGAATTCCCAATTTTATAGGGATACCAACTATTAAATTTTTCTTTTTAATTCGGAATTCAGGTTTCCAACCTTCTTTGAATTTGATTTTAATTGACTGTCCAGTATTTATACTTTCTATTTCGAGAAAATTCCTAAAAGCTAAATCATATTTTTCTGAAAAATAAATAGGATAAGTTAAGGGTAGAAAATTTTTATATAGTCTATCTATCCTGTTAAGAATTTCTTTTAAGTCATAAGTATCTAAATAGTCATATTTAAAATACAATTCGATTTCTGTTAATTCAATATTTTCTGAATTATATATTTCCATAATGTTAGGTTAAGTTGCGCATAAATTGTTTAAACTCTATCCTTACTGAGATCTTTGTTAGCTGGAGTGCGAATTGGGTTACTGAGGTTCGTTTTTGGCAAGAATTGAAATTACCTTTCTTTTTGCGATGTTAGAATTGATACTTGATAAAATTTTAGCCATTCCAATCTCTGAAATTGGACGATGAATGAATTTTGATAGAACATTTACTGCACTAGTTTTACTTCTATTTGATTGAATGCAATCTAAAATTAATGAAACATCTTCGGCTTTTATGCTATTATATTTTTGATTGTCTATTAGTGATTTAAGAATTTCAACTTTTGTGATGCTACTTGTTGTAGTCTTTATTGATGCAATAATTATTGATACTATTGGATTTATGGGAGGTGATGTGTGATTTAGATTCTCTTGATAATGACCTGCGGTTTTAATAGTTCTTTTAGGGTTGTTTTTTACAATATTTAGTTCATTCTGGTTATTAGCGTCTTTTTTTGAATTCTTTTGAAAATCAAACTGTTTATAGGCAAAGTAGGCGCCCACAATAGTTCCTATTGTGCCAAGTACAAGTAAAATTTCTTTCCAAATCATATACTGTGAATCGAATTAGTTTGTGTCCAAAGCATTACAGCTAACGTTTATTTATATCTTGAGCTGTGGCGTGTCTCGGCACAAACCTATACTGATAAAAGCCGGCTTTGGAGAATCCCTCGGGTTTTCCAGGTGTATACTGACCAAGCCATAGTTGATATCCGTTTCCACACGTTTTTTCACGGTTTATTTCCGTTTATTGTGATTTAAAATTGGCTTATCTTTTAATTCCTCGTATGACATTTAGATGATGTTTTCCACTCGTTCATTACATATTTATCATCTTCAGGCATTGATGTTGTTTCCATTCCCAACATTGTATAAGCTCTATCTTTATTCAATCAGGGAGAATACCAAAAATAAAATTTTTTGCTAAATAGAACCGCAATCTATTTCATTTTTAGAAGATACTAAAAAAACAAAGCCGCTTATCCCGAAGCTTCCGGTGGCTTATATAAGTTCGATTTTTAAAATTAAGAGGTTGTGCAACGGCTACCATTGTTGGCTGAAGTGTTTTCTCAATCCCAGATGTTTGGTCTATCAATTTTCATTGCTCTTAAATACGACAGGAATTGTCCTGCGTGAACTGATTCGTGATATCCTATCCGCAACAAATATTTTGCAAGGATTTTCTTGTCTCCATTTCCAGGGTGAACGATTTCGGTTTCGTTTAATTCCTTATCCGAAAATTGGCGAATGCCTTCTAAAAAGGTATTTCTATAAGGTTTTGCAAATTCAAGTTCATCTTTTAGGTTTATGAATGGACGGTTTTTCCAAGGTGTCTGGTAATTTGTCATATCTCCTTGATTAATAATGATATTCCAGCCATAATCAGCCTCTAAAACGTGTCTTATCATTTCTGACGCACTCATTGCTTTTTCATCAGGTTTCCAATTGTAATACTTCTCAGGTAGTCCATTCCACAGTTTTATACTTCTTCTCCTAATTTCTGTGAAATTTAAAAATATGAGTTCAGATTGAGTCATTTTGTTTGTTTTCGAGAATGTCGTTTTACATTACAGCCATCGTTGTTGTGTATAAGTTGTGTGGTTGAGCACGAAAGTTGGTAAATATAAACTGTATAGAAAATTCACGAGGGTTTTTGTAAGTAAAATATAACCAAGCAATTAATTATACACAGCTTGTAAAAAATTATTTTTGGGATTCAGGGATTAACACTTTTTTTGTCAAAATATCAGTCAAAGAAAAATATGTATGTTTCTGAATGTGTCCAGCAGGTTTAGGTTTTTGAGACAACTCTATTTTTTCTTTTGATAGTACATAGAATCTCTTTTCAATTCCTTCTTGTTTGTTATAACTAGGTTCGTTAATGTAGTTTAAAATACGATTCTTGATACCTGTTGATAACGTTGAATTATTTAAAGCGATTATTTCATTTTCATCAGTTGGATTTAAAACTATTATTTCTTCAATTTTATACAAAAATTCCATTACGCTTTTGGTTTTTCGGAAAGTAACATATAATGGCTTTTTATAGCTGTAATTTTTGTTGTTTGGACAATCATAGATGTCATGTTTTTCAACTTTTGAAAAACTTCTACCCGCAGGAATTGACAACACTTCTTTTTCGAAAAATATCATATCATTATCAATATTGGTTATAAAATTAAAATAATCTTTTAGTATTTTGTGTTCAGGTTTTTTCTTGCAAAAGGAGAGAATGAAATTAATAATAAAACTCCATTCAAGATTTATCACTTGGCTAATATTATGCTTGTATTTTGTTAGGATTAATCCGATTATTGGTATATTTTTTAAGTCCTCTATTTCTCCATTTTTCATGTAGAAAGAAATCTGCTCTCCAATGTTATTAATATTTCCAGATTTAATGCTTTTAGCTTCAATTATTATAGCTAAAGAGTGTTTCTTTTTAAAGTGTATTTTTAATACTATATCTGCACGTTTTTTAGACTTAGTCATTTTTTCAGCACTAACCTCAATTTTGTATATTTCTTTGCTATCGTATTCTCTTTCTATTGTTTTTTCTATTTGACTTTGAACACTCTTAATTTCTAAAAATTTAAGTAGAAAATCTGGATATAATGAAAAAACATAAGCTAATCCTTTTGTTTGTTTTGTTTCTCTGTCTCCACTTATTAAATCAAAGACACTAGATTGTAAATCAGACTTATTTTTAGAATAAAGTCGAAAAGAAGTTTTGATTTTTGATTTCTTAATTTTGTTCAATGTGACGATTTTTTAATGTTTTACAAAGTTTATGTATATCTTGAGTTGTGGCGTGTTTCGGCAGGAACCTCCCTATATTAAAACTGGCTTTGGAAAATCCGGAGGATTTTCCAAGTAAGGACAGACCAAACCATAGCTTATATACCGCTTGCCAGTAGTATTTTATTTATAAAAGTTCATCATTATATAAGAAATCCAATGTTGTTTACCCAGCTCCAAAGTGGATTTGTGTATTCAGGAAGAAATAAAGCAATCCAAAATCCAATAAACACAAAAACTCTTAAAATATCTAATGACTTTATTTGAGGATTTAGATAGTTCGTTTTATCAAAACCTTCAGATTTATTTTCAAGGAATTCATTTTTGGCGTTCCTGTAAATTCCTTCGATTGTACCAGTCAGTAGAACTAAACAAAAAAACCAAATGAAATATCTTGAAATACTATTTGAATCAGTTAAATGTCTTGTCCAGTTCATAACGTATATCATAATTGAAAAATAAGTATATAAATGAAATATTAGACAAATAATTACTCCAATTATGTGTTTCGTTTGTTTTTCATTAGTTGTTTTATAAGCAATTATAGCTCCAGGAAGTCCTGTTATATTCATTATGATAGTTCCAATGAATTTAAGTGGAACGTAAAGGATAATCAATCCTAAAATGATGGCAATAGTTTTCATTAATCAAATAATTTGATTTGCAATTTATTAATTTTGGTTATGATTTTTATATTCTGACTAACGTTTGGTATAAACGCAGTAGCGGGTTTTACGTATTAAACTTCGGTTTATAACTGACTTTAAATTTATAAAATTACTATTGGATTAAGCACTAATCCGCTATTGTGTTTATACTCGTGTTGTGACCAGTTATTCATTCTTCACTATTATTGAACCGACATATTCAAATGGAATTTTTAAAATAATTTCAGATTCTTCTCGCCATTTTTTTTCGTTCATTCCTGAGATACTTTGTTTAATCTCGGATTCTTTAATCCAACCAGTATTTTTGTCAATCTTGAAAGTCGAAGTCATATTTCCGATTGAGTTAAATCTTAATAATTCACCTTTTATTTTTATAAATGAGTTATTGTCATCTGAGATTGTTTTGGATTGGCTATTAATGATAGCAAAGTCTTTGTTTAGTTCCTTTAAAACAAATTCATTTTCCATTGTTACGCCAGACACAGTTTCAAGTCTTATTTTATTTTTCCACCTATCTCCTTCTTTAACAGGTGCTTTTGGATAGATTGCTGTTAGCATTTCCATTGATCCTTTCATTGCTTTTTCTCCGAAAGATTGTTTTAACATATATATCATTCTTGCTTTTTCAAGCTTAGGTATATCAGGATTGAAACTAAATAGGTTATCAAAGATTTTCTCCATTTTGACTTCTTTAACGATTCCATATTTCATAATAGAAATATAAAAGGGTGATTTCGTCAATTCGTTTAGAAGCATACTAAGAATATCTGTAGAATCAACTTTTTGAGAGTTTGCTGAGATTTCATTTCCGTTAGTATTCACTTTCAAATACATTGTCTGAAATCTTACTTCTAAATGATAAACGGAATCTATTTTTTCTTTAACCAAGAAACTTATTTTACCCCCATAAGATATATCCGAAATAAATGATTCACCGTGGAGTTCCTGAGACATAGTAACCTGGGATTCAGTATCGTGATAATATGATTCTCCTACGGTTAAATTTAACTCTAAAACCTGTGAGAAGGAAAAGCTTATTGTAAATAGTAAAAAAGCTAATAAAAGTATAAGTTTCTTCAAATGTATATTCTTTAATTGGCCATAACATGTATATATACAACATAACCTATTGCGTATATATCGAACAGGTACACAAGGGTTTTTTTATAATTTCAAATATAAATAAAGCTTAAATACCACTATTACGGAAAACCGTAACAACGTGCATTTTAAACTGGGAGAATACCAAATATAATAATTTCCTCGGTTTCAAGACCTAGTATTGAGAAATGGCTTTCTGTCCTCAAGTAAAATGGCACAGTTTGAACCGAAATGCCTGGCAAGAATCGTACTGAATTATCCAAATAAAACCAAAAATCGAGCATTAAAGACATCAAAACGTGCTGTAGAAAGATTTATTCCGCTTCTGGCATAGGGTTTATATCCATTTTTGTCATAGGTGGGAGGAATCTAACGGATATTCCTTGATTCATTCTGGCCTTGCGAGATGTCAAAATCGTTTTAATTGAAATAGAATTTGGCCTTAAGACTCAAAGTCTGGAAACCTTGGGCTATGGTTCCGGAATAATATGTTCAACCCTTTTGAAATTTCTAGAGTCTTCCTTACAGAAAACACAAATCATATTTAAAACAAAGAAGTTTGTATTTCTTTATCTGGCGTAAACGTACCTATAATCATAAAAGGGTTTTTAGACCGATAATGAAACGCCTTTGTAGTACCTAAATACAAATGTAAATCCCTCTTTAGTGCAAAGAAATCAAAATATTTCTCTTTAACCTTCTGAACAGCAATAGCTTCATTGCCTTCAGCAGCAGCCAAAGTGTTCCTATACAACTGACCTATTTCCCAGTCTTCTATCATCATTGTACTTGAAACTCCATTTTCATCTTCAATTACGTATGAAAACTTGTAAGGAAGTTTTTCTACAACTTCAAAAGGTAATTCTTCCATTTCAAACAGATTACCTTGGTCATTAAGCGCTTTCAATTGGTCAATCTTCTTTTTATCCCACTCGGAGGATACTTTTTCAATTTTGAAATCCAATACTTTTGCTGGTCTAAAGACTGCTAAAGAAGTGCAAATATCTTTGTTATGTGCATCAGAAATAAGCGCCTTTATATCCGTATGGACATTCCTAAGGGCTATTTGCTTACGCTTATACCAGTTTCCTTTAGTGTCAAGAGTGTTTAAAAGAGTTATAGGGGTATCTATTGTGGCTGGCCTAAAACTTTCTGGCCTAAAATCCTTATTGTTTTTTACAATATCTAATTCGATCCATTGGTACTTCTTATACTTTTCTTCATATTTCAGTTTTCTAAATGGAATTGGGTAAAGTCGTATCCAGGATCCATTTTCAAGAAATCCTGCAGTACAAACCAGCTCTCCATATTTAGCAGAAAGAGAAGGATAAGTTTTCACCGTTATAAGTACCTTGGTAATGGCCATTCATTAAATATGCTGTAATTTATATTTAAATGTAGGCATTTTTTTTATTCTTTCCGCAAGATGCGTTCTATGGCATTGACAGGTATCAGCCTCAAAACAAGTGAGTGCGATGCGCTTACGAGATTTCAAGAGGTACAATATAAACTCTTGATTCTCTATGGTTTCTTCCAGTATCGTTTTATTATAATCATTAAATAAGGCATCGTAGTCCTCCTGGTTATTTAACTCTTGCCTTTTACTGGAGTCAATTCCTACTTCCGGAATATGTAGATAATCGATACCTAAATTGTTGCAAAATCCACTCAATAGTTTCTTACTAAAACCAAATTTTTGACTTAATGGATTTCTCCTTACATCAACCAAAACCTTTACATCATGTCTTATTAATCTATTGAGATATTCCTCCAGAGTAATCCCCTCATATCCAATTGTGAATAATATAGTATCATCAATCTTAGGCTTAGCTTCTTGAACACGTTCGTAGTATTTAATAGGCAAAATACTTTTCGCGATAGTACTATTAATAGCGTGGTATGGAAAGTTCAAATAAGTGTGTTTAGTTATCTGTTCAGTATTCATTTTTCCATATAAAGAAATAGTTTCGTCAACTATTTTCTTATCCTCTAAACGTAACTCGTTATAATACTTTTTTTCGGTCTTTAATTGGTAACCCGCATCAGAAATTGAAACCCAATCCCTTTTTATCATGGCTTGCAAATCTGCCTTTAAAGAATAAGAGTAACAACCAAAATGATAAGGTACAAATTCATAAACAGGATGTTTCTGTTTCGTCGTTAATAAAAAAACCAGTTTCTGAAGACGTGTCTTTTCAAGACTCTTCTCCAAATTCTCTAATAACGCAAACACCAATTTTCTTCTATAAAACATATTGCAAAACTATAAATTAAACGCCCACATATGAACTTTTGTCCTATTATCTTTTCTATACCCTCTCAGAGATAAACACAGCCTCCACGCTCGCGAGGCTTCAGTACATTTCGTGGCTCGAAACGAAGTTATGCTAAATACCAACAAGTCCTAGGAGTTTTGCAATATAAAAAACAAAGCCGCTTAAAATGGCTTAAATGGGTTCAACTTTTATGCATTTGGAGGGTTGGGCAACGGTTACCATTGTGTGCAGTTATTCTATTGATTTCTTTTTAAATAATTTTAATATGTTTTCAATTTTATCAAGCAGTTCATTATAAGGAATAATTACTACATCTTTGTTGCTCCACCTGAACAATTCAAAAGATACGCCTTGTCCTTTTTTAGAAAACTTTTCGGTATTTCCGGCAATTACAACACAAACTGAATTTAATGATTCCGCTGATTTTCCAACAATTGAGTGATAATTTTTTAGAAGATTATTCTTTTGATCTAAAACTTGTACAATTGCTCCTGTTAATTGATTACTTATTGGATAAAGGTCATTACGATATTCTGAATTGAGTACCAATTGCGTTAAATGAGTTTTTATTTCAATAAACGCAATGTTGCTGTTGATTTTATTTCTGTATAAAAAATCTACAATTTTATCTTTACTTCCTCCAATATTATGGCCACCGACATTGACTTTGTCATCAAGAAATATAGCTGGAAAGGAAAATATTTGAGAAAAAATCCAAGCGTGTTTTTTAAAAAACTGATGCCATTTTTCCTCCAATGTACTTGTGTCTGTAACTTGTTCAAGATTTTTTTTGTATTCTGTCAAAATATCTTCAATGTATACTATGTCAACATTTGCTTTCGTGGAAATCAATATTTCTTGAGGTAGTCCTGAATTAATTAAGATTTCCATTAGTCTTTCAGTCTCATCATCCGAAAAACTAACCTTAGAATGCTTGTCTAAATATAGATTCAACGAACCAGATACATATTCTGGTTTTTCAGGTTCATCAATGTGAGCTGGCAATAATTTATTTAGAATTAACTGATATAGAGTATTTCCCTCATTCTTTTTGTTTTCGACAAATGTGCCTGTAGATTCTTCTAGTTTTTCAAAGTCATTAATGTTTAAAGTCAACTTTGTTCGTGTTAACTTTGTTTCTTTATTTATTGAGATAATGACTTCTTGAATTTTAGGGAATTTGTTTTGGAAAAAATAAAATAGATTTTGGACTCCTTTAGGACTTGTAAATCCAAAGCCTCTACTTTCTGTAAAAGAAATGCCTGAATTAACAACAATTTCAGGTTCAATTGTAATTTTAGTTATTCCATTATATTTCTGTTCTATTAATCCATCTTTTTCTTTGAACGGATAGTATTTTTTAGTTCCGTTATTGAAGATTTCTTTGGCCAAAAATTTGGTCTGCCTCTCCTCAAATTCCACATAGTACTTTTTTTTTGTACTTAACGTTTCTTCTATTAATTTGATTCCTTTCATTCAGTTTGGTTAATTGCACTCAACAAGTTTGTATATAACAATCTCATATTCCGTATATCTCCCACTTGTACAGTTTTATTTATTTATTATTTCAAATATAAGTCCATGCCAGACAACTCAATTACGGAAAACCGTAAAGAGGTACTATTTAACCGGGGAGAATACCAAATATAATAATTTTATCGAATTCATAAAGCTGTGAAGAACATTACCCATTCACCCTTAAACAGATACGCTTTCCAAAAGAGTGCCAGAGGATTTATACCTTGTTATGCTATTGGCTTTTCTGCACCCTGTTAGCGTTTTGGTTTTATTTCCCTATTTTGGCTAAAAATTCCGCAATGCTAAAATTCAAAGATAAAGAGATAACTGAAAACGATTATGATTTTACTGTTCCTACTAAAAAAGCAGATTACACTTTTTACTCAGTTAACCCAATTAGTGCAATACAATTTCTAAAAGGTTCAAATTTGATTTGTATGGCTTCTTATGGAAATAAGAATTTAGCGGGTAATTTCTATAATAGATTTACCAATATTGGTTATTTTAAAGATATTCAAGATTTTTATAAATCTGATAAAAAAGAATGGATTGGTATTGAGAAAATGTATTTTAAATCAGTTCTTGATACAGACGAAGCTAAAATGATTATTGAGTCTATAAAATCAACTAACCATTAAAAAAGTATTTTCGTCTTGAAGACCAACGAACCTTTTGTCTTTATTCATAAATGTAGCCCAAGCAATTTCACCTTTGTTGTCCCTCCCTAATATTATTAATAGTACCTCGTTAAATTCCTCTCCAAGGTCTTTTTAATAGTTTTTTTATTGTTTAACCATCATTATATTTTAGTGTTATACGGTTTCCCGTAATTGAGTTAATATTTATTTTGATATGTTTGGTTTTTAATATATCTCTGTGATATTAAAATACTTTCTATGGCTATATTATTATGTGCTGTTGCACTATTTTTAGTATTTCTCTTAATGCGAAATCAAGAGTTAAAAGTTGTTTCCGATAATCAGCATAAAAAAGAAATTGAAAAACTCGAAATACTGCGTCGCCAACCAATTTTAAGCGAAAATTATTCAATAGCAAAATCTGTTTGTAACCGCTTGGGGAAGATTTATCGAAAGGGTTCTGACTTTGAAAACGAAGGTGATTTTAAATTTCATATTATTCAAGATACTTCAAATTATATTTTAGCAAAAGGTATAATTGCAAGACTTAAAAGATTAGAGGTTAGGTTTGTTTTTTCTCACGAAGAGAGCGTTATAAAACTAAATTTAGATATATCTAATACCGTAGATAATAAAATTATCATTAAAACCGAACAAAGTTTTTATCAGAAATCTGACGATTTTATAGTTGATTTTGTTACCAGCTTCGTCGAAAATAACACTAAAAAATAAAATCGGTATTATGTCAAAATATACGCTTGAACAGTATCTCCAGTCGATGAAAGATGATAAAGAATCTGTTATTAAAGATATTGCAAATTTTTATTCCGAACACCCTGATGATTTTGAACAAGTTCAAATTTTTATGTCAGAGAAGAAAAACTCTTTCAATGATAAATATTTTATGAACTTCCCTAGCGATTTGAACGATATGTTAGAGGCTAAATATTTTGGATTTCAAACTTGGGTTGATTATTCAGAGATTGTTAACTATTGTCGGGATTTAATGGACTCTTTTCGAGCGTAAAATACTTTTGATAAATCTTTTTATCGGGGTGCTCTGTGAACGTAGGGGGGTATAATCTCATTGGGGTATCCAATTCTATCCTTAACGCCAAAAGATTCGATAATTGTTTTTTTTTGTATTGGGCAAATGCATCTTTTTCGCGATTGTTCCTTTTCTTTTAACTGTTGCACAACTTGCTTATATAGGCTACTTTATTTCCTTTTATCATCCAATCTGGTATGCTAAGGGCTATTTTAGAAAAAACTACTTTTATTATTTCAAAAATTTTGCATTTATATATTTTACGAATGTAAAGATTATTGCGACTAATTATTTTGAAACACAAAGCAAACACAAACCCAGTCATTACGGAAAACCGTATGAGTGAGCTTTTAACTGACCCACCTACGCATATAGTTTCGGTGGCCAAAGGGGGAGAATGCCAAATACAACTATTTTGTCGGTTTCAAAGGTCATTGAAGGGCATTACAAATGCAATATTAAATAGCCGCGCTTTCCAAAAGCACGCCAGTGGGAGTTTTAGACAATTTTCAGAATAATAATGTAATTATTCATTATTTTTAAAATGCTGTCGATATTTTGAAAACCCTCCTTTTGATTCCGCGAAGTTAATTTGGCCTTCCACGAATTTTAATCCAACATTTGCAATTTTCTGAATATACCTATAATCGCTTAGCATGATTAAATCATCAGGGGAGTGAAATTTATTTTTATTAAATGTTATGTACAGACTTTTATTTTTCAGCTCATTTAAATTTAGCTTACTTTTTTGAAGTTCAAGAATGGCGTTTTCCAATTCTTTTGTTTCATTTTTAAGTAAGTTATCAAAATCACTATCTGGAGAAAGACCACTTTTTATGTATAAATTTGCAAATGCATATTTTCCGATACTATTGAAGCACTCGGTAATCTTCATTTCATGGTCATTATAGCCTAATTTTTTTAAAGTACCTGTATTTAACTTTTTTCTAGGAATTTCTTCATTCACATACTCCATAAAAACATTATATATTAAAAAAAACCTTCCACATTCTTCAAAGCAAAAATGATAAAGAGTGTAGGCTCTGGTGCTTTTTAAATTATTATGTAATATTTCTGCTTCTTCAAATAGGCTTTTCGCATTTTCAAAGGTTAAGTGTAATGCAGATATAAATTCTTTCTCCATAATATTTAAAGTTAAGAAAATTTAATTGACCTATTAGCCCACGACAAATATGACCTGGTGTTTACTCAAGGTATATTAATTATTACTTAGAGAGAGTAAAGCGTTATGTGTTATATGGATTGTTTAAGTTTTTTGTCGAAGTGGAATATACTATTGCCAATAATAAAATAGCAAACGTAGTTGCCTTTGATGAAGTAAAATTTTTAGATATGTATTGGATTCTTAAAGATTTAAATAAAAAATGAAGTGTAATTTTTTATCGAAAAAGCTCATCATCAAAAAATTCTTTTAATGTAATCCCCAATGCTTTACAAATCCTATTTAAGGAATATATAGTAATTCCTCTATCGGATTTAAGATTTTCCCAAGGTTGAAAGTTTTGTCTATCAACATCAATGTTTTTGGAAACATCGCTTTTAGAATCACCAAGTTTTTCCCGAAGTAGAAACAAACGTTGTTTTATTTTCTTTTTTAATTTTTCGTCCTCTTCTCTCAATTTTGCCATATAGCAATTTGGACATTTCCAAATTTTTTATTGTAATGCACTTGCATTACAAATAATTTTATTTATATTTGGTTGAATTAATTATTTTTGCGATTCTTCTATAAGCAAAACATTAGAAGCTTTCGCTTTGAATCTCAACTTGAAAACTGGTAATTTAAAGGAACGAGATGATAAGCTGATTGGCTCACGACCCGGGCGTGCGGCCTCTCTTATCGTTCCAAGGTATACCAGTACCTCAAGTTGATAAGTTGAGTCCCGCGCCCTTTTGTATTGGGCTTGGTCGCTATTTCTTCCCTCAACTTTCCTTCAAAGCATCAGTTTCATCTAAGAAGCGTCGCAACTATGGTAATGAATAGTTAGTATTGAGTAGATCGTCTCACGTCTCATATCTCACATCTCACATCTCATTACAAAAAAATGACCCGCTCCCAGTTTTCGACGACATCCGAGCAGGCCAGTAGTTAAATAAATGTATAACACTTAACTGATGCAAAATTATGAAAAATAATTACAGGCATGGGCTTGCGCTTGCAGGTATTTTTGCCCTCTTCTTAAACTTTAGCCCCCCAATTTTATCACAGAACCTACCACTAAAAAAAATTAGTGGTACCATTACCGATGCCAATGGCCCACTTAGTGGCGTTAACGTCCTGGTAAAAAATACCGCCCGCGGTAGCACTAGTGATCTGGACGGAAGGTATTCCGTTAATGCGTCCTTAAACGATACGCTGGTGTTTACTTATTTGGGGTATAAGCCTGTTGAAATTGCAGTAAGCAGTAACAATAGTATAAATGTCTTTATGCAATCTGATGCCACAGCACTAGACCAAGTAATTATTAATGCGGGGTACTATAAGGTTTCCGATAAGGAAAAGACGGGGAGTATCGCTCGGGTTACTGCTGAAGAAATTGAAAGCCAACCTGTCAATAATCCTTTGGAAGCGCTACAAGGGCGAACGCCAGGGCTTGTTATCACGCCAACCACAGGCTTACCTGGCGGTGGTGTGCAAGTACGTATCCGAGGACAAAATAGTATCACCGCAGGCAATGAACCATTGTTTGTAATTGATGGCATTCCGTACGATTCCCAATCCCTCAGCAACGGCTATGCTTCAAATCCTTTACTACCAGATGGCAACGTCAGTCCATTAAACAATATCTCCCCTTCAGAAATTGAGAGTATTGAAATATTAAAGGATGCGGATGCTACTGCCATATACGGTTCCCGAGGTGCAAATGGCGTGGTGCTTATAACTACCAAGGAGGGCAAGTCAGGAAAAACCCGCTATAATTTCAAATTTCAATCCTCCTTGGGACATGTAACAAGGTTTCAGGAACAACTCAATACCCTACAGTATATTCGGATGCGAGAGGAAGCTTTCGCCAATGACGGGATTACGGAATACCCCGATTATGAATACGATGTAAATGGTACTTGGGATAAAAATAGATATACCAATTGGCAAAAGGAACTTATTGGCGAAACGGCCTATCGCAACACAATTAATGCGGATGTTTCTGGTGGTGGGGAACAGACTCGCTTTCTGCTAAGTACTCAATATACCACAGAAACAACTGTCTTTCCGGGTGACTCCCATTTTAATAGAGCCTCTGTGCACAGTGCAATCAATCATCGAGATAAGGCTGATAAATTCACTGTGAAATTCACTGCACATTACGGTATTGAAAACAACACCCTTCCGGCAAGAGACCTAACTTTTAGAGCACTTACACTAGCTCCCAACGCCCCAGCCATTTATGATGAAAACGGTGACCTCAACTGGGAAGATGGAACTTTTACAAATCCGTTAAGCATACTTGAGGCAGACTATCTACAGCATAGAAAAACCTTATTGTCAAATCTTGCCCTACACTATCAAATTATTCCCTCCCTAGGCATACGTTTGAACAGTGGTTATGAAAACAGCAATCTCGATGAATCCCGCACCAATCCCAATACTGTTTACAATCCAGATTACGGCTTGGGACCTGATTATTCAACTATTTTCGTAAACAAGGGAGATCGCACCTCTTGGATAATGGAACCGCAAGTTGAATGGAGTATAAAACTTTTAGGAGGGCAGCTTACTGCCTTGGCGGGTGCCTCTTTCCAACAAAGAACGGACGCAGTACTTTCCTATTTCGGACAAGGCTTTGCAAGCAATGACCTTATCTACGATTTAGCTGCGGCTTCCTTTATACAGATAGATCGGGATCTAGAAGCCAAATATAAATACGAAGCCCTATATGGTCGTTTAAATTACAATTTTCAAAATAAATATATCTTAAACCTCACGGGTCGGAGGGACGGGAGCAGTCGTTTTGGCCCCGGAAAGAAATTCTCCAATTTTGGAGCCATCGGTGCGGCATATGTTTTCAGTGAAGAATCTTTCCTTAAAAATAGTCATTGGCTAAGTTTGGGTAAACTGCGTGGCAGCTATGGTACTACGGGTAATGATCAAATTGGTGATTATGGGTATCTGGATACTTATACGGTAAGTGGCACACCTTACGGCGGCACTATAGGCATTGGCCCTACGCAACTGTACAATCCCAACTTTGGATGGGAAATAAACAAAAAAGGGACAGTGGCTCTTGAACTTGGATTGTGGGACAATAGAATTTCAATGACCGCGGAGTGGTATAAAAACCGTTCTGGCAATCAATTGGTGGGCGTACCCTTGCCATGGACCACAGGTTTTCCAACGGTTCAGGCAAATCTGGGGGCCATTGTGGAAAATCGTGGCTGGGAGCTTAGCCTTCAAACTGAAAATTTTAAAACCGACAATTTCAGTTGGACGACCCACATAAACCTTACCCTACCTAAAAATGAATTGGTGGCCTTTCCAGGATTGGAAGCAAGCACTTATGCCAACCAATATGTAATTGGCCAACCCATTACAATCAAAAAAGTATTTCATTATACAGGCATAGACCCCGAAACAGGTATCTACCAATTTGAAGACTATGATGGGGATGGAAACATAAGCATTCCAAATGACCAACAATATACGGTGGACACTGCCCCAAAATTTTATGGAGGGCTCTCGAATAGCTTCAAATACCATAATTGGGATCTCAGCCTATTCTTTCAGTTTACCAAACAAAAAAACTATAACTATTGGTACACAGCCAGCCCTGCGGGAATCATGGTCAACCAGCCAATTGCAGTCTTGGACCATTGGCAAACTCCTGGTGATAATTCCGAAACACAGCTATATACCTCTGGCAATAATGTAGTGGCAACTACAGCCTTTTACAATTTTATACAAAGCGATGCTGCAATCAGCGACGCTTCTTATATAAGGCTTAAAAATGCAGCCATAAGCTATAGCTTGCCTTTGGGAAAACTGACCGGTAAAGTATTCCTTCAAGGCCAAAACCTCATCACCTTTACCAATTTTAAAGGCGGAGACCCTGAACAATTTAGTGGCTTTACGCCTCCGCTCCGCTGGCTCGGCGGCGGATTTCAATTAACTTTTTAATCCATTAATATGAAAACAATTTTAAATTTTTTAAATCGCCTTGCCTATTTGGCAATTGTTTCAATAACCGCCCTTTCATTTATTGGGTGTGAAAAAGATCTGGAAGTAGGCTTGCCAAATTCCCAACTTACAGGCATCAGTGTGTTCCAGAATGTTGCAACCGCCCGTGCCGCCTTGGCCAAAATATATGCTGATATAAGGGATACCCCTCCCTTAACAGGTACTAGTGAAGGCCTAAACCTTTTGATAGGGCTGTATGCTGACGAAATGAAGTATTATGGGGAAGGGGGTAGCTCCATCGAAGCGTTTTATAAACATAATATTCAATCCAATAGTTCCCTTACGGAAGGTTTCTGGTCTGGGGGCTATCAAGCAATTTATCAGTGCAATTCTGTTCTTGAAGGGTTGGCAACCGCTCCCATTACAGGTGAAGAGAAAGCTCCACTAGAAGGCGAAGCACTTTTTCTGAGAGCTTACCTCCATTTTTATCTTCTGAACTTATATGGAGATATACCTTTTATTAATACTACAGACTATTTAGTAAATGCCAGTGTTAAAAGACAACCCCAAGAAGAAGTATACACCGCAATAATAGCCGATCTAGAGCAAGCGAATGAATTGTTGCCCAATACTGATCAATCAGGACAATACATCTACGCTACAAAAGCCGCCGCCAATGCGCTTCTCGCCCGCATTTACTTATATCGGGAGCAGTGGCAGAAGTCATTGGATGCGGCGACAACTGTTTTGGAAGATTCCCCCCATACTTTTACGGACGATCTCAGTCAGGTCTTTGTAAGTACTGGTCCTGGTATAATTTGGCAGTTACCACCAATCACCAGTTTAACAACCTCTGAAGCCTTCACCTTTATTTTTGAAACAGCCCCACCACCTTTAGCAGCGCTCCAACCTGAATTAATTGAAAGTTTTGAACCGAACGATGCAAGACTATCTCAATGGATTGGAGTTGTAACAGATGGTACGCAAAATTGGTATTACCCCTATAAGTACAAAACAAGAATCGCTGGTGATGGCCCCGAGGAATTCTCGGTCTTGATGCGACTGGCTGAAGTGTTTCTAATACGCGCCGAGGCTCGTGTGCATCTGGGTGATATTGGTGGCGCACAATCAGACCTGAATAAAATAAGGCATCGTGCTGACTTGGAAGATAGCACCGCCTCCACGGAAACGGAATTGATTACCGCCATCCTTGAGGAACGTCGCCACGAGCTATTTACGGAACAAGGCCATAGATGGTTTGATTTAAAACGAACAGGCAACGCTGCAGAAGTTTTACAACCTTTAAAACCTAATTGGCGAATCACAGACCTCTTATTTCCGCTCCCTCAGCAAGAACTGCGCTTAAACCCTAACCTTCAACCCCAAAATCCCGGTTACTAATGAAATCTATAAATTTTAGAAAAGGCAGTTTGAGAATTAGCCAATTTCACTTGCTTGTTTGCATGCTTGGGATAATGTCCTGCTCCCTATGGGGGCAGGATTTCCCTAAGAAATTGCTTCAGGAAAGTGATTTTAACCGTTGGTCGAATGTATGGAGCCCCAAAATCTCCGATGATGGCAAATGGGTCACTTATCCCATAGATTATACAGTACTCAAAGATACCCTAGTAGTAGTAAATCCTAAAACTAAGATCAATTATAAAATAGCCGGTGGAGCTGACGGTGCTTTTATTCATGGCTCCAATACCCGTTGGTTCGTATTTACACAGAAAAATAGGGGAGTGGGTATAATGGATTTAAATAATGGAAACATTTTATGGGCAGGAAAGGCAAATTATTATAAAATTTCTCCTTATGGAAAAATGATAGTTTGTATAAAAAACACAAAAGACAAGAAAAAAACGCTCACCCTCGTATATCCCCAGCAGAATAAAGTAAAAACACTTACTGGAATTACAGATTTTAGCCTTGGCCCAAAGGATACCCAATTGGCATACGCAATTAATACCTCCCTTTCATCAAAAATTGTGATCAGCAATGGGGGTAATATTGAATATACTCATAATGCTAAACTGGGAAATCATTTTTATTATAATTTAATATGGAATCCTCAAGGTACTGCGGTAGCCTTTATGGACAAATCCATAAATAGTATTACCAAAGTTCAAACGGAAAATATTATTAGCTGTGAATTAAATACGGAGTCAATTAATATTTTAAATCCTTTACGAAATGAAAAGTTGGCTGGTCTCAAGTTGCTATCAAATCTATTTTACTATTCAAAGGATGGTCAGAGTCTTATTTTTAATACTTCACCCATTTCAGGAATTTCCTCAGATCAAGGCCCCAATGTGCAAGAATGGAAAGGAACTGATAGCTGGTTATATCCGCGAGTTCAAAATACTTGGGAATGGGAAAACCAGTGGTGGAAAACGATGTGGTGGCCAAAACAAAATAAGATATTACAAATTGCAAATGAAACCACCCCACAGGCTGAAATAACTTCCAATCAGAAATATGCCATTGTCTATAACCAAACCCAATATGAACCCGAATACAGTGACCAAACTATAGCCGATTTATACGCGGTAGATTTGGAAACAGGGGAAAGAAATCTCATTGAAAAAAAACAGGACTGTTCCCTAGATTTTATACAGCTGTCACCCTCTGGAAACTATCTAAGCTATTTAAGGGATAAAAATTGGTGGGTCTATGATTTTGAAAATCGGACTTGTATAAATATCACTGAAGCCATAAATGCCAATTTTTATTCTGAAAATTATGACCATTCCACAAACCAAGGGCCTTATGGCAAACTAGGGTGGACAGATGGAGATAAAAAAGTTCTCATATATGATGAATTTGATATTTGGGCAATTTCATCTGATGGATCTGTAGCGGAACGCTTAACAAAAGGAAGGGAAGAGAATATAAGCTATCGTATTGATACCTATAACACCAATAGTGCACACGCCCATAAAAGCCTCCTTGAAAATCTCAGTTACAACATAGAAAAAGAACCCCTGCTTGTTTTAGCTAGTAAGCATGACATTCCTTATGCATATTACAAAACAGATTTAAACAATAACAGGCAAATGTTGAGTGTTCAAAGCGGAAAGATAGGTGACTTGGCCAAGGCAAGTAGCGTAAATGCTGTAGTTTATAAAACACAATCAGCAGACCATCCTCCTGCATTGTTTTATTGGAATAATTCACTATCCACGCCTATCATAATTTATCAATCAAACCCACAACATTGGGAATATCTAGTAGGCAGAACAGAACGTATTACCTTCCATAACAGTGCTGAACAGGAATTAAGTGCTGTGCTTCATTATCCCGACGACTATAAGGAGGGACTTGAATACCCAATGATTGTACATATTTATGAGAAACTATCCCAAAATTTTGCCGATTATCGTAACCCAACCTATTATGAAGATATAGGATTTAATTGGCGGGTTTATACTGCGAGCGGTTATTTTGTATTAGAACCAGATATTCTTTACACTCAGGGTGCCCCAGGGATGTCTGCAGTTAATTGCGTAACTGATGCAGTTGAAGAGGTTTTGGATAGACATTTAGTGGATAGGAATAAGATTGGTCTTAATGGTCATTCCTTTGGAGGATATGAAGCTGCCTTTATTATCACCCAAACAGATTTATTCAGTGCCGCGGTAATAGGCTCTCCCGTTACCGATTTAACTAGTTATTATTTCTCAGTAAATAAGGAAAATTACAAACCCGATAATTGGCGATTTGAAAACCAGCAATGGCGAATGGGATTTTCTTATTTTGAAAATAAGGAAGCCTATTTGGCTAATTCTCCACTCCATCAGGCAAACAAGGTAAATTGTCCAGTATTGTTATGGACTGGAAAAAATGACGTTGTTATTCCTTATACCCAAAGTGTGGAGTTCTATCTGGCCCTAAGGCGATTGAAGAAGAAGGTTTCTTTTTTACTCTATCCAGATGAAATCCATTCCTTGATGAAAAAGGAAAACCGCTATGACCTTTCGGTAAGAATAAAATCTTGGTTTGACCAATCCTTAAAATAAAAGGGCTCCCAGTTGAGAGCCCTTCCACTCTTGGCTACCTATGGCTGCCAAGTTCCACGTAGTGGCTGAACACAAGAGTTGCCCGATAATTTAAAGACATCCATCCCGTTATGGGTGCAAATAGCAGTGCCAATATTAGTACATTGGCCCTCTACCTGACACACGCCAGATTTAAAAATATAGCCTGTTTCTAAAACTACATTTTCATTTTTAGGAGTGTTGAAGGCAAAAGCAGCAGCAACTGCCAACATACATACACTCACAGGTACAAAAAATTTGAATTTTTTATTTTGCATAATATTTAAATTTAAATGATGGCTTACTCTGTTTTACAGGTTTTCAGCCTTACCCCTGCCACTGATCAGATGGGATTAAAAAATTTATTGTCTAAATGATATTTTACAAGTCGGTCCTCCATTATTGCATATAATGTGTTTTTTACTACATAAAAGGTCGTTAGCTTTTTATCACCTTGATGATATAAATAAAAACTGAACATATATTCATCTGTGGTAATGTTGTAAACATCAATTATTGAAGCTTCCTCAAGCATATCCTTAGGTTCATTTTTACCAAGTCTTTTAGATTTTATATAGAGATAATCCCCATAGGTAGCTGCATACTGATTAATAATTGTCGCATTTCCCTTAAGCTTGTCCCGCCCCAGGTTTTTCGAACTAAGTATTTCCAATGCGGGGGTAGTTACCGTATCTATGGTATGTTGCTCAACCGTTTCTAAAGAAGGCGCAATTATATAGTAGCGATTGCTGTAGAAATAGGTATATACTATCTTTTGAAGTTGTTCATTCCATAACAGTAGACCATCAGATTCAAATATTCCATCGACAAGTGCGGGTAGTTCATATCCAGATATAGTATTGTTTTCTACAGCATCCGCATTTTTGATAACTGCGATGCTGTTTTTTAAGGTTCGGGCATTCGCCAGACGGATACTTAATCTTAAGGAATCCATGGGAGTGGCTGCTGTAAAATATAGATTTTTATAAAAGGTATTCGCCCTCCAATCAGTTTTTGAACCGTGCAATATTATGGGCACTGTTCCATCGCTGACAAAGAAATCAGTATTCCCTATTGCAATTGTTACCGATTTATAGGGTAAATGCATATTATCCAATTGTATTTCTATAGTATCGGCTTGTCTTAAAAGCGTATCGAGTATCAATACTTTTAGAGGTGCTGTTACGTTTCCCAAATAGACATTTCCAGAATTAATCCCAGCCATATACCAAGAATTATATTTAAGGTCATACATTTCTAGAACTGATGTAGGATGCGGTATATACCTACGTACAAACGCATTATTCCTGTGCATCTCCTTCTCCGAAAAAGCAAACAACAAAGTCACAATGCCAATACCAAAAAAGGCAAGGGTGGCAAGTATCAGGAAGGTCTTTTTGGGTTTTTTCTGCAAGAATAAAAAGACCGCCACCCCGGCCAATAATATGAAAACAATATTAAAAATGAAGTGCTGTGTCCAACTCAATTTCTCTAAAACCCCGCCGCAAGAGCAAGGGATAAAGTCGGAGAAATTAAGAATGATAAAAATATAGGTAGTAAACATTACCATTAATAAATAGGAAGCATAAAGCCCAAGCGTTCTATAACGCCCTACCATCAATAAAATGGCAATCCCTATTTCGGCAGTGGGTACTAAATAAGCTATAAAACCAGCATAGGCACTAAGTAGGGGAGACTGGGCTAATTGCACAGTAAAAGTTTCAAAGTCTAATAATTTGCTAACAGCTGCGTAAATAAACAAGAGTACGAACAACAGTGAAACTACATCTACTATGTACTTCCTTCCTATTTCTTTATAGTGTAATGCGAATCTCATAATTTTAAATAAATGTTGTTTTAACATTCATAAAATTAGAGGTTTACAAAACTGTTGCCACTAAAGTTCTCCGCGTATTATTTATGGAAATTAAAGAAAATTTTGAGGGAAGAAGCGTAAGAATTTAAAGCGATCCACTTTCTCTTGCCTTCTGAATCAAGGCCCAATCATCGCCGTCAACTACATCAAACTGAACTTTTAGCCGTTTTTTCCGCTTCTCTAGTGTGCTAATAGACATATTCAGAATATTAGGAAGTTCAGCCATACGGATGCCTTTGGAGAGTTCGTACAACATGCTTAACTCAAGTCTGTCTAAGTCAACTTCCCGTTGCAAATGCGTCATAATAGCCTGTTTAAACGTATCGCACATATAAGGAGGATTTTTAAGTGCCTGTGTTATTTGGGAAGGCAACTCAGAAGGCGTGTTTGAATCTTCAGAAATCAATGCCTGTGGTTTTATCTGTCGTATCAAATTCCAGATATTGTAATTTTGCGAAAAGTTGGTGCCAAGTATTATGGTACTCTCAGAAAATCGATTCCTAAAAGTGCATCCAAAAACGCTACCATCGTCCTTAGTAGGCTTAATTCCAATGCCATTACTTATCTGTAAAAATAAAATATCAATAGAAGAGTTAGAGTCCAAAGATTCCATACAACTCATTGCTGCATCCGCTGAATTATGCTCCGTAATTTCAAAACTACAATACATCCAGGATTCCTCAATTTTCTCAAAAGCCGTTCTATAGGCATCCATATAAAATGCCATGTCTGATACTAACCATATGTTTCGTACTTCACTCTCCATTTTTACTGTTTCTTCACTAGTCTTAACTTTTAATTCCCTTGCGCAAGCACACCCCCGAATCAACAAATCCCGAGTGAACCAATTCCCCAACAAACAACTCACCAATCAACCAATTGACTAATCAACCAATCAACAAATCAACCAATCAACGAATCAACGAATTAACGAATTAACCAATCCCGAATCAACAAATTCCGAGTGAACCAATTCCCCAATTCCCCAACAAACAACTCACCAATCAACCAATCAACGAATTAACGAATCAACAAATCCCGAATTAACGAATCCCGAATCAACAAATTAACCAATCCCGAATTAACAAATCCCGAATTAACGAATTAACCAATCCCCAAATGTCAGGGGAGTAGCCCGTCCTGAGCGGAGCCGAAGGGTCATTGCGAGGAAGCGATGATAGGAGCGCCCGAAGCAACCTGTCTCTTTTAACCCTGCTGCCACGCATTTGCAACAATTGCCAATGCTGCATCAAAAATATTTTCTATAAAGATAAATCCCATCTTTTAAAAACCCCATCCATTCTGCCATACAATAAGTATGGAAAAACCGTACTTTTATTTCAATAAAAATTCGTATGCAAATTGCTACGGAGAAAAATAAAAAACATCTCAATTTCTAAATGACGAAAAATGCCTCAACTTTAAGGCATATCACCCCAATTTTTCCATTCAATAAAATACTTTATCTAATACTAAACATATATGTTTTGTACTTCGCTGTCCATTGTAACCGTAAAAATTAAATCTGCTGTTGCATACACAAGTTCTCAACGCGAGCTAGAAGTGATTTATATTTATAGCGATAAAATTAATAAGTGTAAATGAGAAAGGGGGGTCGAAAGTCACTGAAAAAACAAGGATTATCCCTGAAAAATCAATGATTATCCCTGAAAAATCAATGATTATCCTTGAAAAAACAAGGATTATACCTGAAATCCCCAATTTCCACCGCTAGTGCTCGATTGCAACGCGTGTCAATCCAATCAACAAATCCCCATCCCTATGTGAGCGCAGTCAAAATGCCCAAATTTGGCTCACCTTATCTCAAATATCAAGTCTCTAACTTCTAGCCTCTAGATTCTCCCCTCTAAACTCCTCAACTCAAAACTCCACCCCATTCATATGCAGTCCCTACGGGACAAAAATTCCTATCACAACAATGCTTCTACCAATATTTCGTGCCTACGGCACATATAGCCAAGAGGAATATGTTTAAAACATTTGTTTTTCATTTGAGTCTAGCCTCTAGACTCTAGCTTCTAGATTCAAATCTCACATCTCACATCTCACATCTCAAATCTCCAAATATGTCACACTGAGCGCAGTCGAAGTGCCTCGCCCAGCCCAATCCTCATTATCTTTATACCCAAATTTGGCTCACCCATCTCAAATCTCAAATCTCACGTCTCACATCTCAAATCTAAAGCGTCCTACGTCTTACCGTCCTACGTCATTCTCACCCCATCACCACATCCTCCTTCCCCTTCTAAATATTTTAATTTAAAAGAAAGAAGGTTAATTCAGGGGAAGGTGGCCGCCGGTTACAATTTTAATTATAGTTGCTATTATAATCTGGCGGTCGGAAGGGGTAAAGCCTTTGGTCTTCAATTTCAACTTTCCAAACATCCCCCCCCTGCCCCCCTTCAAAGTGGGGGGAAGTAGCGTCTTGATTGTTACTGAGATTATTTATTAACAAA
>NZ_JAIRBA010000190.1 GCF_022008365.1 Aequorivita vitellina
GCAGTGGTTTTAGAACTAGATTATTTAATTCCTGCAGCTAAATCTTCATCTTCTGATATCTTAGGAAAACCAGCTGGTACTTATACCCAAACGGTAACTTATACTGCTACCGCACTATAATACGAACAAACTTTATATAAGAAAATTAGGGATCTCCTTGGCTGCAGTTGCTGCAATCTTGGGGATCCTTTTTTAAATAAGCAAAAAGCTTAAATCATTTCCCTTGTAGTTATTTAACTACACACACTTACAGTTTCAACTACAAACTAAACTTGCAATGCGTTTTATATTTGCAGTGTCAAAACAAAGTAA
>NZ_JAIRBA010000191.1 GCF_022008365.1 Aequorivita vitellina
GGGATGACCACTTTTGACCTAACCCAGAAGAACGCTGAAATAACCAACGGCGTGCTTACCCAAGGCGTAACCTACTTTTTAACAGAGCAGGACGCGCAGGACAACACCAACCGTATCGATCCCGATACCGCTTATGTAAATGTGAACCCTAACGGCAACCCGATAAACCCACAAGTACTTTACGTACGCGTGGAAGATAGCAACAGCGCTTGTGTATCCTTTACGACCCTTACCATAAAGGTAATCAGCAATCCAAACCCTGTAACGCCAGACCCTATTGTACTGTGCGACTACAATATAATTGTACCCCC
>NZ_JAIRBA010000192.1 GCF_022008365.1 Aequorivita vitellina
GGGATGACCACTTTTGACCTAACCCAGAAGAACGCTGAAATAACCAACGGCGTGCTTACCCAAGGCGTAACCTACTTTTTAACAGAGCAGGACGCACAGGACAACACCAACCGTATCGATCCCGATACCGCTTATGTAAATGTGGACCCTAACGGCAACCCGATAAACCCACAAGTACTTTACGTACGCGTGGAAGATAGCAACAGCGCTTGTGTTTCCTTTACGACCCTTACCATAAAGGTAATCAGCAATCCAAACCCTGTAACGCCAGACCCTATTGTACTGTGCGACTACAATATAATTGTACCCCC
>NZ_JAIRBA010000193.1 GCF_022008365.1 Aequorivita vitellina
AAATAGTTCACCTTTTCCTTCTGGTTTTTCAGAAATTTAATAAGATTAAACTTCTATAAATATACGATGCTAAACTAATAGCGCAGTCGAAGTGCTCGTCCAGCCCAATCCCCATCCCAATCCCCAATCCCATTCCCTTTGTGCCCTTCGTGCCTCCTTAGCGTTCTTTGTGGTTAACCCATCCCCTCTAGTGCAACGTGTCAATCCAATCAACATATCTCCATCCAATGTCACACTGAGCGCAGTCGAAGTGCCTCGCCAATCCCTATCCCCATTGCCTTTGTACCCAAATTTGGCTCACCAGCTCAAGT
>NZ_JAIRBA010000194.1 GCF_022008365.1 Aequorivita vitellina
ATTGTAGATGAAGTAACTACCCAAAACACACTACCCGTTGCACCGCCATCTGTAACTGAAAGTTCAACCCAGTAAGTTGTAGGCGATCCTGCCTGTCCCATAAAGGTAAATGGGGTTACAGTCATTTCAACTTCATTTACATCAAAACCAAAGTTGTTACCAATAACCGTTTGGTTATCGATAGTTACAGAAGCTTCAGACCCAATAAGAGCGCCTGGAAGTCCAGCAGCATCGTCGTAATAGTTAACATCTACGTTTGTAATTCCACCGTTGGCAAAAATACTTGCGGTAATGTTTTCTAAAGTGAA
>NZ_JAIRBA010000195.1 GCF_022008365.1 Aequorivita vitellina
TTCACTTTAGAAAACATTACCGCAAGTATTTTTGCCAACGGTGGAATTACAAACGTAGATGTTAACTATTACGACGATGCTGCTGGACTTCCAGGTGCTCTTATTGGGTCTGAAGCTTCTGTAACTATCGATAACCAAACGGTTATTGGTAACAACTTTGGTTTTGATGTAAACGAAGTTGAAATGACTGTAACCCCATTTACCTTTATGGGCCAGGCAGGATCGCCTACAACTTACTGGGTTGAACTTTCAGTTACAGATGGCGGTGCAACGGGTAGTGTGTTTTGGGTAGTTACTTCATCTACAAT
>NZ_JAIRBA010000196.1 GCF_022008365.1 Aequorivita vitellina
ACATTTCCATTTACATCGGTTACTGTTAAGGTAATCGTATTCGGACCTACATCTGCACAGGTGAATGTTGATTTGTCAATTGTCGTGGTTGCGATACCGCAGGCATCAGTGCTTCCAGCGTCAATATCACCAACGGTGATGCTTGCGTTTCCGGTTGCATCCAATTGAATCGTAAACGGTGCGGCGCAATTTGCTACTGGTGCAACATTGTCTTCAACGGTTACAACTGTTGTACAAGTAGAAACGTTTCCGTTTACATCGGTTACGGTTAAGGTAATCGTGTTCGGACCTACATCTGCACAAGT
>NZ_JAIRBA010000197.1 GCF_022008365.1 Aequorivita vitellina
AAGGAATTTGTAAAGCGCAACGGCGAGTTCACCGTAAACATAGCCTTAATTGAAAATGGCAATCCCGTTTTAGGCGTTATCTATATTCCCGTTTCAAAGGAGTTATATTTTACCGCTGCCGATGGCAAATCTTCAAAAAAGATAACCCTTACTTCAGTAGATACAACAATTGAAAATATTTTTAAAGGTGCCAAAGATATCCACCCTAGCAAACCGACTTCCAAAGTAAAAATCATTGGCAGCCGTTCGCATAATAATAAAGCGACTAAAAACTTCATTACAGAAATTGAAAAACACAATA
>NZ_JAIRBA010000019.1 GCF_022008365.1 Aequorivita vitellina
GTTTAACTTTATGTTTTCGTTGCTACCAGTATGCCGTCCCTCACGGGACATATTCGAAATCTGCGCTCTCGTTGTTACCGATATTTTGTCCCTAATGGGATATATTTAACTTTACGTTTTCGTTGCTACCAGTATGCTGTCTCTAACGGGACATATTCGAAATTTGCGTTATTGTTGTTACCGGTATATTGTTTCTTATGGGACATTTTTGAATTTGTGTTTTTGTTGTTACCGATATGTTGTTCCTAACGGGACATAACCGAATTTATAATTCTGATGTTACCGATATGTTTTTTCTAACGGAACAAATTTAATGTCCCATTCGGTACGAAATCTTGGTAGCCAAATTGGTTACATTCAGAACTCTGTGCCGTTAGGTACAGCATATATTAATATATCAACATTTGTTTTTCATAATACCAATTAAAATCAATAATTCACATACACCCACCCGATAAATGCTTTAGGGTATTTTGGGTCGTTTAAAACTAAAACGTAATAATATGTACCTACGGGAACACGCTTGCCTGTAACTAAAAAACCTTTTGTAGCTACACCATCCCAGAAACCATCGGTGTTGTGGGCGGTGTGAATTAGGTTGCCCTCACGGGAGTAGATATTTAATTCAAAGTTTTCGTAAATGTTGAGGAGATTGCTAATTTCAAATTCGTCATTAATACCATCACCATTGGGTGAAAACCCTTGCGGAATAAAAGGCGCGCAATTTTCGGTAGTCAATAAAAACGATGCTGTGGCAAAACAAATATCATTTTCCAATCGTACGTAAATAGTCTGTGGGTCGGTGTCGTTTTGGTATTCCGATGGGTTGCTAATGGGGTTGGTGTTTTGTAATGCGTCTTCTAAAGTCGTGTAGTATTGAACATCATCTTCCGGTGTCGTTCGTATTAAATCGTTTTGCACAGTTAAGTCGAAAATTGCCGTATCAAAACCCGTATCGCACTCGAGTAAATCTGGTAAATTGGGGATGGGAGGGATGCTTTCAAAACTTATAATTTGTGTGAAAGTATTGTTGTCTTCGCGCAATTCTTCGACGGTGCCGTTGCCATTTCCATCGTCGTCCACTACGGCGGTGATTGAAAAAGTATTGGGCAAACTATCGGGAAGGATTAGTGCTACTTCACCATTTTCACTACCGCCAATTGGAATGGATTGTTGCGTTTGCGATAGCCCCAGAAGCAGATCGTCTAAATAAAACGCAATGGATGTATTTGCAGGTAGTGGCCCCGTCGCTTCCAGGTTATAAACGGTGAATGGCAGCAGCAAAGCTCTGCCACGACAGGCAGATATTTCCGAAATTTCAATAGTAGCATCGGGCAGGGGGCACGGAATAACTTCTACCGTAAAACTGGCGATTAAAAAACAGTCGGGATTTGAAACACGGATATAAATAGTTTGCGGATTTTCGGTATTCTGAAAATTTTCTGGGTTGGGGATTGGGTTTGCATTGTTTAATGCATCTGCTTCCGAAAGGTGAAAACTTAAATCGTAAATTGGGTCTATTTCTGAGGTAACTTCGGTTAAATTGAAATATTCTTCACCTATTACATCGCAGGTTTGCAAATTGTGAATTCCTGTAATTATTGGGTTTTCGAGTAAATGAATGGGAGCCTCGTCTTCGTTATTGTCTTCGTTTATTTCATCGACAATTCCGGTGCCATCACCAATGTCGTCAACTACAGCTTTCAGAATAAAATCTGCTTCAATATTATTTGGAATAGTAAATGTAATTGTACCACTTTCTTCACCGTCAATCGGGATGTTTGCTGCAGTTTCAGTTTGGGCAATTAATAGATCATCTGCGTAAAACGCAATTGGTGTTCCGGCCGGTAAAACATCGGTGCTATTGAGGTTGTAAACGGTGTACTCTATTGTAAGCTCCCGATTGCCACATTCGGTGCCGCCAATTATATTATCTAAGGAAATAGTGGCGTCGGGAAGTTCGGTGTTTAGCACGGTGATAATGTTGTTTACCATCACAAAATCTTGTCCGCTGGTAAGTTGAATAGTCGCCGAAGTATCGCCCGGATTAATATAGTTTGAAATAGGATACACATCAATATCCATATTGTAAAGCACATCGCTGCCCGTGAAACTGTTGGTGCCATTAAAAGCATTATCTGCGGGATTTAGCGGGGGGTTGCTAAGAATATTTCCGTTAATGCGAAGCGTTTCGTTCACTGCAATTTGACTATCGCCTTCCCACGCGAGAAAACCAATTTTTGCGCCTTGGGTGTCTAAAACCATCAGGTTGTCCAATGTAATATCTAAGGTTTGGTTGTTGCGGGAAACGCTTTCCAAGCCGTCAAAAACATTTACTTGGTTGTTGGGAAGCGAGGTATCTTCAAAAACCACCGTCACCGCCCAGCCGCCAAAATTAGTTCCGGAACCCGGCGGACTGCAATAGGCTGGAATTACGAGTGTGAGATCTAAATCTGAAAGTGTATAAGTACCGTTCCCTGTGGTTTTTACTTGTTCCGTAACATCGGCAAAAGCTGAAAAATATATGTAATCGTTGCCACCACTATTGTAGGTAACATTAAAAATACGTTCTGCCGTTATTGAAATTTGATTAAAAGTTACATTGAAATCGCCTGGACCCGAACCCGCCCAATATAGATATGCGGCACGCACTTCTTGGTTGGGTTGCAGTTGAAAATCGGCGCTGCTACTGGTAAGAATAAAGCATTGTCCACCTTGGCCGTTTTCTTCAACATTTAGTGTATTGCCAAAAGCGGTATAATCGAAATGCCCGTTAAACTGTTGGTACAGCGAAATATCCTGCGAGAAAACCACAACTGGAAATAACAGAAAAAGTATGAATAGATTATGCTTCAAAAAAACTAAGAGTTGATTGTCTGTTAAATATAGACAAAAAATGACGCTATTGAATTTGAAGTTACATATTTTTTATTCTGAAACGCTGAGTTTGGCAGCGGATGAAATTATTTATCTAAGATTTTCATTGTTTGGCTTTGGTTTTTAAAGATCTCTTTTCTTTAAAATTACATAGGACCAGTAGATGAAAAGGGCGGTCCAAACCAATACGATTAGCAAATTTAACCAACTTACACCGTAATCTTTATTAAAATTTTCCCCCAATTGATTGGCGGCAGATTGTATAGCGCCCAAACGGCTCAACGGTTCCTTGATGAGGTTTGCCATAGCATTAAGTGGGAAGAAAAACGAAATTTTATCGGCTATTTCGGTGTCTTTAAACAATTGCCATTTCATCAAACCATAAAGTAACCACTCAATAACTTGCCACACGATTAGGAAGCCCAAAGCAAAGGCAGATCGCTTCACGAAAACACCCAGAAAAAGACAAAAAGAGAAAAACGCCACTAATTTTATAAAATAGGCGCCAATATATTCTAAGTCGCTAAAAATAATGCCTATTTCATTATAATCTGAAAAACTTAATCCGAGAATTAAGGATACCAAAAAAATAAATACCGTAGAAATACCTGCGAAAAGCAGCACAGTTAAAAATTTTGAAAGCACAAACTCTCTTTTGCTTAAACCGTCTATTAAGTTCTGTTTCAGCGTGCGGTAACTGTACTCGTTGCTCATCATAGAAACAATTACAATGGCGAGAAACAACTTTAAAATTGCCGCCATATAAGTGTTGAAATGCCAGATATATGGAAAGTTAAAAATTCCTTGATCCGCCACACGGAAATGAAAGTCGCCGAAATTAAATTCTATCGAAGAAATAAGTGCAATAAAAGTGATGAGTATAAAATATACTATGGAAATAACTTTGGCCGCGCGGTTATAACGCAGTTTTTGTAATTCTATATTTAGCAATCGTAGCATGCTGCTTAGTTTTGTTTGGTTAATTCAAGGAATTGTTCTTCAAGGCTTTCTTTGCGTTTTACAAGGTGCGAAAGCGTAATGCCTTTTTCGAATAGCAACTTGTTTACTTCCGAGGCATCCATGGGTTGGTTGAGGTAAACGATTAAATATTCACCTTCGCGTTTTATAGTGCCAAAGGCCGAATTTCCTTCCAAAGCATTTTGAAGCAAATCCATATTGTTACTTTGCATCGTTAAAAAACCGTGACTGGCAACCATTCCATCCACACTGCCGGAATACAGACTCACGCCTTTCCGAAGAATAACAACGTGCGTACACACTTTTTCTACTTCATCGAGCAAATGCGAAGCCAGTAAAATGGTTGTTCCTTGTGATGCAATGGTTTTAATTATTTCGCGAATTTGATGAATTCCCTGCGGGTCCAACCCGTTGGTGGGTTCGTCGAGAATTAATATTTCGGGGTCGTTTAACAAGGCCGAAGCGATAGCCAAACGCTGTTTCATCCCCAAGGAAAAAGTACTGAATTTACTGTCTTTTCTATCTAATAAACCTACTAGTTCTAATTTTTCAGAAATCTTTTCTTCGGAAACCTCTTTTATTTTACAAACCAGTTGCAGGTTTTGCACTGCCGTCATATACGGGTAAAAATTAGGTCGCTCTATTATGGCGCCAACTTTCTTTAATGCGTTATGGGTGTCAATGTTGCCATCAAACCATTTAAAGTCGCCCGCGGTTTTGTTTACCACGTTTAACACGATGCCCAGCGTGGTACTTTTTCCGCTGCCGTTGGGACCGAGGATGCCGTAAACGTTGCCTTTTTCAATTGAAAAGGAAAGATTATCTACGGCAGTTAGCGAGCCAAATTTTTTGGTGAGATTATTTATTGTGAGAATGTTTTCCACGGAATTGTTTTTGGTACCGATCGATAATCGGGAGGTTGTTTGTATGACGAGTGGAATGGGTTTTTGTTACAATTTTTCAATTCAGAATTCAGTACCTTTGCACTTCAATTTTTAAAAATGAATACAATGCAAGACGGAATTTATGCAAAAATAACAACCGAAAAAGGAGAAATTCTTATAAAACTTACTCACGACAAAACCCCGGGAACGGTTGGAAACTTTGTGGCTTTGGCCGAAGGAAATTTGGAAAACGCTGCAAAACCACAGGGGACACCTTATTACGACGGATTAAAATTTCACCGTGTAATCCCAGATTTTATGATTCAAGGTGGCGATCCAAAAGGAACGGGCTCGGGCGGTCCAGGTTACGATTTTGAAGATGAATTTCACCAAGACCTTCGCCACGACACGCCGGGAGTTCTTTCTATGGCAAACTCTGGGCCTGCAAGTAATGGCAGCCAGTTTTTTATAACGCACGTTGCTACGCCTTGGTTAGATAACAAACACACAGTTTTTGGCAATGTGGTTGAAGGACAAGATGTGGTTGATAACGTTGCACAAGGCGATACCATGCAGAAAGTTGAAATTATTCGCGTTGGCGACGAAGCTAAAAATTGGAATGCCGTAGAAGCTTTTAGAAGCTTTACAGGTGAAAGAGAAGCACGTGTTGCAAAAATTAAAGCTGCCGAAGAAGCCGAAATTAAAAAGGTTTCTGAAGGTTTTGATAGAACCGATAGCGGCTTGCTTTATAAAATAATTCAAAAAGGAAATGGTGAAAAAGCGGAAAAAGGCAAAACCGTTTCGGTACATTACAAAGGCACTTTAACAAACGGAAGCGAGTTTGATTCATCGTATAAAAGAAAACAGCCAATAGATTTTCAACTGGGCGTTGGACAGGTAATTGAAGGTTGGGATGAAGGTATTCAATTATTGCAAGTGGGTGATAAAGCACGTTTTGTGATTCCGTCACATCTTGCTTATGGCGAGCGCGGTGCTGGTGGAGTAATTCCACCATCTGCTACCTTGATTTTTGATGTGGAATTGATGGATGTAAAGTAGTAATTCGGGGGTCGGGATTTGTTAATTCGAATCATTATTGTCCGATAAAAGTAAGGACTAACTTTGGAAAACCCCAAATTATAAGTAGTCCTTACGGAACTAGAAATTGACGGGGTTCTATTTTTTACCCATATTTAATGCCTATCGGCATTCTGCCTCATCGGTTCAAAATATTGGTCATCAGTAGATAACGACTGGGTGAATGTTCCGGAGGGACATTATATGTTTTTTAATCGAACATTACTGAATTCGAATCCCGAATTTCAAACCTGTCTGTCGGCAGGCAGGTTAACGTATCTCGAAAACAAAATGAATTTAGAAAAACTAAAATACCCAATCGGCAGTTTTGATTGCCCTTCAAATATTACTACTGAAATACAGCAGGCTTGGTTTTCTATTTTGGAACATTTTCCGAATAGATTGATTAATTTGGTGGGCGACCTTTCCGAAGCGCAATTAAATACTCCGTATAGGCCGGAGGGTTGGACAGTGCGGCAGGTTATTCACCATCTTTACGATAGTCATCACAATAGCTATTCCCGCTTTAAATGGACTTTGACTGAAGAAACTCCGTTAATTAAAGTATACGATGAAAAGGCTTGGGGAGATTTAATAGATTCTAAAAATGCTCCAATTGAACTTTCGTTAAATGCACTTACTGCACTGCACGCCAAATGGGTCTATTTGTTGAAAGGACTTACAGAAGCAGATTTTCAAAAATCGTTTATTCATCCCGAAGGCAACGAATACGTAACCCTAGCTGAAAATATAGGAATCTACGCTTGGCATTGCAATCACCATTATGCGCACATTGAAAACTTGCTGAAGCGAGAAGGATGGAAGTGAAGCGGTAATACAACTGCTTTAATTCATTTTAGAAACACCTAGCTTTTGCGGCCTACAAAATGTTCCATTGTTTTGTAAATCCCCAGAACTTCGCCGGCAAACCAATCGAACGTATTTATAGAAAGTATTGCTTGCCCAATTCGTGTAAGTCTATAAATATAACCAGGAATAGTAACCATTTTTTTGTTTTTCTCAATGGCTTTTACAATTGTAAGTGCCGCTGCTTCCGGCTTTAGAATTGGAATCATAGATTTTACCCCATCAAACATGCCCGTGTTAATGTAGTAAGGCATAATTGTAGTAATGTTTATTGCTTTATTCTTTTGTTTCATTTCTAAGCGCAGACTATCAGACCAGCCAATAAGCGCCCATTTACTCGCTGCGTAAACTGACATTTTAGGGTTTGAAATTAATCCGCCCGAGGAAGCTATATTGCAAATATGTCCAGAATTTTGATCTAGCATATCATTTAAAAATTCCTTGGCAACATACATTGGCCCAATGGCGTTAATTTCCATTGTTTTCGCGATATCTGAAGCTGAATGGTCATTGAAATATTTACCTACAACTATGCCTGCATTATTTATCAAAACATCTACTACGCCAATTTCCTGCTTTACTTTTTTAGTTGCTTCTTGAATTTGCTCAAAATTGGAAACATCTACTTTGAAACCAAAAAGATTTTCGCTTTTAGAAAATTCTGAAATTGTTTGGACAATATTTTCTTGGCTAATATCCCATATAATTACTTTGGCTTCGCGTTCTAGCATTAAACGAACCATTATTTTTCCAATCCCAGATGCTCCGCCTGTAATTAATACAGTTTTTCCTTTTAAATGTCTCATATATTACTTTGGTTGCTGGTTTTATTATTTTAATGCTAAATTTTTAAAATATTCATTTTCAAAACTAATTATTGAATTTTGAATATATTTAATGTAAAACATTACAGCAATCGGTGGTATATCTCTGAAATGATATTCTAAATAATTTATTTTATAACCATTTCTATCCGAAGCATCATCTGTAGTTAATAATAGGTTGATGCGATATTTCAATTGATTATTTTCAACAAAGGGCAATATTGCAAGTCTATATTCTTCTAGTTTTGTTAAAAACTCATTTCCATAATCGTTAATAATATCATTAGAAAAAAACATATTATTTGTGATAGACTTATTGGACAAGTCTTGATTATAATCCATTTCTAAATCAGTTGTGGCGTCCTCTAATATTTTCTGATACACACTTTCTAAATATAGTTTGTACTCAATTGTCAAACTATCATACTTTTCTGCATTCTTTAATTTTGACAAATCATTTTTGTTTATAACAGAATACATTTCGTCCTCAATTGATTGAGTTGAGGAACTATATTTTTCAATCATCAAGCCGTAAAGCACATAATCAGAATTTACCTTGGGTAATTCAGTTTGTTCTTTAGAATCACAAGCTATTAAAAGAATCAGAAGAATAAGTGAAGAATATTTCATATGTTTTTAAACTTAAAACCAACTTTGGATTACAGGAATTTCCAATCTCACTCTTTCCACTTAATATTGCATCCCATACTTGGTTTTTGATCTTTTCGCTGCGGGTTGTTATTTAAAATATTGTCTATTGCTTCACGAAGATCACGACCATTTACGGGTATTCCGTTTCCAGGGCGGCTGTCGTCTAATTGACCGCGATAAACAAGTTTTAATTCATCATCAAAAAGGTAAAGGTCTGGCGTGCAAGCGGCATCGTATGCTTTTGCTACTTTTTGGGTCTCGTCGAATAAATACGGAAATGAAAAATTGTGTTTTCGTGCAGTGCGCCACATTTCGGCCGGAGCATCTTTTGGGTATTTAACTATATCGTTACTGCTAATTGCCACAAACCCAAAACCCGTAACCCTATAATCGTTACTAACGCGTACTAGCTCGTCTATCACGTGTTTTACATAGGGACAATGATTGCATACAAACATAATTACCGTGCCTTTTTCACCTTGAATATGATTTAACGAAACAGGTTTGTTGGTAACGCTATCAATAAGTGTAAAATCGGGGGCTTTGGTTCCTAGAGGGAGCATTTTAGATTCTGTTCTCGCCATTTTTTCTTTTATGTCTTAATTATATTCTTTGGTCTAAAGTTACAATATTTTACTTGGTTTTGCCTTTAATAAATAGGCAGTAACACAATATGTAAACGGTTCATTTAATTACACATTTTCTATTAAAGAATTTATAAAAATTTGTAGTTGAAAGATATCTCTGCTAACTTTAAAGATTAAATCAATTATTATGAAAAATTCATATTCATCATTATCAGTAGCAATAGACGATTTACAAAAACACGGGTACACCGAAGATTTTAATCTGGTGGCAGATGGTATTGAGTCTAAAGGGCTAAAACAAAAATGGAAAGCAGGCGAGCTAGATGTTGTGAAGTTTTACCGTTTTGAAGGAATGACAGATCCCGGAGATAATACAATACTATACTTAATTGAAACTAAGAGCGGAAAAAAGGGACTGCTTGTAGATGCTTATGGGGCAGACCAAACCGTAGTTTCTTCGGCAATGATTCAAAAGTTAAGGTTGCATCATGACGAATAATCTTTCCTGGGCCGATTTTGAAAAAGTTGAAATGCGTGTGGGAACCATAATTGAAGCCAACGATTTTCCCGAAGCGCGAAATCCGTCTTACCAACTTTTAATTGATTTTGGAAGTGAAATAGGGCAGCGTAAAACTTCGGCGCAACTTACTTCACTGTATTCAAAAGAAGAATTAATAGGGAAACAAGTAATTGCAGTTGTAAATTTTCCGAAGAAGCAAATCGCTAATTTTATGAGCGAATGTCTCGTACTTGGCGCAGTAGAAGGCAAAGATGTTACCTTGCTTCAAACTGAAAGAGTGGTAAAAAATGGTTTGCGAATCTTGTAATTTCAAAGTGTTAAATGGTTTTTCCTTTCAAAATTACCTGTTCTTTTAAATTATTCTGAATAATTTTTCTAACAATAGAATCGTGGGTAGGCCTGTAAATGGGATGATATTTTAAACGCTTGCGCTGCGATAGGTTTACGCTATTATTTTTTCCGTTAAAAAACATTCTATTTTCCTTTAAAACCAATGTGTTTATGGTGTCTAAATTTTTCTTATTTACCACCAATTTTCTGTTGGATTCCAGAAATTGAATTTCAACATTAAAAAGGTTTTTCATTTTTAAATGTTGGTTGCTAATTGTATTTTTTACCGCGGTTTGACTGTAAATACTGTCTAAAATAAACTCACATTTTTCAGAACCATTTTTAAAACTGAACGAGAGATTTTCAATGGGATTGACAAAATTTATTTTATTGGAATTTGTAATTTTTCCAAAATAAACATATTCAATATCTGAAGCCATAATATACTTTTTGTAAAGCGTATCATTAAAAATACCGCGATTTCTTTGAATGTATTTATCAGATTTGGAGGTGAAATAAATTATATTTTCAGGACTTTTTTGTGACCGTAGCATATATAATTCTTCAATTATTTGAATCGTGTCGTTGGCCTGCACATTGGTTTCTTCGCAAGGTTCATCACACAGAAAATAGCGTTTATTTCCGTAGGAGTTTCGGTATTCACACAATCTAAAAACATATACTTGATATTCTGAAATATCTATTGAATCGGTAACTGGAAGAAATTTCACGCTGCTGCATGAAAACGAAAAACACACAAAAACCAAGGTTAGAAATATGTATTGAAAAAGTTTCATAATCAGTCGGTTTTAAATTGTGAAGAAATGCCGCCGGCAATGCGCCACCCCCAAAAATAATCGGGGTGATAGGGGAAGTCTGAGTTAAAATGTAAAAAATCCTGAAGATCAATAGCGTTGAGGTCATAAATAGTTACATAGGCGCCGTAACCTTGACGAAAACTAGTAAAGTTTAGTTTCCATTGCTGTTGATTAAAGCCAAAAGCATCGCCATTTTTATACGGAATATGGTCTAATTGTAACTTATCGGCAGTATCTACTGCGTATTGTTGCCAGCCGGTAAACTTATGAAAACTGAGTTCGACCAAGCCTATATAAGCGGTTTCATTAAAGTGTGCGGAGAGTACAATTCCGCCAGTATAAAAGCGATCTTCCCGGTCGCCAAAATAATCGAGCACAGGACCGCCATCGTTGTAATATGAAATTTGGGTGCGTCTCGCAATGTTGATGTTAAAAAACCCAATAGTTTGTGAAGCCCGGTTTTTATCGGGATTGATTAAAAAGTTGGAGCCAATTGAAACCGAATAATCAAAAGTATTTTGCAGCGGGTTGGCCACAAAGTCGGAAAAATGATATAAAGGCACAAAACGAAAATCGAGTTCGCTGGGAGTTGTGTTATTATTAAATCCCGGGGTAACCGTAGCGTTGGCAAAGAAGTCTAAAAAGGTAGATCGGTAATAGTCTTTATTTAAATTACTGCCTAAAATTCCTTTGTTGTAAAATAAAACCCCAATATGCACGGAAGGCAGAACCCCAAAATTATTTTTTACCAATGGCACGTAATTGGCAACGCCCCCAGTGGCTGCAACCCTAAATTTTAGGCCGTGCTTTACTTGATATTCCGTTGTAATATTTATGCCAAACCCCAAACGCAAGTCGTCTATGGGCTCTGTAACTTGAGCAATCACATTTGTGCCGAACCCAATTAATACAAGAAGTATAATACTTTTTAGCATGGATTAATAGTGTTAAAAGCAGGGGAGGAGTTGGTAATTGTTTAACAGTGAGTTAAATATATGAAAATATGTGAAAATAGCGCAGCATTATATTTAAAATGAGCCACTAATAAGCGGTGTATGGCGTCGCATATTGTTTTTTAAAGTATTTTCGTATTTCGAATACTTCGTTTTAAAATTGAAAACTATAAATAGTAAAAAAGGAAAGATGAAAAAAGCTATCGTGCTATTAACCCTGTTGGTTATTGGATTAACTTCTTGCAAAAACAAGGAAACCGAATCAATTGCTACTGATGAAGATCGGTTTGAAAAACTTAAAGAAATGCACTGGATGTTGGGAACTTGGACCCATGAAACCGATGAACAGTATGCACAAGAAACCTGGTCGCGCGAAAACGACAGTACTTTTACAGGCTATAGTTTTATTGATGAAGAGGGAAATGTTGTTTTTGCCGAAACGATGGCATTGGAATTGAAATCGGCTAATTTATATTTAACGGTTGCTTCGGCGAAAGAGAAAAATAAAAAGCCTGTTACTTTTAAACTGAAATCTTCGGAAAATGGACAGTTTATCTTTGAGAATAAAGATCACGATTTCCCCCAAAGAATCATTTACACAAGTCCGGCCAAAGATTCACTTCACGCTTGGATTGAAGGCTCAAAAAATGGAGAAGCTAAAAAAATGGACTTTTATTTTTCAAAAAAGTAAGTTAAGCTTCAGAATCTAAGGTGTTGGTGACCACATAATAACGTGGATCTTCAACGGAATCTTCAATAATAGTTTCAAACTCTGGGTTCCATTTTAAAAGCAGCGCTTTGCAATCGGGACTAAGGTGCGTTAATTTAATATTCTTACCACTGTCTAAATACTTATTGGCAATATTCCGCACCGCTTCTACGCCAGAATGGTCGGAAATTTTAGATTCTATAAAATCTATTTCAACCGTATTTGGGTCGCTGGAAACGTCAAATTTAGTGTTGAAAGCTGTGGTTGATCCAAAAAATAATGGTCCCCATATTTCATAAACTTTGGTGCCATCTTCTTTTATGCGTTTACGTGCGCGAATTCTCGTGGCACTTTTCCACGCAAAAACCAGGGCACTCATAATTACACCTACAAATACGGCAATTGCCAAATCTTGCCAAACAGTAACTGCTGAAACGGTTATTAAAACAATGGCATCTGAAATTGGAATTTTATTCAAAATTCTAAAACTACTCCACGCAAAGGTGCCAATAACCACCATAAACATTACGCCCACCAAGGCTGCGATGGGTATTTGTTCAATTAAAGGTGCGCCAAAAAGCACAAAGCACAACAACGCAATTGCTGCTGTTGCACCCGAAAGTCTACCACGTCCTCCCGAACTCACGTTAATAATAGATTGTCCAATCATTGCACAACCGCCCATACCACCAAAGAGACCGTTAAGCATATTTGCACCTCCTTGTGCAACACATTCGCGGTTACCGCTTCCGCGGGTCTCGGTCATTTCATCAATTAAATTTAAGGTCATTAAAGATTCAATTAAACCAACGGCTGCAAGTAAAAATGCTGTTGAAATTATCAAGTCCCAATGCCCAGTAAGTGTATCGATAAAGGTGAAAATTTGTGTTTGGAAAACAGGGAGCGAACCTTTTAGACCGCTTCCGCCACCATCCCGGATAAAGGAACCTACGGTACTTACGTCAAGATTCCCGAAGATTGTAATACAGGCAACAACAATTATAGCGATTAATGCTGCGGGTAGCTTTTTGGTGAGTTTGGGCAAGCCAAACATAATTGCCATGGTTAATCCTACAAGTGCTAACATTACCCATAAATCGAGTCCAGAAAGCCATTGCGGAACCGTGCCGCGACTTTCTTTAAAAAGGCCTAATTGCGAAAGAAAGATTACAATGGCCAACCCATTTACAAACCCCATCATTACCGGATGCGGAATTAGACGAACAAACTTTCCAAGTCTAAAAACCCCCGCCATTATTTGAATGGCGCCCACAAAGAGAAGTGTTATAAAAAGCCATTGCAGACCAAGGTATTCTACAGGTTCTGCCAATGAAAGTCCGACTTCGTTTCCTTTTTGAATTAAATGCACCATTACCACGGCCATTGCTCCAGTTGCACCAGAAATCATTCCGGGGCGGCCACCAAAAAGCGCGGTTACGATTCCCATAATAAATGCTCCGTAAAGCCCCACTAATGGGTCAATTCCGGCAACGAAGGCAAAAGCTACCGCTTCTGGTACCAAAGCCAAAGCTACCGTTAATCCGGAAAGGATGTCATTTTTTGGGTTTTGGGTAAAGGTTAATAGATATTTTGCAAGCATTTCGTTTTTTTTAAAGGCGGCAAAGATAGGTTTTTCAGATTGAATAGACTTAAAGCTATTTTTTTTGTATCATTTTTATAGTGAACCAACCTAATAAACAGATAATCACAGCCATAATAATCCATAACCAGAGCTTGTTTTCAAACAGTGGTGAACGTTTGGAAACCTCTTTTTTTGCAATCTTTATTTCTTCGGAAAGCTTTACGGCTGCCATGTTTATTGGAATATTTTCAGAAAATTTTGAAATATCATAATTAGGTTTTTTGGCTTTTGGCTTTCCGTAAACCAAATAATAAGACGCGGGTTCTGCAAAACGAGCAACCAACGTGTGGATGTAGCCTTTTGCAATTACATCTTCAATTTTTAAAGGGCGATTGTCGTAATTTTCTATTTCAACCCTAACTCTTTTGGCAATGATGCTTTTAAAGTGCAGGTCGTTATTTTCTAAAGAACTGAGGACACTGGAGCGCAAGGTATTAAAATTATACTTCCAACCCTTTTCGGTTTTAGTACTATCGGTTAGATATTTTATAGTTACGGGGCGATAATAATCTAAGGAATCTATGATTTTTAGGGAAATCAAACTTATGGGTAACGGCTGTGGAAAATCAATATCAACGATGGTTCTTTTTAAATCCTTGTTTTCTGAAGTCGAAAAGTTTTTTACGGTAAATTTTTTAAAATCAGCAGCTTTAGTGCTACTTAGTTGCGTTTCGGCAGCGAGCAATTCAGGTTTTTCGTTTGCTGTAACTTGAAGCCTTAAGTAACGATATTTTGATTTCGGAAACTTAACATTCGTAAATTGGTAATGCGTCAACTCGTTTTTTATAGAAAGAATGCGATAGTCTGAAACAATAGAAAACCATTCGTTATTGTCTTGACTTCCTTCCAAATTAACGAGCCAATTGAAGTTTTGCTGTTTAAAATTCAAATCAATTTCGTTGATGGTTTTTTCCGAAGGAATTTCAAAAGTGAAGAAATAAGTATTTCCCTTTTTTGCAGTATTTAGCAAGTTGAACTCGATGTTCTTTTCAGTTTCCTTTTCCGAAGCTATTTTTAATAAATAGGGAACTTCAATTGTATCGGTTTTGGTTATTCCGTAGATTCTGAAATCGTTTAAACTATTGTCAATTTTTCCAAAGATCGCATCGGGCAATTCTATGGTGTGCCACGTTTCAGAAATCCCGCTTATTTCTCTGGAATAATTATAGGTGTTTAGCTGTGCGAAAGATATTTCGGCAAGCAAAAGAAATAAAAATAGCAGCGGTTTATTCTTCCAAATCATTGGTGATTTTTGTTTTAAACTTGTTGTATAAAAATGAAATTATAAGGAGGAGCACCCCTAAAATTACAAAAACAATGGTTTTTGAAATGGTATTCATATCTGAAATATCGTAAAGAAAAAGCTTGATAAGTGTGAAGCCAAAAAGTACAATGGCCACAATTCGAAGGAATGGTTTGCGTTTCCAAATTCCTATAATTATCAATAAAAGCGCATATAAACCCCAAAGTATGCTCAGCCCCAATTTATACGTTTGTGTGGAACCTGCAATATCCATCCACGCAATAAGCTCACTGCTTAAAATGGCGAGTATTATAAGGTGCATAAATATTGTGAAAGGCGTTTGAAGGCCTTTCTTCAACACACCTCGTTTCACTGATAGCTTGCCTGTATACACCAAAGCTAGCACGCTTAATATGGCTATATAACGTATTAATAAATTGAAAATGCTTCGGTTGTAATATTCCGCTGAAGTGTTGTTTAGATACGATTCTCTTAAATCGGTCAGTGCAAATATACCTTCGGTGAAAAATAGCAACAGCGAAAAAAAGCTTGCGATAATCAACACATAACCTAAAAAGTTATTTTTGAGTTTTTTGATATTGAAAAAGGAAAGTGCTGCAAGAAAAAGTAGTGTATAAATATAAACCCAAACTACTCTAAAGTGGCGCAAGTCCTCGTTTTGTTGCGATGTAACGAAGGAATTCCCTGTTTCATTTAACTCCAAATACGAAGCTACGTATTGCGTATTCCAGTAGTCTGCAATTTCAAGGCGGAAGCAATTGTAAAGCACGAAAATAAATATGCCGGGAATGACAATGGAAGTTAGTTTTTGAAGGAAACTACTTTTTTTTAAAGGAGAAGGGAATTTTTCGCTTCTAAATAAGTAATTAATAAAACCAAATGCTGTCAGAAATAAAGCTCCCGTTAAAAACCGAAGATTAAAAATAGGGGTAAACGTACTTTCTTCACCCAATGCATTATATGTGGAATAAGCCATCCAATCTTCAACCAAACTAAAAAAGGTCAGCACCATTAAGACGTACGAAAGTTTTTCGTAAACCGAAACGCTTTTAGTTCTGCCGATCCAAAATAGCAAGGCTGCGCCACCGGTCCAAATTATTGTTACCCAATTGCCTTCTAATTGCACGGGAACAGCAACGGTGAGAAACACCAACACCAATCCGGCAATAAAATAGAACAGGTTTTTATCTGCCAGTTTTTGTCTGTAAATAAGTGCGCTTACGCTAAAATGAATAATTGCATTTGCCAATGTGAAAAGTCCGAGTAATTCTTCGCCAGATTCATGATTTGAAAGTAGGGAGTAGCCCGCGCCATAAAAGATAAAGGAATTTGCAAAAAGCAAAAGGATGTCTACAATATCAAATTTTTCCTTTGCAATTAGTTTGTATGCTAAAAAAGTGCAATAAAAAATAGCGAAGAAAGCTACCAGAAATATAAAGGCGATTGAAAAATATTCAGCGGTATATGAAAAAAAGTACCAAGAAAAATAGATGCACCAAGTTAAAACGAAGGAAGAATAATAAATAGATTTCCAGTATTTTTTAAAGGAAATAAAAAGGATTCCAATATTGATAATTGTTACATAACTAAACAATATTTCGACCCTTCCAGAATCGTTGCTCAACAAAAATGGGACAACGTAGGCGCCCACCAACCCCAAATGAGCAATGATTTGGAGATTGTAACTTAAAGCCGCAACCACTGTAAAAACGGTAAAAACGACCATTAATAAAAAGGCGGCTGTTTGAGGGATTAATTCATAAAAAGAATATGCCGAGAATGTAATAAAATACATAATTACCATAGCGCCGCTTATTAAAACAGCACTAAAATTTTTGTAATTCTCTTTTAGTTTTATCCCGAAACCCAGCAATCCCAATCCTAAAACGTACCCGAGTATTATTCTAGTTAGCGGACTAATTAAATCGTTTTCAATAGAATATTTTGCGCCAATGGCAACGCCAATAATTGTAATAAGTATTCCAATTTTATTGATAAGGTTTTCCCCTATAAATTTTTCGAGATCAGATTTTTGTTTTGCAGAATACCGGGGTTTTGAAGTAGGTGGGATGGTTTGTCTTTTTACTAGCGGTGATACACCTTCGGTCCGTTCGCTTTTTAAAATGGGTTCCGAAGGAATTTGCTTTATTTCAGATTTTATTTTAGGCTTTTCTTCTTTAACTATAGTGAAATTGGCCTCCGCATTCAGTGCTTGAATCTGACCTTTAATTTCCCAAATTTCCTTCGAAAAGAGTTCCTGTTTTTTCAGCAGTAGCTCCAGTTTTTCATTAAGGGCATTTAAACTTTCTGAATTATTTTGCATAAAAAATTATAATAAAGTACTGAAAATTGAGAGAATTTAAAGATATGCAAAATTATTTGGTGTCGTATTTTTAAGTTTTCACATTAAAACTGAGGGTTTCAAGATTCTTTACTAATTAATCTTAAGACGTAAACGTGGTCTTGCCAGCTCGTATTACGTAACAATAGCGCGATATTACGTTGTTGCTACACATGTGTTAAGTAATAAAAATAAAAAACCGGCAGCGGGATTATCCGTGCCGGTTTAAATTTTTGGTGTCGCGGTTTAAATATCGTCAAATTCAATATCGGTAAAACTGCTCGTATCTGTTTTAGTATTTTCTGCGGTTGGTTGGGCAGCTACTGGCGCTTTGTCTGTTTCTTTCCCGTCTTCTGACTGGGCAGGTTTGTAGTTTTTTTGATGACGTTCGCTAATTACTTCTTCACCTTTTTCGTCAATTACATAATCTATCATTTCGGCTAAGGTTTCCTTAAACTCGTTAAAATCTTCTTTGTAAAGATAGATTTTATGTTTTTTATAATGGTAGGAACCATCGTCGTTTGTAAACTTTTTACTCTCTGTAATAGTTAGATAAAAGTCGCCGGCCTTTGTAGATCTTACGTCAAAAAAGTAGGTGCGTCTTCCGGCGCGCATTACTTTTGAAAAAATTTCTTCTTGCTCCATCGTGTAGTGCTCACTCATAATTTCTGTTTTTTGCTTAGGTAGTGCCAAAAATCTAAAAAAAATCCAAACTTGCCAAAGTAAATTTACATTTCTTTTTCCAAGAGCTGCTTTGCGTACAGTTCCTTGTAATAACCTTCGGAATTGACCAATGCGTTGTGTGTTCCCTGCTGAATGATTTTGCCGTTTTCCAAAACAATTATTTTATTGGCATTTTTAACCGAAGAGATTCGGTGACTTACTATTAGCGTGGTTTTAGTTTTTGAAATTTCGAATAAATTTTGAAGAATTTCTTCTTCTGTTTCGGTATCTACAGCCGAAAGACAATCGTCGAAAAGTAAAATCTGTGGATCTTTAATTATTGCGCGTGCAATTGAAACTCGTTGCTTTTGTCCACCGCTCAATGTTATACCGCGTTCGCCAAGCACGGTGTCATATCCTTTGGTAAAACCTATAATATTTTTATGAACGGCTGCGTTTTTTGCAGCTTGAATTACCTCTTCATCTGAAGCATTTTCTTTACCAAAACGAATGTTGTTGCGCAGCGTATCGCTAAAAAGAAAGGCGTCTTGTGGCACATACCCTATGCTGTTTCGCAAATCTTCTAGATTGAGATTTTTAATTGGGGTATTGTCTATTTTTAACATGTTTTCTTCCACATCGTAAAGTCTTCCAATCAATTCGAGAATGGTGGATTTTCCCGAACCCGTGTTCCCTATAATGGCTAGTGTTTCCCCGGGCTTCACTTTAAATGAAACGTTTGTTAGTGCCGTTATTCCTGTATCTGGGTAAGTAAAGCTGAGGTTATTAAATTCTATTGTACCGTTAATTGGGGTGCTTTCTTCCACGCTATTCTGGATGGCGGGTTCTGTTTTTAGAAATTCGTTTATACGTTTTTGCGAAGCTTCGGCCTGCTGTATCATTGAGGTTACCCAACCAACAACAGCTACGGGCCAGGTGAGCATATTTACGTAAATTAAGAATTCAACAATGGTTCCAAACTCTGCTATTTCACCATTAATATAACGGGTGCCTCCAATGTAAATAACAAGAATATTACTAACGCCAATAAGCAACATCATTAGCGGAAAAAACAAGGCCTGCACCTTTGCCAAATCTATGTTTTTTACTTTGCTGCCTTCAGCTAATTCTTCAAAGTTTTGGTTTGTTCGGGGTTCTATCCCGTAGGCTTTTATAACGGCAATTCCGCTAAAACTTTCTTGGGTAAAAGTGGTAAGTTTTGAAAGATATTGCTGTACAATTGTTGTGCGTCTGTTTATTAAAACGCTCAATCTATAAATGGCAATAGACAAAATAGGCAATGGCGCAATAGCGTACCAAGTTAATACCGGTGCTTTGTAAAACATATACGTTATAACCACAACAAAGAGCGTAATAGTAGTAATACTATACATAAGCGCTGGTCCCACATACATACGCACTTTTGAAACATCTTCGCTAATGCGGTTCATTAAATCGCCAGTTCGGTTTTGTTTGTAAAAGCCCAAATGCAGTTTTTCGTAGTGCTTGAATACTTCGTTTTTAAGGTCGTATTCTACGTATCGAGAAACCACGATAAACGTTTGGCGCATCATAAAAGTGAAAAATGCAGAAAGCAATGCAGCGCCCAAAAGCAATAAAATGTTTATAAGAAGTTCATGTTCAACAACACTTATATTTGTTATTTCGCCATTTAAATACTGCTTTACCGAGGTGACCGAGTCGCCCACTTTCATTGGTACTATCAATTTAAATACGGTAGCAATAATGGTGATAAATACCCCTAGAAGTATGCGGCCTTTATATTTTAAGAAATATTTATTGAGATACTTTAATTCTTTCATTTACTCTTTTTGAGTTACTGGGTTGCTGGGTTAGTGGTTGCAAAACGTATTTTGTGAATAATTGAATAACTTTGCGAAATAGTAACCATTTTAAAATTCTTAAATTATCTACGGATGCTTTGTGAAATTGACAACAAAGGGTTACTTTTGCACCGCCTTTTTAAAGGATATGTAACATAATTAAATAAGCTATGGTAACTGAGGTAATAGATACAAACGAACTTCATAAAATGGACCCTGTTTTCGGGCAAATGTCCTTTGATAATCACGAGCAAATCGTTTTTTGCAACGACAAAGATACTGGTTTAAAAGCAATAATTGGTATTCATAATACTGTTTTAGGACCAGCACTTGGCGGTACCCGAATGTGGAATTACACCAGTGAGTGGGAAGCGTTAAACGACGTACTTCGTCTATCTCGTGGTATGACGTACAAAAGTGCAATTACAGGTTTAAACCTTGGTGGGGGAAAAGCCGTATTAATTGGCGATGCCAAGACACAAAAAACTCCTGAACTTATGTTAAAGTTTGGCGAGTTTGTGCATTCTTTGGGCGGTAAATACATTACTGCGGAAGATGTGGGAATGGCAACTTCAGATATGGATTTGGTTCGTACAGTAACGCCATATGTAACTGGGATTTCAGAAGCAAATGGCGGGGCAGGAAACCCTTCTCCAATTACTGCGTACGGGGTTTTTATGGGAATGAAGGCTGCTGCAAAATATAAATTTGGAAGCGATATTCTGGAGGATAAAGTAGTATATGTACAAGGAATTGGTAACGTGGGCGAAGCGTTGGTAGAAAACCTAAGTAACGAAGGCGCCAAAGTTTTTATAGCAGATATTAATCAAGAGCGTTTAGAGGAAGTTCGCGATAAATACAATGTTGAAATTTACAGCGGTAATAATATTTACGCAGAAAAAATGGACATCTACGCGCCTTGTGCTTTGGGAGCGACAATAAATGATAGCACCATAAAACAATTAGATGCTAAAATAATTGCTGGTGCTGCAAACAATCAATTAGCTGAAGAACAAAAACACGGAACGATGCTTCGCGAAAGAGGCATTGTTTACGCACCAGATTTCTTGATAAATGCAGGTGGAATCATCAATGTTTATGCAGAACTTGAGAATTATGACCGCAAGGAAATAATTAGAAAAACCGAAAACATTTACAACACCACACTCGAAATTTTGAAGAAGGCGGAAGCAGATAACATTACCACCTATCAGGCAGCGTATAATGTGGCCCAAGCCAGAATTGATGCAAGAAAAAACGAAAAATAGTTTTCTTTTTTCTTAAAACACTATCTTTGCAGCGCACAGGAAATATCTTGTGCGTTGTTTCTTTAAACCCGTTCTTTCAAAAAATATATGCTTACAAGAAGACATATCCGCGTAAAAGTTTTGCAATCTGTTTACGCTTACAACCAGCGTCCCGATCCAAATATTGATATTCAGGAAAAGTTTCTACTCCACAGTATAGATCAGATGCAGGATTTGTATTTATTGATGTTGCAGCTGCTACTGTCTGTGCAAGATCAAGCTGAGAGTTTCTTAACGCGCTCTCAAAAAAAACACCTCGCAACTGCTCTCGAAAAAAACCCGAGTAGAACTTTTGTTGAAAATAAATTGCTGCAAATAATTGCGCAAAACACGACTTTTAACGACTTAATTGAGAAGAAAAACCTCAATTATTGGCAAATGGATAACGAGTATGTAGCTATTCTTTTTAACGAGTTGCGAGAGTTAGAATGGTACAAAACGTATTTGACTAAAACTGAAACTACCTATAAAGAAGATCAAGATTTTGTTATGCGCATTTACAAGGAGGTAATTGCACCAAACGACAAAATCTACGAATACTTAGAAGACAAACGCCTTACCTGGATAGATGACTTCCCCATTGTTAACACTGCCATTGTTAAAATGCTCAGCAAACTTTCAGAAAATAATGCTTCAGCACTACTGGTTCCAAATCTTTACAAAAACGTTGAAGATCGTGAATATGCCGTACAACTTTTTCGAAAGGTAATTCTAAATGAAGATAAGCTAAACACTGAAATTGTAGGTAAAACTCCCAACTGGGACCAAGAGCGAATTGCAGATTTGGATTTGATTATTTTGAAAATGGGCATTGCCGAATTTTTATACTTTCCGTCCATTCCGGTACGAGCTACTATTAACGAATACCTTGAAATTTCAAAAGAATATTCAACCCCGAAAAGCAGTATTTTTATCAATGGTATTTTAGATAAAATAGTAAAGGAATTTGGTGATAATGGCAAACTGAATAAAATTGGACGCGGACTTCAATAAGAGTAAAAAAATCCTTATTTTTGGCGTGCTAAAAACATAAAAAATCTAAATTATCATGAAAAAATCAGTTTTATTAGTAGCAATACTATCTGTTTTTGCCTTTTCATCTTGTAAAGACAATGCGGCAGACAAAGTAAACGAGGAAAATGTAGCCACTGCCGAAGCTCGTGACGCAGAATCGGGTAAGTTCCCAGTAATTACTTTTGAAGAAAGTCAATATGACTTTGGAACCATCGATCAAGGAACAAATGTGGAACACGTATTTAAATTTACAAATACAGGTGATGCACCATTAATGATCGTTAATGCTAAAAGTAGCTGCGGTTGTACAGTACCAGAATACACTAAAGAGCCAGTTGCTCCAGGTGACAGTGGTGAAATGCTAGTAAAATTCAATGGTAGTGGTCAAAATCAAGTTAGTAAAACAGTTACTATTACTACAAACACTAAAGCAGGAACAGAAACTTTAACCATTAAAGCTTTTGTAAACCCTAAAGCGGGCGCCGCGAAACCAATTAAAACCCCAACATCCTAATTTTTAAAACTTAGGAATAAATAATTACTATGGAACAAATACAAAGTTTTTTACCTATAATATTATTGTTTTTGGTAATGTATCTTTTCTTGATACGACCACAAATGAAAAAAGCCAAACAAGAAAAACAGTTTGCCGCCCAACTTAAAAAAGGCGATAAAGTGATAACTTCTGGTGGGCTACACGGTAAAGTACTTGAACTTTATGACGACGGTACTTGCATTATTGAAAGCGGAGCTGGAAAAATGAAGTTTGAAAGATCTGCCATCTCTATGGAAAGAACCGCAAAACTAAATGCACCAGCGAAGGAAAAGAAATAGTAAATTGTTCCTTTTTTAATTAAAAACTCCCTCACTATTTTAATAGTCGAGGGAGTTTCTTTTTGTTATTTGTATTTTAGGATTTGAATCTCCTTCCTTTATTCCTCTTCGCTTTTAAATTTTGAAAGATCTTGTGCGGTAATTTGTGCAATATTCACAATTACTTCTACTGCCTTTATCATGCTTTCAACTGGAACGTATTCATATCTGCCGTGAAAATTGTGTCCGCCAGCAAAAATATTCGGGCACGGAAGTCCCATAAAACTCAATTGCGAACCATCGGTTCCACCGCGAATTGGTTTTATTAGTGGCTTTATGTCTGCTTGTTCCATGGCTTGTTTTGCAATTTTCACAATGTGCATAACAGGCTCAACTTTTTCGCGCATATTGAAATATTGGTCCTTAATTTCAACAGTAACGACCTCCATTTCAAATTGATCGTTCAGCTCGTCGGCTAATTGTTGAACCATTTGTTTTCTCGCTTCAAAGTGCTTTTTGTCGTGGTCGCGGATAATGTATTGTAATTTTGTTTCGTCTACAGTTCCATTAATATTATGAAGGTGAAAAAAGCCTTCCCTACCTTCGGTGTGCTCTGGCGTTTCAAGTCTGGGTAGTGAATTAATATAATCTGTAGCAATGTACATACTGTTTACCATTTTACCCTTGGCATATCCCGGATGCACAATTTTTCCTTTTACAGTAACCACTGCACCTGCTGCGTTGAAGTTTTCATATTCAAGTTCGCCTACTTGGCTACCGTCCATGGTGTAAGCCCAATCTGCGCCAAATTTTTTAACATCAAATTTATGTGCGCCACGCCCTATTTCTTCATCGGGTGTAAAGCCTACGCGTATTTTTCCGTGTTTAATTTCAGGATTATTAATAAGGTATTCCATTGCCGAAACTATTTCGGTAATCCCCGCTTTATCATCAGCGCCCAAAAGCGTTGTGCCATCTGTAGTAATTAGGGTTTGCCCTTTATAAAGCAATAAATCTTCAAAATAATCTGGCGATAGAATAATGTCTTGTTCTTTATTTAAAACTATATCCTTTCCGTTATAATTTTCAATAATTTGTGGTTTCACATTGGCTCCCGTAAAATCTGGCGAAGTATCAAAATGCGAAACAAAACCAATAACAGGAACAGAATGCGAAACATTTGAAGGCAAAGTGGCCATTATATAGGCGTTTTCGTCAATTGTAACGTCCTCCATTCCAATTGCTTTTAGTTCTTCGGCTAGTTTATTAGCGAGGTCCCACTGCTTTTTAGTGCTTGGCGTAGTATCACTGTTTGGATCGCTTTCGGTGTCAATGGTTACATAACTTGTGAAGCGGTCAATAATATGTTGTTTTTCAATCATAACTTTTCGTTTACTATGCAAAATAAAGCATATTCAAAATAACAAATACATAGTTTAGTGTATTTTTGTACCACATTTTTCAACTATGTACAAAACCTTCATTCGTCCGCTATTTTTTCGTTTCGATCCTGAAAAAATCCATCATTTTACATTTTCGCTAGTTCAGTTTTTTCATAAAATTGGCTTCGGAAGTATTTTCCGAAGTATTTATAAAGTGGAAAACCCAAAATTGGAACGCGAACTTTTTGGTCTGAAATTTCCAAACCCAGTGGGACTTGCCGCAGGATTTGATAAAGATGCGAAGTTATACAAAGAACTTTCAAATTTTGGATTCGGTTTTATTGAAATAGGAACCGTAACTCCAAAACCACAACCCGGAAATGAGAAACCGCGATTGTTTCGTTTAAAAGAAGATTCGGCAATTATAAACCGGATGGGTTTTAATAACGGTGGCGTAGAAGAAGCTGTTGAAAGGTTGAAAGCGAATGGAAAGGCCGTTTCGGCTCCGCGCAACGACCCTGCCAAAAGTACAAGTGAGGAACGCAGCAAACGCACGGTGGCTGAGCGGAGCCGAAGCCCCAGAGTCTTAATAGGCGGCAACATTGGCAAAAACAAAATCACACCAAATGAAGAAGCCGTAAACGATTATATAATTTGTTTTGAAGCATTGTTTGATTATGTAGATTATTTTGTGGTAAACGTAAGTTCGCCAAACACGCCAAATCTGCGCGCTTTGCAGGAGAAGAAACCATTAACCGATTTGCTGCAAACGCTTCAGGAAAAAAACAATTCAAAAGCAAAACGCAAACCAATTCTTTTAAAAATTGCGCCAGATTTAACCGATGAGCAACTTTTAGACATTATTGAAATCGTTGAGACCACACAAATTGACGGCGTTATTGCAACCAACACAACAATTTCCCGCGACGGACTTGCTTCGGAAAACAAAAAAGAAATGGGCGGTTTAAGTGGAAAACCGTTAAATAAAAGAGCGACGGAAGTAATCCGTTTTCTTTCGGAAAAAAGCAACAAAGCATTCCCGATTATTGGGGTTGGTGGTATTCATTCTGCCGAAGATGCTTTAGAAAAATTGGATGCTGGCGCCAGTTTGGTGCAGCTTTATACAGGTTTTATCTACGAAGGTCCGGGCTTGATAAAGGAAATAAACAAAGCGATATTGAAAAGACATAAGACATAGGACACTTTTATAATGATAAAATGGCAATAAATTTACATCTCGAATTCAATAAACTGCGAGTCTTAAATCTTAAGTCTTATAGCGCAGCGGTCTTACGTCTTTTTTTATGATTGAAACCCTGATTTCCTTTTCAGTCGCTACTTTAGCGCTCGCCATTTCTCCTGGGCCAGACAATATTTATGTGCTAACGCAATCGCTGGTAAATGGTACGAAAAGCGGCATTGCAACAACTGCGGGTTTAATTAGTGGTTGCATTGTTCACACGACACTTTTGGCTTTTGGAATATCTGCGATTATAACAGCTTCCGATAAAATTTTCTACGGAATAAAGGTTTTGGGCGCTTGCTATTTACTGTACTTGGCGTACTCGGTTTATAAAAGTGACGAACACATTCATTTGTCTGAAAATGCCCCAAAAAAATCATACGTTCAACTTTTTAAAACAGGGGTGATAATGAATTTGGTTAATCCAAAAGTGATGATTTTCTTTTTGGCCTTTTTCCCTGGTTTTTTGTGGGACAAAGAAGGAAATACCATTTTGCAATTTTACGTATTGGGAATTACTTTTATGATAGTTTCATTTATAACCTTTAGTAGCATTGCAATGGCAGCTGGTAAAATTTCATCTTTACTTTTGAAATGGAAAAATATGGGAGTTGTTTTAAAATGGTTACAAATACTCGTTTTTGTCGGGATTGCGGTGTTTATATTAATTCCATAAATCTGTTATTTTTTTAAAATTGAAAGATTCCTGCCTGCGAAGGAATTGCTATCTTTGAACCAATGCAGCAAGTAAAAATTATAGAATGTCCCCGCGATGCCATGCAAGGCATAAAAGACTGGATTCCCACCGAGCAAAAAGTGAAATATATACAATCGCTTTTACGCTGTGGTTTTGATACCATCGATTTTGGAAGCTTTGTTTCGCCAAAGGCCATTCCGCAAATGCAGGATACTGCCGAAGTGCTTTCAAAACTGGATCTTTCAGCAACCAAAAGCAAGCTGCTCGCCATAATTGCAAATCTTCGCGGTGCCGAAGATGCCGTAAAACATCCTGAGATAGATTATTTGGGATACCCTTTTTCTATTTCAGAAAACTTCCAAATGCGCAACACGCATAAAACTATTGCTGAGTCTATGGTTTTGCTCCAAGATATATTAAATCTCGCCCATAAAAATGACAAAGAAGTAGTTGCTTATTTATCCATGGGTTTCGGAAATCCGTATGGCGATCCGTGGAATGTAGAGATAGTAGGCGAGTGGACCGAAAAGCTTTCGGCTATGGGTGTAAAAATACTTTCGCTTAGCGATACCGTGGGTTCTTCGAGCCCCGAGATTATATCATATTTATTTAGTAATTTAATACCCAAATATCCCCACATAGAATTTGGAGCGCATTTGCACACCACCCCGACCGCTTGGCACGAAAAAGTTGATGCTGCATATAAAGCCGGTTGCCGAAGATTTGATGGCGCCATTCAAGGTTTTGGAGGTTGCCCAATGGCAAAAGACGAATTAACGGGAAATATGCCTACCGAAAAAATGCTCAGTTATTTTACGGCTGAAAAAGTGTCGAGCAATATAAATCCAATGTCTTTTGAAAGTGCGCATAACGAAGCAACAAAAATTTTTACTAAATATCATTAAAATGAAAAGAACATTACTTTTAGCAATTCTCATTAGTTTTTTCGCGGTTGGTTGTTCCTCGGTTAAACCGACGGTTAAGGATATTAAAAACAGTGACGATATCGTCACACTGAAATTGGTCCAGATTAACGATGTGTACGAAATAGCGCCTTTAAGTGGTGGTGAGTACGGTGGTTTGGCACGTGTAGCACACATTCGCGATTCTATAAAACAAAAGTTCAAAAACACATATTTGTTTCTAGCCGGCGATTTTTTAAATCCTTCTTTAATAGGAACCTTAAAAGTAGCTGGTGAACGCGTAAACGGAAAGCAGATGGTAGATGTGCTTAATGCTTCGGAAATTGATTTGGTAACCTTCGGAAATCACGAATTCGATTTAGATGAAAAAGATCTGCAAAAAAGATTAAACGAGTCCAATTTTGAATGGACAACCGCCAATGTGAAACACGTTACCGATAATGGATCAGTGCCATTTACGTCGATACGAAATAATACTGCTATACCAACATCAGATTACGCATTGTATGAAGCGGCCGGCGAAAAGGGTAATACTATGAAATTTGCCGTGTTTGGGGTAACACTTCCTTCAAATCCGAAAGACTATGTTTCGTACGGCGATATTTATGACAATGCTGAAAGAGCCTATAATCTGGCGAGTAAAGAAGCAGATTTAGTAGTTGGTCTAACTCATGTTGCCATAGATGAAGATAAAAAAATAGCCAGTCGTTTGGGCTCCATTCCGTTGATAATGGGAGGGCACGAACACTTTAATATGTTGGAAAAGCAAGGCAATACAATTATCGCTAAAGCAGATGCCAACGCAAAAAGTCTGTATGTGCATACCATTACTTATAATTTAAACACAAAAGCTCTTTTCATCGATTCTGAATTGGTGATGGTAACCGATAGAATTGCGTCTTCGCCAAAAGTGGCAACCGTAGTGAGCAAGTGGACCGATCTTGTAGAGGAGAAGCTTAAAGAAGTGGTGGATAATCCTAAAGAGGTAATTTTCAACGCTGCCATACCGTTAGACGGTACAGACACGGCTAATAGAAGTAAGCAAACCAATATGGGCGAACTAATTGCACACTCAATGGTCAACGCTTATAATAATGAAGTCGCTGGCGCTTTGGTAAATGGTGGTTCTATACGATTAGACGACAAACTGGAAGGCGATATTACAAGTGTCGATATTTTTAGAGTGCTTCCTTTTGGTGGAAGTGTATTGAAAGTAGATTTAAAAGGAAGTCTTTTAAAAGAAGTTTTAGACTACGGCGAATTACAAAGTGGGGAAGGAGCTTATCTGCAACGTTATAACTTCTCAAGAAATAACAAAGGCGCGTGGCGAATAGGTGATGGTATTGAAACTATAATCGATTCAAAAACGTATACCGTAGCTTTTAGCGACTTTTTGTTGAAAGGATTTGATATTCCGTTTTTAACCCCAGATAACCCTGGAATTGTAAGTATTTATACCCCAAAGGAAAATGAAACTGCTGCCGATATTCGGAAAGCCATTATTGTTTATTTAAAATCATTAAAAGAATAACTGGTGAAAAGAGTTGTAAAAGTTGTGTTGGTAGTAGCGCTTATTGCTTTGGTGGCAATACAATTTATACGTCCTGAAAAAAATAACGGCGGTTATGAAAGTGTTGCAGTTTTTGAAACAGAAACCAAACCAACTTTGAAAGTGGCAGCAATTTTAAAAGAAAATTGTTACGACTGCCATAGCAACCAAACCCAGTATCCGTGGTATGCCGAAATTGAACCTTTTTCGTTATGGTTATACGACCATATTAGAGTAGGAAAAAAGCATTTAAATTTTTCTGCGTGGAGCGATTATTCGCTTAAAAAGAAGGAGCACAAATTGGAAGAATTGGTAGAAATGGTTGAAAAAGGCGAAATGCCACTCCAATCTTATGCAATTTTACACGGCAATATTTCCGAAGATGAAAAAAAACTGTTGTTGCAATGGGCTGGTGTTGCGAGACTTCGGTATAAGCAGCAATTGGAAGTTTCATCAATTAAATAACCGCTTCAATCTTATCTAAATTAAATCTAAATAAACTTGCGAGATTTCATAATCGCTATTATTTTTGCGGCTGAAAAACTAATCTATTTTAATTCAGTCTAAATAATATTCAATGAAAACTACAAACCTTTTAATCGCATTATTTATTAGTGCGATTTCTTTTTCACAAACATTTTCAGATTCTATTCCTGCTACTTCGGCAGCCCAAGAAAATGCAGCGCAACGCATTCTTTCTGGTAATTTCGGAAAGGCGGTAACTATTGGGGGGTATGGCGAAATGGTTTACAATCAACCTGAAGGCGATAACGGTAAACTAGATGTACATAGACTGGTGTTGTTATTAGGCTATAAATTTGACGAAAGAACACAGTTTATTACCGAAATTGAAGTTGAACACGTTGAGGAAATATATATAGAACAAGCGTTTGTAAACTATGCTATAAGCAATAATGTAAACCTACGTGGTGGATTGATGTTGATTCCAATGGGGATTGTAAACGAATACCACGAACCAACAACATTTAACGGTACGGAGCGTCCTGCGGTTGATCATGATATAGTGCCAACTACTTGGCGTGAACTTGGAGTTGGGGTAAACGGTCGTTTTCCCGAAATCTCTTTGGGGTACCAGGCTTATATTTTTAATGGTTTCAAATCTACTGCCTTAGACGATGAAGGTGGCGTAAAAGGATTTTTAAAAGGAAAAGACGGTTTACGAGGTGGACGTCAAAAAGGAATTGAATCTACCGTGGACAGTCCAACTTTTTCAGCAAAACTTGATTACTACGGAATTCCAGGGCTGCGTTTTGGGTTAGCTGGATATTTTGGGCAAACACAAGCTGCAGATGAGGTAGAAGATTTAGATGGCGCAAACATTGGCGTTTCCATGGTGGGATTCGACGTTCGTTATGCTTTCCGTAAGTTTACGGCTCGTGGCGAGTTTATCTATGCTTCCCTTTCTGATACAGACAAATACAACACACTAACCGGAAGAGATTTGGGTAGTGCTCTAATGGGGTACTATGTGGAAGGTGCTTATAATTTACTGCCGCTTACCGCTAAACAAAAACTTTATGCCTTTGCTCGTTACGAACAGTACGATACGCATGCAAGTACTGATGGCAGTTTGGTGAGTAACGATGCTTACAACCGCCAAGATATTACCGCAGGACTGTCTTACCACATTGCCAATGGAGTAGTTTTAAAAGGCGATTATCAATTTAAAGATAATGCGCTGGATGGAGCTGAGGTTTCAAACCAACTAAATTTTGGAATTGGCGTTTGGTTCTAACAAAATCCCTGCGAAGGCGGGGATCTTTTATTTTCAATTAAATACCTTTGTCTTTATGAATACAAGATTTTTCATTCTCTTTATTACATCTTTCGTTTTTGTAGCATTTTCCGTTCCAGATAATGTGGCTAAAAAAGCGCATAAAGAAATGGTCAAGTTTTACGAGACCGAAAATATTTCGAAAGAAATTATTTCGGTCTCTAAAGATTTGAATGCAAAAACAGTATCAGAATTTGGAGATGAAAACCTTTTTAAAATTATCTCCAACGGCAAATTTATCGGTTATGGCTATATTGGCAATGCACCCAGTAAAACCGCCACTTTCGATTATTTGGTTTTGTTCGATAAAGACTTCGTAGTAACCCATAACAAAGTGCTTATTTATCGTGAAGAATACGGTGGCGAAATAAGTAGTAAACGTTGGTTAAAACAGTTTTTGGGAGCATCGCCTTCTTCCGAAGAATTTCTTTACAATCGCAACATTATTCCTATAAGTGGGGCGACTATTTCGGTGAAATCCTTGACTACTGAAATGAATTCTCTAATGAAGAGTATTGCAATCCTGCAGAAACTAAAAGCCTTGTAAATGCAACTACACGGCCTTATCCACACCCTTCCCCGCTACGTAAAACAGTTTATTGCTGCCTTTGTTATCGTGTTAAGTGTTGGGTATTTTACAGGTTTAAATTTTGTGCGCCAAACGGATTCAACAGATGCAAAAGGACTTGTGGAGAACTATCTTGGCAATGAAGATGCGGAAGATATAACAGTAATGAAATTTAAAAAAGGCGAGCGCGAAATGCTTACCATTTTGCACACGCACATTTTATCCATTTCGTTTATTTTCTTTATGCTCGGCGGTTTGGTGGCTATTACTTCCCTGCCCACAAAATTGAAAGCTTTTTTAATGATCGAACCTTTCGCGTCAATCCTCTTAACTTTTGGTGGTATATATTTTATGTGGAAAGGCATGCTTTGGATGAAATGGATTGTAATGATTTCTGGCATTTTAATGACCGTAGTTTATGTAGTAGCAGCGGGGGCGGTGCTTTGGCAATTAATAGTTTCTAAAAAGAAATAGTACTTTCTTCAAAAAACCACAAGTACTATTGTGGCAACGCGCGAATAATTCATAATCCATTACACTTAATTCTGAATTAATTGATGTACATTTGCACGCAATTAAACCATAATCACATTCCGATCCTGTTACTTCTACCGTTAAGCCTCGGATATTAATTTAATTGCAATGACCGCACACGACAACAAAATTCTAGGAGAAGGACTTACTTACGACGATGTACTTTTAGTACCTGCCTATTCTGAAGTTTTACCACGCGAAGTTTCTATCGCCACAAAGTTTTCCCGAAATATTTCATTAAACGTTCCAATTGTTTCCGCAGCTATGGATACCGTTACCGAAAGCGCTATGGCCATCGCTATTGCTCGCGAAGGCGGTATTGGCGTGATTCATAAAAATATGAGTATTGAAGAACAAGCGGCCGAAGTTAGAAAGGTGAAACGTGCCGAAAGCGGGATGATTATTGATCCAATTACACTTCACAAAGAAAACACCGTGGGCGATGCCCAAAATACAATGCGCGAATACAGCATTGGCGGAATACCAATTACTGATAAAAATGGTAGTTTAATAGGAATTGTTACCAATCGCGATCTTCGTTTTGAAAAAAACTTTAAACGTCCGTTGAGCGAAGTAATGACCACCGAAAATCTAGTTACGGTAGCGCAGGGTACTTCTTTAAAGGAAGCTGAAATTATTCTTCAAAAAAATAAAATTGAAAAACTACCGGTAGTAAGCGATGCCGGAAAGTTGTTGGGGCTTATTACATTTAGAGATATTACCAAACTCACTCAAAAGCCCAACGCGAACAAAGACCAATACGGCAGACTTCGTGTTGCCGCTGCTTTAGGTGTTACTACCGACGCCTTTGAAAGAGCCGAAGCATTGGTAAACGCACAAATTGACGCGGTAATTATAGATACCGCGCACGGCCACACCAAAGGCGTGGTTGAAGTTTTGAAAAAGGTTAAACAAAAGTTTCCCGATTTAGAAGTAATTGTTGGAAACATTGCAACAGCCGAAGCGGCAAAATATTTAGTAGATGCGGGTGCAGATGCTGTTAAAGTAGGAATTGGACCTGGCTCCATTTGCACAACTCGTGTGGTTGCTGGAGTTGGTTTTCCACAGTTTTCAGCGGTGTTGGAGGTTGCAGCTGCTTTAAAAGGTAGCGGTGTGCCAGTAATTGCCGATGGCGGAATACGTTATACAGGCGATATTCCAAAAGCGATTGCTGCAGGTGCAGATTGTGTAATGTTAGGTTCGCTGCTGGCTGGAACTAAAGAGTCGCCGGGGGTTACTATTATTTACGAAGGAAGAAAATACAAGTCGTACCGCGGAATGGGTTCTGTGGAAGCGATGCGCGAAGGTTCCAAAGACCGTTATTTTCAAGATGTTGAAGACGATATTAAAAAATTGGTTCCCGAAGGAATCGTTGGTCGCGTGCCGTATAAAGGTGAGTTATTTGAAAGTATGACCCAGTTTATTGGCGGTCTTAGAGCCGGAATGGGTTATTGTGGTTCCAAAGATATTGAGACATTAAAGCAAAATGGACGCTTTATTAAAATTACAGCTTCGGGTATAAATGAGAGCCATCCACACGATGTTACCATTACCAGCGAATCACCAAATTATAGCAGATAATTGAAAAATATAAATAACTTTATTCAGTTTATGGCTTGAAAAAAAAGTGTTGGGAAGTTTCTCAACGCTTTTTTTTATGGTTTGAAATATTATTTTAAAGTACCCACCAAAGCTTCAAAATACAAGATCATTTTTTCTAATTGAGAAATATGCTTTTTTCTCAAGGTTGCCGTAAAACTTATCTGACTGCTTTTGCAACTTAATTCGGAATTTGGATAATGGAGCAGGGCGGGGGTGAATTTATTAGCGAGTAATTTTTCGGTTAGTTCAGTTCGTTCTCCGCGTAACCTGTATTGCGGAGAACGTACAATGATACTTAAAAAAGGTGTTTTTCTAATGGAAGAAAAAGTAGTTTCAATAAGGATTGGTTGTATGGGGCTAATGGAAATTTCAACTCGCTTTTTCCATTTGCAGCTTAATTCATAATCGCGACCGTTTATAACAATGCTTTTAACGCTTTCACCCGCAGGATTGGTTTTTATATGTTCAATAATTTCTTGAATCATTTTCGGCTTTTATCTTCGCTTCCACAGTTTTTAGTAGGTCAATAAATGCGGCAAGTTGCAGTTCGTTTTCAATTCCGTGTGTCGGAGTTAAAATTATTTTTGAAGTATTCTCTTTCGGAATTCGAATGTAAATATTCTGTTTTTGCAGCTGTGTAAGAAATGATTTTTCTTTCGCTAATAGTTCAGTTAACTTTTCATTTCCTTTAAAAACATACTTGTTTTTAACCTTCAAATTTTTAAAAGAAAATATCTTTTGAAATATTTTTTCCATAAAACTTGCAGGATATATCTCTAAACTATTTCCGCAGGCTTTATTTAAATGAAGCATTATTCTAAAAGGTTCTGCTGTTGGGATAGCGCCGCCAACTTCATCAATGTTAATAGAAATTTTGGAGCCACCAATTATAAACTTTGCTTTTTTAGGCTGATAAATCATTCTGCCAATATGCGAAAAAACATTTTTTACATCATTTTCTTCATAATACCCGTTTTGTTTTTTAGCAAAATTTTTAAGGATGGTCATCAATTGGTGCGTTGCGTTTCTTCAAATATAGGCATAAAAAAACGTGAGACTTAAAAAAGCCTCACGTTAATATCTTGCAATTAAAAAGGTTTATTTTCCCGCTTCTTCTACTGGGATTTTAATGCCTAATTCGTCTAAGATAGACAAGGTTAGATCAAAATTAGGATCTAAAAAAACCAAGTCTTGTGAGGTTTGCATAACTTGGGTGTAACCTTGCGCAAGTGCTACTTTTTCTAGGGCTGCTCCAATTTTTGCGTAAAGCGGTTTAAGGCTTTCCTGTTGTTTTATCTCCATTAATTTAGCGCCGTTTTGCTGAAACTTTTGAATATCGGCTTCCAAGGTCATCAGTTCGGTTTGCTTTTCCTTTTTTTGTTCTTGTGTAAATGAGGCTTCACCGGTTTTATAGGCTTCGGCTAACACTTTGTATTCGTCTATTTTTTTGTTAAGGTCAACGTCTAATTGTTTGCCATAAGTCTCCATTTGAGTTTTTACAGTTTCTAATTCAGGCATTTTAGACAAAATATATTCTACATCTACGGCTCCCACTTTGCTTTGGGCAAAAGCAGAAACTCCAATTAAGAAAATGGCGATTTTAAGAAATTTCATTTTTATAGTTTTAAAATTTGAGAGCACAATATTACTATAAATATTACAAATTAAAGGCCAACATTTTAGCGTTTGTAAAAAATATAGTCGGTATTAATTGGTTGCATGCCGTGTGTCTTCAACAAGCTTACAAGCTGAGCCCGGTGATAGGTAGTGTGGTTAATAATATGAAAAAGCATTTGGTTTACCGTGTTTTTAAACTGAAAGCCGTTGCTATTGGCGTAATCTATTTTTTCGTTTAAATCTTTTTGTCGAATTAGTTCAACGCTGTGCTCATAGTTTTCGGTGTTTATTTTTTGTAAATAATTAAGTTCCAATTCCTGCCAAACTTGAAGCGCGGGCGCAACCCCAAAAATTCTGTGGTTCCAAATATGGTGTGCATTAAGCGTATGACTCATTAAAGCACTTATTTCAGATTTATAAAGTTTCGGGTTTTTGAGCAATACTTCAATTAATTGCTGATTGCAATGATGGGTGTATTCAAATTTATCTTTGAAAAAAGTTTTCATTACTCATCGTATAATTGGCCTCGCGTGGGTTTTAAGGTTTCGCGCAAGCTGTTCATCTGCGATTTTTCAGCAACCAAAAAAGCAATGTGAAACATAGGCGAAATTTCTTCGTACCCCGTAAAACTGTTTTGCAAATTTTTAGTTTCTACATATTCATTGAGATGTTTTGCGTGGTGCTGGGCAATATGCTGTGCATTTGGACCCCGAAAATCCCATATAAGTTTTACGCGTTCAGACATTTAAATATATTTTTGAAACAATTTTTCGGCTAAATAAAACCAATTGTTTTTCTTCTTTTTAAAAACTATTGCAAGTTACGGGTTTTCAACATAATTTTTAAAAATGTGAAACACTATAATTATATTAAATTCGTTAGCTTTTCTGATGTGTGTTACCGTAGCTTTTTGCTATTTTTGCCACGCTTCAATTAAAAATAAATAATCAAAAAAATGATGAAAAATTTTCTTTCCCTATTCATTTTGGTCTTTTTAAGTACCACTGCCATTTTTGCACAAAACAAAAAAGAGGTGTTGATGACTATAAACGGAGACCCGGTTTACTCAAATGAGTTTGAACGTGTTTATAAGAAAAACCTAGACTTAGTACAGGATGAATCGCAAAAGGATATCGATGGCTATTTGCAACTTTTTATAGATTATAAATTGAAAATTGCTGAAGCCCAAGCCCAAAATTTGGACGAAGCAAGTGTTTATAAAAGTGAATTTAATAAATACCGCGATCAGCTTTCAAGAAATTATCTTTTTGAAGATAAGGTTACCGAAGAATTGGCAAAGGAAGCTTATGAGCGCAGTAAATTTGAAATAGACGCTTCCCACATTTTAATTCGCGTAGATTACGAATCTGTGCCGCAGGATACTTTGGCGGCTTATAATAAAATGAAGTCAATTCGCGAAAGAGCATTAAAAGGTGAAGACTTTGGCGAGCTGGCAAAAACATTTTCCGAAGAACCGGGCGCTAAAGAAAGAGCTGGTGCTTTAGGATATTTTACGGTTTTTAATATGGTTTATCCTTTTGAAAGCGAAGCATACAATACAAAGCCGGGCGAAATTTCAAATATTGTAAGAACAAGTTTTGGATACCACTTAATAAAAGTGAACGACCGAAGAGAAAAATTGCCAAAAATTGTAGTCTCGCACATTATGATTTCTGATAAAAAAGGTGCGCGTACTTTTAACCCCGAAGAGCGCATTAACGAACTGTACACCATGTTAAAACAAGGCGAATCTTTTGAAAGCTTGGCAAAACAATTTTCCGACGATAAAAATTCAGCAGTAAAAGGAGGGAAACTAAAACCGTTTACAAAAGGAGATCTTCGCGCTCCCGAATTTGAAGATGCTGCCTACAAACTCAAAAATATTGGCGATATAAGTAAGCCGGTTAAAACAGATTTTGGTTGGCATATTATTCGCTTAGATGAAAAATTACCAATGGAAACTTTTGAGGAGCAAAGACTCGCACTTGAGAAAAAAGTTTCGGAAGGCGACCGGTCTAAATTGGTTACAACCGCAACGAATAATAAAATAAAAGAGAAATATGGTTTTAAAAAAGGCACAAGTTTTATACCCTTTTTTGATACTTATGTTACAGACGAAGTATTAAAGCGAAAATGGCAAATGGAGCCAATTCCGGCAAACGAAGACAAAACACTTTTCACTATTGGCGATAAAAAGGTGGTGTATTCAGACTTTGCGAACTTTATAGATACGCGTCAAAAAACCACACGACTGTACCGCCAAAAGGAGGCGTTGCTCGTAGCGCTTTATGACGAATTTGAAACAGAACAATTAAAAGATTACTTTAAAGATAGATTAAAAGACGACAATGAAGATTATGCGGCTGTGCTTACCGAATACCGCGACGGACTTTTAATTTTCGACGTAATGAACAAAAATATCTGGCAAAAGGCCAAGGAGGATACGTTAGCGGTTCAGGAATATTACGCAAAAACTAAAGATAATTACAAGTGGAAGCAGCGTGTTGATGCTGATATCTATTCGGCTACGTCTAAAATATACGCACAGCAAATTCAAACGATGCTTGATAAAGGCAAAACTTCCGAAGAAATAAAAATAGCACTTAATACTGTAGATAAAGTAAATGTTATAATTACACCCGGGGTTTTTGAAATAGACCAGTCTGAACTGCCTAACAACTTGGAGATTAAAAAGGGAACATCTGCCGTTTATCCCAGCAACGATTCGTTTGTAGTTGTGTTTATTAAAGACATACTTTCACCAGGTTATAAAACTTTAGATGAGGTAAAAGGAAAAGTGCTGAGCAATTATCAAAATGATTTGGAAAAATCTTGGATGGAAAGCTTACGTAAAAAATACACCGTACAGGTAGATAAAAAAGCATTAAAACACGTTAAAAAAGAGTTGAAGTAATGCGTCAATTGCTTTACATATTAGTTGCTTGTGTTTCATTTGTTTCCTGCGAGTATTTTCAAAGGAAAACGGAAGAAAATCCTGTAGCACGTGTAAACGAATCGTACTTATATGAAGCAGACCTCAAAAAACTACTAAACGAAGACACGACCCCCGAAGACAGTACTTTAATAGTTAACAATTATATAAACCGTTGGGCCACCCAACAACTACTTATTGATCAAGCACGAATTAATATTCCTGCCGAAAAATTGAATCAATACAACAAACTAGTGCAAGAATACCACAACGATTTACTCACCGAGGCATATAAAAATGTTATTGTAAACAAGCAGTTAGACAGTGTAATCGCAGAACAGGAGTTTCAGGATTATTATGAAACTAATAAGGAAAATTTTAAATTAAAAGATCAACTTGTAAAATTGCGTTACGTGCAACTTCCTTTAAATTACGAAGGCTTGGCAACTGTAAAAGAAAAGCTGAACCGCTACAACCAAAAGGATAAAGCAGCGCTAACCAGTCAAAACTACCAATTTATATCGTCAAATTTTAACGATTCGGTTTGGGTGAGAAAAGAAGTGTTGCTTAACACGCTACCTATAATTAAGTCTAGTAGCGACCAAGTGTTAAAAAAATCCAATTTCACACAATTGCAAGATTCATTAGGAGTATATTTGGTGAAAATTGAAGACGTATTAAATCTAAATGATACAGCGCCAATTTCCTATATTAAGCCTACTTTACGACAGATAATTCTCAACAAAAGAAAGCTTGAACTAATAAAAAAACTTGAAACAGATATTACAAGAGATGCTATTGAAACAAATAATTTTGAAATCTATAAAAATGAATAAATTTTTATTAGTGTTGCTTTTTTCAACCGCGATGCTACAAGCCCAAACCGTTGTAGAGCCTGATAGCACCGGAGTGGTTAAAAGCAACGATTCATTAGTGGTGCAAAAAACAATTATGCGCGACACTTTAAAACCGTTTAAAAGATATAAAGCAGAGGGTGTGAGCGCTGTGGTTGGGGAATATGTAATTCTCGACAGCGATATAGACAAAGCTTATGTTGAAATGCAATCGCAAGGAATGTCTATTGAAGATATTACCCGTTGCCAGTTAATGGGCAAGCTAATGGAAGATAAATTATACGCCCATCAAGCCAAACAAGATAGTATTATGGTTCCCGATGCCGAAATTAACGGCATGATAGATCAGCAATTACAGTACATGATTAGTGAGTTGGGAAGCGAAGAAAAAGTTGCGGCCTATTACAGAAAAGACAACATCGCCGATTTAAGAAAAGATCTTTTTGAAGCCAATAAAAGCATAAAACTAGCGAGTTTAATGCAACAAAAGGTAATTGAAAAAGTGGAGGTGACTCCAGAGGAAGTACGCACCTTTTTCTTTTCAATTCCTGAAGACGAACGTCCCGTTTTTAGTGCCGAAATTGAAATTGCCCAAATAGTAGTCGATCCAAAAATTACCAAACAAGCTATAGACGAGGTTAAGGCGAGGCTAAACGCCATCCGCGCAGATATTATTGACAATGGCACCAGTTTTTCAACCAAAGCAGTGCTTTATTCAAAAGATCCCGGGTCTAACTCAAAAGGTGGATTATATACTGGAGTTAAACGCGATTCGCCCTGGGCCAAAGAGTTTAAAGACCAGGCTTTTTCACTACTAGAAGGCGAAATTAGCGAGCCTTTTGAAACTGAATTTGGTTGGCATCTTCTTTACGTTGAAAAAATCCGCGGACAAGAAGTAGATGTTAGGCATATTTTACTGTTTCCGGAAGTTTCGCAGAAATCTATTGATGAAGCGCAAAAGAAAATTGAAGACTTAAAAAAACAAATTGAAGCTGGTGAAATTACGTTCGCCGAAGCAGCCCGAAAAAATTCTGATGATAAAGAAACACGTAACAACGGAGGGCAGTTGGTCAACCCTATTTCTTTCGATACCAGGTTCGATCTTACCAAAATGGATCCAACCCTTAGCCAGCAAGTGTACAACTTAAAAGAAGGTGAGGTTTCCGAAGTCTTTACAGACCGTGACCGCACAGGGAAGAGTAGTTTAAAAATCCTTACCGTAACTAAAAAATACGATGAGCACCAAGCAGATTACTCAAAAGATTACGAACGTATCAAAAAATTGGCGCTGCGCGAAAAGCAAATTAAGGTAATAAACAAATGGCAGAACGAGAAGATAAAAGATACGTATATTAGCATCAATCAAGACTACCAAGATTGCGATTTTGCAGGAGATTGGTTAAAAAAATAATATAGAAAAATACTATGTCAGACGTAGCAGCGGTAACACAACTAGTTTCCAAATACAACGCCCTTAAACAAGAAATTAAAAAAGTAATAGTAGGTCAAGATGAAGTGGTTGAGCAAGTTTTAATTGCCATCTTTTCGGGCGGACATGCGTTGCTAATTGGTGTTCCCGGCCTTGCAAAAACCTTACTAGTTAATACTGTTGCCGAAGCACTCGGACTTAAATTTAAAAGAATACAATTTACGCCAGACTTGATGCCGAGTGATATTTTGGGGTCTGAAATTCTCGATCAAAACCGCGAGTTTAAATTTATTCAAGGACCAATCTTCGCCAATATTATTCTTGCCGATGAGATAAATAGAACGCCACCAAAAACACAGGCTGCTTTGCTAGAAGCGATGCAAGAACGTGCCGTAACCGTGGCAGGTCATCATTATAAACTAGATTTACCATATTTTGTTTTAGCAACACAAAACCCCATTGAGCAAGAGGGAACCTACCCGTTGCCAGAGGCGCAGTTAGACCGTTTTATGTTTGCAATCAATTTGGAATATCCTTCTTTTTCTGAAGAAGTTGAAGTGGTTAAACAAACCACTATCGGCGAAACTAAAAGTGTAAATGCCTTGTTTACTTCAGAAGAAATAATTGAGTATCAAAACTTAATTAAACGAATACCTGTGGCAGATAATGTTGTGGAATACGCCGTTACTTTAGTAGGCAAAACACGTCCCGACAGTTCTACTGCTCCTGAAATTGTGAAGAACTACATAGATTGGGGGGCAGGACCTCGAGCCTCGCAAAACTTAATTTTAGCTGCAAAAACAAATGCTGCAATCCACGGGAAATTTTCGCCAGATATTGAAGACGTCCAAAAGGCTGCAATCGCAATTCTTCGTCATCGATTGATTAAAAATTATAAAGCCGAGGCAGAAGGATTAACAATTGAAGAAATTATAAAAAGTCTGTATTAGTAAAGTAACGTTTCTTCTATAACTTCAAATTTTTTCTAAGTTATTCAAAATTTAGAATTTCTTAATAATAAGCATTCAAAATTAACGATATCGCAATTTTATTCAATCAAAATTAATATTTAATGAATTATGTTCATTGAATAAGCAATTTCATTAAATACTTTTTAAATATTATAAAATTTTGTATTTTCGCATCTACAAAAAATACAACTATGGCATTTGATATTGATATGATTAAAAAGGTTTACGCCCAAATGGCCGAACGTGTTGATAAGGCACGTGAAGTAACGGGAAAGCCACTTACACTTTCTGAAAAAATATTATACTCCCACCTTTGGGATGGCAATCCAGATAAAGCATTTCAGCGTGGAAAAGATTATGTAAATTTTGCACCAGACAGAATTGCATGCCAAGACGCAACTGCTCAAATGGCACTTTTGCAATTTATGCAAGCTGGGAAAAAAAACGTTGCAGTACCTACCACAGTGCACTGCGATCACTTAATTCAAGCTAAACAAGGTGCTGCACCAGATTTAAAACGCGCAAACGAAACAAGCAATGAGGTTTTCGACTTTTTGGAATCTGTTTCAAATAAATACGGAATCGGGTTTTGGAGACCGGGAGCAGGAATTATTCATCAAGTAGTATTGGAAAATTACGCCTTCCCCGGCGGAATGATGATTGGTACCGATAGCCACACTGTAAATGCAGGTGGTTTGGGAATGGTGGCAATTGGTGTTGGAGGTGCAGATGCCGTTGATGTGATGGCCGGTATGCCTTGGGAATTAAAATTTCCAAAATTAATAGGTGTTAAATTAACTGGCGAATTAAATGGCTGGACTGCTTCAAAAGATGTTATTCTTAAAGTAGCCGGGATTCTTACCGTAAAAGGTGGAACTGGCGCTATTGTAGAATATTTTGGCCCAGGTGCTAAAAACCTTTCGTGTACTGGAAAAGGAACTATTTGTAATATGGGTGCCGAAATTGGTGCAACCACTTCAACTTTTGGGTATGACGATGCAATGGAACGCTTTCTACGCGCTACAGACAGAAATGATATAGCCGATGAGGCAAACAAAATTAGACCGTATTTAACTGGTGACGACGAAGTTTACGAAAACCCAGAAAAATACTTCGATCAAGTAATTGAAATAGACCTTTCTACTCTTCGTCCGCATTTAAATGGACCATTTACTCCAGATTTGGCTACTCCTGTTGGCGAATTAGGTGAAAAAGCCAGAAAAAACGATTGGCCATTAAAAGTAGATTGGGGACTGATAGGTAGTTGTACAAACTCTTCATACGAAGATTTATCGCGTGCAGCATCTATTGCTCAGCAGGCAATCAATAAAAAATTAAGACCAAAAAGTGATTTTGGTATTAACCCTGGTTCAGAACAAATTCGTTTTACTGCAGAACGCGACGGTTTGCTAGACGTATTTGAAAATCTTGATGCCACTATCTTTACAAATGCTTGTGGCCCGTGTATTGGACAGTGGGATAGAAGCGACAGAAAGGGCGATGAAAAGAATACAATTGTACACTCATTCAACCGAAACTTTTCTAAACGTGCAGATGGAAATCCAAATACACACGCCTTTGTTGGTTCACCAGAAATGGTTGCTGCAATTGCAATTTCGGGACGTTTGGACTTCGACCCTATGAACGATACACTTATTAATGAAGATGGCGAAGAAGTAAAATTAGATGAACCGGTAGGGTTAGAATTACCACCAAAAGGCTTTGCAGTTGACGATAATGGCTATTTAGCACCAACGGAGGACGGAAGTTCTGTGGAAGTAAAAGTTGCTTCAGATAGTGAGCGTCTTCAATTATTAACACCTTTTGTGCCTATAAAAGATTCGGAATTACAAGGTGTAAAACTGCTTATTAAAGCATTTGGAAAATGTACTACAGACCATATTTCTATGGCTGGTCCGTGGCTTCGTTACCGTGGACATTTAGACAATATTGCAAATAATACACTAATTGGAGCTGTAAATGCTTACAATAAGCAAACAAATTTTGTGAAAAATCAATTAACCGGTGAGTACGGTGGTGTGCCAGATGTGCAGCGTGAGTACAAAGCCAAAGGAATAAAAACTATTGTAGTTGGCGACCATAATTACGGTGAAGGTTCTTCTCGAGAGCATGCAGCTATGCAACCAAGATTCTTGGGGGTTGCTGCAGTTTTGGTGAAATCGTTTGCGCGTATTCACGAAACAAACTTGAAAAAACAAGGTATGCTTGGATTAACATTTGCGAATGAAGCAGATTACGATTTAATTCAGGAGGACGATACTTTCAACTTTGTTGATATCGCAGACTTTGCTCCAAATAAACCCCTAACAATAGAGGTTGTACACAAGGACGGAAGCAAAGACACGATTAAAGCAAACCATACGTATAACGATGCACAAATAAAGTGGTATCACGAAGGTTCGGCTTTAAATTTAATTAAGAAGCAGAACGCTTAAAATCACTGTTTTTAATACACAAGCCTAACAGGTTTTCCTCCTATGCTGAAATAGCTTCGGCGGACAAGTAAAACCTGTTAGGTTTTTTTATACACGCTAATCATGAAAGCTTTTCTAAAAAAACAATGGAGCAACATCTTGTTTGTGATCCTATTGGCTTTGTTGATAATTCCGCAAACACGAATGCCAATTCAGGTTTTTGTACAACGAATAATAGCTTTTTCACCATCAGAAAAGAAAGCATCGGAACGCGAGACACTACAAGATTACAATTGGAATTTACAGAAATTAAATGCTGAAGAAGTAAACTTTTCAGAATCCAAAGGGAAGGTAACCATCGTGAATTTTTGGGCTACTTGGTGCCCGCCTTGCGTTGCCGAAATGCCTTCATTTCAGAAGTTGTACAATGCATATGGCGAGAAAGTAGATTTCTATTTTGTTACCTCGGAAAAGCCTAAAAAAGTTGAAAAATTTATGGAGAAGAACGGTTACACTTTGCCTATTTTTCTTCAGTCTTTTGAAGCGCCTAAAATGTTAGAATCTTACGCTTTACCCACTACCTATTTAATTTCAAAAACAGGTGAAATCGTTATTGATGAAGAAGGCGCAGCAGATTGGAACAGTCAAAAAATGAGGTCACTTTTAAATTCTCTTCTTTCTGAATAGTTTTCTAAAAATTATCCTGCAAAATAATTCTCTTTTATAGATTTCATAACTTTTTTTCCTGTTGAAATAGCCTGAATTTCTGCCCATAATTTCTCACTTATCAACGGTTTTAAAGGTTGTTCCACTTCATATATTTTCGGGAAATTTTTCATCAACAATTTATCCCAAGTTGTGGCATGTTTTAGAAGATCGTCTGGATAAACGATTTTTCGGCGTGTACCCTCGTCTATTCCTTTAAAAGGTTCAGAAATATTTAAATAACCATAATCATCAGTAAGTTCTTCGCCGGGATGAATATCGCGAATTGCTATTTCAAAATCGTAAGCGGTAGAAATACAGTTACTTTTAAAACTATGATTTACAAACCGTCCATTATCCCAACACAGCACGTAGTTGCCTTTTTTATTTCGGTAGCAATAGGTATCTAGAATATTTTGATAAAGAGGATTCATTTTCTTCAATTTGGCTGGTGTAAATTCGCGGTCCAAATGGTCTAATGCCCACGTAATTGTGCCTGCGGGAATAAATGCGGTGGCCACAACCCCGTAGCCTACTTGGCTACTTATAAATTTCAGTTCGGTTTTAGGATGAATCATATACAATCGGGATTTTTAGGAATAAATGTAATACAAAATCGCAATTGTTTTACAGTTTCCAACCTATTGCATATCAATTTTTAAAGCTGTTAATTTGCCGATTTTTTAGGTAAATCTTTTTCGATTGTATCAGAATTTAAAGGGTATTTCTCTCTAAATTTTTCCATTAAAACGTAGATTGTAAGTAGCATAGTTAGTGCGTAAATACTGTCTTCAATGGGGACGGTGCCTATTCTAATTCCTAAATTTTCGGCATCGTTGTACCAAACTACCTGTTCGTGAATCCAACTTCCGGTTAAAAATCCATTCACAATAAAAAAGGGTAGTAGTAGAATTAGAAAAACAGGGAAGAAAATATTTAGAGCTTCAGGTTTGTAATTGAAAACTATGGCTAGCAAAACTACGGCATAGCCAAAGTTTACTGCCGTGTACCATCGATCGTAAAAATATAGCAGAACTACTATTAAAACAGTTTGCATCGAAAAATATACGATTGAAGTAACTTTATTTGAAAATGAAAACTGCGGCGCAAGTTTTTTAAACGAATAAATAGTGAAAAGACAGGCGTATGGAATGCAGATAAAGAAAAGCCATTCCTCTAATGGCAGGTTGACGAGGTTAATTCCGGAGAGATATTTTTGATTAAAACCCCAAAACCCGTTTTGTGTGAAAATAATATCCCACGGAATAAAAAACGCCATCATAATAAAAGTGGCCGGGAAGAAGTATTTCCAGAGTTTATAAAACTTCAATTTTGGGTGAAAGCTGAACAAAAAAGGAATGCTCAATGAAGCAATATTGAGCAGAAAATAAAGGTGCCACATAGTATTACTTTTTGAAGTATTTTAATGGCGGAAACAACATCCCGAAGCATTCACCTTTATCTTTTCCTAAATGTTTATGGTGTATTTTATGTGCGCGACGAATGCCCCTAGCATACCAATTATTTGCGTTTCGAAACATCTTAAACCGTTGATGGATAAAAATATCATGAACAAAAAAATAGGCAACGCCGTATGCAAAAATACCTAAACCAATGGGCAACCCAGCCCAAAAACCGTAGTAGCTCCAGCCCACAAAACAACCTATGCTAACCAAAGCATAAAATATAAAGAAAAAATCGTTGCGTTCCCACCAGCTGCTGTGGTCTTTGTGGTGGTGGTCTTTATGCAGTTTCCATAAAAAACCGTGCATAACGTATTTATGGGTAAACCACGCCATAAATTCCATTATACAAAAGGTGACAATGAAGATTAATATCCAAAGAACTGTTGTCATTGTTGTTTGTTAATTTGGGATTTGTTTACTCGTTTACGTGTTGTTTTTAAGATTTGAATTATTTACAATTCTATTATTCCGGCTTTGGCAGCAAGCGAGACTATCGTACCAAATTTAATTGATATTTTACATAGCTACGCGTTAAAAGCCCAATTTTTTCGACATTTGGGACGCGGATGCGGGTATTTTTAATTTCTGTGGCAGGCGTTTGCTGAAGTTTTCTCAACAATCGTCTGTAATACCTATAAGCCACGAAAACCCCCAATTTTGAATCGTGGGGCAATTGTAATATTCCAATATATCCTTGACTGAAATTTTCTTCTATTTCTTGAATTATTGCAGCTTTTGAAACTTCGTCTAAAGCGCTTAAATTTGTGTTTGGAAAATAACTTCTGCTTAAATTTTCAAAATCTTCTTTTAAGTCGCGCAGAAAATTAACTTTTTGAAAAGCGGAACCCAAACTCATTGCGGCGGCTTTTAATTCGTTGTATTTTTTATCGTCTCCTTTTACAAAAACTTTTAAGCACATAAGCCCTACTACATCGGCAGAACCATAAATATATTGATTGAACTCTTCGGTAGTGCTATATACGCTTTTGCTTAAGTCTAACCGCATGCTCGCCATAAAGGTATCTATCAATTCTCTGTCAATTTTGTATTTTAAAACCGTTTCTTGAAATGAATTGAGAATAGGGTTTAAACTTATCCCGTCTGCTAGTGCTTCTTCCAAACTCGTTTCAAATCGATTAAAGAGTAACGCTTTATCGTAATCGTGAAATGAATCTACAATTTCATCTGCAAAGCGCACAAAGCCATAAATGTTGTAAATATCCTGTCTAATTGCAGGTCCCAGCATGCGCGTAGCCAATGAAAAGGAAGTGCTGTATGTTTCGGTTACACTTTTGCTGCATTTTTTAGATACGATGTCAAAAAGTTCTTTCAAAATTTATTTGCTTTTTCAATTAGGCCAGCTGTTAATTTTCCAGAAATAAGTGCTGGTGGAACTCCTGGTCCGGGTACGGTAAGCTGTCCGGTGAAATAAAGGTTTTTCACTTTGCCGCTTTTTAATTTAGGTCTTAAAAATGCTGTCTGCATTAAAGTATTTGCTAGACCGTAGGCGTTGCCTTTATAGCTGTTGTAATCGGTTATAAAGTCGTTGATGCAAAAGGATTCTTTAAATATAACGTATTTATTAACTTGTTGGTTTGTTATTTTCTCAAAACGAGTCATAATTTTTTGAAAATACTCTTCTCTAATTTCGGGGATATCGTCTAATCCGGGTGCCAGTGGAATTAAAAATATACCAGCTTCCATCCCCTCGGGCGATACACTTTTATCCGTTTTTGAGGGAAAACTCGCGTAAAATAATGGTTCTTCTGGCCATTGTGGACCATCGTATATTTCCTGTGAATGTTTTTCGAAATCTACATCGAAAAATAGGGTGTGGTGATCAACTTTTTCAATTTTTTTATTGAAACCTACGTAAAACAAAAGGGCTGAAGGCGCGAACGTTTTCTTGGCCCAATAATTTTCTGAATATTGACGGAGTGGCTCGTCTAGTAGCGTTTCGGTATGATGATAATCAGCGCCGCTCAAGACAACATCAGTCCTTATTTTTTTATCATTAATAATTAGCGCGTTTGCTTTTCCATTCTCAACACAAATCTTTTCTACATTTTGATTTGTTTTTATTGTAACCCCAAGTTCTTCGGCTAAATTTTTTATTCCTTCAACGACAGAAAACATACCTTTTTTTGGATGAAACGTTCCCAAACCGAAATCGGCATAGTTCATAAAACTATAAAAAGCTGGAGTATTTGAAGGTTTCGCACCTAAAAATAAAACGGGAAATTCTAAAATTGAAATTAGTTTTGGATTGGTGAATTCGCTGCGAACATCTTTACTGATAGTGCTGAAAAATTGACCAATTTTTTTCATTGTAGTTGTAGTCACCAACTCTAAAGGAGAAACACCGGGTCTGTAAACCAAATCTTTAATTGCAATATTATAATTGTCTAAAGCTTGGTTCATAAATTTTCGCAGCTTAATTGAACTGCCAACTTCTTCTTTTTCAAAAGCCAAGCATATTTTTTCAAGTGTGTCTTCAATGGTTATATAATCGTCCTTTCCAAAATATACGCGGTAAGCAGGGTTTAACTTTTCGAGCTCGTAAAAATCTGAAGGCTTTTTTCCGAAGTCATCAAAAAAACGTTCAAAAACGTCTGGCATCCAATACCAGGTTGGGCCCATATCAAAGGTGAAACCATCTTTTTTTAGCTGCCTAGCGCGGCCGCCAATTGTATTATTTTTCTCGTAAACTGTAACATTATTGCCCGCTTTTGCCAAGTAGCAAGCTGCTGCTAATGAGGAGAATCCCGAACCAATTATTGCGATGTTTTTCATATTGTTTAACAAAACTACGATATATTTAAACAAAATGAAGATTAGCAATGTAATTTTGGCATTTATTTAATAAAATAAAAAAGGTAGGAGTGTCGCTATTTATTTTTTAATATAAATAAATCACCTATTTGAAAGGCTATCCACTTTATCTGTAAATTGTTTTAGCTCTTTAAAAAGTTTTATGTTTTTTGTGTTTTTAATATTTTTTATTGCCTTACGACCCAAAATCCAAAGCTCACTTGCGCCATTATCGCCCACTTCAGTTTGAAATTCTTGTATGTATTTTTCCAAATTATCGTTCTCTGGAAGCACGGTAAAATACGTTACAAATATTATTTTCGTTTTTGTTTTAAGGACGTGATTTAAACTTTCCAAGGGTATGTTTGCGCCTAAGTAGATGGTTTTTAAACCAGCAGAGAGAAGTTCGTAATTGGCATAAAGTAAGCTTATTTCGTGAATTTCATGTAAGGGTAAATAAAGCGCAAATAAGGGAGAATTGTTATGAGGGGTGATTTTTTCATGGTTTGCCGAATGCGCAATGATAACGTGTTTTATCTTTTCAGAAATAAAATGTTCGTGTGATGGGTCAATAGTTCCCGAATGCCAAAGTATGCCCAATTCTTTAAGTAGAGGTACGAATATATCGGAGAAAACCTGACGAAACGATTTCTGTTCTAAAAATTTTTCCAAGGTTGTATCGAAAAGCTCATCGTCAAATTCAAACATAGCCGATTTAAAAACATTGCGCATATATTCTGAATCGATTCCAGTTATGTTTTCCCGAATTAAAGCCTGAATCGCAGCTGCGTCTAAACTTGCTAGCTTCGAAATTTTATATCCAGCATTATATAGATAGGCTATATTGAGTAATTTTTTCAGGTTTTGAAGATCGTATTTCCTAATATTTGTATCGGTACGGTCTGGTTCTAAAAGATTGTATCTTTTTTCCCAAATTCGAATGGTATGTGCTTTTACATTTGAAAGATTTTCAAGATCCTTAATGCCAAATTGAGTTTTGACCACTATGCTTTTTTTTTGATTGCGAGGGTTAAATTACTAAAAAAGACGTTAGATTGTTTAAAAAAAAGTGAAATTATCTAAACACAATTATAAAGTTTGCGACTCAAATAATTCAAAAGCCGCTAATATTTAAGTAATTAGCATATCTTGATTCCTTGTTTTAAAGCTCGCTCGGCTTACTAATAACAGTGTCTGTCAATAAAAAACTCAGCTTCAAATTAGAATTTAATTATTCATTTGTAGTGGTAAATCAGACTTTTTTAAAGCTTTAAGCAAACGTTAATGTTTTAGCGAAAAACGTAGTGCTGTTGTACTTTTAATAAGATGTTTATACGAAAGTTAGAGCAAATTATTAATTTAAAAAAATTACAATGAAAACAATTAAACATATATGTGCATTTTTACTGCTATTATTTCTAGTTGGTTGCAACTGGGGTCATGAAGTATCAACAGACGACGCTACAGACGAGGGAGAAAACACATCTAAAGATATGACTATTAAAGCTCCTTCAAAGGCTAAAACTGGTGTGGGTCCAATTAAGGACGAGGTTAAGTTAGGTTTGCAAATTGATGAAGATATGGCGGCCAAAGGCGAAAAATTATTCAACAAACAATGTACAACTTGTCATGAAATTCATGATAGTAATCGTGGGCCAGCGCTTGGTGGCGTTTTAGAAAAACGGTCGCCTCAATGGGTTATGAACATGATTTTAAACCCAGATGGTATGATAGAAAACGATCCACAGGTTAAGGCTTTAAAAGCGGTATATGAAGTTAGGATGAACGATTTAGATCTAACTGAAAAAGAAGCGAGACAAATAGTAGAATATTTACGAACCTATTAAAATGTCGTTTATTGTATCACCTTCTATGTAATACAGCTTGAGCAGCTAAATGGCTTGTTGTTTTACAAGTATAGATAGAAGATATTTGTGGCGTTATATAAAACTTATAGAGTTTATTTTACAAAAACCAAAATTTTAAATAGTACCCGGGATGGGACTTGAACCCACACGCCCTACGGACACATGGCCCTCAACCATGCCTGTCTACCAATTCCAGCACCCGGGTGGATACTTAATTCTCTAAATTTTTAAATACTAAATATACTAAAAACAAAAAAAGTTAAACCGAAGGTTTAACTTTTTGTGACTTGGCTGGGGCTCGAACCCAGGACCACCTCCTTAAAAGGGAGGTGCTCTACCAACTGAGCTACCAAGTCTTCCTTTTTATTGGTTGCCTTTCTTTCGGTAGGCGGGTGCAAATATACTATCATTAAATTATACTTTCAAAACGAAATTGGAATAAATTTGAGGAAATTTTAAAAGTACTGAAATACAGGGGCTCACAACCGATTTTTTTTTGAAATATCTATAGTTTTCGAAAATATCGATACATTTTTTTAAGATTGCTATGGCAAATTTGGCGAATTTTGCAATTTTACAGCTATGAAAATACTATTAATTGGATATATGGGAAGTGGAAAATCTTCCGTTGGAAATAGACTCGCCGAAGTTTTAAAAATTCCTTTTAAAGATATGGATGCCGAAATTGAACAGGCCGAAGGTTTGTCTATCTCAGAAATCTTTTCGAATAAAGGGGAAATCTATTTCAGAAAAACAGAAAATAAGGTTCTAAAAAGGTTGCTAGGGCAAACGGATAGTTTTGTTTTGGCGACTGGAGGGGGCACACCTTGTTACGCAGATTCTTTGGCTTTTATGCTGGAACAGCCCAATACGGTGTTGGTGTATTTAAAAGTCTCCTTAGACGTTTTAACCGAAAGATTACTTTTGGAAAAAGATAAACGACCGCTGTTGGCGCATCTAAATGGCGAAGAAGAAGTTAAAGACTTTATAAGAAAGCACCTTTTTGAAAGAACGTATTATTACAATCAGGCAAATTTAATTGTTGATAACAGCAGTGAAAATATAGTTGAAACAGTCGAAAAAATTGTGAGTAGATTATTCTAAAATAGCTCTGTCGTTACCCTTTTCAAAAATAACTGAAACGTTTTCATTTAAAGAGGTTGAAAGCGAAATGCCTTTAAAATCGGCCTTTATCGGGTATTTTTTATGGTTTCTATCCACAAGTACCGCAGTTTTAAATTGTTTTAACGGCACTTCTAAAAAATGTTTTACGCCATAAATTAAAGTGGTTCCGGAGTGTAATACATCATCTACTAATAGAAGCGACTTGTTTTGATAGTCTTCTTTTTTTAATGTAGTTTCTATAGGGTCAGTAGGATTCTTCTTGTCAATTTTTACTTCGCATAGCAAAACTTTTATAGGCGAAATTTTCTCAACTTCAACCTTAATTTTTTTTGCGAGCACATAACCATTACCGTTAATACCAGCCACTACCACTTCTTTCTCTTCTACGTTTGTTTCGTAAACTTGGTAAGCAATCCTTTTTATTTTGTGGGCTATTTGCTTCTTGTCTAAAATAATGGTGTTTATTTCTATCATCTGCTCAATTTTAAAGATTATGGTTAATGCTCTTCCATTTCATCATCTGTAGATTCGGTAAAATCATCAATGTCTCTTCGGTCTTTTTTGGTGGGTCTTCCAACGCCTTTTTTTCGATAATACGATTTGGCATATTGTAACATTTCGTTTGTTTCAAAAGCTTCTTTCGGTGTTGTATCTTTTCTGTAAATATCTACTAATTTGGCGCCAACTCTGCTTTCGGGTAAATCTAAAACTTCTAATTGATAGTTTATTTGGTTTTTCCGAAGCGTTATTTTATCACCCGGATATACATCTCGTGCTGGCTTAACAATATCGCCATTAACCCGTACCGAACCTTTCTTGCAGGCTTGGGTAGCCATGTTTCTAGTTTTTAAATAGCGAACTGCCCATAAATATTTGTCAATCCTCATAATTAATATGTTCAAAACAACGTTAATGTACTGTGCAAAAATAGCGGAAAATTGTATCTTGCGCCCACAAAAAATTGATGATGATAAAAATTAAATATGCTTTTGCTTTAATAATTGTAATGCTTGTTGTTACAGTTTCCTGTAAAAAAGATGATGATGATGGACCTGTCACTCCTCCGCCAAGAGATCGTGGCGAAGAAGCAATAAGAGCACAAGCCGAAATTGAAACGTTTTTAGAGACACACTTCTACAATTACGAAGATTTTGAAACAGACCCCGAAAACTTTAAGATAAAGTTTGATACTATTGCTGGCGATAATGCTTCAAAAACTCCATTAATGCAACAAGTAGATTTTCTTGAAGTTGATGATGTTATAGATACCAGTGTTTCTTATAAGTTGTACTACTTGAACGTTCGCGAAGGCGGAGGTGATAAACCTCATTTTTCAGATTATACAATTAACACCTATGAAGGCAGGTTAATGAACCTCGAATTGTTTGACAGTTCGGTTATTCCAGTTCGTTTTAGTCTAGTTGATTCTCCAACTACTTCTGGAATTATTAGAGGCTTACAGCAAGCTATTATTCAGTTTAAAGGTGCTGCGAATGTTATTTCGAACCCTGATGGTACCTTGTCTTTTGAAGACTTCGGTATAGGAGCTGTTTTTATTCCTTCAGGTTTGGCGTATTATCAATATCCTCCGGCTACTGGCGGTTTAAATCAATACGATCAACTTATTTTCTCTTTTGAATTGTTTGATTCTGAAGTTGCAGATCACGATGGCGATGGAATACCTTCGTATATGGAAGACCTTAGTGGCAATGGCTATTTAATGGATGATGATACCGATGGTGACGGAATCCCGAATTATTTGGATGACGATGACGATGGCGACGGGCGTTTAACCAAGTTTGAAATAGAAATAGATGGCGACGGAAACATAACATTCCCCGATACGAATGGAAACGGTACTCCAGATTATTTAGACCCAACTATTTAGTTAGCGTTCAAAAATGCATTTAATAAGAAAGCCCCGCTTGTGAAAAGTGGGGCTTTTTTGTTGCTAGAAATTAAAGACTTCTACTTTCTGGCAATCACTTTATTTACGGCAGCTACAATTGCTGAAGCATTCAATCCATATTTATCCATCAATTGCTCTGGAGTTCCAGATTCGCCAAAAGTATCGTTTGTGGCAATGAATTCCTGCGGTGCTGGATGCTGCGTTGAAAGTAAGCGCGCAACACTTTCGCCAAGACCGCCTAAAAAGTTGTGCTCTTCGGCAGTTACTACACAACCTGTTTTTTTTACGCTTTTTAAAATTGCTGCGTCGTCCAAAGGTTTTATAGTGTGAATGTTTATAACGTCTGCGGTAATTCCTTTTTCGTTTAAAGTTTCTGCTGCTTGCAAGGCTTCCCAAACCAAATGGCCCGTAGCCACAATGGTTACATCTGTTCCTTCCTGTAATTGCACTGCTTTTCCTATCTGAAAATTTTGATCGGCAGGGGTGAAGTTTGCTACTTTCGGTCGTCCAAAACGAAGGTAAACCGGACCTTCAAAATCTGCAATTGCAATAGTTGCAGCTTTTGTTTGGTTGTAATCGCATGTATTAATTACCGTCATTTCCGGAAGCATTTTCATCAAACCAATATCTTCCAATATTTGGTGTGTTGCGCCATCTTCACCTAGCGTTAATCCTGCGTGCGATGCACAAATCTTTACATTTTTTCCGCTGTAAGCAACGCTTTGTCTTATTTGGTCGTAAACCCTTCCGGTAGAGAAATTGGCAAATGTTCCCGTAAACGGAATTTTCCCACCAATAGTCATTCCCGCAGCCATTCCAATCATATTCGCTTCAGCAATTCCTACTTGAAAGAAACGCTCGGGATGGTTTGCTTTAAATTCGTCCATTTTTAATGAACCTGTAAGATCTGCGCAAAGTGCTACAACGTTTTTATTTTTCTTTCCAAGTTCCGTAAGTCCATCTCCAAAACCTGAACGTGTATCTTTTTTACCTGTATCTGTGTATTTTTTCATCGTAAATCTTTTCAATTTTAATAATCTCCCAGGGTTACAGGGTTTTGTGCAAGTGCATTTTCTAGTTGCTCGTCATTTGGCGCTTTTCCGTGCCAATCGTGGGTGTGCATCATAAAGTCTACGCCATTCCCCATTACGGTGTGTAACAAAACACATACGGGCTTTCCGTTACCAGTTTTTTCTTTTGCTTTTTTCATTCCGGACATAACTGCTTTTAAGTCGTTTCCTTTTTCAATATCCATAACATCCCAGCCAAAAGCTTCAAATTTTGATTTCACATTTCCCAATGGGAGCACATTGTCTGTAGAGCCATCAATTTGCTGGCCGTTTAAGTCGACCGTGACAATAAGATTGTCTACTTTATTTCCTGCAGCGTACATAATTGCTTCCCAATTTTGACCTTCCTGCAATTCGCCGTCGCCACAAAGTGTGTATATAATATGCTGGTCGTTGTTCAATTTTTTTGTGAGTGCGGCTCCTATAGAAACTGAAATTCCTTGTCCCAAAGACCCCGAAGCAATACGCACTCCCGGCAATCCTTCGTGCGTAGTTGGGTGACCTTGTAAACGCGAGTTTAAAAGGCGGAAGGTATTCAACTCTTCTACGGGGAAGTATCCAGCACGCGCCAAAACGCTGTAGAATACAGGTGAAATATGCCCGTTTGAAAGGAAGAAAAGATCTTCGTCAATCCCGTCCATTTCAAAAGTATCGTTGCGTTCCATTAATTCATTGAATAATGCTACGAAAAATTCGGCACAGCCTAATGAACCTCCCGGATGTCCAGAATTCACTTTGTGAACTTGCCGTAAAATATCTCTTCGAACTTGTACTACCAAATCCTCAAGTGCTTTGTAATCTGCCATAATGTGTTTTAAATTTCAGCTTCAAAAGTAATGTATTCTAGGGGGTGGGCAAAGTGTAAAGCAAGGCTTTTATTAACGATTTAAAACTTTTGTTAACAGATAAGTTAATCTAAAGTATGTTAATACTGATTGAATAAAACACGGTTTTGCGGAAGCGGCGAATATTCATAATTCATAATTCATAATTCTAGATTAATAAAATTATCTTTGCCCACTCAATAAAAGCTGCTGCATGCAATTTAAATTAGAAGCCACAGACCCACAAAGTAACGCCCGCGCGGCAACAATAACTACAGATCACGGAGTTATAGAAACCCCAATATTTATGCCCGTTGGCACCGTTGGCACCGTGAAAGGTGTGCATCAACGTGAGCTGAGAGATGATATTAATCCAGATATTATTCTTGGCAATACCTATCATTTATACTTAAGACCGCAAACGCCTATTCTTGAAAAGGCGGGCGGACTGCATAAATTTATGAATTGGGATCGCAATATTCTAACAGATAGTGGCGGCTATCAAGTGTATTCGCTTTCGGCAAATAGAAAAATTAAAGAGGAAGGCGTAAAGTTTAAAAGTCATATTGACGGCAGTTACCACGTTTTTACACCTGAAAATGTAATGGAAATTCAGCGCACCATTGGCGCAGATATTATTATGGCGTTTGACGAATGTACGCCGTATCCTTGCGAATACAATTATGCAAAACGTTCTATGCATATGACGCACCGTTGGTTGGACCGGTGCATAAAACACTTAGATAAAACACCCCTAAAATACGATTACAACCAGACGTTTTTCCCAATTGTACAAGGCAGCACTTATAAAGATTTAAGAAAACAATCTGCAGAATACATCGCCTCGGTTGGGGCGGAGGGAAATGCCATTGGCGGACTTTCAGTTGGCGAACCGGCGGATGAAATGTATGAAATGACAGCGGTTGTGACGGAAATTCTTCCGAAGGAAAAACCCAGATATTTAATGGGCGTAGGCACACCGGTGAATATTTTAGAAAATATTGCTTTGGGAATCGATATGTTTGATTGTGTAATGCCAACAAGAAATGGTAGAAACGGAATGCTTTTTACTTCGGAAGGTATTATTAATATAAAGAACAAAAAGTGGGAAGATGATCTTTCGGTAATAGACCCGATGGGAATTACGTGGGTAGATACAGATTATAGCAAGGCGTATTTGCGCCATTTATTTACCGTGAACGAAATGCTGGGAAGACAGATTGCCACCATTCACAACTTAGGGTTTTACTTGTGGTTGGTTCGCGAAGCCAGAAAACATATATTAGCGGGAGATTTTACCCAATGGAAAAATGTCATGGTTAAAAAATTAGCACAAAGACTTTAACATGCTCAGCATACTGGATAGGTACATATTAAAAAAATATTTGGGCACATTTACGCTCCTGCTATTGCTTTTTATACCAATTGGTATTACCGTTCACCTTGCAGAAAAAATTGACAAAATACTTGAAAATGAAGTGCCTTTTATGGAGGTGATGATTTATCTCTACAACTTCACCATTTATTTTGCAAACCTTTTATTTCCACTGTTTCTTTTTCTTTCGGTTATTTGGTTTACTTCAAAACTGGCAAATGATACCGAAGTAATCGCTTTTTTGAGCAGTGGGGTTTCCTATTACCGTTTTCTGAGACCCTATATAATTGGTGCAACAATCGTTTGTATTGCAGCCCTGGTTTTTAGTATGTATTTGGCGCCAAAGGCCAGTAAAGGGTTTAATGAATTTTCGTATAATTATTTAAAAAAAGGAAAACAAGACAGAGACAAAAGCAATGTATATACACAGATAAACGAAAACGATTATATTTATGTAAGCTATTTTAATGTTTCGGATAAAATAGGAAGCAACTTTACGTTGGAGCATTTTGAAGGAAATGAAATGGCTTATAAAATCTCTGCTGGACAGATAAAATACAATGAAAAAGACAGTACTTACTCGCTCTTCCATTACAAAAAACGAATTATAGGTGAACGTGGCGACATTTTGGAAAGCAAACCCAAACTAGATACCGTTTTTTCTTTTGATTTAGAAGATTTAACACCTGTTACCTATATAGCCGAAACACTGAATTTTTTTGAATTGAATGATTTTATAAAAAAAGAAAAGGCGCGTGGCTCGTCCTATATTAATAGGTATGAAGTGGTGCGTTACAAACGATGGAGTTTGCCGGTTTCGGCCTATATTTTAACCATAATAGCCGTTGCAGTTTCTTCGGTAAAAAGGCGCGGGGGAATGGGGCTTAACTTAGCAATAGGCATAAGTATTGGAATGATTTTCGTGTTTTTCGACAAAGTTTTTGGCACCATGGCAGAGCAAAGTGATTTTTCTCCGCTCGTTGCCACTTGGTTCCCAAATTTCGTATTTGCAATTTTGGCCATTTATCTTCTAAGGAATGCGAAACGATAAACTACTAAATTATCTCCATCTCCATTTTATAGTTTTTATTTGGGGGTTTACAGCCGTACTGGGCGCGTTAATTACTTTAGAAGCCATTCCATTGGTTTGGTACCGCATGCTTTTGGCCACGTTAATAATATTTGTATTTCTAAAATTCCGAAAGGAAAATTTAAAGTTTTCACTCAAAACATTAGGTGGTTTTGCCTTGGCAGGAATTATCATCGCACTGCACTGGCTCACGTTTTTTGGAGCAATTAAAGCTTCAAATGTTTCGGTAACGCTGGCGGTGCTTTCTACAGGTGCATTTTTCACTTCCATATTAGAACCGCTTTTTTATAAAAGGAAAATAATTATTTACGAAGTACTCTTCGGTCTCGTTGTAATTGTAGGCCTTTATATAATTTTTGACGTTGAAACATCGTATAACTTAGGAATTGTTTTAGCTCTTATTTCAGCATTTTTAAGTGCGCTTTTTTCAGTAATAAACGGCAAGTTTGTACTAAAACACAAAGCCTCGGCAATTTCATTTTACGAATTAATGTTCGGAGTTTTAGGAATAACAATTTACTTGGCATTCGCTGGAAAATTTACCTCTGATTTTTTTACGGTTTCGGCACATGATTGGATCTATTTGCTAATTTTGGCATCTGTTTGTACAGCCTATGCGTTTATCGCATCTATACATGTAATGAAGTGGATAAGCCCGTATACCGTTATGTTAACTATAAATATGGAACCGGTGTACGGTATTATTTTGGCACTAATTGTTTTGGGTGATTCAGAAAATATGAGTCCTCAATTTTATTATGGGGCGGCAATAATATTGCTAACTGTAATTGCCAATGGTTTCATAAAAATTAGACAGGAAAGAAAACGAAGAAGATTGAGCAACACCTAAAACAAAATTTTATCTTTGTACATCAACCTTTATAAAACGAAGGAAATAATTATGGAATATCTTGATTTTGAACTCCCTATAAAAGAATTGCAGGAGCAATACGAAAAAGCTTGCCTTATTGGTGAAGAGAGCGATGTAGATGTAAGCAATACTTGCAAGCAGATAGAAAAGAAGCTTAAGGAAACTAAAAAGGACATTTACAAAAACCTTACGCCATGGCAACGCGTGCAGCTATCGCGCCATCCAGACCGTCCGTATACAATAGATTATATAAAAGCCATCTGTGGCGATTCTTTTTTAGAACTTCACGGCGACCGCAATTTTAAAGACGATAAAGCAATGGTTGGAGGGCTTGGTAAAATAGGCGATCAAAGCTATATGTTTGTAGGCCAACAAAAAGGGTATAATACCAAAACCCGCCAATACAGAAATTTTGGAATGGCAAATCCGGAAGGTTATAGAAAAGCACTGCGCTTAATGAAATCTGCCGAGAAATTTAATTTGCCTGTAGTTTGTTTTATTGATACCCCAGGAGCATTTCCAGGTTTAGAAGCAGAGGAACGAGGTCAAGGTGAAGCTATTGCTCGAAATATCCTTGAAATGACCCGTTTAAAAGTGCCAATTATTGTTGTAATTATAGGCGAAGGTGCCAGTGGCGGTGCTTTGGGAATAGGTGTTGGCGATAAAGTTTTAATGTTAGAAAATACTTGGTATTCTGTAATTAGCCCAGAAAGCTGCTCTTCTATTTTATGGAGAAGTTGGGAATTTAAAGAACAAGCTGCCGAAGCCTTAAAATTAACGGCCATCGATATGAAAAAACTAAAACTTATAGACGAAATAGTCAAAGAACCTTTAGGCGGAGCTCATAGCGATAGAGAAACTACTTTTGCCACAGTGGCAAACGTAATTGACAAGACGTATACAGCCTTAAAAATGTTATCCCCAACCGATTTAGTTAAAAAGCGGATGGAAAAATATTTAGAAATGGGCGAGTTCAAAGGGTAAATTGAACTATAGCTTATCTTACCGTAAATCCGAGGCGAGAGTCTTGGATTTTTTTACGGGTTATCAACAATAATTTAGAGTTTTCAACAGTTCAATTGTTGAAGAACGGTTAATATAGTAGGACTAAAATTACTTCATTTCTCTTAACATTTTCTTTACATTCGCTTCATGGAAAAAATCAAACCCCAAACTAGTTTTTCAACTCGCCCGTCGCAAGTAATTTCGCTTGAAAAAGGTAAAATACCTCCCCAAGCTATTGATTTAGAAGAGGTTGTGCTTGGAGCTTTGATGATTGATAAAAAGGGAGTAGATGAAGTAATAGATATCTTACATCAAGAAGTTTTCTATAAGCAGGCGCATCAACACATTTTTGAAGCCATTCATAATTTGTTTGAAGACAGCCAACCCGTAGACTTATTAACCGTTTCTACCCAACTTAAGAAACAAGGGAAATTAGAGCTCGTGGGAGGCGAATTTTACTTGATTCAATTAACCCAAAAAGTATCATCCTCGGCGCATATTGAGTTTCACGCGCGTATTATTCTTCAAAAATACATTCAACGAAGTTTAATTAAAATTTCAAATGAAATAATTGAAGATTCTTATAATGAAAGTACAGATGTTTTTGATCTTTTAGACAATGCCGAAGCAAAATTATACGAAGTTACCCAAGGCAATATTAAGCGTTCTTCCGAAACTGCTCAAAATCTTGTAATACAAGCAAAGAAACGCATTGAAGAAATAGCCAACAAAGAAGGTCTTTCTGGGGTTCCTTCGGGCTTTGCAAAAGTAGATAAACTTACCTCGGGCTGGCAACCCAGTGATTTAATTATTATCGCTGCTCGTCCTGGTATGGGTAAAACGGCATTAACGCTTTCTATGGCTCGAAATATGGCGGTTGAACACGATATACCCGTAGCGTTTTTCTCACTGGAAATGTCGTCCGTGCAGCTTATAACGCGTCTTATTTCATCTGAAACACAGCTTAGTTCAGAAAAATTACGAACCGGAAATCTCGAAAAACACGAGTGGGAACAGTTGAACGTAAAAGTGAAAGGCCTCGAAAAAGCACCACTTTTTATTGATGATACCCCATCACTTTCTATTTTCGACTTACGTGCAAAAGCGCGGCGACTCTCATCGCAACACGGCATTAAACTTATTATAGTAGATTATTTGCAATTAATGACTGCTGGTGGAAGCCAAAAAGGAGGGAATAGGGAGCAGGAAATCTCTACTATTTCACGAAACCTAAAAGCTTTGGCAAAGGAATTAAATATTCCTGTAATTGCACTTTCGCAGCTCTCCCGTGCGGTGGAAACTCGTGGCGGCAGCAAACGACCTTTACTTTCAGATCTTCGTGAATCTGGAGCAATTGAGCAGGATGCAGATATTGTTTCATTTATCTACCGTCCAGAATACTATAAAATAGACGAATGGGATGACGAAGAGCACACACCAACCGCCGGGCAAGCCGAGTTTATTGTAGCCAAACACCGTAACGGAGGATTGGATGAAATACGTCTGAAGTTTGTTGGAAATTTAGGTAAATTCGAAAATCTTGACACCTTCGATCACCCTACAGAAATTCATTCCAGAATGAACGATGCGGCAAATGACGATACTTTTAAAACCAAAAACCTGCCATCTGCAAATGAAGCTTTCGGAAGTTCAATGAACGACGATTTTTCTACTAACGATGACAACGATGTGCCGTTTTAATATTTCATAAGTACTTTGGCTTAAAAATTGTCGTTATATTCGCACAATGACACGTTTTACTTTATTCATATTTCTCCTTCTTTTCTCCTTAAAAGCTTCCGCTTCGTATATTCTAATTCCTATGGATGCCGAAAGCCAAAAAGAACATTTAAAAGCTTACGGAATTACGTATTGGGTTTTGGAAAAAAATCAAAAAGTGAAATGGTTGCTAAACTATCGCGGCGGTTCATTTTTAATGCCCGATTCGGCAGAAATTCAAAGAGAATGTCAGATTCGTGGCGTTTCATTTGAAGTGATTTCAAATAGTAAAACCGAACAAATTCTTACAGATATAAGCAGTCCGTCAAAAAATATGGACGCCGTAGTATTAGAAAAAGCGCCCAAGATAGCAGTGTATTCTCCCAAAGGAAATCTTCCGTGGGACGATGCCGTTACTATGGTTTTAACCTATGCTGAAATTCCATACACGGTAATTTACGATGAAGAAGTTTTGAGCGATCAATTAATTCTTTACGACTGGCTTCATTTGCATCACGAAGATTTTACAGGTCAATACGGAAAATTTTACCGTGCCTATCGTGCCGCTCCGTGGTATATTGAAGAAAAAAAGAAAGCCGAAGCCCTTGCGGCAAAATTGGGTTACAATAAAGTTTCTGAAGAAAAACTAGCCGTGGCCAAAAAAATCCGCGACTATGTAATTGGCGGCGGATTTATGTTTGCAATGTGTAGTGCTACCGATAGTTTTGACATTGCACTTTCTGCCGATGGCGTAGATATTTGCGAACCCATGTTTGACGGCGACCCCAGCGAACCCAATTACCAAAGTAAAATAGATTACAATAAAACCTTTGCTTTTAAAGATTATATCTTGGAACGCAACCCAATGGTTTATGAGTTTTCAAGCATTGATATGACTGAGAAACGAAGAATTGCAAAGGAATCGGACTATTTTTCTTTAATGGATTATTCGGCTAAATGGGACCCGATCCCAACGATGCTTTGCCAAAATCATACTTCTTTAGTAAAAGGATTTATGGGACAAACAACGTCTTTTGATCGCAATCTAATTAAAAGTAATGTTTTGGTGATGGGCGAAAACAAAACCAATGGCGAAGCACGTTACATTCACGGAATTAAAGGAAAAGGATTTTTTACTTTTTACGGTGGACACGATCCTGAAGATTACCAACATAGGGTAGGGGATGCCAAAACGGAATTGGCGCTACACCCAAAATCACCGGGATACAGACTTATTTTGAACAATGTATTGTTTCCAGCAGCGAAAAAGAAGAAGCAGAAAACCTAGGTTTTTTAAATCACAAATCACAAATCACAAATCACAAATTTCCAATTCCAATCTCGCCACTTTGGGCACTAACCAACGTTTTTGGGGCGAAGGAGACAATTCAAGATTATTGCTTTTTTGAAAGACTTTTATAATAATCCTTCGGCGGTAAAACGGTAATTTCTACTCTTCTATTTAGTTGTTTATTTTCATCGGAATTATTTGGAACCCTAGGTTTGTTTTCGCCGTAGGCTTTTACTTCAAAATCATATCCAGGCAGCCCATCGAAAATTTCCAGCAATCTTTCCTTTACAGAAATACTTCTATTTTTGGAAAGTTCCATATTTAGAGTTTCGTCGCCGTCACTGTCTGTGTGCCCTTCAATTAAAATTGTGGCTTTATCTATTTGTTGAATGGTTTTTGCCAAAGAATCGAGGCTGTGTTTTGCGGTTTTCTTTAAATTGAATTTAGCAACATCGAACAAAACATCAGCATTTATGGTAAGTTTTATTACGCTATTAATTGCGCCAATGGCATCAATGTCGGCGCCAGCGCTAATGCTTCTGCACAGTTCTTCTAAATCTATAACACGTAGAAAGTAAAAGACCGTTTCGGAATCAATTCCTCCGTCACTCAGTTCAATGGAAGATTTTCCACCCGCTATTTTTCCGGCGTAGATCCAATCTGTTCCATTTTGCGAAATCTCAATCTTTGCAGCTTCGCGGGATGGGCCTACTTCAAATATATAAAGATCGTCGCCGGGAAGGTTCATAAAACCATTGTCTGTAAATTCTACAGTTAAAGTGCCACCGCAGCCCAATGAAACAAAATTGGGGGTTTGGTAGTTTCGGTAATTTGGTTCGTGCAGGCATTGTGTGCTATCCCTGTACTTTTGAATGGGCGCTGGATTTCCAACTTTAAATTCGACTAGTTTATCGGCGAATGAAATTTTTCCAAGCGGAAGATATATTGATTTGTATCTATCAATTTTATACAATTTTCCCGTCTCTTTTTGTGCGAAAAGATAATTGCCAAACGGCAATAGGATAATAAAAAGCAGCAAATGGGTGCGCAACATTCGGGCTATTTTTAACGAAGATACTGAAACTTCTTTATTTGAAATTAGGGTATAAAAAAACCGCCTCATTACTGAAGCGGTTTTTAGGCGAAATAATATAAGTTAATGTCTTACTTTACTTGTTTAACGATTGCGGCAAAAGCCTCTGGGTGGTTCATTGCTAAATCTGCCAAAACCTTGCGGTTAAGTTCGATTCCATTGTTTTTTAAACTTCCCATAAACTGTGAATAAGACATTCCATGCTGTCTTGCACCCGCGTTAATACGGGTAATCCATAAGGATCTGAAATTTCTCTTTTTTACACGACGGTCGCGGTATGAATAAAGCATTGCTTTGTCCACAGCGTTTTTTGCTACCGTCCACACGTTTTTACGTCTTCCAAAGTAACCTTTGGCTTGTTTAAGAACCTTTTTACGGCGGGCTCTCTTCGCAACTGAATTTACTGATCTTGGCATAATTTTAATTGTTTTTGTAGCAGGCGATTCGGAAACACTGATTTATAAATCACTGAATAACTGAATACTTTTATCGAGCACTACTCCAGGGTTTAAATAATAGTTTTAACCGGTTAAGCGGTATTACTTCATACGAAGCATTTGCTTAACATTACTTTCGTCGGCCTTGTCAACCAACCCATCATGGGTCAATGCAAGTTTGCGTTTTTTGCTTTTCTTTGTTAAAATGTGGCTTTTAAACGCATGCTTTCTTTTAATTTTACCTGTACCTGTAAGCTTAAAACGCTTTTTAGCACTGGATTTTGTCTTTTGTTTCGGCATGTTTTCCTACTTTAATTAATTATTACTTCGCTTTATTGTAAACTTCAATCTATTTTAATTTGAAGTGTTTTTTTATTCGCATCAATCCTGTTTACTGAAAACTGGGACTGCTTACTTTTTTTTCGGTGCAATGAACATAATCATTCGCTTGCCTTCAAGTTTTGGCATTTGTTCTACTTTACCGAATTCTTCCAAATCTCTGGCAAGACGCAAAAGCAAAATTTCGCCTTGGTCTTTATAGATTATTGAACGGCCTTTAAAGAAAACGTATGCTTTTAATTTTGAACCTTCTTGTAAAAACTTTTCACCGTGTTTCTTTTTAAACTCGTAATCGTGGTCGTCTGTATTTGGCCCAAACCTAATTTCCTTAATAGTAACTTTGGTTGCTTTGGCTTTTAATGCCTTTTCACGCTTTTTTTGTTCGTAAACAAACTTTTTATAGTCTATTACTTTACAAACAGGAGGGTTCGCATTGGGAGAAATTTCTACAAGATCGAGCTCTTGCTCTTCGGCAATTTCACGTGCTTTTCTTAAAGGATAAACTCCTATTTCTACATTGTCTCCTACAAGGCGGACTTCTTCTGCACGAATCTTTCCGTTGATTCTGTGTTGATCTTCCTTAATTACCCTTGCAGGTCCTCTACTTCTTTTTCTTCGTATTGCTATGGCTTACAAATTTTAGTTAAACATTAAATTCTTTCGATTCTTTTTTTATTTCTTGTTGAATCAATTCAGAAAAGGCTTTTGGAGTCATTGTTCCTAAATCGCCTTCGCCGTGTTTACGTACAGAAATCGTTCCATCTTTTTCTTCCTGCTCCCCAACAATCAACATATACGGGATTTTGTTCATTTCAGCTTCCCTAATTTTCTTGCCAATTGTCTCGTTTCTATTGTCAACAAGGGCGCGAATTTCGTCATTTTCAAGCAAATTTAAAACTTTTTGGGAGTATTTTTCATATTTTTCACTTAAAGACAAGATAGTTACCTGTTCTGGCATTAACCACAGCGGGAAATTACCGCCAGTATGTTCTAATAATATTGCCACAAAACGTTCCATACTCCCAAAAGGTGCACGGTGAATCATAACAGGACGATGCATCTCATTATCACTGCCTTTATACTCTAACTCAAAGCGTTCTGGCAGGTTGTAATCTACTTGAATGGTGCCTAATTGCCAGCTTCTTCCAAGGGCATCTTTCACCATAAAATCTAATTTTGGACCGTAAAAAGCCGCTTCGCCGTATTCAATTTTGTAATCGAGTCCCTTTGCTTCGGCAGCACTGATGATTGCCTTTTCGGCTTTATCCCAATTTTCAAGACTTCCAATATATTTTTCAGGTTTTTCTGGATCGCGCAATGACACTTGTGTGTAGAAATTTTCAAAACCTAAAGAGCCGAAAACGTATAAAACCAAATCGATTACTTTTTTGAATTCTTCATCTAATTGGTCTGGCGTACAGAAAATATGAGCGTCATCCTGCGTAAAGCCGCGAACACGGGTTAATCCGTGCAATTCGCCACTCTGCTCATAACGATAAACCGTTCCAAATTCTGCAAAGCGCTTTGGCAAATCTTTGTAGGACCACGGTTTGCTATTATAAACCTCGCAGTGGTGTGGGCAGTTCATCGGTTTTAGGAGGAACTCTTCGCCTTCACTTGGTGTGTGTATTGGTTGAAAACTGTCAGCACCGTATTTTTCGTAATGTCCCGAAGTAACATACAGTTCTTTTTGGCCAATATGCGGGGTGATTACCATTTCATATCCAGCTTTTTTCTGTGCTTTCTTTAAGAAATTTTCAAGTCTTTCACGCAGTGCAGCCCCTTTTGGCAACCAAAGCGGTAGCCCTTGTCCTACTTTTTGTGAAAAGGTGAAAAGCTCCAGTTCTTTCCCTAGTTTTCTGTGGTCGCGTTGTCTGGCTTGCTCCAGTAATTCTAGATATTCGGTTAAATCTTTTTGCTTCGGAAAACTAATACCGTAAATACGCGTGAGTTGTTTGTTATTTTCGTCACCTCTCCAATAAGCACCGGCGATGCTCATTAACTTAATAGCTTTTACAATTCCGGTATTCGGAATATGTCCGCCGCGGCACAAATCTGTAAATGTGTCGTGGTCGCAGAAAGTGATGGTACCGTCTTCTAAATTTTCTATTAGCTCAACCTTATATTCGTTGTTTTGTTCTTTATAATACTTTAAAGCATCTTCTTTTGAAGATTCGCGGATAGAAAACTCGTGTTTTCCGCGTGCGATTGTGAGCATTTTAGCTTCAATTTCCTTTAGGTCTTTTTCTGAAATGGTTTTATCACCAAAATCAACATCGTAATAAAAGCCGTTTTCAATAGCTGGCCCGATTGTTAATTTGATTCCAGGGTACAATTCTTCCAAAGCTTGTGCTAAAATATGCGCAGAAGAATGCCAGAACGCTTTTTTGCCTTCGTCATTATTCCAGGTATATAAAACCAGACTACCATCTTCAGTTAAAGGAGTAGCGGTTTCTATTGTTTTACTATTAAAGGATGCCGATATTACGTTTCGGGCAAACCCTTCACTTATACTTTTGGCTACATCCATAGGAGTAACGCCTGCATCAAAATGCTTTACACTTCCGTCTGGTAAGGTAATGGCTATCATATACTAAAAAATTTTAGGGTGCAAAGATACTATTAGTTTTGCCGCTTTGCAATATTCAACTAGCAGTTTGTAACTTCTTTTTATTGAATATATAATTCTGTTTTATCGCTAGTTGAAATAGGTGTAATTGTTTTTGCTAAGCCTCTTTAAGGCTGGGGGGAGGCGATTATTTATATGAAGTATTGCCGTAATTAGAATAGTGTATATATATTAAGGTATAGTGTTGCTAAAAATTATTTTAAGCGCTAAGTGCAAACGTTTCAGATGCTTAATTAAAACATCTAAAAATATTTAAAAAAAACTAATCAAATTAGTTTGTAGAAACGAAAAAGGGTTCTACATTTGCACCCGCTTAGAGCAACAGTGAGTGTTGGTAAAAAAGCGAAACGAGTTCTTTTAAAATTAAGAAAAAATACTTTAAAAAAGTGTTGCGAGTTTAAAAAAGGGTTTTATATTTGCACCCGCTTAGAATGGCAGCCTCGGTTGTTAGAAAAGTTTAAGCTAGCTCTTAAATTTTTTTTGAAATGTTTTTTTAAAAAACATTGTGGGATTAAAAAAGAGTTGTATATTTGCACCCGCTTAGAGATAAGCAAGTTCTTAGAAACACGATGAAAGGCAGTAATAGTAACGGTTCAACTCCGTTCCATCGACAAATTGAATCTTTGCGAATAGCGAAGAAAGTTCATTGAGATATTGAAATTGACAGCGTAGATTGACATTCGAAAGGATGTTGATCAACAAAGAAACTAAACTAAGTGAGATTAACTGAGAT
>NZ_JAIRBA010000001.1 GCF_022008365.1 Aequorivita vitellina
GTCTTTTTTTATACCCAAATCTGAACGGGGTGGCGAGCATCCGATGTTTTAATACAAAGTTCTAAATATCAATCGAGCCGTTTCCCTCCTCTCAAGACACTCGTTTCATTTCACTTAAAATTTTCCATAAAAAAATCCACAGCATTAAAAAAAGCTGTGGATTCTAAATTTAAAATGTAGAATATTTTATTATTTATTCTTTGCGTAATTTGCAGAAACTTCTTCCCAATTAACCACATTCCAAAATGCACCTACATAATCAGGACGCTTGTTTTGGTATTTCAAATAATAAGCGTGCTCCCAAACATCCAAACCTAAAATTGGCGTTCCACCGCAACCTACATTCGGCATCAATGGGTTGTCTTGGTTTGGAGTAGAACATACTTCAACTTTTCCACCTTTATGAACGCAAAGCCAAGCCCAACCTGAACCAAATTGTGTTTTGGCAGCATTAGAGAATTTCTCCTTAAAAGCATCAAAACTTCCAAAGGCATCGTCAATTGCTTTCGCCAAATCGCCAGACGGTTTTCCGCCACCATTTGGAGACATCACTTTCCAGAAAAGACTGTGGTTGTAAAATCCACCCCCGTTATTACGAACGGCTTTATTTTCCATATCAAGATTGTTCAAAATATTTTCGATGGATTTTCCTTCCATATCCGTGCCTTCAATTGCAGCATTTAGATTGTTGGTATAGCCTTGGTGGTGTTTTCCGTGATGGATTTCCATGGTTCGAGCATCAATATTTGGCTCCAATGCATCGTGTGCATACGGTAATTTTGGTAATTCGAAAGACATAATTATATCGTTTTATTGGTTACTAATAATTTTACCCAAATTTAATAATTCTTGTAACCTAAATATGTTATAGCTTTTATAAGATTTCTATTTCACTATAGATTAATTTGATTTCGAAGCTAGAAAAACAGTAATTTAGTACAAAATGTTACTTCTTTGGAAAAATCCCACTCAATTTCAATTTACAATGCTGCTGCCGGAAGCGGAAAAACCTTTACCCTCGTAAAGGAATATCTGAAACAGATTCTTTCGGCCAAAAACGATGCTTATTTTAAACACCTTTTGGCCATTACGTTTACAAACAAAGCGGTGGCCGAAATGAAGCAACGCATCGTGGAAACTTTAGTGAATTTCAGCAACGATAAAAACCCTGCAGCACCCTTGCCAATGATGCTTATACTCGCTGAAGAAACAGGCTTGAGTGTTGAAGAAATTCAAAATCGTTCCCAAAATATTTTAAAAAATCTCCTTCATAATTACGCGGCATTTAGTGTTGAAACCATTGATAGATTTAACCATCGGCTTATCCGAACTTTTGCACGCGATTTAAAACTGCCTACCAATTTTGATGTTACCCTCGAAACAAATGATCTTTTAGCCGAAGCTGTAGATTTGTTGTTGAACAGAGCGGGTGAAAACAAAGAAATAACCAAGGTATTGCTGGATTTTGCATTAGAAAAAACCGACGATGATAAGTCGTGGGATATTTCGAGAGATATTGCCAGCGCGGCAAAATTACTTTATGACGAAAATGATTCCGACCACGTTTCTATTTTGAAACAAAAACCACTGGAAGATTTTCTTGAATTTAAAAAGCAGTTAATTTTTAAAAAGAAGCAATATTCCGAAGCAATTGAAACCATTGCGTCGCAGACACTTCAGTTAATTGAGGAAAGTGGTTTGCAGTTTGACGATTTTAGCGGCAGTTATTTGCCGAAGCATTTTCAAAACCTTGCAACGGGCAGATACGATATAAATTTTTCGGCAAAATGGCAGGAAACCATGGGCGAAAAACCACTTTATCCGGGACGGGTTTCTGCTGCGATTGGAGGAATAATCGATGAATTAACTCCCGTTTTTATCACAAATTTTCAGCAAACTAAAGTGTTGGTTTTTAAAATGCTATTGGTTGAAAATATATTGAAAAACACAACTCCACTTTCTGTTATAAACCTAGTGAATCAAGAAATTGAAACCATAAAGGAAGAAAAAAACGTGCTACCCATTTCAGAGTTTAATTCCCTGATAAATAACGAAATAAAAAATCAACCCGCACCTTTTATTTATGAACGTTTGGGCGAAAAATACCGTCACTTTTTTATCGATGAATTTCAGGATACCTCAAAATTGCAGTGGGAAAATTTAATTCCGTTAATTGACAATGCGCTGTCGCAACAATTGGAGCCAAGCTCTGGCAGCCTTTTATTGGTGGGCGACGCCAAACAATCTATTTATCGCTGGCGCGGTGGATTACCGGAACAGTTTATGGATTTGTACGGAAAAACGAATCCTTTTCAGCGTGAAAAAGAAGTACTTTCTTTGGGCACTAATTTTAGAAGTTGTGCCGAAATAGTAAATTTTAATAACGAGTTTTTCACTTTTACTTCTTCCTATTTTGCCAATACGCTTCACAAAACTTTATATAAAGAAGGTAACCAGCAGGAATGCAATTCTAAGAAAAACGGCTATGTAAAGTTTGAATTTATCGAGAAACAAAATAAAGCTGAAAAAGACGAAACCTATTCAAACCTTGTTTTAGAAACAATTAATAATGTAAAAAATAACGGTTTTTCGGAAAGTGATATTTGCATTTTAACTCGCCGCAAAGCAGATGGAATCGCCCTCGGAGCTTTTTTGATGGAGCAGGATGTGCCTGTTATTTCTTCCGAAACATTGCTGCTGCAATCTTCGCCATTGGTGCAAATGTTGGTGTTTGCGTTGCAGCTTTGTTTGTATCCAAATAATGACGAAGTTAAAATTCAGTTGCTGGATTTACTGCACGATCACTTAAATATTTTAGATGAAAAACATACTTTTTTTATCAAATTTCTAAATATTTCCGAAGCAAAATTCACAGAAAATCTGAAGGAATATAACATCGATTTCACTTTTGCCGAAATGCGTACAGTTTCGCTTTACGAAGCTTTTGAATACTGCATCGAAAAATTTAAAATTGCGGAAGTAGCTGATGCGTATCTTTTCGGTTTTATGGATTTGGTTTACGATTTTGAACAAAAACCACAGGCCGATAAAATTTCGTTTTTAGATCTCTGGGAAACAAAAAGAGAAAGCGCTTCTATTCCCGCCAGCGAAGGGACGAACGCGGTGCAATTAATGACCATTCACAAAGCAAAGGGGCTGGAATTTCCGGTGGTAATTTTTCCGTTTGCAGATATTAAATTATACGATGGCAAGTTTGACAAATTGTGGTATCCGTTGGAAAATGAAGACTTCAATTTTAAAGAAGCGCAGATAAATTTTAAGTCTGAAATTGCCAATTATGGCGAAGAGGGCGAAGAATTGTACAACGAACATAGGAGTCAGTTGGAGTTGGACAACATAAACCTGCTCTACGTTACGTTAACCCGCGCGGTAGAAAAATTATACGTTTTTTCTGAAATGCCCAAAGAGTCGAAAGATGGTATTCCTTCAAGCTACAACCAACTTTTTATGGAGTTTTTGAAACAAAAAGGATTGTGGAATAGCGCTCAAATGATTTATGAATTTGGAAATGATTTGGAGAAAATTTCGAAGGAAAAAGAAGTCATCGCGCAGATTGAACCCCAATTCCTGTCAAGCAGTCCAAAAAATCATGGATTGAAGCTGGTATCTTCACAAGAAATATATTTGGAAGAAGATACGGCCGCCGCGATTTCTGCGGGTAATTTGCTTCACGAAACCATGGCTAAAATTTATTCGGAAGCCGATGCAGCAACTGTTTTGATGGAATTGGAAGCACGCGCAATTATTCCGAAGGAAGAATTTGAAAAGTTACAGAGAACCGCATTTCAAATTGTTCAACATCCCGATTTAAAAAATCTGTTTTCTGGAACAAGTAAAGTTTACAACGAACGAGACATAATTACAAAAGACGGTTTGGTTTTGCGGCCCGATAGAATAAATATTAGCCCCGCAAACACTGCCATTATAATTGATTACAAAACAGGAATTCCCAATAGCTGGCACAACGAACAATTGGTTGATTATGCAAATGCACTTGCCGAAATGGGCTTTTCGGTTGTCGAAAAAATACTTATATATAGTAACGAGGATGAAATAGTAATAAATAAAGTTTAATTTTGAACTTTAAAATAAAGATTATGTACGGAAAAATTAAGGAACATTTACAGAAAGAACTTGAAGAAATTAAAGAAAACGGTCTTTATAAAACAGAGCGAATTATAACTTCGCCTCAGGATGCCGAAATAACTATTTCTACTGGGCAAAAGGTTTTAAACTTTTGTGCGAACAACTATTTAGGGTTATCGGCTAACAAAGAGGTGATTCAAGCTGCTAAAGATGCAATGGATACGCACGGTTTTGGGATGTCTTCCGTTCGTTTTATTTGCGGCACCCAGGATATTCACAAAGAACTGGAACAAAAAATAGCCGATTTTTACGGCACTGAAGATACCATACTTTACGCCGCCTGTTTCGACGCCAATGGTGGAGTATTTGAGCCACTGTTAGGCGCGGAGGATGCTATAATTTCAGATTCGTTAAATCACGCTTCTATTATAGATGGGGTGCGTTTGTGTAAAGCAGCTCGTTATCGTTATGAAAATAACAATATGGAAGATTTGGAAAAGCAACTCATCGCTGCCAATGAAAAAGGAGCACGCTTTAAAATGATAGTTACCGACGGTGTATTTTCAATGGATGGTTTAGTTGCACCACTCGATAAAATATGCGACTTGGCCGATAAGTACGACGCCTTGGTAATGATAGACGAATGTCACGCCACAGGTTTTATTGGCGAAACAGGACGAGGTACTTTGGAGGAAAAAGGAGTAATGGGTCGCGTTGATATTATAACAGGCACTCTTGGAAAAGCACTCGGTGGCGCAATGGGTGGTTATACTACGGGTAATAAGGAAGTTATAGACATGCTTCGCCAACGTTCGCGTCCCTATTTATTTTCAAACTCCTTAGCACCGGCAATTGTTGGTGCCTCTATTAAGGTGTTTGAAATGCTAGCAGATAATACAACACTAAAAGATAAGCTGGCAGAAAATACTGCATATTTCAAAAAAGGATTGCAAGAAGCAGGCTTTGATATTATTGATGGTGATTCGGCAATTGTGCCGGTAATGTTATACGATGCAAAGCTTTCACAGAAAATGGCAGATAGGTTACTCGAAGAAGGCATCTATGTAATAGGCTTCTTTTTTCCGGTTGTTCCTAAAGGTAAGGCGAGGATAAGAGTTCAACTTTCCGCGGCGCACAATAAAGAACATTTAGATAAAGCGCTACATGCGTTTATTAAGGTAGGAAAAGAATTAAAGGTTATTCACGATTAAATCCTTTATTTACCCACCAATAGCAACGATTTTAGGAAAATTTTATTAGATTTGCTTTTGTTTATAAAATTTAACAACTTACTTTTGCTCTTAATTAACACTTAAAAATTAAACAATCGAATATGAAACATCTTAACAGATTATTAGTTGCTGCTGTCCTTTTTATGGCAATCGGGGTGGCGAACGCGCAAGACGAAAACAATCCTTGGGCTGTTGAGGTTGGTGTAAACGCTGTTGACGTTTATCCAGCAGGTCTCAACGAAGACCAAGTACGTATCCCAGCTGCTGCTAGAGGGGATATCTTTGACGAATACTTTAATGCAAACGACCATTGGAATATCCTTCCATCGGTTTCAAGACTAGCTATCAGTAGATATATTGGGAGTGGTTTTGTATTCACTGCAGCAGGTTCTATTAACCGAATTAACAAATTAGGTGATGTTGCTGTTAACGATTTAAGCTATTACAGTGCAGACGGTGAAATTAAATACAGCCTTAAAAATGCACTAAACAGCAGTTGGTTTGATCCTTCTATCGGTATCGGTGGTGGTTACACTTGGGTAGACGATATAGGATTTGGTTCTGCTAACGCACTAGCTGGTGTTAAGTTTTGGTTCAACGACTATTTAGCGCTTAACCTTCAATCAACTTATAAGCATGCTTTCGAGGATACTTACGGAATTACTCACTTCCAGCACTCTGCAGGTGTTGTATTCCAATTTGGTGGAAAAGATACTGACGGTGACGGAATATATGATAAAGATGACGAATGTCCAGAAACTCCTGGTCTTCCAGAATTCAACGGATGTCCAGATACTGACGGCGACGGAATAGAAGATAGACTTGACGAATGTCCAAACACTCCAGGTTTAGCTGAATTCAACGGTTGTCCTGATACTGACGGTGACGGTATTCCAGATCATCTTGACGAATGTCCTACTGTAGCTGGTTTAGCTGCTCTTAACGGATGTCCTGATGCTGACGGTGATGGTATCGCTGATAAAGACGATGCTTGTCCTAACGAAGCTGGTCCAAAAGAAAATAACGGTTGCCCTTGGCCAGATAGAGACGGTGACGGCGTACTAGACAAAGACGATCAATGTCCAGATGTTGCAGGTACTGTAGCTAACAAAGGTTGTCCTGAAGTTTCTGTTGAAATTATCAAGCAATTAAACGAGTACTCTAAAACAATCTTGTTTGATTATGACAAAGCAACCATTAGAAAAGAATCTTACTCAGCGCTTCAGAGCATTGCAGATATTATGAAAGAATATCCTAACGCTAAGTTCCTTATTGAAGGTCATACTGACAGCCGCGGAAGTGATTCATACAACATGAAGCTTTCTAAAGAAAGAGCTGCTTCTGTTCACGATTACTTAGTAACTATCGGTATGGATGATGATCGCTTACGCTCTGAAGGTTTTGGAGAAGAGAGACCAATTGCAACTAACAATACTGCAGCTGGAAGACAACAAAACCGTCGTGTTGAAATTTCTTTAGAAAAATAATTTCAACCAATAAGTTTTAATAAATAATTTTGAAACGCCTCCGATATTCGGGGGCGTTTCTTATTTTTAAGCTATGCAAACTTTCCTTCAAGAAGCCATTCACGATATTGAAAATACGGGCACAAATATTTCAGAGATTACATGCATTTTGCCTAGCAAACGAGCTGGAAGCTTTCTTCTCAACGAACTAAAGAAAAACAGTAATGTTACAAAGTTTGCACCTCGCATTTGTAGTATCGAAGAGTTTATTGAAGATCTATCTAATATTAAAATAATTGATAACACCGAACTGCTATTTAAAAGCTACGAAGCCTATCTCAAAACCGATACTATACTTAACAAAGAAGATTTTGAAACTTATTCAACTTGGGCCACTACCCTTTTGAACGACTTTAATGAAATTGACAGATATTTAATAGATCCTGTACCCTTTTTTAGTTATCTAGCCAGTATTAAAACATTAGAGCGATGGGGCGTAACGAATGAAAAAACAGAGCTTATAACAAATTATCTTCGCTTTTGGGAAAGCCTACCCCTATTCTATAACACAATTCAAAATTTACTATTAAAAGAGAACATCGGCTACCAAGGAATGGTTTACCGTGAAGCGGCTGCAAATATTGAACATTACATAAATAACAATAAAAATAATAAACACTTTTTTATTGGTTTTAACGCCCTAAATACTGCAGAACAGCATATTATTCAAGAATTACTGGAAGTTGATAACACCGAAATATATTGGGATATCGATCGTATTTTTTACAACGATACAAAACATAGCGCTTCCTATTTTATAAGAAAATATATAAACGAATGGCCGTATTTCAAAAAAGCATTACCTAAGATTATCGCTGAAAATTATGGACGGCCTAAACAATTTCAACTTGTAGAGGTTCAAAAAAATATTGGGCAAGCAAAATATGTGGGAGAACTGCTTGCTACGCTTTCTGATGAAGACTTAAATAAAACAGCAGTTGTGCTTGGCGATGAAAATCTCTTGGTTCCGTTGCTTTATTCGTTGCCAGAAAATGTGAAAAACATAAACCTTACCATGGGGGTTTCACTGAAGAATTTTCCAGCCGTAGTATTTTTTGAAATGCTTTTCACCATCCAGCAGCGTAACGTAGAAATACTTTATTACAAAGATATTCTTTCAATTTTAAATCATCCTTTCGGAAAAAGCTTAATAGCAAATTCAAGCGATATTTCTGAAAACTTAACACGTGAAAACATCACACACATTTCTGTTGAAGATTTAATTAAACTTTCAAATACCTCAGCAAATGAAATGCTTCAACTTCTTTTTAAAAATTGGAAAGACGATAGCGGTACAGCCATAATATCGTCAATAAAAATTGTTGAAAAACTTAGAAAAATACATAAATCCAGCACTATCGAAAGTGTTGTGTTACTGCAACTACATACCGTTTTCGGTAAAATTGAAGCACTAAACCAAAAATATCCACACCTCAAAACTATTAAAAGCGTACGCACACTTTTTACTGAATTAACGGCAACAACTTCGCTAGATTTTGAAGGCGATGCTTTTAATGGACTTCAATTAATGGGCGTCTTGGAAACGCGCGTGCTAGATTTTGAAAACGTAATAATCACTTCGGTAAACGAGGGTATCTTTCCATCCGGAAAATCGAACTCTTCCTTTATTACTTACGATTTAAAGCAGCAGTTCAACCTTCCGCTTTATTCTGAAAAGGATGCAATTTATACGTATCACTTTTACAGATTATTGCAGCGGGCCAAAAACATTACCTTGCTCTATAACAATCACGCTGAAGGAATAAATACCGGTGAAAAGAGCCGCTTTATTCGGCAATTGGAAGTGGAGTTACAACCAAACCACACGCTTAAAAAACAAATCCTTTCGCCGAAAGTGCACATAAAAAAACAAGAACTACGAGAAATAAAAAAGACCGATCCCGTAATGCAGCGCCTACGTGAAATTGCGGCAAAAGGATTTTCACCTTCTGCTTTAACCAGCTACATTCGGAATCCTTTGGAGTTTTATTTTCAGAAAATTTTAAGGCTAAACGAATTTGAGGAAGTGGAAGAAACCGTGGCTGCAAATACGTTGGGCACCATTGTTCACGACACTTTAGAAAAGTTTTATCAGCCGTTGGAAAGCAAGGTACTCACAGTTCAATATTTGCAGGAAATAAAAACTCGTATTCACGACGAAGTAACCGCACAATTCAAAAAAACATTTAAAGGCGGCACGTTTTCAAAAGGTAAAAACCTGATTATTTTTGAGGTTGCAAAACGTTATATTTCGAACTTTATTGACCGAGAAATTTCCGATGTTGAGGCTGGAAACAGTATAAAAATCATAAAAATTGAAGCTAAGCTAACTTTGGAAATTCCGTTTTCAGAGCTAGATTTTCCTGTAAATATTCACGGAAAAGTGGATCGAGTTGATGAATACAATGGCCAACTTCGGATTATAGATTACAAAACGGGCCAAGTAAAACAGGGCGATGTAGAAATAATTGAATGGGAAGAAATAAACCAAGATTATAAATTCAGTAAAGCCTTTCAAATCTTGATGTATGCTTTAATGATGAACAAAGAATTGCCAATTAACAATGCTGAAGCCGGGATTATTTCATTTAAAAATTTGGGCAGCGGGTTTCTAAAATTTGGCACAAAAACTTCTGCTTACAGTAAAAGAAACCATCAAATAAACGCCGATACTTTGGCAACCTTTACCGTTGAATTAAAGAAATTAATTTTGGAAATTTGCGACCCAAACATTCCATTCACCGAAAAAGAAATCGCCTAATGATAATTAATAGAAATAAAATCCTCTCTGCCGAAAATAAAAAACCAATTTTGTACGATGTGTATTTTAATGAAAGTAGAAATCCACTGCCCGTTGTGGTTTTTTGCCACGGTTACAAAGGATTTAAAGATTGGGGCGCGTGGCATTTAGTTGCCGAAGCTTTTGCAAATGCTGGTTTTTGTTTTGTAAAATTCAATTTTTCGCACAACGGTGGAACAATGGAACAACCCATTGATTTTCCCGATTTAGAGGCTTTTGCTGAAAATAATTTTAGTTTAGAATTGGATGATTTAAATAGGATTTTAAATGAAATTGAAAAAGGAAACGAAAATCTTCCGAGCAATATTTCGTGTATTTCTTTAATTGGTCACAGTCGTGGCGGTGGAATTGTACTGATAAAAGCCGAAGAAGACCCCCGAATAAACAAAGTTGCAACTTGGGCAGGCGTAAGCGATTTTAAAGCCAGATTTCAGGAAGACACGGATGAATTTGATGCTTGGCGAGAAACAGGCATTACGCACGTAGAAAACAGCAGAACAAAGCAAATGCTGCCTCATAAATTTCAGTTTTATCGCGATTTCAAGAAAAATGAAGAACGGTTTTCAATCAATCGTGTGGTTAAGAATTTAAAAATTCCTCAACTCATTGTTCACGGTAGCAACGATCCTACTGTTTCAATAAAAGAAGCAAAAGCAATTCATTCTTGGAATCCCAAAAGTGAACTTGAAATTATTGAAGAGGCAGATCACGTTTTTAACGCTAGACACCCTTGGAATGAAAGCTCGTTGCCAAACCAACTTAAAAAAGCAGTTGAAATAACAATTGATTTTTTAAATTGAAGCTTGTATTAAAAAATTCACTATTTTTGGCATCCCAATCTGCAAATATTTCTTTGCTCCCTGAGCTTCGGAATACCAATGGGGGATTAGCTCAGCTGGCTAGAGCGCTTGCATGGCATGCAAGAGGTCATCGGTTCGACTCCGATATTCTCCACAAAAAAACCATCGTTACTGCGGTGGTTTTTTATTTTTAAAATTCTTTTCTAAAATGATTCAAAAGGCAGACATTTCACAAATTGATCAAATACTTGCAGTTACAAATGCTTGTGCCAACCACATGAAAAATTTAGGGATTTTTCAGTGGAACGAAAACTACCCGAATGCCGAAACCTTTATAAACGATATTGAACATGAAGAGTTATATGTATATATTTCAGAAAAAATGATTGTTGGTTGCATCGTAATTTCAACAAAAATGGATGAAGTGTATAAATCTGTAAATTGGCTCACTCCAACTTCAAATCATTATTATATTCATCGTTTAGCTGTTCATCCAAACCAACAAGGAAAAGGTATAGCACGCAGTTTGATGGATTTTGCTGAAAACCTTGCTATTAAAAATAAAATTGTCTCCATTCGGTTAGATACTTTTAGCCAAAATAGTCGCAATCAAAAGTTTTATGAAGCTCGTGGTTATACGCGTTTAGGCGATATTTACTTTCCCAATCAAAGTGAGCTTCCTTTTTATTGTTATGAATTACCACTACCATTAAAAGCTTCTTAACCGCTCCTATTTTGTAGCTTTGCGCATTTATGCAACGCACCGATATTTCATTTAAACGCATTCAACAACTTGCCATTCCAGCCATTATTTCTGGAATTGCCGAGCCAGTACTTTCTGCCACAGATGCAGCTGTTGTTGGAAATTTAAACGAGTTCAGTATTGAATCGCTTGCGGCAGTTGGTATCGTTGGGTCATTTCTGTCAGCACTTATCTGGATTTTGGGACAAACTCGAAGTGCTATTTCAGCAATTGTTTCTCAAAATTTAGGAGCCGGAAAATTGAAAGATTTACAAAACTTTCCAGCGCAGGCAATTTATTTCAACATTGCGCTGAGCATTATCGTTCTATTTTCAACGTATTTTTTTGTTGAAGAAATTTTTAAATTGCTAAATGCCGAAGGACTGATTCTGTCTTTTAGCATAGACTATTACAACATTCGCGTTTGGGGTTTTCCGCTAACACTTTTTACTTTTGCAGTTTTTGGATTGTTTCGCGGACTTCAAAATACTTTTTGGCCAATGGTTATCGCGACCATTGGTGCAGCGTTAAACATTGGGTTAGATTTTGCTTTAGTTTACGGTATTGAAGGATACATTAACCCTATGGGAATTAAAGGTGCAGCCTGGGCAAGCCTAATTTCACAAGCAATAATGGCCACGATGGCCTTTATTTTTCTTTTGAAAAAAACCGAAGTTTCTTTGAAATTAACCTTCCCCCTGCATCCCGAAATTACACGGTTAGTAAGTATGAGTTTCAATCTTTTTTTACGTTCCGTGGCATTAAACACTGCATTAATACTTGCAACTAGAGAAGCAGCCGATTTAGGAAAGGAATATATTGCCGCGCACACCATTGCCTTTAATATTTGGATTTTTACTGCATTTTTCATCGATGGTTATGGCGCTGCCGGAAATATTTTAGGAGGAAGGCTTTTGGGGGAGCGCAATTACAAATCGCTGTGGCAGCTAACAAAAAAAGTAAATCTTTACAATATTGGCGTTGCCAGCGTGTTAGTTTTTATAGGATTTCTGCTTTACGAACCTTTGGGTTTGCTTTTTAATAAAGATTTAAAAGTAATTACCGTCTTTTACGGTATGTTTTTTATGGTACTGCTATGTTTGCCGTTTAACGCATTGGCTTTTACCTTAGATTCAATTTTTAAAGGATTGGGTGAAATGGGTTATTTGCGAAACGTACTTTTAGGCGCCACAATTTTTGGCTTTATTCCTGTATTGTATTTTTCAAAATATATGGATTGGGGACTTATCGGTATTTGGGCCGCGCTCATTGTTTGGGTGGCATATAGAGCGGTAGCATTGATGATTAAATTTAAAAGAAAATACATTCCGCTGATAGAAAATTGACTTTATTGTTATAAACTTCAAACCAATTATCTACTATCCTTACTATTTAATATATTTCAACTATGTTAAAATATCTCGTCAGAGTTTTCTATCTTCCCCTAAAATTTAGAAAACAGATTTTACAACAATGAGAATCCTTCTTTCAGCTATATACCCATATGCTTTTTTGTTGCTCTATCTCATTATTCCTTTTGATAACTACATTAGGGCACTTCCAAATATTCTTTTGGCAATTTTGGTTGTAGCTTTTCCTTTTATTGTGAAAAAGGAAGATTTCAAAAAACTAAAATCATTTCCTATTGCAGTATTTTTAATCCTATTTACCTATTTAATAATTGATTCGTCTAGTAGCGGCAGGCTATTCGAAGATTTTAATATTATTAAAAAGGTGATGATAGCCGTAGGTTTAGCCATACTTTATATTCCCGTAGCCGATGCAAAAAAAATTAACAGCGCCATCATTTTTTCATCTTTGGCAGCAATTCTTTTTTCGGTTTATAATTTTGTACTCATCACAGATGCTTACGGAACTTTTAGGCTCGGCGATTCTCCACAAGTTGTAGAGTCGTTGTTGATAGATAGACTCTATTTGGGGCTTCTCTGTATTTTTAGTATTTTAATGTCGTTTCAAGAAATTCAAAAAAAATATCACCCCAATAACAATTATTATTTAGCAAATATTTTAATTAACGCCATATTCATTGTTTTAATCGCTTCAAAAATAGCAGTTGTTTCATTGTTTGTATTATTGTTAATTCATCAATTTTATGGCAAGCGTAAAATTTGGAAAATTGTAATTGCAATTGCAGCAATTGCAATGGTTGGGGCATTATTTCTTGTTGTTAAAAATGGAAAAGATATTCAATTAAACCAAGCTGTAACTCAAAAAAAGCCGCCAACATTTATTGAAAAATCACTTACTTACGAAATTAGAACCGTTGTCTGGAATTGCGCACAAAATATTATTAATGAAGAAGGATTTACGTTAACAGGAATTGGCTTCGACACTACAAAAGATCGATTGGTATCTTGTTATGAAACTCAAATTCCGAACGCAAAAAAACGAGAAAAATTTATTGCCGAACGTTATAATACACACAACCAATTTATTGATTTTTACATAAGTGCCGGTGTAATTGCCTTACTGCTTTTTTTACTGTTTATTGCCACTAGTTTTATAGCAATCCGAAAACAATTTTTCCCTACCGCTATGCTTGCAATATTATTATTGTATTGTATGGTTGAAAACCTCTTTCACAGGCAAATTGGCGCATACTACGTAGGGCTCATTTTAATTGTATTAATGACGAGTCTTAAAACAAAGGAAAACAAGACCATAAAAACGATATAATAAGAATTGCATATTGTACTTTTGCATTCGTTAAACTAAAAAAACACCGCCACAGGTTGTACCGAACATCACTCAATAAAGGGTGTTGGGGCGAAATCTAAAAGCGGGGATAATTATGAAAATTTCAGTGATAGGAACGGGCTACGTTGGCCTTGTAACGGGAACTTGTTTAGCCGAAACAGGGAACGAAGTAGTATGTGTAGATATAGACAAAGCGAAGGTGGAGAAAATGCGCAATGGCGAAGTACCCATCTACGAGCCCCATTTAGATGTTCTTTTTGAACGAAATATAAAGGCCAATCGGTTAAAATTTACAACCAATCTAGATGAAGGTTTGGACCACGGCGAAATTATTTTTCTTGCGCTTCCAACGCCCGAAGACGAAGATGGTTCTGCAGATTTATCGTATGTTTTAAATGTTTCTGAAGAAATAGGAAAAAAAATTAAAGAATATAAAGTAATTGTAGACAAGAGCACGGTACCAGTTGGTACTGCGGAAAAAGTTCGCACTATAATTGCAAAAAATGCAACATGTGAATTTGATGTAATTTCCAATCCTGAATTTCTTCGTGAAGGTTTTGCGGTAGACGATTTTATGAAACCTGAACGCATCATTGTGGGTTCAAGTAGCGAAAGAGCGACAGCACAAATGAAGAAGCTTTACAGCCCATTTGTTCGCTCCGGAAATCCAATAATTGTAATGGATGAAAAGTCGGCTGAACTTACAAAATACGCCTCCAACTCATTCTTGGCAGCCAAAATTACATTTATGAACGAAATTGCCAACTATTGTGAAAAAGTAGGAGCCGATGTTGATATGGTTCGCGCTGGAATGGGCACCGATAGCCGTATTGGCAGACGTTTTCTTTTTCCGGGAATTGGTTATGGAGGCTCTTGTTTTCCGAAAGATGTAAAAGCCCTCAAAAAGGCTGGAAAGGACGAAAATTACGATTTTAAAATTTTGAATTCTGTAATAGAAGTTAATGCGGCTCAAAAAACAATATTGTTGCCCAAAATTGAAGCCTATTTCAACAATAATTTAAAAGGAAAAACAATCGCAATTTGGGGATTGGCATTTAAACCTGAAACAGACGATATACGCGAAGCACCATCAATTGATATGATGGAAGCACTGCTTAAAAAAGAAGTAAATTTGCAGGTTTTTGATCCTGAAGCAATGCAAAATATTGAAAAACGTTTTGGAAATAAATTAAAATACGCAACGGCTATGTACGAAGCTTTAGAAGAAGCTGATGCACTGCTAATCTGTACCGAATGGAGTATTTTCCGTACCCCAGATTACAAAAAACTGAAAGACCTTTTAAAAAATCCAGTTATTTTTGACGGTAGGAATTTATACAATGTAAATGATATGGAAACAGAAGGGTTTACCTATGTTTCCGTTGGTAGAAAGGCAGTGAATTTATGAAAAAACGCGTCTTAATTACAGGTGCCGCCGGCTTTTTAGGTTCGCATCTTTGCGATAAGTTTATAGCCCAAGATTTTCATGTAATTGGAATGGACAACCTAATTACAGGCGACCTTAAAAACATTGCTCATCTTTTTAAGTTGGAATCTTTTGAATTCTATCATCACGATGTTACTAAGTTTGTTCACGTTCCCGAAAAGGTGGACTATATTCTTCATTTTGCATCGCCAGCAAGCCCAATTGATTATTTAAAAATACCAATTCAAACCTTAAAGGTTGGATCTTTAGGAACGCACAATCTGCTAGGATTAGCCAGAGAAAAAAACGCCAGAATCTTAATTGCATCAACCTCTGAAGTTTATGGAGACCCCTTGGTGCATCCACAAACCGAGGAATATTTCGGAAACGTTAATACCATTGGGCCTCGCGGGGTTTATGATGAAGCTAAACGCTTTCAAGAATCAATTACCATGGCATATCATAGATTTCATGGGTTAGAAACGCGAATTGCCCGTATATTTAACACCTATGGTCCAAGGATGCGACTCAACGATGGTCGTGTTATTCCAGCTTTTATTGGGCAATCCTTGCGCGGAGAAAACTTAACCGTTTTTGGCGATGGATTGCAAACGCGTTCTTTCTGTTATGTAGATGATCAGGTGGAAGGACTCTACCGTTTATTATTGAGCGATTATCCATTACCAATAAATATTGGCAATCCCGAAGAAATTACCATCCTCGATTTTGCGAAAGAAATAATTAAATTAACCGGCACACAACAAAAAATAGTCTATAAGCCATTACCACAAGACGACCCAATGCAGCGTGAGCCAGATATTTCGAAAGCGAAAGAAATATTAGATTGGCAACCTATGGTTTCAAGAGAAGAGGGAATGCGAAGAACATTCGAATATTTTAAAAATCTATCGAAGGAAGAATTGACTAAAAGTGAACACAAAGATTTTTCAAAGCACAATAAATAAGTAAAATGTTTAAAAGCGGAAGATACTCTGGTTTGTTACGGCCTATTTCATATGGAATAGATCTCCTATTTATTCATTTTTTTGCATTTGAATTTTTTGGGCAACCTTTTCCTTACTTCAACTATGTAATTTATTTAACTATTGCTTGGTTGCTACTTTCCACGCGTTCGGGTTTCTATGAAATTTATCGGTTTACGCATCTCTCAAAAATTATGTCGCTTATTGGCAAACAAGGTATCGTCTTTGTATTAATTGTATTTTCCTTTTTTGGTTTTTACAATGAGCTTCCTACTTCAGCTTCAACCATTTTTAAATATATTTTTTTAGTAATGCTCTGCGTTACTTTTATGAAATTGAGCGTCTTCTTTTTGCTCAAAAAGTATCGCTTGCATCTTGGCGGCAACGTTAGAAAAGTAGTAATTATAGGCCTTAACCAAAAGACTGAATTACTGCGAAAATTCTTTACAGACAATCCGGTTTATGGATATAAACTCTACAAAACCTTCGATTTAAAAGGGCCCAACAAAGTTACAATAGAGGAATGTATGGATTACATTATGAAAGAAAACATAGATGAGGTCTATTCTTCGGTTGCTGAAATTGGCAATAAAGACCTTATCAAACTAATTGATTTTGTGGATAACAACCTCAAAATTTTGAAATTCCTTCCAGATAATAAAGAGATTTACAGCAAAAAACTAGACTTTTCCTACTACGGAGTGCTGCCTATTCTTTCTATGCGAAAAATACCGATAGACGAGCCATTCAATAAGTTTTTAAAACGAAGTTTTGATATTGTTCTTTCGCTTTTAATTATCGTTGGCATTCTATCTTGGTTAACTCCCTTACTGGGCTTACTAATAAAACTTGAATCTAAAGGCCCGGTTTTTTTCAAACAAAAAAGAAATGGTTTAGACTATAAAGAATTTTATTGTTATAAATTTAGAAGCATGATTCCAAATCCTATGGCGCATCTTCATCAAATTAGAAAGGGTGATGAGCGCGTAACTAAGGTAGGAAGGATTATTAGAAAAACGAGTATTGATGAATTGCCACAGTTTATCAACGTGCTTAAGGGAGAAATGTCTGTTGTTGGGCCACGACCCCATATGGTGAGCCACACACATATGTATGCAGAAAGAATAGATAAGTTTATGGTGCGCCATTTTATTAAACCCGGAATTACAGGATTGGCACAAGTAAGTGGTTTTCGTGGCGAAGTAGAAGATGACAATCATATTATCAACCGGGTAAAGTTTGATATTTTTTATCTTGAAAACTGGAGCCTTTTTCTCGATATAAAAATAGTTTTTCAAACTATTTTCAATGCTATTAGAGGAGAGGAAAAAGCATATTAAGGTGAAAGAAAATCCACTTGTATCAGTGATAATGCCCGTCTACAATTCTTCAAAATTTGTTAAGACAGCTATTGAAAGTGTGCTTGCTCAAGTTTACACGCATTGGGAATTAATTATTGTTGATGACGCCTCTACCGATGATACTTCTGCAATTGTTGAAAAATTAGCTGCTGCACATTCAAAAATTAGGTTTTTAAAACTAACGGCCAATCAAGGTCCAGGTTATTGTAGAAATAAAGCCACAGAAATGGCTCGCGGAGCGTATATAGCATTTCTTGATTCTGACGACCTTTGGGAACGCGAAAAGTTATTGATTCAAATAAATTTTATGCGTAAAAATAACTGTGCTGTTTCGTTTACCAGTTATCTTCATATAGATGAAATTGGAAAATTACTGAAGAAACGAATTAAAGCCATGCCCATACTTTCTTATAAAAAACAACGCAGCAATAATTATATTGGTAATTTAACCGGTATGTATCACGCAGCTTCCTTAGGAAAAATTAAATCTCCAGAAATACCAAAAAGACAAGATTGGGCTCTGTGGCTAGAAGCTATTAAAAGAAGTAAAAAACCAGCCCACGGAATTGTTCAAGATTTAGCATTTTACAGAATTAGAAAAGATTCTGTAAGTGCAAATAAAGTGGAACTTTTAAAACACAATTTTAATTTTTATAAAAACCATCTTGGCTATTCAATCCCTATTTCAATCTATTTTATGAGTTGCTTTTTATGGGAATATTTCTTCGTTCGCCCAAAATATATTGAAACTTTAAACTAGATAGTACCAGGTTGCACCAAAGAGACAAATTGTTTTAGTTTGCCGTTTTTACTTCGTTTTAAAACCTCAAACCGCTCAAAAGTAATCTTTAAATCCTTTTCTAAATATTCCGTAATTGACTTTTGAATTTCTAACTTTTCGTGCGTTTTAAGCTCTTTAGTTGCAACATACTTAATTTTAAAAGTATCCAATTTGGTTTGCTCAATTACAAATTCCTTTATATTTCCATCGTTGGAGATTATGGTTTTTGTAACGTAATAAAAGGTAAGACCCGGCACTACTTTCCCGCTTGGTAGCCTTGCAAAATCGTTGGTTCTGCCTAATAATCTTTTTAAAATGGGGCGTTTGCTGGTGCTAGTACTACTTAAAACACCAATGTCTCCAATATCATAGCGTATCATTGGGTGCGCCTTATTATACAATGCGGTAATTATAATTCGGCCTGAACTCCCCAAAGGAACTGTTCTGTTATTTTCATCGAGAATTTCAACAAAAACCTCTTCGCTATTCACAATTAATTCGCCATTATTATCGGCAAAAGCAATTAAGCCAAATTCTGACGCTCCATATTCGTCGATCACTGGGACACCAAAAGCACTTTCCATCAATAATTTGTCATCCTCAAAAAGCATCTCGCTTGTTACAATGCAGTATTTTAAAGTAGGACAAACTTGATTTAAAATTAGGTTCTTGTCGCTCAAAAACCTTGCAAATCGGACGATGGAGCTCGTATATCCGTTAATGTAATCAAACTTTTTACGTTTAAAAACTTTCAGAATTTCTTCCAATTTGTTTGTTGAAAGATCAAAGATTGGAAAACGGTAGCGACTTCCTAAAAAATCTTTAAATCGCTCCTTATAATAGCCTGTAAAATTTAACGGTATGCCGTAAAATCTGGCCTGTAATGATGCGCTTAGATCAATCCCTATACTTGCATAACTGTCTATAAATTTTGCCCATGTTAAAGCGTGACAATATTTGTCTTTTGCAAAAATAAAAGGCGTGCCACTAGAGCCTGAAGTTTTACTAATATAAATAGATTTTTTACTGAAATTTTTAGAAAGTCTATCTGCTAATGGTTGCTGAAGATCGCTTTTAGTCATAACGGGAATAGCGTCCCAATCAGCAATATTTGTTTCAATAAATTTTCTATAGAACGGATTATTTTGAATATGATATTGAACTATTTCAGCACGTTTATTTTTAATATATGCTTCAAATTCATTTTCAGGAATTTGTTGAATCTCCGAAAGCTTTCTTTTAGCTTCGGCAATTGGAAAACCATTAAATTTCAATGTATTTTCAAACAAATTCATTTTATAAAATATTAGGGTGTCAATTTACAAACAATTATTTTTGACACCGAAACAAAACATTTCAATTATGAACATCTTAATTCTTGGTTCTGGTGGGCGCGAACATACATTTGCATACAAAATATCGCAGAGCAAACGCTGCACTAAACTTTTTGTAGCTCCCGGTAACGCCGGCACTGCGGCTATTGCAACAAATGTATCACTAAATGTAACCAATTTTGAAGCAGTGAAAAACTGTGTTGTTGACAATACTATTGAAATGGTAGTTGTTGGTCCCGAAGATCCTTTGGTGCAGGGAATAGCCAATTATTTTGCCGAAACTCCAGAGCTGAAAGATGTAATGCTTATTGGCCCTTCAAAAAGAGGTGCATTGCTTGAAGGCAGCAAAGAACGCGCAAAGGAGTTTATGATGCAGCACAACATTCCCACGGCGGCATACGAGAGTTTTACAGCGAAATCTTTAGACGCAGGAAAGCTATTTTTGGAAAATTTGAATCCTCCCTATGTCTTAAAAGCTGACGGATTGGCTGCTGGAAAAGGGGTTTTAATTTTAAACGATTTAGCTGAAGCAAAGCAAGAACTTGAAAATATGTTGACGCACAGCAAATTTGGCGAAGCAAGTTCAAAAGTAGTTATCGAAGAATTTTTAGATGGAATTGAACTCAGCGTTTTTGTTTTAACTGATGGTAAAAACTACAAAGTGCTTCCTACGGCCAAAGATTACAAACGCATTGGCGAAGGCGATACAGGGTTGAATACGGGTGGAATGGGTGCCATTTCGCCTGTACCGTTTGCAGATGAAGTACTGATGAAAAAAATTGAAGACCGCATTGTAAAACCAACGGTTAATGGCCTTGCTAAAGAGTCCATAGACTATAAAGGGTTTGTATTTATAGGTTTGATAAAGGTGAATAATGAACCTTATGTTATTGAGTACAATGTGCGAATGGGCGATCCCGAAACCGAAGTTGTGCTTCCGCGCATAAAAACCGATTTGATAGATTTATTTGAAGCTACCTATCACCAAAAATTGAACGATATTAGTATTGAAATTGATGAAAGAGCAGCTACAACGGTAATGTTGGTTTCTGGCGGTTATCCGGAAGCTTATGAAAAAGGCAAAGAAATTTTAGGGTTAGAATTAGTGGAGGGTTCTACTGTTTTTCACGCTGGCACAAAGTCTGAAAATGGAAAAATACTAACCAACGGGGGGCGCGTATTGGCAGTAACCTCCTTAGATGCCGATTTCAAGAAAGCACTAAAAAAATCCTACCAAAATATAGAAAAACTATCTTTTGATAGGATGCAGTATCGTACCGATATAGGCTTCGACCTTTAGAAATTAAGGGTTTTCGTCGTATGTGTAAGTTACTTCGGTATTTTCATTAAAGTCTCTTAATTTGCCAAGCCAATAAATAAATGCCGCAGCACCAATAAGTAAAAATATCCAAGAAACAATATTGGCTAACCACCAACTGTCAAGCTCTAACTTCATTAAAGCATCGTAGGGTATAAATAGAAAATCTTCAAAAAGGGAAGCTATTCCTTCCCAAAAACCTTTCCAAGTCATATCTTTAATCTTTAGAAGACAAAAATATAAAATTACCCCGTATGCTAACAAGCTTTTTTGGAAAATCTAACCCAATAAACTATTTAATTCTTGGTATTTTTCTAGTAGTTGCTTATTTGTATGCCGAAATTTCTCAGAATACTGTAGCTATTTCACTTTCAAGCATTTTCCATCACCTATTTTTTATGCTAATTAGTGTGCTGGGAATGTTACTTTTAGACTTTATTATCCGGAAAAACCAGCTGACAAAAAACAATACGTTTGCTATTTTTTTCTACAGCTGTTTTATGGTAATGCTCCCTATTATTTTTCTTCAATATAAAATTATACTCGCTAATGCATTTCTGCTGCTAGCATTGCGAAGAATAATGAGCTTGCGGAGCGATAAAAATTCAATGAAAAAAATACTCGATACCAGTCTATGGATTACTGTAGCTGCCTTATTTTACTTTTGGAGCCTGTTATTTTTTATCCCTCTTTGGATCGCAATTATTCAAAAACCAAACAGCAATTACAAACAAATGTTAGTGCCCTTTGTTGGGTTTTTCACGATTTTAATTTTAAATACGGCCTATCAGCTACTAGCAAATAATTCATTTGCTTGGCTTTTTAATTGGAAAGAGGAAATCGGTTTAGATTTTTCGGCTTATAATTCGCTTTCAATTTTAATTCCCATTACCATTATTTTGGCATTTTATATTTGGACGGGTTTTTATCGCATTTTTAAAATTCCTGCATTGCCCTTAAAGGAAAAACCAAATTTCATATTGCTGTTGTATGTAAGTCTTACGACCTTATTTATAGCGCTGGGTTCACCCGACAAAACAGGTGCCGAAGTGCTTTTTGTTTTAGCGCCGGTTTCAATTATTAGTGCTAATTATATTGAAAGTAATTATAAAAATTGGGATCGCAGTAACGATGCTTCAGAGTTTTGGTTTAAGGAAATTATGCTGTGGTTGGTTGTACTTTTACCATTTGTATTTTTGTTTTTATGAAACTGAATCTTCAAAATATTGAAAGCGAACTTAAAAAACGACACCCGTATTCTTACAAATGGTTTCGAAAACAAAACGATGTGTGGGATAATTACACAAATTTTATCTACCAAACCGTTAGCTGGGATATACTTATTCAGAAAATTGCTGCTGTGGCAGAAACACGAAAACTGAACAAGCATCACATTTTTCAATATGCCGCAAACCGCTGGTACAATTTCTGGAGCGCTCAAGCTGTGGAACAAATTTTTACTGAAATTGACGGCATTGAACCCGTGATTGAAACCAAAGATTCTGAAAAGGATTTTTATCTCTTCGGAATTCCTTTTGACCATAAAACATCGGTCTTTCCGAAGAAATTTCAGAACACATTTGAATATGCAAAAAGCCATAAAGTAGCACTGATTGAATGGTTTTACAATAACCAAAGTACTCAAAAGCGACACCATTTTAAAAACCGCCTTTTTATAGTGGTTTATGACAAAAATGGGCAGCATTGGAAATTAAAAGCAGAAATTTCAATACTTAAAAATGCCATTCAAAAATATGTTGCTACTTTCCGGCCGGAGCAACTTCATTCCCTTACTTTTGCTAGCCAACAAAAAACTTTTAGCGATATTATTTGGGTTGAAAAGTGAGTAGCGCTGGCTGAGCTTTCCTTTATTTTTTGCCTCATTCTCAAAAATTGGCCGTAATATTATCCTGTACAATATAAAGCAAGTAGTTCGTTTAAAAATTTTTACACGTGCACAAATTTTAAATCTGCACGTGTGTTTAAAATATTTTATATTTGAAATGTTTAAATTCATATTATCATGAACACTAAACTCACCCTAACAATAGAGAAAGAAGTTATTGAAAAGGCAAAAAAATATGCCAAGCAAAAAGGAAGAAGTCTCTCGACCTTGTAGAAAATTATTTTAAGACCATTACAATAAGCAATTCTAACTCCCGAGATGTATTTAAACACGCTTCCAAAGTCTTAAATTTTTTAATTTGAACTACATAGGCTCCAAACATAAACTCTCCAATTTCATTTTTGAAACGGTTGCCGAAATTTGCGGAAATGATCTTTCACAAAAGGTGTTTTGTGATTTATTTGCAGGTACCGGAATTGTAGGTAGAATCTTTAAACCTCACGTTAAACAAGTAATTGCGAACGACGTAGAATATTACAGTTTTGTTTTAAACCGAAATTACATCGGTAATTTTATTGATTTCAATTATGAAGATTTACTAAATAAATTGAACGCATTAAAAGGCGAAAAAGGCTTCGTTTTCGAAAATTATTCCGAAGGAGGAAAAGCCGGAAGAAACTATTTTACTTCAGAAAACGGGCAGAAAATTGACGCGGTTCGTATTGAAATTGAGAAATGGAAAAAAACCTCAAAAATAACAGAAGATCAATATTTCTTTTTGCTCGCTTCATTATTGGAAAGTGCCGATAAAGTGGCGAATACGGCTTCGGTTTACGGTGCTTATTTAAAGCACATTAAAAAATCGGCAGCAAAAACGATGGTAATTCAACCAGCAATTACCAAAAAGGATTTGTTTTCTGAAGAGTTGCCCTTTCAAAAAAACCAAATTTTTCAAAAGGATGCCAACCAACTTATCAAGGAAATTAAAGGCGATATTCTGTATTTAGACCCGCCGTACAATGCGCGTCAATACGGTGCCAACTATCATTTGCTAAATACTATCGCAAAATATGATACCTTTGTGCCAAAGGGGAAAACTGGCTTGCGCGATTACTACAAAAGTGATTGGTGCAAAACAGGCGAAGTGCTAAAAAGTTTTGAAGAATTAATTGAAAACGCACAATTTTCCTATATTTTCCTGAGTTACAATAACGAAGGATTAATGAGTCAAAAAGAAGTGCAAACGGTAATGGAACGCTTCGGAAAATATACTTTGAAAACCAAAAAATACCAACGTTTTAAAGCAGACAAAACCGAAAACCGAAACCACAAAGCCACTGAAACTTTTGAATATTTACATATTTTAGAAAAGCATTTTGGCTCCGCTCAATGATGAGAACGCGACTTTCGGTCACTTAGCGGAGCCGAAGTGAGCCGAGGACACAAATAAATAATAACAATAAATTATAAATAATGTTTAGCGATAAAGCCAACAAAATCTTCGCAGAAGTAATAGACAAGTATCACGAGGTAAATTCCGTGGACCAACCTTTTAACAATCCGTACGATAAAGACAGTCAGCTGATTGAGCATTTGCTATACCGAAAATGTTGGATAGATACAGTACAGTGGCATTATGAAGATATTATTCGCGACCCAAATATTGATCCGGTTGGGGCTTTAAAATTGAAACGACAAATAGACGCTTCCAATCAAGATCGCACAGATATGGTGGAGTATATTGACAGTTATTTTCTTGAAAAATTTAAAGATGTTGAAGTAAAGGAAAACGCCACTATCAACACCGAAAGCCCTGCTTGGGGAATTGATAGACTTTCAATTTTAGCTTTAAAAGTTTATCATATGAACGAAGAGGCAACTCGCACAGATGCTTCGCAAGAACATTTAATGGCCTGCAAAGCCAAGTTGAATATATTACTGGAACAACGCGTAGATTTAAGTACTGCAATCAATCAATTGCTTGACGATATTGCCCACGGCCGTAAATACATGAAAGTTTACAAACAGATGAAAATGTATAATGACGACGAGCTAAACCCAGTGCTTCGCGGTAAAAAATAGAGCTATTTTTATACCTAACAGATTTTCTAAACCTGTTAGGTTTTTAGAATTCCAATGTCTAAACCTTCACACATATTAGTAATTCGTCTCTCCGCAATGGGCGACGTAGCTATGACTGTGCCGGTGCTTCATATTTTGACGCAGACGTATCCCGAACTAAAAATTACAATACTTTCTCGTCCCTTTTTTAAACCTTTTTTTGAAGGAATTCCCAATCTCAATTTCTTGGAAGCCGATGTTTACGGCGAACATAAACGCTTCGGACTTATAAAACTGGCAAAGGAAGCGCAGGAACTTGGTATTGAAGCCGTAGCGGATCTTCACAACCTTATTCGTTCAAAAATAATAACGAAGTTTTTAAAGTTTAAAGGGCTAAAAACGGCTACAATCGATAAAGGTCGAGCAGAAAAAAAAGCTTTGATTGCTGCTGAAGGTGAAAACATTTCACAACTTAAAACTACACATCAGCGATATGCAGATGTTTTTGAAAAGCTCGGTTTTCCCATAGATTTAAAACAATTTACTCCTCCTGCAAGAAAACGATTGTCGCCAAAATTAAACGGTTTAATTGGGGTGGAACCAAAAAAATTAATTGGTATTGCGCCGTTTGCGGCTTATGAAAGTAAAATGTATCCGTTGGGTTTAATGGCCGAAGTGATTCGTGAATTAGATAGAAGTGAGAAATTTAGAATTTTTCTTTTTGGCGGAGGTAAAAAGGAAATAAAGCAACTTCAGCAACTTGAAAACCCTTTTGCCAACGTCACTAACGTGGCCGGAAAACTAAGTTTTGAAGAAGAACTCGCCCTGATTTCAAATTTAGATTTAATGCTTTCTATGGACAGTGGTAACGGTCATTTAGCGGCAATGTACGGTGTGCCAGTTGTAACGCTTTGGGGTGTAACACATCCGTATGCTGGCTTTGTGCCTTTCAATCAGCCGGAAAGCAATCAATTGGTTGCCGATCGCAAAATGTATCCGTTGATTCCTACTTCTGTTTATGGAAATAAGTTTCCAAAAGGGTATGATGATGCAATGAAAACTATTTTGCCCGAAATGGTTGTTTCGAAAATTAAAGAAACCTTACTGTAACTGATTATTAAATCGAACTCAAACTCCAAAGGTTTTAAAGCTTTTGGGGTCTAATTTCATCTCAGTGAGAGTTCCCCTTCGGGAGCTACACATCATCATAATCCACAACAACCTTTGCAGTTGTAGGATGCGCTTGACAGGTAAGTATTAAACCATCTGCAATTTCGGCTTCTGTGAGTATTTGGTTTTTGCGCATTTCGGCTTTTCCTTCTTTTAGACGAGCAATGCAGGTGCTGCAAATACCGCCTTGGCAGGAGTATGGCGGGTCTAAACCTTCGTCTAATGCGGCTTCAAGTATAGATTTGGTTTGTGGCATTTCAAAAACCTCTTCATCATCGTCTAAAACCACTGTGATACTGGTATTTCCATCGTGTTTTTCAACCAAAAGTCCTTTTTCAGCAGTGGAAAAAAGCTCGTGATGAATCTGTTTTGAATTAATACCATTGTGTTTCAACGTTGCGGAAACTTCATCAATCATCTGTTCGGGACCGCACAAATAAAATGCTTCAAAAACTGTTTGGTCGTATTTATTTTTCAAGTAAAAATTAACGAGGGAACGACCTATTCTTCCAAATTGTGCATCGTCCTCTTTTTCTCGGCTAAAGACAAATTCAACATTAAACCGCTTAGGAAATTTATCCTGTAACTGAACGATTTCGTCATAAAACATGGTTTCTACTTTTGTCTGGTTGCCGTAAATAAGTAGAAACGAACTTTGCGGCATTTCTTCCAAAGTACCTTTTATAAGTGAAAGTACAGGGGTAATTCCGCTACCAGCAGCAAACGCCACATAATTTTTTAGGTTGGGTTCCAGCGTAAATTTTCCGGTTGGCGGCATTACTTGTAATGTGTCGCCAGCTTTTAGTTGCGTATTGGCAAATTCTGAAAATGCGCCTTTTTCAACTTTTTTAATCCCAACCTTTAGCAAACCACTCTTTGGAGAAGAACAAATGGAGTATGCGCGTCGCAGCTCTTTTCCGTCTTTGTGATATTTTATAGTAATATATTGCCCCGCTTTAAAGGCAAAAGCATTTTTTAAGTTTTCAGGTATTTCAAAAGTAATGGAAACCGCATTTGGAGTTTCTTTTTTCACTTCGGAAACAGTAAGCGTATGAGAGTCGCTCATAATAATAATTTTTTTTGCAAAAGTACAAAGGAATTCAAGGAAACAAAGCTTCAACCGTTATAATGTGAAGCATTTTTTCGGCGTTTCATTAAGCAGATATTAAAAAGAAATGTATTTTTACCGCTCTATAGCGATTCTACATACTAAAATAGAACCTTTTAAGTTACAATAACATAGTAAACTTATAGTATTTTGAAAATGAAAGAATACTTAAATTTTCATATAATTAAAAACAGTGGAGCAGCGAATTCCATCTTTCAATAAAAGCATATAAAATATAGATGAAAGGCATATACAAAATTACCCTATTTATTCTCGCAGTTGTTTTTTTTGCAGCTTGTTCGCGCAAAAAAAACACCTTTTTAAGTCGCAACATTCAGGCGGTTACCACAGAATATAACACACTCTATAACGGCGAAATGGCTTTTACAGATGCCAAAGATCAACTGGCTTTTGGATTTCGCGATAATTTTTGGGAAATCCTTCCAGTAGAACGAATTGATGTTGAAGAAGCCGACACGAAAGCGCCCGGCGCCAATAAACAAGGAGGCGGAGGTTTTAACCGTGCCGAAGAAAAAGCTACAAAAGCAATTCAGAAACATTCCATGTATATTGATGGCAAGGAATACAACCCACAAATTGACGAGGCCTATATGTTGCTTGGGAAAGCCCGTTACTACGACGGTCGTTTTATTCCTGCTTTAGATGCTTTCAATTTTATTTTAGATCGCTATCCTACTAGCAATAATATAAACGTTGCTAAAGTTTGGAAAGCTAAAACTAACATTCGATTAAAAAATGAGGAATTCGCTATTGAAAACCTCAAAAAAATGTTCGATCAAGCCGAATTAACCGAAGAAGAAACCGCGGAAGGTGCTGCCATGATGGCACAGGCTTTTATAAACTTAGACTCGTTGCAACCAGCTTTAGATTATATTAAAATTGCAACCGAAAATGTTAATGACAACGAACTAAAAGGCAGATACACTTTTATTAAAGGTCAGCTTTACAACCGCTTAGGAGCAAAAGACAGTGCCAACCTTGCCTTTGAAGAAGTTATTGAAATGAATCGTAAAACCCCCAGAATCTACATGATTAATGCCTATTTAGAAAGAGGCAAAAATTTTGATTACGAAACGGGAGATCGCACTGCATTTTTAGAGCTGTTACAAGACCTTGAAAAGAATCGTGAAAACCGTCCGTTTTTAGATAAAATCTACAACCAGTTTGGCGATTATTATTACAATAGTGACAGCATTGCAACGGCCGTAAAATATTACAATAAATCTATCAAAGCTTTTAAGCAAGATAGAATACTTCAATCTGTAAATTACCAAACGCTAGCTCTCATCAATTTTGATGCTGCTGAGTATAGAAATGCAGGCGCATATTACGACAGCACACTCACATTTCTTCAAGAAAACAGCCGTCAATGGCGCCGCGTAAAGAAAAAACGTGAGAACCTTGACGACGTTATTAAATACGAAGAAATAGCCACCGCAAACGACAGCATCTTAAAGCTCACGAATATGAGCGAGGCAGAACAACTTGCTTTTTTCACTGAATACACCACAAAACTGAAGGCGCAAGCCGTAAAAGATTCGTTGGAAGCTGTAAAAATTGAAGAGAAAATTGCCAACAAAGAATTCTACGAAAAAGGGAAAACTTCAGCAGGGCCAAACAAAGGCAGTACGTTTTATTTTTACAATACGGCTACCGTTGCTTATGGAAAAGGAGAGTTTCGAAAAATTTGGGGCGACCGAAATTTAGAGGATAATTGGAGACTTTCAAGCAAGCGAAGTTCGTTAATTACACAGGACGAAGAGGTTGTTATCGATAAGCCAATTGCCGAAAATGAACTTTACAAACCGCAAACTTATATTGCCAAAATTCCTACAGAACAAAAGGTAATTGACAGTTTGGCAAAAGATAGAAATTTTGCATATTACCAACTAGGCTTGATTTACAAAGAAAAATTTAAAGAGTACAACCTTGCTGCAAACCGACTTGAAAAACTACTTACTTACAGACCTGAAGAGCGATTGGTAGTTCCGGCAAAATACAATTTGGTGAAGATTTATGAAATTTTGGAAAATCCTTCGGCTGCAGACAAACACAAAAATGACATATTAACAAATCACGCCGATACGCGTTACGCGGAGATTCTTCGCAATCCAAACTCACAATTACCAACAGACGAATCCAGTCCAGAATTTAAATACAAACAATTGTACAAAGAGTTTGAAGCTGCAAAGTATGCTTTGGTTATTCAAAAAAGCGACGATTATATTATGGTGTACAACGGCAATGATATAGTTCCAAAATTCGAACTTTTAAAAGCCACAGCAATAGGTCGCCAACAAGGTTTTGAAGCGTATAAGAAAGCGTTGAATTTTGTATCGCTAAACTACCCAAATAGTGAAGAAGGTAAACAAGCGCAACAAATATACAGCAATACTTTACCTGCATTGGCATTTACAGATTTTCAGACAGATGAAGAGTCTAAAAGTTGGAAACTTGTTTATAAATTCAACAGCGAAGAGAGTGAAGCCGCACAAAAATTAAAAGATAAACTTGAAAAAGCTATTAAAGATTACCATTACACAAATATGGTTACCTCTATAGACTACTATACGCCCGAAACTTTGTTTGTAATAGTGCACGGATTAAACACTAAACTGGGCGCGAAAGGCTTTGGCGATATTTTAAAAGAAAAGAAAGAATACAAAATAAAACATCCTTTCTTTGAGATATCTACCTCTAATTATAAAATTATTCAAATTCATAAAAATCTAAACGATTATTTAAAGCTTGATATAACTGAACAATAACAAACCCAACCACAGATTAGTAATTATTTTTAAAACCCACCACCATGTTTTCCGATAAAAAAGAAAAACGAATAAGCACCGAACCAGGATCCGCCCAAAATAGAATTAATGAAGGTACCAAGTTAAAGGGCGATGTTTCTTCCACTGGATTTTTCAGAATTGATGGCTCAGTTGACGGTAACGTTAAAACGCCTTCCAAAGTAGTTTTGGGAAAAACAGGAGTAATTATAGGAACGCTTATTTGTGAAAACGCAGATATTGAAGGCAAGTTTGAGGGTACGCTACACGTTTCGGGAACGCTAACTTTAAGAGCTTCAGCAGTAATTGAAGGCGATGTAACAGTGGGCAAATTATCTGTAGAACCTGGAGCCACATTAAATGCTTCTTGCGTAATGCAAAGTGGCAATTCTAAAAATCGAGCCGCAAGTACGCAAACAAATCTTGATACTGCAAAAGATACCCCATTTAACCGCCAATCGCAGATTAAAAAAGTTGCAGATTCATAATATAATATTAAAAATTACGGTCAATGTCGGATAACAACAATAACCTCCGTAAATGGGCTGTATTCTCCGGAATTGCAATACAGATGGGCGTAACAATTGGCATCGGGGTTTTTGCCGGCAATAAACTTGACGAGATTTACCCGAATCAATATTCTGCTTACACCATTATTTTTTCACTTTTAGGTGTCTTTATTGCGCTCTACGCTGTAATAAAACAGCTTCAAAATATGAATAAAAAAGATTGAAAATTTTGAAATCAGATACGTTTTATTTCCTTCCCGCCCTTTTGGTTTTAGTTACAGTACCGCTTTATTTTATTCAAAAGTTAGTGGTAAATAGCCTGGCGGATAGTTATACTTTTTATTATTCTGTAAGTAATATATATGTATTTCATTTTGTAGTTACGCTTATTATTTTGTCGGTTCTATATTTTGTTAGTAAAAAAGCCCCTAATTATACTGGATTTACATTTTTAGGATTCGTCTTACTCAAGATGATTGCCGCAATTGTATTTTTAATTCCGCTTATAAAAATGGAAGCCGTTTCAAAAATTCCAGATTTCGTTTCGTTTTTTGCTCCTTATTTTCTATATCTTTTTCTTGAAATTGTACTTACTATTAGGCTTTTACGTCAATCTACTACTTAGGCGAACTCAATTATTTTCAGAAAAATAAAACATTCGCACTTACCCCCTTTTTTATGTCGTTAAAAGTTGTACTTTTGCACAAATTTTAACGAGCACAATATTTTATAGTTATTAACATATGAGGCTTACTCAAACACTTATCGGTAGCTTAGCATTAATTATTTTTTTATTGATGCCTTTTTCAGGTACCGCATCGGACCCAAACCCAGGAGAGGGTGACGGGAAATTTGACCCCAAGGAATTGATTAATAGTCACGTGTGGGATTCGCATGAATTTCATATCGCCGACTGGTCTGGGCACCCCATAACCTTGGCTTTACCTGTTATTCTTTGGACAGAAAATGGGCTCACTATTTTTCCATCGTCAGAATTTCACCATGACAATACGGGTACAACAGTAGTTGAAGCTAATGGCCAACAGTTTGTTAAATACCGCGAACACATATTTTACGCAGATCGATTTGATCAAGAAAAATTTGAAGCGGCTAGCACTATGGGGCGACCTTTTTTATACGAAGATAGACCATTAGATTTCTCTATTACTAAAACCGTGTTTTCCATGATTTTAGTTTCACTTCTCTTGATTCTTATATTTGGTTTTGCCGCACGTTCATATAAAAAGAATAAACGAGCACCTAAAGGTATTTCCGGTCTTTTAGAGCCAATCATTCTTTTTGTTCGTGATGAAATTGCACTACCTAACATAGGTGATAAATATCAAAAATACATGCCGTTGTTGTTAACCATCTTTTTCTTTATATGGTTAAATAACCTTATTGGGCTTATTCCATTTTTCCCGTTTAGCGGAAACGTAACCGGAAACATCATCTTTACCTTAGTAATGGCGGTTATTGTTTTTATCGTGACAATTTTTAGTGGAAACAAGTATTACTGGAAACACATCCTTACGCCAGATGTACCAAAAGCATTATACCCTATTATGATTCCGATAGAAATTATCGGGATGTTTACAAAACCCTTTGCACTTATGGTTCGTTTATTCGCGAACATTACTGCTGGGCATATTATAATTTTGAGCCTTGTTGGCTTGATATTTATTTTCGAAACTGCCGCCATATCACCGGTGTCAATAGCATTTGTACTTTTCATGAGTGTGTTGGAACTTTTAGTTGCCGCACTACAAGCTTATGTATTTACATTACTTGCGGCGCTGTTTATTGGTCAAGCAGTGGAGGAACATCATTAATTATTGTTTAATTATTTTTAAAAGTTTCAATTATGACAGGAACATTAGCAGCAGTAGGAGCAGGATTGGCCGTAATCGGTGCCGGAATTGGTATTGGTAGAATTGGAGGTTCAGCAATGGACGCAATCGCAAGACAGCCAGAAGCTACAGCAAAAATTCAAACCGCAATGATTATTGCAGCAGCCCTTGTTGAGGGTGTTGCACTTTTCGCAGTGGTTGTGGCATTGATTGCCTAATTTTTAAAACACAACATTTCGTGGCGGTTGGCCACGAGATGTTGTTTTAAACAAAATAGTTTTTTAAAAAATAGTATCTAATGAATATAGTAGCACCAGAGAGTTTAATATTTTGGACAACCATCATATTTTTATTGCTTTTGTTTCTTTTGCGAAAATTTGCTTGGAAGCCAATTTTAGGCGCTGTAAGATCGCGCGAATCTTCAATTAACGATGCATTAGAAGCCGCCGAAAAAGCCAAGCTTGAAATGCAAAATATGCATGCAGACAATGAAAAATTGTTGCAAGAAGCGCGAGCAGAACGCGAGGCAATGATGAAAGAAGCACGCGAATTGAAAACCAAAATGATTAACGATGCCAAAGAAGATGCTAAGCTTGAAGCCGACAAAATGGTCGCACAAGCTCAAGCCGCAATTGAAAGCGAAAAGAAAGCTGCAATTGCCGAGTTAAAGCAACAGGTTGCAAGCCTTTCTTTAGACATTGCAGAGAAAGTTGTAAAACACGAACTTTCAGACAGCGACAAGCAAATGAAGCTTGTGAACGAAATGTTGGGTGAAGCCAAATTAAACTAATTTTCAATGAGCAGAGCAGCAACAAGATACGCGAAAGCAATTTTGCAGAAAGCAAACGAAAACAACACTGAAGCAGTTGTTTTTGGCGATATGCAATCTGTTTACAAAACTATTGAAGACAGCCGCGAATTACGAGCGGTGCTTCAAAGCCCCGTAATTAAAGCCAACGATAAAAAAGATGCTTTGCTGAAAATTTTCAGTAAACAATCTGAGGCAACGCATGCGCTAATCAATATTTTAGTAGCTAATAAACGTGCCCCCCTATTAAGTAATGTTGCCAAAAGCTATATAGACATTTACAACGACCAACAAGGCGTGAAAAAAGCAACCGTAATTACTGCAGTGCCACTTTCCCCCGAAATGGAAACGAAAGTACTTGCAAAAGTAACCGAACTAACAGGTAGCAAAAAAGTAACACTCAATAGCGAAATTGATCCAGAAATAATTGGCGGATTTATTCTTAGAATGGGCGATACACAATATAACGCAAGCATTGCTAACCAGTTAGGAAATTTAAAAAGAGAATTTAGTAAATCAATATAATTGCAAGCATGCAATTTAGTGCATGCTATTAAATATCATTACAGAATTGGGTTTAGTCTAACGTCTAAAATCTAACATTTAATATCAAAAAAAATGGCAGAAGTAAAACCAGCTGAAGTATCAGCAATATTAAAGCAACAACTTACAGGCTATGAAGCAACCGCTTCCCTGGATGAAGTAGGAACTGTATTGACCGTGGGTGACGGTATTGTTCGTGCATACGGACTTTCAAACGCACAATACGGCGAATTGGTAGCCTTTGAAAGCGGTCTTGAAGGTATTGTATTGAACCTTGAAGAAGATAACGTAGGTATTGTACTTTTAGGTCCTTCAAAAGAAATTAAAGAAGGTTCAACCGTTAAACGTACCCAGCGTATTGCTTCGCTTAAAGTAGGTGAAGGCATCGTTGGTCGTGTGGTAAACACCTTGGGGCAACCTATTGATGGTAAAGGTCCAATTACTGGTGAAACTTACGAAATGCCATTGGAGCGTAAAGCTCCTGGGGTTATTTACCGTCAACCGGTAACTGAACCATTACAAACAGGTATTAAGTCTATCGATGCAATGATTCCCGTAGGCCGTGGTCAACGTGAACTTGTAATTGGAGACCGTCAAACAGGTAAATCTACCGTTTGTATCGATACCATTATTAATCAAAAAGAATTTTACGACGCAGGGAAGCCTGTTTACTGTATTTATGTTGCAATCGGTCAAAAAGCATCTACGGTAGCAAACATTGCAAACGTTTTAGAAGAAAAAGGCGCAATGGCTTACACTACTATTGTAGCTGCTAACGCATCAGATCCTGCACCTATGCAAGTTTATGCTCCTTTCGCTGGTGCTGCAATTGGCGAATACTTCCGCGATACAGGTCGACCAGCATTGATTATTTACGATGATCTTTCTAAGCAAGCAGTAGCATACCGTGAAGTTTCGCTTTTGTTACGTCGCCCACCAGGACGTGAAGCTTACCCTGGAGACGTTTTCTTCTTGCACTCAAGATTGTTAGAGCGTGCCGCTAAGGTAATTGCAGATGACGACATTGCAAAAGAAATGAACGACCTTCCAGAATCTTTAAAAGGAATTGTAAAAGGAGGAGGTTCTTTAACTGCACTTCCTATTATTGAAACCCAAGCAGGAGACGTTTCGGCTTATATTCCTACAAACGTTATTTCAATTACAGACGGCCAGATTTTCCTTGATGGAGATTTGTTTAACGCAGGGGTTCGTCCAGCTATTAACGTAGGTATTTCGGTATCGCGTGTGGGTGGTAACGCACAGATTAAATCGATGAAAAAAGTAGCAGGTACTTTAAAACTAGATCAAGCAGCATTCCGTGAATTGGAAGCATTCGCAAAATTTGGTTCCGATTTAGATTCTGCAACTTTAAATGTTATTGAAAAAGGAAAACGAAACGTTGAAATATTAAAGCAATCTGAAAATGATCCGTACACGGTAGAAGATCAAATTGCGGTAATCTATGCAGGTTCCAAAAACTTGATGCGCAATGTTCCAGTAGAAAAAATTAAAGAATTTGAAAGAGATTATCTTGAAATGCTAAACGTTAAGCATAGAGATACTTTGGATAACTTAAAAGCAGGAAAACTTACTGATGATGCAATTGATGTAATGACAACAGTTGCTGCAGATCTTTCTGCAAAATATAAAAAGTAAAATTCTCCGTTTTCTCTGTGTCTTTGTGATTATTTTTTACCACAAAAACACAGAGAACTCAGAGTTAATTGAAAAACATGGCGAATCTTAAGGAAATTAGAAACAGAATATCATCCGTCAGTTCAACGATGCAGATTACCAGTGCCATGAAAATGGTTTCTGCTGCAAAATTGAAAAAGGCGCAGGACGCAATTACAGCAATGCGACCTTATTCTGAAAAACTTACAGAACTTTTACAAAACCTTAGCGCTACTCTTGATGCCGATACTGGCAGCAAGTATTCAGACCAACGCGAGGTGAACAAAATTTTAGTAGTTGCCATTACCAGTAATCGTGGTTTGGCAGGAGCGTTTAATAACAACATCATTAAACAATCTCGTAACCTTGCATTAAATACATACGCTGGAAAGCAAGTGGATTTTATGACGCTCGGTAAAAAAGGAAACGATATTCTTAAGAAAACAGGATCGATTTTAGAAAATAACAACGATATTTTTGACGATCTCTCTTTTGATACTACTTCAGAAATTGCTGAAAAATTGATGCTTCTTTTTTCAGAAGGTAAGTATGATAAAATTGTGTTGGTTTACAACAATTTTAAAAATGCAGCTACGCAAATAGTAATGACCGAACAGTTTTTGCCTATTTTACCTCCAAAACCTGTTGAGGGAAAAGAAACAAAAGCTAACGATACGTTCTATATATTCGAACCTTCAAAAGAAGAAATTGTTGAAGCATTAATTCCGAAGAGTTTAAAAACCCAATTGTTTAAAGCACTTCGCGACAGTGTGGCAAGCGAGCACGGCGCCCGTATGACGGCAATGCACAAAGCAACCGATAACGCAACAGAGCTTCGCGATTCATTAAAGCTTCAATACAACAAAGCACGTCAAGCTGCTATTACCAATGAAATCCTCGAGATTGTTGGTGGTGCAGAAGCGTTGGCTGGATAGCTTCGAGCTACGCTCAGACAATAAATAATATAAACCCCAAAGGTGTTAAAGACCTTTGGGGTTTTTCCTTTTGTTTTTTTAAGTATCTTCATTTCAAAATATAAATATGAAGAAAGCAATAATTTTGGCTCTATTTCTAATGAGTACATTTACCTATTCTCAAATTCAAAAAGGTGAAATGTTGCTCTCCGTTGCAGTCTCGCCATACCCTACCACCACTAATAACGAAAACGATTTTGGCGCATTGGGAATAACCAGTATTGAGTTTTTCGTTTTCAAAAATATATCGTTTTCCGGAAGTTTCTCCACTTCAAACAATACGCTTTTTAAGAATAATAGCGATGTTACAATCCATTCCTACGGCTTCATTCCGTCAATTCATTATTATTTCGTGAATAAGGAAAAATGGAATGTTTTCGCACAAACGGGCTATGGCTACGGATTTGAGGATCAAACCCAGGGAAATATTCAAAATAGTGCACTAACAATTTTTAATATTGGCGCTGGAGCCCATTATAAAATTGGGAAGGATTGGTTTCTGAAATTACTTCTCCCCTATTTCGATGCAAATAATCTTACATTAAATGTAGATGCAGCAAGCGGAGTCGCTGTATTCGTGGGAGCTGGTTTTAAACTGTAATTTATATTTTGAACGCGATAGATTTTTAGAACTGGCCAAGTTTTTTTGTACTATATTATTCGTAAATTTCGTGAATGATAAAAACGATGAAAACTTTAGGTATAATTTTTACGCTGCCCTTGTTCTTGTTTAGCTTGATAAACTGCGGCGGAACACAGAACACAAATATGGAAAAATCCTTGGTTCAAAATCCACCTTTCAAAATTACCGAAGCATATTACCAAAACTGGGTTGCTGGAATTAAAGAAGGTGGCTCAGGCACCAATGTACACATTGTTTTAAACGATTTGAAACCTGAGGTTACCATTAAAAATATCTATTTCAGAGAACAAATTTTAGAAGCAAAAAACACCGCAGCCACCCCCAATGAATTTGTAGGTTATTTAAGAGATGTGCAACGTGATATGGTAATGGATGCCGACCCATTAAAGGAAACTCAAAACACACCTCCAAAGCCATTTCCATTTCAGTTGGAGGAAAATCAAGCAGTGGTAGAATATCAGTTTGGCGGTAAAAATAATTATTACAAAATCACCAATCTATCACATAAAGATATGATTCCGTATCCGCAGGCCAACCCCAATCAACACGAGTAACTATGCAAGTTATTAATTTAAAACAGAAGTTTTCAACTTTCAAAAAACATTGGCATCCGCATCAAATAGCCGTTGTGGATAATATGCAAGTGCTTTTAGCAAAGTTGAAAGATGAATTTGTTTGGCACAAACACGAGGACGAAGACGAGTTGTTTTTTGTGCAAAAAGGCACATTGGAAATGCATTTTCGCGATAAAATAGAAATCGTTTCCGAAGGCGAAATAATTGTAGTTCCAAAGGGCGTGGAACATTGTCCAAAAACCCGAAATGGTGAAGAAGTACAGGTGCTTCTTTTTGAGAAAATTTCAACAAAACACACGGGTAATGTCAAGGTAAAAAAAACAGTTTCAGATTATCCTAAAATCTAAGTAATGAAAATTCTTCACCTCGATAGCAATCATCAACTTTTGCTGAAAATGCTGCGGGCGGCAGGATTTTCAAATGATGAAAATTATAAATCGTCAAAGTCTGAAATTGAAGAAATAATTTCAAATTACGACGGAATTGTAATCCGAAGTCGTTTCCATATTGACAAACAATTTCTCGATGCAGCCAGAAACTTAAAATTTATAGCTCGCGTTGGTGCTGGCCTGGAAAGTATAGATACAGATTACGCAGCGAAACGAGGCATTAAACTAATAGCGGCCCCCGAAGGCAATCGAAACGCTGTTGGCGAACATACGCTTGGGATGCTTCTTTCGCTATTCAACAACCTGAATAAAGCCGATAACGAGGTTAAAAATGGCTTGTGGAATAGAGAGGCGAACCGCGGGGTGGAGTTAGACGGGAAGACCGTGGGTATTATTGGTTATGGCAATATGGGCAAAGCGTTTGCGAAAAAACTTCGCGGTTTTGATTGCGAAGTTCTTTGTTACGATATAAAAGAAAAAGTGGGCGACGAAATTGCAACACAAGTTTCGTTAAAAGAATTTCAGCAAAGCGTAGATGTGCTGAGTCTTCATACGCCGTGGACGTCGCTGACTGACAAAATGATTAATTCAGAATTTATCAATTCATTTTCAAAATCGTTTTGGTTTATCAATACGGCTCGCGGCAAAAGTGTGGTGACGGCAGATCTTGTTTCAGCTTTAAAATCGAACAAAATATTAGGGGCCGGATTAGATGTTTTGGAATTTGAAAAGCTTTCTTTTGAAACTCTTTTTGATTCAGATAATTTGCCCAATTCACTGAAAGAATTGTTTGCGATGGACAATGTAATTTTAAGTCCGCATATTGCAGGTTGGACGGTGGAAAGCAAAGAAAAATTGGCAACGGTTATTGCTGAAAAAATAATTCAAAATTTCAAAAACTAATTATATGAAAAATAGAGTTACGGGCATTGGCGGGATTTTCTTCAAAACTAACGATCCCGACAAAACAAAAGAATGGTACAAAAATCATTTGGGATTAAATACTGATAATTATGGATGTACCTTTTGGTGGCTGGATGAAAACGGCAATAAATGTTCTACCCAATGGAGTCCTTTTGCAGCTGATACAAAATATTTTTCGCCGAGCAATAAGGAGTTTATGATAAACTATCGAGTTGAAAATTTGGTGGAGCTTTTAAAGCTTTTAAAAGAGGAAGGCGTTACTATTGTTGGCGAAATGGAAGAATACGATTACGGAAAATTTGGATGGATACTTGATCCTGAGGGAAATAAAATTGAACTTTGGGAGCCTGTAGATAGTGCATTCTTATAATTTTTTATATATTTAGTTTCAATATAAAAACCAACTAATTAAAGCAATGGAAGAACAACAAGACTCAGGCTACGACAGCACAAAAAAACAAACGGATTATTCAGAACAGCAAGCTAGAAAAAGCGCCGATGATTTTAATGAAAGTTGGAATGAAGCAACCCACGGCGAAGAAAACAAAAAGATGCTTGCAGGAATTTTGGCAATTGTAATTGGATCGCTGGGAGTACATAAATTTATACTCGGTTATACACAGGAAGGGATAATTCAAATTGTAATAACAATTGTAACTTGTGGTATTGGTGGTATTATTCCCTTAATTGAAGGTATTATTTACCTAACCAAAAGCGACGAAGAATTTTACCAAACCTATCAAGTGGGGAAAAAAGGATGGTTCTAAATATTTTAAAAAGCCTTTGAAAAATTTCAAAGGCTTTTTTATTGATTTACTCCTCAAAGCTATAATTAAACTTATGTTGTTAGAATCTAAATTATTTGGACAATGTAGATTTAATTAAAGTTTTAAGAATTATAGTAGCCACTCGGTACTGAGTAAAAAAATTATTCTTTTTTAAGCACAGCCACAATCTGCGCCACATCTTTCTTTTCAAAAAAATAGATGATTTTTACTAAGCTTTTTAAAACCCAGCTCTTTTGTCGTATCAATTTTTCGGCCAGCGTTGCTATAATTACATCGCGATTGTTTAATTGTTCTGCTTTATTAGGAGAAATGTGATATTGATTCGCAAAAAGCCAAGCCCCATCGCGCGCAATATTGATACTAAAACTTACCAATTTATCTTCGCGACCTTTTCCAAATTTATCGAGTAACCCAAACAATGGTGACACTGAAATTATTTTAGACTCAACAGAAGCAATCATTGAGGCGAGTATTTCATTAATTTTATTGAAATCATTTTCAAAACTCATTAACTCGCCCTCGTCGCCAACAGTTTCGGCAACCGCAATGCCCAAATCTAAGTTTATATGGGCATTAATTCCTAAAAGTAAATGTTGCATAATTAACAAGTTGCCACTTTTTGCCGCTTCAAAAGCTTTTCTCCAACTCTGGGTGAAGGGTTTGTTATTTCCGGAGCAATCATAAGCGTCAATATACCTATTTGCAAATAGAACATCTAATTTTTCCATTCGTTGGTTGTTTTCAAACTCATGGTTTAAAATACCTTCTTTTATACGAACGGTCACTTTTTGATAAAGTATGGGAAAATACGCCATACACGAATTCTGGCTGCATTCAATTTCAATAATACTATCCAATCGTGCTATAACTTCATCTATATTTGTTGTGGCCATAATTGATTGGTTTTTAAACAGTACTAATCGGGATTTATTTCCTCTTTGGCATTTTCGGGGTCGCAAGTTTCGTTGCTTTTATCAGAATATTTTTTTTCAAGTTCAGCTTGAAATTCCTCCATAACAGGTTTCACGGTCGTTTCTGGCAAATCGGCAATTCGAATGTACATTAAACCATCTACGGCGTTATTAAAAAGTGGATCAACATTAAATGCCACAACTTTAGCGTTTTGTTTGATATATTTTTTAATAAGCACAGGCAAACGAAGACTTCCCGGTTCCACTTCGTCTATTATTTTATCGAATTTATTGAGGTCGGCTTCACTTTCGTCGAAAATAAAATCCTTATCGGCGTCTTTTAGTTTTACTTTATATTCTTTTTTAGGTTTAATGTATTGCGCCACATACGGGTCGTAATAGTTCGATTTCATAAACTCAATCATCAAACTTTTTGAAAATTCTGAAAATTTGTTGCTAATACTAACCCCGCCAATTAAATATCGATGCTCGGGGTAGCGCAGCGTGGTATGCACAATTCCTTTCCACAGTAAAAAAAGTGGCATGGGGCGCAGTTGGTATTCCTTAATGATAAAAGCGCGCCCCATTTCAATAGATTTGCTCATCATATCGTACAATTCTGGTTCAAACCGAAATAAATCTTGCAGGTAAAATCCATCGATTCCAAAGCGGGTAAATATCTCTGAGCCCAGACCCATACGGTATGCCCCTGCCATTTTACGGGCTTCATTGTCCCAAAGAAACATGTGGTGATAGTAGCTGTCAAACTTATCGAGGTCGGTACTGTTGTTGGTACCTTCACCAACTTCGCGAAACGTAATTTCGCGGAGTCTTCCTATTTCCTGTAAAATGTAAGGAACTGAATTTGCCTCGGCTAAAAAAACTTCATAGTTTTTACTAATTAACAGTCTTTTGTCGTTTTCACGAAGTTTTTCAATTTCAGACTCCATGGCTTCCAGGGGTATTGGTCCTGCAATTTTTTTGGGAGGCTTTGGAAATTTTAGCGTTTTTGGAATGCTGTCTAACAGTTTTTTCTTCTGAAAAGCATTGGAAAGCATGTATGTTTTTTTTCTTAAAAATGCTGTAAATGCAGTTAACGATTGATGCTCTTTTTGGTCTTCAACTGAAATGGGGTTGCCAATTCGCACCTTAATTAAGCGTTCCTTTTGTGTTAACAATTCTGAAGGTAATTTGGCGGTGCGCAGGGTGTCGCTTAACTTTGCCAAACGGTAAAACGATTTGCTGTTTTTTGCGTGAAAATAGATGGGTACTACTGGCACGGCCGCTTTTTGTACTAGTTTCATCGCCGCTTCTTCCCACGGTTTGTCTACGAGTAATTTTCCATCTCTGTAAGTTGAAACTTCACCGGCCGGAAAAATACCCAACGGATGTCCTTCGCGCAAATGTAAAATAGCGGTTTTAAAACCAGAAACACTCGATTGCGCATCCTTTCTGCTTTCAAAAGGATTAACAGGCATAACGTAGGGCTTTAATGGCTCAATGCGGTGTAACAAAAAATTTGCAACAATTTTAAAATCGGGACGGTGTTCTAACAACAATTTTAGTAGAAGAATACCATCAACACCTCCCAACGGATGGTTTGAAATGGTTATAAAAGCACCTGTTTTTGGGATTCTTCGCAGATCTTCTTCGGGGATTTCAAATTTTATTTCAAATTCTGAAATCAAACCATTTATAAACTCAAGATCGTTTAAATGTTTGTTTCTATCGTAAATTTTGTTGAGTGTAGAAATATTTAAAACCTTCATTAAGGACCAACCCATAAATGTGCCCAGAAAGCCGAATTTATCGAGGTTTATTGCTTTTGCAACTTCCTTTGCATTGACTAATCCCATGAAATTTTTTGGTTGTTTGTATCTCACAAAGATAACGAAACCTATTGATACTATTCTTTAATTACCAATTGTACTGTTTCTTTACTTTCCTGCTTTAAAAGCACGTTTTTGTTATGGGCAAGTGCCTTTACTTCAGTGGGGTTAAAATGGCGAATGGTATACAAGGTCACATTTTCATTCCATTTTACACTAAATGTTTCTCGAAGTTTTGTTAACAATCTCTCCAAATTATTGAATTTGTCATTCACACATACCGAAAAACTAATTGCAGAATTTTGAATAAGATTCACCTTCATTTTACATTCGTGAAGTAGTTTAAATACATCGCCAATGTTATCTTCCATCATAAACGAAAAATCTAAAGAAGAAAGCGAAATTAAAACCTGATCTCTTTTCAAAATAAAAGAAGAGGTAAACGGATCGAGTACAACTCCTTTTCCAACACAGGTTCCGGGCGCTGTAGGATCATAAAACGATTTTACATACAAGGGAATTTCCTTGCGTTGCAATGGCTGCAATGTTTTTGGGTGAATAACCGAAGCACCGTAAAATGCCAGTTCAATTGCTTCTCTGTACGAAATATGATTGTAAAGTTGCGTTTTCGTAAAATAACGCGGATCGGCATTTAACACGCCGGGAACATCTTTCCAAATAGTAACGCTTTCGGCATTTAAGCAATAAGCAAAAATTGCAGCTGTATAATCACTACCCTCCCGTCCCAACGTAGTGGTAAAATTATTGGTGTTCTCGGCTCCTAAAAACCCTTGAGTAACCGTAATTCCTTGAGGGTTTACATTTTTTAAAATTTTTTGCTGTGTTCTATCCCAATCTACTTTTGCATCACGGTAATTGGCATCGGTTATTATGCATTTGCGCACGTCTAACCAGTTGTTTTTTATACCATTTTCAGAAAAATATTCTGAAAGTATTGTTGAAGAAATAACTTCGCCATACGACACAACTTGGTCATATACAAAGGCATGATTCTTAGATTTATTGGTTTCTAAAAAATGTTTCAATTCTTTGAAAATTGTGTCTAATTGAATAAAAGCCGAATGCGAAGTGGTGGGAAACAGCTCCGTAAGAATTTCATAATGAAAATTATAGACCGTGTTTAAAGAATTTTTTATAGCAGTTGTTTCAGAAAAATAATTATTCACAACTTCTTCTAAAGCATTTGTAATTTTTGCCATTGCGGAAATAACAATTACCAAATTTTTTTCGCCTGTTTGATTAATTACCGAAACTACATTTTTTACATTTTCGGCATCTTTAGTAGATGCCCCACCAAATTTGAAAATTTTCATATTCTTTTTAAAAGTTTAAGTAATTCTGCAGGCTTTGTTCGTCCATATGTACTACACGCCACTCTTTCATGATTGTTGCACCGCTGCGTTCATAAAACCGAATTGCGCCCGTATTCCAGTTTAACACATCCCAAGCAACACGTTTTAAATTGTGTTCTTGAGCAAATTGCATTACCTGTTTGTAGAGGGCTTCGCCAATGCCTTTTCCTCTTTCAGATTCTTTCACAATTAAATCTTCCAAATGCAGTGTTCTGCCTTTCCAAGTAGAAAAACGATAATAAACTAATGCGGCGCCCACAATTTCATCTTTGGCATTAGGTGCGCTTGCTGTATCTGCAACAAAGCACGTAAATAGTGGGTTTTCGCCAAAACCTTCGCGTTCTAAATGTGCCACATTAATTTCAACTGCATCGGGTTCATTTTCAAAAATAGCAAGCTCTTTTATAAGTTCTAAAACTTGAGGCATATCTTGTTTTGTAGCTTTCCTAATTTTCATTTACTAATATATTTAGACGATTTCTTCGGGTTAAAAAATTGAATTTCTATTTCCCTCAACAAATATCGGTTCAATTTCTTAAAAATCCCGATATTTGCGGGAAATTCAGGACATCTTCAACCTTATGGCAAAAATTAATCAATCTCTCGGCGAATTTATTATTGAAAATCAAAGTGAGTTTAAATATTCTTCAGGCGAGCTTTCGCGGCTTATTAATTCCATCAGATTGGCTGCAAAAGTGGTTAACCACAAAGTAAATAAAGCGGGATTGGTTGATATTTTAGGAACTGCTGGCAATAATAACATTCAAGGTGAAGACCAACAAAAACTAGATGTTTTTGCAAACGAAGTCTTTATAAATACCCTTACAAATCGTGAGATTGTTTGCGGAATTGCAAGTGAGGAAGAAGACGATTTTATTACAATTAAAGGGCGAAACCAAAAAAACGACAATAAATATGTTGTGTTGATGGATCCGCTTGACGGGTCTTCAAATATAGATGTAAATGTTTCGGTGGGAACAATTTTTTCAATTTTCAGAAGAATTACGCCTTCGGGAACGCCTGTTACTATTGACGATTTTCTACAACCGGGCATTAATCAAGTAGCGGCGGGCTATATTGTTTACGGCACTTCAACAATGATTGTTTATACAACGGGTCACGGTGTTAATGGTTTTACATTAAATCCCGCAATTGGCACTTATTATCTATCGCACCCAAATATGAAAATCCCACAAGATGGCCACATATATTCTGTAAACGAAGGAAATTACGTGCATTTTCCACAAGGCGTAAAAGACTATATAAAATACTGCCAAAAAGAAGAAGAAGACCGACCGTACACATCGCGTTATATAGGATCACTCGTTTCAGATTTTCACAGAAATATGATTAAAGGAGGTATTTATATCTACCCAAATACATCTAAAGATCCCAACGGCAAACTACGTCTTTTATACGAATGTAACCCGATGGCAATGTTAGCCGAACAAGCAGGAGGAAAGGCCAGTAATGGTTTTGAAAGTATTTTAAAAATCCAACCTACAAGTTTGCACCAACGTGTGCCATTTTTCTGCGGAAGTACAAAAATGGTAGAAAAAGCTGAAGAGTTTATGCAAAAGCACAATAACACTCGAGAATAAAAATGCTTACAACGGTTAAAAACAAAAGCTCCAAATGGAGCTTTTGTTTTTTTTATACCGAAAATCTACTGAAACTTAATTTTCTACTTTTTATTAAGTAAATATCTGTAATCTTCAAAATCGAGTCCGCCACTGTAAATTTCAATAGATCGATTGATTAAATGTTGGGCGGTTTCGGCGCTATAGCCTAAGCCAATAGCATATCTCTCAATAAGAAAACGTTCATGGTCATCAATTTCATTGTCTGCAAAAACCATTTCAAAAAGATCGTGAATTCGCTCTAAACGACGCTCTGCATCATTTGGAGGATTTATGGGGTATTTCCCTGGATTTTTTAAAACCTCTGCGTACTCAGACTCTTCAATATCAAGTTTACGAGCAAAGCGTTTCAATAATTTTTCTTCTTCCGAATTAATTTCACCATTAATTGAAGCAATATTTGCAATTGATGCAAAGTGCCCTAAATTTCGGGAATGTTCCCCACTTTCAAATAAATCTGTAAATGACATAATCTGGCTTTTATGCTGCAAATATAATACGATTTGCCAGCAATGCGAAGTATTATGTTTAAGTTTTTGCAGGAATGTTTTTTTAAACCAATCTCCCCTAAACTTTTCTTAATTACAAACGCTTTTCAATGCAAAATATTAAATTTAAACTGCTATTGAAAAGATTTAAATGAAGCAACCATTACTTGTATTTAACAACAAAGGAATTTACTGCCAGCAAGCGGGTGTATATATAGATGCTTGGAAACCCGTGGATAAATGTATTATTACTCACGGGCACGCAGATCACAGTCGCTGGGGGCATAAGCATTATATTACCCACACTAAAAATGTGCCTATAATTAAACACAGATTGGGTGAGATTTCGGTTACGGGTAAAGAGTGGAACGAAACTTTCATTATCAACGGCGTAAAGTTTTCGCTTCATCCTGCGGGACATATTATGGCTTCTTCACAAGTGAGAGTTGAATATAAAGGTGAAATTTGGGTTTTTACGGGCGATTTTAAAACAGAAGGCGACGGCTTAGCCGAAGTTTACGAACCGGTAAAATGTCACACGTTTATAACCGAATGCACATTTGGCCTACCCGCTTTTAAATGGACACCACAAGCCGAAGTTTTTAGCGATATAAACAATTGGTGGGCTACTAATAAAGAAGAAGGCAGAACCTCAATTCTTTTTGGTTATAGTTTAGGTAAAGCCCAAAGATTGTTAAAACATTTAGATACTTCAATCGGAAAAATTTATACTCACGGAGCAGTTGAAAATATGACCGAGGTTGTTCGTGAAAATTACAATCTTCCCGAAACCACATTAATTACCCGCGACACCACAAAAGATGAAATAAAAGGCAATATTGTTGTGGCTCCGCCCAGCGCTCATGGCAGCACTTGGATTAGGAAAATGGTGCCGTATGTAACTGCTTCGGCAAGTGGGTGGATGACCTTTCGTGGTGCACGCCGCCGTAGAGCTATCGATAAAGGTTTTGTATTAAGCGATCATGCAGACTGGGAAGGTTTACTTGCTGCAATTAAAGCTACCGGCTGCGAAAAAGTAATTGCAACCCACGGCTATACCGATATTTTTTCGCGCTATTTAAGAGAAGAATTAGGTTACGATGCCCGAACCGAAAAAACTCAATACGAAGAAGAAAGTTCCGAAACTGCAACAGCTACATCCGTTGAGGAAAAAATTGAAAAGAAAGATTAAAGTGAAAGATTTTGCACAACTCATAAAGAAACTCGACAGCACCAATAAAACCAATGAAAAGGTTGCGGCATTAACTTCGTATTTTCAGCAAGCAAATGATGAAGATAAACTGTGGACTATTGCAATACTTTCGCACAGGCGCCCGAAACGCCCCGTAAATACTACATTACTTAGGCTTTGGGCAACTGAAATTAGCGGCATTCCATTGTGGCTTTTTGAAGAGAGTTACCACATTGTGGGCGATTTAGCCGAAACAATTGCCTTAATTTTACCCACTTCAAAAAAACATTCAGACAAATCGCTTTCTAAATTTGTTGCCGAAATTATTGAGTTACGAACCTTACCCGAAGAAGAAAAGAAGCAATACTTGCACGAAAATTGGTTGGCTTTAAATTACTTTGAAAGATTCGTTTTTAATAAAATTCTTACTGGTAGTTTTAGAATAGGGGTAAGTCAAAAATTGATGACTCGCGCCCTGTCAAAAGCAACAGATATCGATGAAGATGTTTTGGCTTATAAATTAATGGGAAATTGGACACCCGAAACTACCACTTTTCAAAAATTAATTCTTGAACACAACGCCGAAGATTACCTAAGTAAACCGTATCCGTTTTACTTAGCTTATGCTGTGGAAGACAATTTTCAGGAAGATTTAGGGCCTATTTCAGAGTGGAGTTTTGAGCATAAATGGGATGGAATACGCAGTCAAGTAATTATTCGAAATGATGAGGTTTTTGTATGGTCGCGAGGCGAGGAATTGGTGACCGATAAATATCCCGAATTCCAACGTTTTCTGTCAGAAATTCCGAATGGAACAGTAATCGACGGCGAAATTTTACCTTTCGTTGATGGTGAAATAGGCAACTTTAATGCCTTGCAAACTCGCATAGGTCGAAAAAACCTTTCGAAAGCATTATTACAAAAAACCCCGGTTATTTTAAACGCTTACGATTTGTTGGAGTGGAATGGCAACGATATACGGCAAAAGCCTTTTTCAGAAAGAAGAAAAATTTTAGACCAATTAATTCAAGATTGTAATTGTAGTGAAATTGGACTTTATTTAAGTGAAACAATGAGTTTTAAAACTTGGGAAGCTGCCGCAGAAGAACGCAAACTCTCAAGAGAAAAACGCAGTGAAGGTTTAATGCTTAAACGAAAAGATTCGCCATATCTAGTAGGAAGAAAAAAAGGTGATTGGTGGAAATGGAAAACCGATCCTTTTACTATCGATGCAGTTTTAACTTATGCAATGCGTGGGCACGGCAGGCGAGCCAATCTATATACCGATTACACTTTTGCTCTTTGGGATGATGGCGAATTGGTAACATTTGCAAAAGCATATTCTGGCTTAACCGATGCCGAATTTAAACAAGTAGATAACTGGATAAAAAGGAATACACTTGAACGATTTGGGCCAGTACGAAGCGTTACCCCGCGTCACGTTTTTGAAATTGCTTTTGAAGGAATTGCCGAAAGTAGTAGACACAAAAGTGGAATAGCAACACGATTTCCAAGGATATTACGATGGCGAAAAGACAAGCCAATTGAAGAAGCTAATACGCTAGATGATTTAAAAGCTTTAATACCAAAATAATTAAAAGCAAATTGACCAATAAAGAATTAATAAACATTGCCAATGCTTGGTTTCAATCCAAATCTTGGAAGGCATTTCCCTTTCAGCATAAAACGTGGAATGCCTTTCTTAGTGGGAAACATGGGTTGTTAAATGCGCCAACAGGTAGTGGGAAAACTTATGCACTTTGGGTGCCAATAGTGCTTCAATACTTAAAAGATAATCCAGCGTATAAAACAAAACATCAAAAAGGAATTAAAGCTATTTGGATAACCCCACTGCGTGCACTTTCAGTAGAAATTCAACAAGCGACACAGCGTTTCGCAGACGATTTAGGCACGGGGTTAACAGTTGGAATTCGTACCGGAGATACCCCACAAAGCGAACGGGCAAAGCAGAAACGCCAAATGCCAGATTTATTAATTACTACTCCCGAGAGTTTAATGCTTTTGTTGGCGTCAAAAGACTACGACAAGACGTTTAAAACTTTAACGGCTATTGTGGTAGACGAGTGGCACGAACTTTTAGGAAGTAAAAGGGGTGTGCAAATGGAGTTGGCGCTTTCGCGATTAAAAACAATTTCTCCAAATTTAAGAATTTGGGGTATTTCGGCTACAATTGGCAATTTGGAAGAAGCCATGGACGTGCTTTTAGGAACCGATTCTCAATTTCGTGAAAATTCAGTTTTAATTAAGGCGAAACAAAAATCGAAGATTGAAGTTCGTTCAATTATTCCAAAAAAAATAGAGACCTTTCCGTGGCGCGGGCATTTGGGCTTGCACCTTTTAGAAGAAATTGTACCCATTATTAAGGCGAGTAAAACCACTATAATTTTTACAAATACCCGCGGCCAATGTGAAATTTGGTTTCAGAAATTATTAGAAAAGCATCCTGAGTTTGCTGGCGAAATTGCTATGCATCACGGTAGTATTGGGAAAGACACCAGACTTTGGGTGGAGCAAGCTATAAGAAACGAGTCTCTGTTGGCTGTTGTAGCTACTTCCAGTCTCGATTTGGGGGTAGATTTTGCGCCGGTAGAAACGGTTATCCAAATAGGAGGACCCAAGGGCGTTGCAAAATTTCTTCAGCGTGCCGGACGCAGTAATCATAGGCCAGGGGAGCCTTCGGTAATTTATTTTTTACCTACCCACGCCTTAGAATTGTTAGAGGCATCGGCTTTAAAACGTGCTGTAAAAGAAGAAGTAGTTGAAGATAGAATTCCGTACTTGCTCAGTTTTGATGTGTTAATTCAATATTTAGTAACCCTTGCAGTTAGTAACGGCTTTTTTCCGAAGGACATTTTCCCCGAAATTAAAAATACTTTCTGTTTTCAAGGAATTACTGAAGAACAATGGAACTGGTGTTTAAATTTTATTACAATAGGGAGTCAAAGTTTACAGGCGTACGACGAATATAAAAAAGTTGAGGTTACCGCCGACGGACTTTTTAAAGTTGAAAGTAGGCAGATTGCAATGATGCATCGATTAAGCATTGGCACAATAGTTAGCGATTCTATGATGCTTGTAAAATATGTGTCTGGCGGCTTTATTGGTACCATTGAAGAATGGTTTATAAGTAAGATGAAACCGGGCGATACCTTTGTTTTTGCGGGCAGAACTTTAGAATTAGTGCGTATAAGGCAAATGCAGGCTCAAGTTCGAAAAAGTAGTAAACGCACAGCAAATATTGTTAGTTTTATGGGCGGTCGGTTACCGCTTTCTTCACAAATGAGTAAAATTTTGCGGGAAGAAATGCAAAGTGCACGCCTTCCCGATGGCACTACCGAAAATCCTAAACGCAACACGCCCGAATTAAAAGCATTATCTCACATTTACAAAAGACAGGAGCGCGAAAGCATTGTGCCAAATGAAACCGAATTCTTAATTGAAACTTTTAAAACACGCGAAGGTTATCATTCGCTTTTTTATCCTTTTGAAGGGCGTTTTGTACACGAAGCAATGAGCAGTTTATTGGCGTATCGTATCAGTTTGCTGTCGCCCATTACTTTTTCTTTGGCCTATAATGACTACGGTTTTGAGTTGTTGAGCGACAAGTTTTTAGATATTCAAACTATTTTGGATAACAATCTTTTTTCGGAAGAATATTTATATGACGACCTTCAAAAGAGCTTAAATTCAACCGAATTGGCACGTCGAAAATTTCGAGATATTGCTGTAATTAGTGGATTGGTTTTCCAAGGCTACCCAAATAAAGCCATTAAAACAAAACATTTGCAAAGCAACAGTCAGCTACTTTTTGATGTTTTTCGCGACTATGAGCCGGATAATCTTTTGTATCTTCAAGCCTATCGCGAAACTTTTGAACACCAGCTGGAAGAAGGCCGATTAAGACAAGCATTGGCGCGAATTAATTCGCAAGAAATTATTTGGAAACAGTGCAATAAAGCCACCCCGTTTAGTTTTCCAATCATTACAGATAGGTTGCGGGAAAAGCTTTCTTCGGAAAAATTGGCCGATAGAATAAAACGAATGACACTTCAATTAATGAAATGATTCAAAATTTAGAAATTCAAAATCACAATTTTAAACTTCACCCCAGTGGCGCTATTTTTTGGGAAGAAGAAAATATGCTTTTAATTGCCGATGTTCATTTAGGGAAGGTAGCACATTTCAGAAAACACGGCGCAGCTATTCCCGCGCAGGCCGCATTTAAAAACCTCGAAAAATTAACTGAAATAAGTAATTATTTTCAGCCCAAAACAATCTGTTTTTTAGGCGATTTATTTCACAGTATATTAAATGATGAATGGCACGATTTTGAAAAGTGGGTGGAATACACTCAAGCCGAAGTAATCTTAATTTCGGGTAATCACGATATCATCCCGACGTATTTATACGAAGATTTGGGCATAAAAGTATTTGATGAGTTGGTGCTAAAAGGTTTTTATTTAACACATCACCCCACCGAAGTGGAAGGATTGTTTAATTTCTCGGGGCACATTCACCCAGGCGTAAGATTACGAGGTTTGGGAAGGCAATATTTGCGGTTGCCTTGTTTTTATAAAACCCTTAACAGCTTAATTCTCCCTGCTTTTGGTAACTTTACGGGAAAGCACATTTTAACACCTTCAGAAAAGGATGAGGTTTTTGCCATTGTAGAAGGAGAAGTAATTTGTGTTTCTAAAAATAAAAAGCTATGAAAAAAACACTACAAATTGCCAATTTAATCATGTTTGCCGTAATGGTTGTTGTTAATTTTCTGTCCAATACTGGAGCTATAAACAATACTACTGTTGGCGAGATTTCCAAAGCATCGCATAACCTATTTACACCAGCGAGCTATGCTTTTTCCATTTGGGGATTTATCTATTTGCTGCTTTTTGGGTTTATAATTTATCAAAGCCGAAGTCTTTTTAAAAAAGTACGCGATGACGATTTTATTTTAAAGACGGGTTGGTGGTTTATATTGTCGTGTTTTGCAAATATTATGTGGCTCACCTTCTGGCTGTATGGTTATATGGAGTATTCGGTACTCGCAATTTTTGTATTGCTTTTTTCACTTTTAAAAATAGTTATGAATAACAAAATGGAACTTTGGGATGCCCCTATTTCGGTAATTGCATTTCTTTGGTGGCCGTTTGTATTTTACAGCGGATGGGTTACTGTAGCGAGTATAGCCAATGTAGCTGCATATTTAACAAATAGCGAATGGAACGCTTGGGGTTATAGCGAAACTTCATGGGCAGTAACAATGATAATTATTGCGGGAATTATAAATCTAACTGTAACTTGGCGACGAAATATGCGCGAATTTGCCTTGGTAGGAACTTGGGCTTTAGCAGCAATAGCCGTAGCAAATTGGGAGACAAATAATACTGTCGCTTATGCTGCAATTGCTGTAGCCGCAGTACTTTTTGTTAGCAGCGGCTATCACGCTTTTAAAAATCGTGATACGAGCCCCGCAAATAAATACAACGAATATCGTAAAAGAACCTAACGTTCCCGCTCGTTTAAAAATATTGTTTTATTGGTAGCCCGATATTCAAAATGGTTTTGGTTTTTATTGAATGCGTTGCACCTTAATTTTCTCACGCCTCTCATTCCCTTCACTATCCACAACCGTTAAAATATAATTTCCCGGTTTTGGCGAAACAGCCAACTCGTGAAAAGTCTCCGTTTTCCCAATATATTTTGAATCCAAATACCAAAAAACAGTAGATTCTGGCGAACGATGCGCGAGTTTAAAAATTACTTCATTTACGTTTTCATCAAAATTTTTCGGAAGCAAAACAGTCTCATTCCTTTTCGGATAAATAAAGGCCATCAACTTTTCGCCTTCCTGCAAACAATTAGTCGCAAAAGGCGGCAACGGATGATATTCTGGGTGAAGTGATGCGTAATAAAATTCCATAACCGGCGGCAACGCAAACCAGTTTTTTTGAACCATTTCTGAAAGTGGATAGCACGAAGAATTAACCCGATGATTCTCCGAGGCATTTAAGAATATAGTTTGATGATACGGACAAGCTTCCGTTCTCGCGCCATTTTTTGGAATCCATTCCTTCTTTATTTCATCACAAAAAAGTCCGGCGAGATGGCCGCTTTTTGGGCAAATTTCAACCTCAACCAGTTCATCGTACGGAATATTAAACCAACCACTTTGTGGCAAAACATTCAAAACATCAAACAAAATGGGGGCCGCGGCTTGAATTCCTGTTAAACCCGGACGCCCTTCGCCGTCGGCATTTCCCACCCAAACGCCTATTGCGTAATTAGGTGTAACGCCCACTGCCCACGCATCTTTAAAGCCGTAACTCGTTCCTGTTTTCCACGCTAGCGGCTGACTGCTTGTGAAAAATTCCCAGTTTTCTTCACCGCTCGGACGGTTCACTTTTTGCATTGCCTCGAAGGTTTCATAAATTGCGCCCGCATTCCAAACCGAAGGATTTTGTTGAATTTTTCCGATGTCAACTTCATCGTGATTTTTCAAATAAACGGGTTCTACAAATTCATTTTTTCGGTATTCGCTTGAAGAATTGTTGAAGAAATTTAAGGTTGAAGCCATTCCTGCATACGCTTTTGTAATATCCCACAAACTGCTTTCCGCGCCGCCCAAAATCAGCGACAATCCGTAATAATCTGCAGGTTTGTCGACAGATTTTTGATTCATTTTTCCAAGAATATTATAGAACCGTTGTAATCCGAAATCGCGCAACATTCGCACCGCCGGTATATTAAGCGAACGCGAAAGGGCAACACTCGCTGGCACGGCGCCGTTAAATTGTTTGTCGAAATTTTCTGGTGTATAACCATTCACCGAAGTTGGAATATCGGACACCAAAGTATTCGGAAGAATCTCCCCGGCATCCAACATTGAAGCAAAAAGAAAGGGTTTTAAAATACTGCCTGTGCTTCGCGATTTTTCAATGACATCTACATAATTGTTGTGCTCCCTAGTTGTGGGTGAATTGCCCACATACCCCAAAACTTCGCGTGTATTTACATCCATCACCAACACCGCAACATTGTGAATTTGATTATGACGCAACAAAAAATGATGCTCTTTTACAATATTATTTAGCTTTTGCTGAAGTGAAAAATCAATGGTTGTTTCAATGCGTTTTCCACGATGTTCCTTTCTAATTTTTTCAGTTAAATGAGGTGCATATTCGGGCAACGGCAGCGGTTTTCCGGGTAATTTTTCATCCAAAGCCAATTGATAGGTGGTTGCATCAATTACTTCATTTTTGAAAAGTTTCAACAATAAAGCATCTCTTTTCTTCTTTAAAATTTCTTCATTCTTTCCGGGAAAAATAAGTGAGGGCGCATTCGGAAGCACCGCCAAAGCAGCGGATTGCCCCCAACTCAATTCGCTAGCAGGAATCCCAAAATAACGCCAAGAAGCAGTTTCTAACCCAACCACATTTCCGCCGAAAGGCGCATACGAAGCGTACAAATTCAAAATTGATTTCTTTTTAAAACCCGCTTCCAAACGTGTGGCTTGAAAAATTTCAATTAATTTTTCAAAATAAGTTCGTCCTTTATTTTGCCGGGAAAGGCGGATTACTTGTTGGGTAATCGTACTTCCGCCACGGCGGGAATCAGTCGTAAGATTATTCCAAAGTGCTTTTGAGATAGAAACCGGATTAAAACCGGGATGCCAGTAAAAATGCTCGTCTTCAAAATAAAGAATGCATTTTTCAAACCGTTCCGGCACCGAATCCATTTTCGGAAAACGCCATTGACCATCGTCTGCAATTCGTGCGCCAAGCATTTGTCCATTACTGCTTTCGGCAACGGTTGCGGTGGGAACATCAAATAATGGCGACGGAAGGCAGAACAGCCAAACCACGAATAAAACTAGCGCGATGCTGAGTTTTATTTTGTGTTTTTTTATGTAATTTTTTATGGTTGCTAATTTCAATATTAAGTCCTAAAATCAATAATGAATCCGAATGTCAGTCTGAGCTTGTCGAAGACCCGTGCGATGCGCTTCGACAAGCTCAGCGTGACAATTTCTTTCTATTTATAATTTCGCAATACATGTCAGTCTGAGCTTGTCGAAGACCTATCCAGTTACTTCGACAGGCTCAGCATTACACAGTTATTTTTCATTGGCATGAGGAAAACATCATAATTCAACAGTTACCCACATCCCTTTGTTCCTCGCATAATACGAGTTGTCATACATAGCCTCAACCTGCGTTCCCGGCAAATAATACGTTCCTAAATAGGAAGCATTCAGTTTTACCGTGAAAATTTTTGTTTCATTGCTATTTAAATCGAAGAAGAAATTCACGCGGTCGTCACGAATGTCTGTGTAACGCGCGTCACTTTTTGCACCGCCACCCAATTCACTAAAACTGGTGTTTACAATTTCCCAACCGCTATGGAATATTTTTGCCAAGGCAACATTGTTTATCCAATTATTGGAAGTGTTTGTAACACTTACTTTTGCAATGATTTCCGTACCCTGTCGCAATTTAGTTACGTCGATTGCTTTTCCGTCACCTCCCAAATATTCAGATTTTATGGAGAGATTGCGTCTTTCGGCAAGTTCCTTACCGAGAGGAAGTTTACCTTGTTGCGAAAGTGTAACGTAAACAATGTTTCCTTTTTTATTGGTTACTAAAACCGAATTGCTTCCCATCACAAATGAAAGGTCTCGCTGCGCTATAGCTCGGTCGGTTTTTAATTCAAACGATTTTCCACCGTTTGTAAACGTAAGTTCCATTGCTTTTCCGCCATTCTTTTCAACCATTTTTGCCATCGTCATTAAGGCATACGAAGTTTCCTGCGTGCTATACCAATTTCTGGATGAAAGATCTTTCGCTACTGAAATCGCCAATTCACGTTGTTTCGGATCGCTCAATAAAACCATGGTTTCCAAAGCCATAACGCGATTTCTAAACGGAGAACCGTACGTATAATTGTCAGATTTTTGAGGAACAAAATTGATGTTTGCCGTTTGTGCAATTTGCTCGGCAACGTTTTTCTTTCCAGCCAAAGCATAAGCCGCAGCCAATCGCCATTTGGCGTCATTGCTCAACTCTTTGCTTTCGCGAAGTCGGTTCATTGCCGCAAGTTCCGGTTTTCCGGCCAACGCCAAGGTGTAAAGCCGGTACGCCTGCGTCAAACTCGAGTTGTATTTTGCATAACTATTTCGCCATTGGCGCGCCGTATTTTGTTGATACAACAACCAATTGCTCATAAAACTTATCGGCAATGCATAGCCTTTTTGCTTCGCTTCTAGCATAAAGTGTCCCGCATAAGTTGTGCTCCATTCATCTGCTTCGCGCTCGCCGGGCCAATAGGAAAGTCCGCCGTTGGAAAGTTGGAACCTTCCTAAACGTTCTATTGTTGCCTTTACATTTTTTTCAATTTTCTGCTTTTTGTTGAAAGTAATATCGAAAACATCTGCCAAATACAACTGTGGAAATGCCGACGAAGTAGTCTGCTCCAAACAGCCGTACGGGTAGTGAATTAAAAACTCCATCCTTTTGCCGAAATCCATCGGCGGCAAAGTTGAAAATTCCAGCATTGCCGAATTGCTTCCGGGCACGCCAAAAGTTTCAAAATTGATGGTTTGCGAATCATTTCCATCCAACGTATAATTGGTGGCTTTTTGCGAAATCGGGTTCGGGTTTTCCACATCGATTTCAACTTTGTAGCTCGCTTTTTCGCCATTTCCTGCAGCGGTTACTTCAATTGTAGTAAAGACGTTGTTTGCACTTCGGCTCCGCTCAGTGCCCGGATCACGGTCATTGAGCGGAGTCGAAATGGTTGAAACATCGAATTCAAAATTCACAATTTGTTCGCCCGGTTCATTGAAAGAAACAGTTTTTGAAGCACCATTTTTCGGTTTTAACGCATCGCCGGTTTTCACTGTAATCGTGGCGGTTTTCACTTTATTTTCCATTGCAAAAACGGTAACTGGCAGTACAACGGTTTCGCCCGGCGATAATTTCCGCGGAAGCGAAGCCAGCACCATCAGTGGCGTACGGACGGGTGTGGTTTTTTCAGCACTGCCATAGGCGCTTTTGGTTTTATCGCCCGCAATAACCATTGTGCGCACCGAACCTACATAATTTGGCATCATTATATTGTGCGATGCGGTTTTGCCGGCGGCCAACTCAAATGGGCCGAGGTATTTTACAACGGGTTTGAATCTATCGGCTTTTCTATTTTTTGCACCCAATGCGGCATCGCCACCACCGATTGCATAAATATTATCCACACTGCCGGAATAAGCGCCAATTACGTAATCGAACATATCAAAAGTTTTTACCCCTAAAGCTTCGCGACTGTAAAAAGCTTCGTGGATATCTGGGGTTGCAAAGCGGGTTAAATCCAGCAAACCTTCATCAACAACGGCCAAAGTATAGGTCATAGATTTGCCTTTTTCTTCGGAAACTTTTACGGTGAAATTCTCTTCAGGTTTCAGCACATTCGGCATCGAGATTTTCGGTTGTAGCACGGTTGAAGGATCTTCCACCATTAACGGAATAACGCCGTAAAGCCGCATCGGTAAATCGTTTTTGGTTTGAACGTGCGGTTGCAGCAGCGAAATATTCACATAAATATTAGGCGCCATTTCCTTTGTGATTTTTATCCCCGCTTTGGTTTCGCCCTTTTTGGTTTCAATCCAATGCGTTGCCAAAACCTCGGTGCCGTTTTCCACGCTAATTAAGGCGCGACCGTCGCTACCGGAAGGGAAAGTTATAAAAGCTTCTTCGCCAACATTGTATTTTTCTTTATCTGCTGAAAAGACCAACATTTTTGCACTTTCCGCATCGCCATCGCTCGGACGCTGCGACCAATTTCTATAGAAATAAGTAATGCGCCCCGTTGCGTGGCCCGATTGTTTATCGATGACCCGAATTAAATAGCGTCCGCCTTCTTCTTCGGGAATATTAACTGTGAATTTTCCCTTTCCCCTGCCATCGGTCTTTACGGTGAATTCTTTTACGGGACGGTGCACAGTGGAATTTTCATACGTTGAAAGATTGTCTCTTCCGCGGTTCCACCACCAGCGCCATTCAATTTGAAAAACTTTTACTTGCAGCTCGCGATTGGCGGAAGCTTGGCCTTGAGCATCTACGGAAACAACATCAAAAACGGTATTTTCATTTGTGAAATAAGAGCCATAACGACCCGCTTCGGGCGATTTTAATCCTACAAAATGTGAAAATGGCGCTAAGTCTTTCGAAAAAATATCCATTGAAAAATCACCGCCGCCTTCGTACACTTTCGTTAAAAATGTAGCTTTCAACATTCCCGGTGCGTTCTTTCCAACCTCTAATTTTTGACTAAACGAAATGCTGCCTTCCGAAGAAAGTTGCCCGTCTAAAACCGGAATTTCAACCTCATCAAACTTTCGGACTGGATCGATAAAATTGTATTTCGGAAACTTTGTAAAAGCAGCATTGCTCGCCCGAAGTGTGGCAGTCATATCAATCTTCAAACTACGCGCAGGCGAACCGTGAAGCCACATTGCGCTCGCCGTTCCTTTTACGGGCTTTGTAGCATCGAGAATTTCATCTTCAAAATCAAGTTTGATTTTTAAGCGGTTTGGTTTTATGGTTGCTACTTTTAAAGTGTGACTGAATTGTGCGCCACCAACGGTTACGGTTGCGTTCCAATTTCCGGTTGGGGCGGATACGTCTGTGGCGATTGGGAAATAATAGAAGCCCCCCTGCACCCCCCGAAAGGGGGAATCACTCGCATTCAAAACCGTTCTTTGAACGAGTTTTCCTCGTGCATCCGTAACTGAAAGGCTTACGGGATGGTTTTTTGGGAGTGGATTTGCGTTATCGTTTAACACGAAAGTTAGGTGAATACTGTCTCCAGGTCGATACACACCACGTTCGGTGTACGTGTAACCTTTTAACCCTTTTTGAAGTTCTTTCCCCGAAATATCAAAATTGCTCATTGAAAGGGCGTTTCCATCTTCCAGTTTTACGTAGGCAAAATTGTTTCCTTTTTGGGCAACCGCGAAAGCCGCATTTTTAGTGCCATCATAAAGTGTCATTCCTTCGCCGTCTGTGGTAACGGTTTCAATAAGTTGTTGCTGATAGTTGAAAAGTTTAATTTCTACGCCACTTTCGGGCCTCGCAGAAATTAGGTTTGTAGTAATAAAATGATAGGAACGGTTGTTGCTTTTTTTCACAATCAAACCTAAATCTGAACCCAAAATATTTGCAGTTACTACGCGATCTTCGTTGTAATAAGCAGCATGGCACGGATTGTCGCGCTGCTGCCAATTGTAGGTGTAATTTCGCCAGCGGTAAATCTCGTTATCCCAATAACGTTGTTCCCGGATTTCTTCATCTTCGGAAGAATCGCTCGCGTAATACGCGTCTTCTTCGTAATAATCGTCGTCATCTTCTTCGGTATCTATTGCTTTGGAAGCATTTTCAGAACAATCATAAGTAATATATTCATTTTTAAAACTGATTTCCAGTTGATAAATAGCGCCGGGATCTGCCTTGAAATATTCCGAAAGGTTTATTGCGTAGGCTTTCCAACTTCCGTTATTCGCCAAATCCTCGGGTTTTAAATCGATAGTTTTTTTGGCAATTCGTCTTCCAACTCGCTTTATATCGTATGTATTATTATCATTCAAATTATAGCTTTGAAGAAATTGCAACACGTTGTTTTCGTAAATTTTAATAACTCGAACATCAACTTTTGAAAGGTTTACCGCTTCAAAATAAACGGGCGTGGAAGCAGAATTCGGAAGAATCACGCCTTTTGAAATCATTCGTACGGCGGGTTTTAACTGTTCAAAAGAAACCAATTCTGAAAATTCTTTCTTTAAACCGAAGCCTTCAGTATTTTTAATTCCCGTGAAAACGGTGACTTTTACATTGCCCACAACGCGGTTTGGCGGATAGACATTTAGTACATTTCCATTCACTTCGTAACGCAGATCGGTAGTGTTTTCAATAGTAACCAAGCCAGCGAAATCTTGATTTTCTAATAATGGATCTGAAAAGTTGATACTCAACAACGCCGCCGGCGCCAATGTGCTGCTGATATCAACGATTGTAAAATTATTTTGCCCTGGAATTGCAAACGTATTTTCGCCTATATTTTCTGCGCCAATGGGTTTTCCGTTCCATTTAATGAGGATTTCCGAATCGTCCATTTTACGGCTAATGCTGTCAATTGTGAAGTTGAAATAACGAGCTTCGGTTGTTTTTGCCGGCCATTTCAATTTTAGGTTTTTGCCTTCCTGTGAAGCTGAAACCAATTGCTTCGCTTTTTCAAAAGAAATAACATCAGACGTTTCTACGTAAGCTTCAACGTATTGCCATTGCTTGCTGTAACTTTGAAGTTTACCGATGTCAACTTTAAAATTGGGTGTGATTGTATGAAAACTGAAAGTGTATGTTTTAAAATCTTTTGAAATGTCTTCGTATAACTTATTCAACTTTAGGGTTACGGTATATTCCGTGTCTGACTTTAAGTATTCGGCAGGTTGAAAAATTAGGGTTTTGCCGTTTTCAACAACAAGTTTTCCTTTTGTATTTGGAGAAATACTTAAATAATCATCGGTAGAAAGTTCCTGCGTCATCTCAAATTGCTCCAATGGTTTTGCAAGCTCAACGCGAATGGCCGTCGTAATAGATTGGTTTCCGTAAGTGTTATACGAAATATATTCCTTGAATTTGAAAAGGTTATCGGTTTCGGAGTGTTTGTCTTTGTCTTTGCAGGAAAAAATAAGAAGAACCAAAGAGAGAATTAAAAGGCGACAAAAAAATTTCATTACGAGCGAGTTTAGGAAGACTTAAATGTAAAGGAAAAATGTATGGCTTGCAATTTGTGCTCCAGAAATTGCAAACTAGAAGGATAGGTTGGGCTAAAGCCCGAAGTGTCAACATATGCTTTTTAACCCCGGGCTAAAGCCACGGGGTTATTTCAAGATAATTACTAAAATTAGATTGATTAGAGTTTGAGTCTTTTGAATAACCCCCAGCTTCAGCTGGTGGCAAAGAGACCCAGAAAACAAAGGGCTTTAGCCCAATTTCACAGCTTATTCGTTTTCTTTATAAATTCCAATTTCCAACTCTCCTTCAGCATTCATTGTCGCGCGGTACATTCCTGCAGTGTTGAATTCCATTGCCACATTTCCATCTTTATCTATGGCCACTATTCCACCATCGCCACCAAGGGCAGGAACTTTTTTCTGAATAACCTCATGAGCTGCTTCTTGCAAACTCATTCTTTTATATTCCATTAACGCAGAAATATCATAAGCAACTACGGATCGAATAAAAAACTCGCCCCAACCTGTTGAAGATACGGCACACGTTGCATTGTTGGCATACGTTCCTGCTCCAATAATTGGGGCATCGCCAATCCGGTTCCAGCGTTTGTTGGTCATTCCACCCGTTGAAGTTCCTGCAGCGAGATTTCCGTGTTTGTCTAATGCAGCACAACCGACGGTTCCAAATTTTGAATTTTTGATATACGGATCTTCGAAGGAAACTTTTTTATCATTTTTTTCTTTTTCCTTTTCCAAAACCCTTTGTAAAGACTCGTATCTATTTTTGGTATAGAAATATGTGGTATCCATCATTTTATAATTTAGACTTTGAGCAAATTCTTCCGCGCCAGCTCCATATAACATTACGTGTTCGCTTTTTTGCATAACATCTCTGGCTAAATCTATTGGGTTTTTAATGTGCTTTACCCCTGCCACTGCCCCAGCGTTCAATGCAGCGCCATCCATAATTGAAGCGTCCAATTCGTTGGAACCTTCGTGTGTAAAAACGGCTCCTTTTCCTGCGTTAAAAAGTGGCGAATCTTCCATTACATTAATTGTATGTGTAACCGCTTCTAAGGAAGTACCCCCATTTTTTAAAATTTCGTAACCTGTTTTAACAGCCTCTTCCAATTTTAACATATAAGCGGCCTCGAGTGAATCGCTCATATTCTCTTTTAATATGGTTCCGGCACCTCCGTGAATGACGATTCCGAAGTTTTCTGTCGTTTTTTCAGATTTTTTAGACGAAGAATACATCGATGAAGTGTCATTTTCGACGTTTTTACAACCGATAAACAGAAAAATTATGTTAAATAATGTTAAAATTTTAATCATGGCTATTATTTTTATTTTGGTAATATAAAAGATAAAAAATACAATGTTTATAGGAGCTAAGCGAATAATTAATTAATATTTCGAATTACAAAAAGCTTCGTTTTATCGATTAAGTGCAACTTAATTCCGATAAAGTGCATTTTTATTGAATAATTATTATATATTTGTCTCAACATCATGCCCCAAATTTGATGTCCCTAAAATTATGAAACTACTTAAAAGCAACCTACTTGTTTTGGCATTAATATGCCTCGTATTAACTTCTTGCTCTAAAGAAGATTCTGTTGAAGTTGAAACCGCTAAATACGATATTGATTTAGCCTTAGCCCAAAAGAACGATACGTTTATGTCTAATGAAATTTTAAGATTAGTAAACGATCATCGAGCTTCAATTGGTCTTTCAACTCTTAAAATAGACAGTCAGTATGCTTCTGCCTTTGCTGTTGATCACACAGATTACATGATTGAAAAGGAAAAAATAAACCATGACAACTTTGGATATCGTTCTGAAGGAATAAAATTTCACGATAACGCTAAAGTTGTTGGCGAAAATGTAGCTTATGGATATGATACTGCCGAAGATGTAGTAAACGCTTGGTTAAAAAGTCCGGGACATAAAGCTATTATTGAAGGTAACTACACACACACTGGATTTGGCGTAATGAAGTGCCCCAAAGGCCGTACGTACTTCACCCAGTTATTTTACAGAAAGTAACCCCCACTTCCCTTTTTCTATTAGCTCATTTTGCCGTATTTTTACGTAACATTTAAAAATACGGCAATGACTATTAAAAAACCTTTCAACCTAAATAAGTGGATTGAAGAAAACCGAGACCTACTAAAACCACCGGTTGGCAACAAAAATTTATACGTAGAATCTGATGATTATATCGTAATGGTCGTAGCCGGTCCCAATGCCAGAAAAGATTATCACTACAACGAAACTGAAGAACTTTTTTATCAGCTTGAAGGAAATATTCAAGTTGCAATTCAGGAAAATGGAGAGAAAAAAGTAATGAAACTCGGTCCCGGCGATATGTATCTCCACCCTGCCAAAGTACCACATTCTCCAGCGAGATGCGAAGGCTCCATAGGTCTTGTTATTGAAAGAAAACGTACCGACCTAGAAGGGAAAGATGGCCTTCTTTGGTTTTGCGACAATTGCAATAATAAATTATACGAAGTATATTTTCCGCTAAGCAATATTGAAACAGATTTTCTAAAACATTTTAAACATTTCTACACTAGCGAAGAATTACGCACTTGCGATAAATGTAGCGCTGTTATGGAAGCAGATGCACGATTTACAGCTAATGAAAGTTGAAATCTTTTCATCTGAATTTAAACGCTATCGCAAGCACTCGTTCATTGCTGAAATTTTAAAGAGAAAAGCTTGTAAATCCTAATTATTACTTTCTTTTTAATTTATGAGTGTTTCAATGGCAACATCTTATGCTTCTTTTGATGGCTATTTTGACAAAGCATATTGCTCAAAAAATTGTTGTGACAATCAATTTTTGTAAAGCTTTCATAATTGCTACCTTTGCGCTTTATAAATTTTCGAATAAAAAATCATAAATATATGCAAGCAACAACCACTAGCTTCGGGATTGAAGAAGCGTTGGAACAATTAGGAATTAATAAAACAAATCTTGGAACTTCCACCGGAAGTGAATGGTTTTCAAATGGGGAGGAAATTTCTTCCGTTTCCCCGGTTGATGGCCAACTTATTGCAAAAGTGAGCACAACTTCCAAAGAAGACTACGAAAAAGTAATGGCCAGTGCTACCTCGGCATTTAAGGATTGGAGAGTTAAGCCCGCACCCCAAAGAGGAGAAATTGTACGTCAATTTGGTGAAGAATTGCGCAGGTTAAAGGAGCCATTAGGAAAATTGGTTTCCTACGAAATGGGAAAAAGCTATCAAGAAGGTCTGGGTGAAGTACAGGAAATGATTGATATCTGCGATTTTGCAGTAGGTCTTTCACGCCAACTTCACGGTTTAACGATGCACAGTGAGCGTCCGGGTCACAGAATGTACGAACAATATCACCCACTTGGGGTTGTTGGTATTATTTCGGCCTTTAACTTTCCAGTAGCCGTTTGGGCTTGGAACACAGCATTGGCCTGGGTTTGTGGAGACGTTTGCGTTTGGAAACCTTCAGAAAAAACTCCGTTAACGGGAGTGGCTTGTCAAAAAATTGCTGCAAAGGTTTTTGCGGATAACGATTTGCCAGAAGGTATTTCTTGCCTTATCAATGGCGACTATAAAGTTGGCGAAATGATGACCAACGACAAGCGCGTGCCTTTAATTTCGGCGACAGGATCAATTAGAATGGGTAAAATCGTTGCTCAAGCTGTTGCAGCGCGTTTAGGAAAATCGCTTCTTGAACTCGGTGGAAACAATGCAATAATTGTAACGCCAGATGCAGATATTAAAATGACCGTAATCGGTGCCGTATTTGGCGCTGTTGGAACTGCAGGACAACGTTGTACTTCAACCAGAAGATTGATTATTCACGAAAGCATTTACGATAAGGTTAAAGATGCTGTTGTTGCAGCTTATAACCAGCTTCGCATCGGTAATCCTTTAGATGAAAACAATCACGTAGGACCACTCATTGATAAAGATGCTGTAAAAAATTACCAAAATGCACTTGAAAAAGTTGTAGAAGAAGGTGGTAAAATTATTGTTGAAGGCGGCGTACTTGAAGGTGAAGGTTACGAAAGTGGATGCTACGTAAAACCAGCAATTGCAGAAGCAGAAAACAGTTATGAAATTGTACAGCACGAAACTTTTGGACCTGTATTATATATGATGAAATACAGCGGCAACGTTGAAAATGCACTTGAACTTCAAAATGGCGTTGTACAAGGACTTTCATCTGCAATTATGACTAACAATTTACGCGAAGCAGAACGTTTCTTATCTGTACAAGGATCTGATTGCGGAATTGCAAACGTAAATATAGGTACGAGCGGTGCTGAAATTGGCGGTGCTTTTGGTGGCGAAAAAGAAACTGGCGGTGGCCGCGAAAGTGGAAGCGACGCTTGGAAAATCTATATGCGCAGACAAACAAATACAATCAATTATACTACTGAGCTTCCTTTAGCGCAAGGTATTAAGTTTGATTTGTAATAGCCCCCTAACCCCCGAAGAGGGAACTGTTATGGACACGAATTAAAAAACCTCACAGGTCTTAAAGACCTGTGAGGTTTTTTCTTAAGTTACAGTCTCCTTCCCTTCTGGGAGGTTGGGTGGGGCTTCCCCCCTTCGGGGGTTAGGGGGCTTACACTATTCCATTAGGCTCAACCCATTTAAACCGATTGGCATCCTGCGGAATTTTAATTCTATCGGCAATTCGAAGCATTCTTGATGGTAATTTTAACAAATAGTCACGAGCTTTTTCAGCTTCATCGGTAAGGTTTGAGATTTTTGAAATTTCCCAATGGGCATTTAATTTTTCAAGAATATCAATATAATCGTAAGTTGTATAAACGCCCAAGCGCTGCGCTGCGTTGCTAAAATCGTCAAAAGCCGAAGCCATTTTTCCGCCACTTTGACGAAGGTTTTGGGCAGGCATGATAATTTTTTTCTGCATCATATCTGCAAATGCGAGCATCATTTCACTTGCATCATAATCAAAAATGGTTTTTACAAAATGACGATAAGCCAAATGATGGCGCATTTCATCGCCAGCAATAAGATTGCACATTTTTGCAAGCGACTTATTTCCTTTTTTCTTAGCTATTTTCCCCACCCGACTATGCGAAATATTAGTGGCAAGTTCTTGAAAACTGGTATAGATAAAATTTCTATACGGATCACGGCCGGTTCCTACTTCAAAACCGTCGTTGATTAAATGTTGTGTGGTTATTTCAACTTCCCTCATATTTACCCTTCCAGATAAATACAAATATTTATTCAAGGTATCGCCGTGGCGGTTTTCCTCTCCCGTCCATTGGCGAATCCATTTGCTCCAGCTATTTCGGCCGTGCTGGTCTATGCCTTCCATATCCATCAACCAACTCTCGTAGGTTGGCAATGCTTCTTCTGTAACCATATCGCCTACAAGAACAATCCAAAAATCATAGCCCAGTTCTTTGGCTTCTTCACGAATTTGGGTTACTTCTTCCATATAATTTTCAGCTTGAAAATTGGGAAGTAGATCGGTGGGTTGCCAAATTTCTTCAACTGGAATAAGATATTGATTTATAAAACTATCAACATCCTTTTCAATGGTCTGCATTACTTCAAGTCGTATATTTTTATGTGCCATGGATTTATATTTAGAGCTAACTACAAATATAAGGACTGTGCAGCGGAATTTGTTATAAAGAAATATTAATTCCTGCCAATTTCGTTTGGGTAAAACCTATAAACTGGATCACTCTGCCAAATCTCTTTAGTATCTACATTGAGCATAGTGATTTTTCCTTTGAATGCAGCCCCAGTATCAACATTCCAAACATTGGCAAAGTTTGCCGGCACGTCGTGCCCAACGCGTGTTACAGGTGTATGACCAATATAAATTTCTTTAAAAAGCTTTAGTCGTTTGGGGTATTTATCATCTGTTTCGGCAAGTGAAGCATCCATTGCACAAACCATTTCCCAAAGGGTTCGGTCCCAATATACCGTGTTGGGATAATATTCATGTTGCGGTCCATGTTGATTGGTAAACCCTGCATGCAAATAAAGCCGGTTTTTGTCATCTACGTGGTAATTGGTCAAGTTTTCTAAAAAACGAATGTGAATTCCCTTTTTGGTTTTCGACAAATTTGAATAACTGTCAACACTACTCTGCCCGCCTTGATTGAGCCACATGGGGTTTTTATCCCCAGTTTTTAAATAATTATACAATAGCTCATCGTGGTTTCCGCGAAGAAAGACGCATTCATGTTCCTGAGAAAAATTGATTAAATACGAAATTACTCCGGCAGATTCACTCCATCCATCTACATAATCGCCCACGAAAATATATTTTGTGTCTGAAGGAAGGTTAGCAGTTTCAAGCAATTGTTCCAATGCTTTTAATCCTCCGTGAATATCTCCTATTACAACTGTTTCCATTTTGAAAATATAATGAATTCTATAGTTGAAATAGTTAATAATTTTATAAAACGATTCAATTACAATCTCTCAAGCTAAATTGATTTATTTCTTAATGAATTTCAAATTATTTGGCTTTCCTTCTTTTGAAGAAAGTTTCAAAAAATACAAGCCGGAACTCAAGGTTGAAATATCAATCTCTTCAGAAATGTTATTCAATTTTTGAATCAACTTTCCGTGAATTGAAAAAATTTGAAGCAATTCTATTTCCGAAGTATTTCCGCTCAAATAAAGTTTATCTGAAGTGGGGTTTGGATAAATTGAGAGTTTAGCAATGTCATTTTCTAAAACGTCTAAAACAGTAACTTCACAATTCTCCGAAACCTGAATGTCCCAAGTTTTACTCAAATAACAACCCACAGGACAATCCCCGGCGAATATTCCAAAAGTAAAAATATCTTCATTTATAACAATATTGCATACTTCAACAAATTCGCCGGGTTCCAACTCGTACGGTATTCCGGTATAATTAAATCTTGCTTCAATAGGAATATAAGTTCCTACATAAAATACGTCGGGCACGGCTTCAAAATCGTCAACGAGTGCGCTAACGTTTAAAAAATCATATCCCGTTTCAATATAGAAACCTGTAAAACTGGAGAGGACAATATATTCTGAAATTGAAAACTGATAGGTCGTCATTAAATTATCCAATGCCGCAACTCCCGAAACACCTGTATTTTTAAAATCTTCGAGCCAAGGCGTTGTATTATCAACAGCAAACTCCAACTGTTTAGAAGGAGTAATCGGTGGACCGCCCTCAGGATTTACGTGTATTTTAAACTCATTAAACAACGAATCAATTACTGGGTGATTTGTGGGGTTTTCATAAATGGCCGAAAGCTTTTCCAAATAGGGTGTCAGTCGCGTTTCATTTATAAATGGATTGTCAAAATCGGGATCTGCAGGATTTTCTAAAATATCACGTAGTAAAAGAAATTTCGCATCTCTTTCATAATTTGTTTGAATCCACGGGTCAATGGTGCATTGCGAAAAACCCTGAAATTCAGTAATAATCATTAGTAGAAGAAAGATTGTTTTTTTCATAATTTGAAAAACTGACCCTTATAAAGTTACAAAAATTAATTATAACTAACCTTCCTTAAAATGCGAAGCGACTCCTTTGAAAGTTGATATGCTTCCTCGTGGGAGTCACGTAAAAAATCTTTGGCCTCCTGCAACTTGTCTTTCGCCTCTTCAAAATTGTTTAAATAGCAGATTAAATATGTTGACGGAAGATTTCGCAAATCTTTTACTTCGGAAGCATTTAGTGGAATTTTCTTTTTCAGTTTTTCAAGCACCGCGTTGTTCGAATTATAAATATGAAAAAGTGTTTTTTTATTGAATTTAGGTGCTTCAAAAATTAGTTTTGAATCCATTTGATACGAACCGTTTTCTTTAAAGTGAATTGTTAACTCTTCCAACGGATAATATTTAAATTGCTCATTCAAACCTAAATGTACATATTCTACGGTTCTAAAATAATCGTCGGTAAACTCAATACTTACTTCATCTAAAGCCGAATAAAATAGACGCACCTGCTCGTTTATAAGTTCAATATCAACTCGAGAATAATACGTTTTGTCCTTTATTTTTTTGAGATTTCCCGCCCAGCAAAGCACAAACTGCTCCTTATAAACTTTATAGTGGCTTTCTAAATCTTTGTGCCGCTGGTTAATAAAATCCATTACGCCATCAAGTGTCAATTCAATATTGTTTTTGGCGGCGTTTTCGATGGATTTTACGATTTCAGAATTAACGTCTTTTATTTCAATATCAAAATCTTTCGGCATCGAAATACTACCATCGCGAAGAAAAATAGAGCCGCCCCAATACTTCCAAATATTTTTGCGCAACGAAGTTATCTTTCCATTCGGTCTAATTGTAACCAAACCCACCACCTTATCTGAAGGTAAATTTGGAAATGCCACGTTTTCATAAATTATCAACGGCGCATTGGTAAGATAAGCATTCACCAAATTTTGAATCTTGCTGTCGTCAAAAAAATCTACGCCTCTAATTTCGTTGGTTTCATCTTCAACGCCAATCACGATAAACGAATTATTTGCCGGATTGCTATTGCTGAGCGCGCAAATATGTTTTAAAAATTTCGCCTTTCCCTCTTTATTGCCAAGATCAATTTTTCGCTTTTTATCATAAAAACTGCTCTCGTCATTATGGGCGAGTAGGTTTTTTATTAAAAGTCGTTTGTTGATCATAATTCCCGCGCAGGCGGGAATCTCCTTTTCCCAACCTGCAAATTTTTAATCGGCTAAAGCCCTTTTTTATTCACAATAGTCGAAGACGCCTGATCCAAACACATAACAGTTAAATCTGCAATATTAACATGTGGCGGACGGGTAACGGCAAACCAAATAACATCTGCAATGTCTTCGGGTTTTAATGGTGTGTAACCTTGATACACTTTTTCAGCCCTTTCGCTATCGCCTTTAAAACGCACTTGGCTAAATTCTGTTTCCACCAAGCCTGGATTTATAGCGCCAACTTTAATTCCCTTTCCGTTTAGGTCTAAACGCATCCCTTTATTTATAGCATCAACGGCGTGTTTGCTGGCGCAGTAAACGTTGCCTTTGGGGTAAACTTCTTTTCCGGCAGTGCTGCCAATATTTATAATATGCCCGCTTTTCCGTTCAATCATTTTCGGAATAATTGCTTTGCTAACATACAGCAAACCCTTCACATTTATATCAAGCATCGCATCCCAATCGTTTGTATTTCCTTCGTCAATTGTATCCATTCCGTGAGCGTTGCCGGCGTCATTTATTAAAATGTCAATTGCTGAAAACGCTTTCGGAAGTGATTCTACCGCCGCAAAAACTTCTTCTTTATTGCGAATATCAAAACTTAACGTAAAAACTTCGGTTAAAGCTGAAAGCGTTTCCGAAAGGTTTTTCAATCTATCCTTCCGTCTTCCGCAGAGAATTAATTTCACACCGTTTTTGGCAAAAAGTTTCGCCGTTGCCATTCCTATCCCAGATGTTGCTCCGGTTATAAATGCAGTTTTTTTCATTTTCAATTATTTATTGCTTTTTAATATAAATACCCACGATCAAAATTTATTAAGTTTCTAACTTATCCTTAAAAATACTATTTCTGAAATATCTAAAACATCAATTCTTACAATATTAATATCTTAACAAAAGCTTGTAAACGCTAAGAAAACTTTAAGTTTCAACTTTTTTTAATTTAACCAATTGTTAACAGGCTTTTTAGCAATAAATGCACAATTTGCATCCACTTTTTAAAAAGCATTCTACATTGAATCTAAATACAATATGGAAAATACAAATTCGACCTTTGACATTGGGGCGTTAAACGAAAAAATTGAAAGAGAAAGTGCCTTTGTGGACATACTTTCAATGGAAATGAACAAGGTAATCGTAGGCCAAAAACATATGGTAGAACGGCTTATGATTGGTCTTTTAGGGCAAGGACACATTCTTTTGGAAGGAGTTCCTGGGCTCGCAAAAACACTGGCTATCAACACGCTTGCAAAAGCGGTTCACGGTACTTTTAGCCGAATACAATTTACTCCAGATTTGCTTCCCGCAGACGTTGTGGGAACAATGATCTACAATATGAAGGTGAACGACTTTAGCATTAAAAAAGGCCCAATCTTCGCCAACTTTGTGCTTGCAGACGAAATAAACAGAGCTCCCGCAAAAGTACAATCCGCACTTTTAGAGGCCATGCAGGAAAAACAGGTTACCATTGGCGAAACCACCTTTACATTAGACAAACCATTTTTAGTAATGGCGACACAAAACCCAATTGAACAGGAAGGAACGTATCCACTGCCCGAAGCGCAGGTTGACCGTTTTATGCTGAAAACGGTAATAAAATATCCGCAGATTGCCGAAGAACAATTAATAATCCGGCAAAACTTAAAAGGCGCGTATGAGCAAATTAATCCAGTGGCTTCCGTTGACCAAATTTTAAGAGCTCAAAGTGCGGTTCGCGAAGTTTATATGGATGAAAAAATTGAGAAATACATTCTCGATATTATTTTCGCCACCAGAACTCCTGAAAATTTTGGTCTAGCAGATTTAAAGCCGCTTATTAATTTTGGAGCTTCACCACGTGGAAGTATCAACCTTGCCATTGCCGCTAAATGTTACGCGTTTATTCGCCGTCGCGGTTATGTGGTTCCCGAAGATATTCGCGCAGTTGTGCACGATGTACTTCGTCACAGAATTGGAATTACCTACGAAGCCGAAGCCGAAAACATCACTTCCGAAGAAATAATCAATAAGATTGTTAATGTAATTGAAGTACCTTAATAAATTATGCAGTGTTCAGTGGCAGTAGGCAGTAAATACTTTATTACGCGCCTACACTGCTCACTGTAACTGCCAACTGGCTACTACAAAGAAATGGATACTAAAGAACTTCTTAAAAAAGTACGAAAAATCGAGATTAAAACACGACGCTTGAGCGATCACGTGTTTGGTGGCGAGTACCACAGTACTTTTAAAGGTCGCGGGATGACGTTTAGCGAAGTGCGCCAGTACCAGTTTGGCGACGATGTTCGAAATATAGATTGGAACGTTACCGCCCGCTACAACGAACCTTTTGTAAAAGTGTTTGAAGAAGAACGCGAACTTACTTTAATGTTAATGGTAGACATTAGTGGTTCCGAATATTTTGGAACGCAGGAACAATTTAAAAATGAAATTATTACTGAAATAGCGGCAACCCTAGCTTTTTCAGCAATGCAAAATAACGACAAAACGGGGTTGATACTTTTTTCAGATGAAATTGAATTATACATTCCCCCGAAAAAAGGAAAGTCGCACGTGCTGCGAATTATTCGCGAATTAATTGAATTTAAACCAAAAAGCAACAAAACCGATATCGCCAATGCGCTAAAATTTTTAAGCAGCGTAATGAAAAAGAAAGCCATCGTTTTTGTGCTTTCAGATTTTATTGCAGACAATTACCGCGATACGTTGAAGATTGCCGCAAAAAAACACGATTTAACAGGCATTAGGGTTTACGATAAAGCCGAAGAAAACATTCCGAATTTAGGAATGGTACAGATGGAAGACCAAGAAACTGGCGAGCTTTTATTGGTAAACACAGGTTCAAAAAGTGTTCGTAACCAATATTATAGTTATCATCGCGAACGTGTAGATTATTTCACCGAAGCGTTTACAAAAAGTGGTGCAGGTGCCTTAAGTTCTCGAGTTGATGAAAGTTATGTAAAAAAATTATTGGGTTATTTTAAGAGACGTTAAATTTGAGATGTTAGATATTAGACAAAATAGTAATCACAATAACTGGAATTTGACTATTCTGGGTAACCGCTTTATTCTTTTCTCTTTTCTCTTTTCTCTTTTCTCATTCTACGCAACCGCCCAAGTAACTTCCTCCGTCGATTCTACAAAAATTAAAATAGGCGAAGAAATTCTATATACAATTAACGTTCAGTCGGATTCCACGGACGTTGTAGTTTTTCCCGAAGATCAAACTTTCGCGCCATTAGAAATGATTGAATCCTATAAAACGGATACCACTTTTGAAGGCGCCAAATACCGACTCATCAAAAAATACGGATTAACGCAGTTTGACAGCGGTAAATACACCATTCCGCCGCAGCGCATTTTCATAAATAACAAACCGTTTTTAACCGATTCAATTAAAGTTGAAGTGAACGATGTAGTTGTAGATACAACAAAGCAGAAAATGTTCGGCATAAAACCGGCGGTTCAAGTGAAAAGCCCACCGTTTGATTGGCTCTCGCTTCTGTTTTGGGTAATACCAATTTTGCTCATTGTGGGACTTGCTATTTATTTATTCCGAAGAAAAAAACGAAAAGACGCCGCTCAAAAACAATTGCCGCCCTACGAGGAAGCAATCGTTGCGTTAAAAACTTTAGATAACAGTCAACTACTGAAAGAAAACAAAAGCAAAGAATATTACAGTAACCTTACCGAAATTGTAAAGCGTTATTTAGATCGCGAGGTTGATGAAGCCGCATTGGAAAGCACCAGCGACGAGCTAATCACACGACTGATGATGCACAAAGACGCTGGAAGTTTCGACTTCGATTTGGAAACCATTCGCAAATTAGATTCAATTTTTAAACGAGCCGATTTGGTGAAGTTTGCAAAAATGAATCAAGAGTCGGGGCAAGCAGAAGTTGACAGAAAAACCATAGAAGAAATCATTAACGAAACGCACGAAGCCGTTCCCGAACCTACCGAGGAAGAGCTTTTGAAAAATCAGGAATACCTTGAAAAACTTCGCAAAAGACGCAAACGCAGAAAATGGGTTTTGGGTATTTCGGGCGTATTTGCAGCCGTTATTTTGGCGGGAGCTATTTACGGAGCAGTTACCGGTTTTGATAATTTAAAAGACAAAGTTTTTGGAAACCACCTGCGCGAACTCGCCGAAGGCCGATGGATAAAGAGTGAATACGGAAGTCCGGCCGTAATCTTAGAAACGCCCGAAGTTTTAATTAGAGCCGAAGTGCCAGTTACAAACGCGTCTAAAAGTACCGTAAGCGGAAGAGACATTTTCACTTATGGCGAAATGAATTCGCCACTGTATATTATGGTTTCAACAATGCGTTTTAACCAGAAACAAGACATTGCTTTGGACACCGCGCTGGATGCTGTTTTGGACGATTTGGAACAAAGTGGCGCCAAAAACATGATTGTAAAACGCGACGATTTTGAAACCGAAAAAGGAATAAAAGGTTTAAAAGCCTATGGCGAATTCAACGTACAGGTTTCTGACAATAAAGTTTTAAAAGAAAAAAGCACCTATGAATTGTTGCTTTTCGCGCAGCAAAACGGTTTGCAGGAAGTCTTGATAGTGTATCAAAACGATGGCAAATACGCCGAAGAAATATTAAAAAGAATTGAAGCTTCCATAGAGCTTGAAATTTCAGAAAAGAAAGATGGGCAGTAATTTCGAATTTGTAAATCCGCAGTTTTTCTGGTTGTTACTTTTACTTCCAGTGCTCGTGCTATGGTATTTATGGAAACGCAAACAACAAACGGCTTCATTAAAAATATCGAGCATTCAAGGATTTAAAACTGGTAAAAACTGGTTGGCACGAATAAAACCGTTGCTTTTTGCGCTTCGACTTTTGGCACTTTCAGCATTAATTGTTGCAATGGCGCGACCCAGAACTGTTGACGAATCTACAAAAACAAAAACCACCCGCGGAATAGATATCGTAATGTCCATGGACCTTTCAGCGAGTATGCTGGCACGCGATTTAAAGCCCAACCGTTTGGAAGCTCTAAAAACGGTTGCCGCACGTTTTATAAACAGCCGCCCTAACGACCGTATTGGTTTGGTGGAATATGCCGGAGAAAGTTACACCCGCACGCCATTAACAAGCGATAAAACAATTGTACTGTCTTCCTTAAAAAGTATGTCGTACAACACCACTATTGAAGGAGGAACCGCAATTGGCTCCGGTTTGGCAACAGCGGTAAATAGATTAAAAGACAGCCGTGCAAAAAGTAAAGTGATTATTTTATTGACGGACGGAGTAAATAATTCAGGGTTTATCGATCCAAAAATTGCAAGCGAACTGGCCGTTGAATTTGGCATAAAAGTATACACAATTGGTTTGGGAAGTAACGGAATGGCAATGTCGCCAATAGGCATTCGTCCCGACGGCGGTTTTCAATACGGAAATGTTCAAGTTGAAATTGACGAAGCCTTGCTAAAGGAAATTGCTGAAAAAACGGGCGGACAATATTTCCGCGCTACGAATAATACAAAGTTGGAAGAGATTTACGAAGAAATAAACAAACTTGAAAAAACCGATATCGAAGAATTCAAATACACAAACTATGACGAAATGTTCCGTCCGTGGGTGATTTTCGGATTGATTTTGATTGGGTTTGAATTTTTGTTGCGAACAACCATATTTAAAGGATTTTTATAAAAAATGTATCAATTAGAACAGCCCGTATATTTTTACATTCTCTTCGCCATTCCGGTGATAGTGGTGGTTTTTCTATTGCTTTTGGTTTGGAAAAAAACAGTTCAAAAGAAATTTGTTGACAAAGAATTACTTAAAAAATTAAGTCCAAACCGCTCGCTTTTTAAATCTATTTTAAAAGTTTTGGTACTCTGTTTGGCAATTGCCTGTATGAGTTTTGCTTTGGTAAACCCAAAAATTGGGACCAAACTTGAAACCGTAAAACGCGAAGGTGTAGACATTGTTTTTGCCTTGGATGTTTCAAAAAGTATGCTTGTTGAAGACATTGCGCCAAACCGTTTAGACAAATCGAAACAATTGATTACCCAAATTATCAATAATCTTTCGGGAGACCGGGTAGGAATAATTGGTTATGCCGGTAGCGCATTTCCGCAGGTACCGATAACGACAGATTTTGCTGCTGCCAAATTATTCTTAAACGGAATGAATACCGATATGGTTTCATCGCAAGGCACGGCAATTACCCAAGCTATTGAAATGGCGCAGACTTTTTATGATGATGAAAGCCAGACAAACCGAGTTATGTTTCTAGTTTCCGACGGGGAAGATCACGGCGGTAACATCGCAAAAATTGCTGAGGAAGCTGCCGAAAAAGGAATTAGAATATTTCCCATTGGCGTCGGAACTGTTGAAGGTGGACCAATTCCAATTAAAAAAAATGGGGTGTTACAATATTACCTTCGCGATAAAAACAACGAACAAGTTATAAGCCGATTAGGTGAAGAAACTCTTAAAGAGATTGCGAAAACCACTAATGGTGAGTATCTTGACGGTGCAAATACTAAAGCTGTTGTGGATCGAGTAAAAGCCATTTTAAGCGGAATGGACAAAAAGGAGTTTGAAGCCAAACAATTCACAGATTTTAAAGATCAATTTCAGTGGTTTTTGGCTGGGGCATTGTTTTTGCTGGCTTTAGATGTATTCTTTTTAGAACGACAAACAGCATGGCTTAAAAAATTGAATTTGTTTAATGAAAAGGAAAAACAATAGATTATGTTTGAAGATAAAACGTTTTTTCAGAAAAAAAATATGCCGAGAATTGTAATGATTTTTTGTGCGTTTGCTTTTTCGTTGAATTCATTTGCACAACAAACCAAAGAGCAGAGAAGAGAATTGAAAGCCGCACAGAATTTTATGAGCGAAGCCCAACAGTCGCTTGAAAAGGATAAATTTTCAGTTGCCGAAGCAGATTACCGCCAAGCCATTTCTTTAAACCCAAAAAGCGAAACGGCCAAATATAATTTGGGAACCGCCTACTACGGAAAAGAAAAAAATGCTGAAGCGATGCTTCGTTTTAAGCAGGCTGCCGCAACTGCCGACACGAAAGCCGAAAAGCACAAAGCATTCCACAATTTGGGGAATACGTATATGAATGAAAAAAAATATACCGAAGCCGTTGAGAGTTATAAAAATGCACTTCGGAACAATCCGAATGACGATGAAACGCGCTATAATCTAGCTTTGGCAAAAGACATGTTGGAAAAAAATCCGCCACCGCCGCAAGATAAAAACGACGAGAACAAGGATAAAAACGAAGATAAAAAAGATCAGGACAACAAAGATCAACAAGATAAAGACGATAAAAATAACGAAGTCGATAAGGGCGACCAAAAAGAAGACAAAGACAAAGGCGACCAGAAAGAGGATAAAAAGGAAGGCGATGAAGATAAAGACCAAGGCAAGCCAGACAAACCAAAAGATGAAGAAGGCGACAAACCGCAACAGCAACAGCCTGTTCCCGGACAACTTTCGCCTCAACAAGTAAAAAGTCTTTTGGAAGCAATGAACAACGAAGAGAAAAAAACACAGGAAAAGATAAATGCTGAAAAACAGAAAGGCACGAAAGTGCAATCTGATAAAGATTGGTAGATTATGAAGACGATGAAAATTTTATTCCTTTTGGGCTTTGTGCTGTGCGGATTTGCCGCTACTGCGCAAGTTCAGTTTGATGCCAAAGTGAGCAAAAAGAGACTCGGAATAAACGAACGTTTACGAGTAGATTTTGAAATGAACCAAGATGGCGATAATTTTAGACCACCAAATTTTGATGGTTTTCGCGTTGTTGGTGGGCCCAATCAATCCATCAGCAATTCGTGGATAAATGGCAAAAGAAGTTTTTCAAAAACGTATTCATACTTTTTATCTCCGCAAACGCGCGGAAAAGTTACTATTGGTCAAGCCACCATTGAAGTTGAAGGCGAAACCTATAAAACACTTCCCGTTGAAGTAGAAATTACTGCTGCCGTGGCAGTGCCAAAAGACGGCAATAATGCAGAATATGTTGCGAGTGAAAACGTACATTTGGTGGCAGAAGTCTCAAATGCCAATCCATTTTTAAATGAAGCTATAACTGTAACTTACAAATTATATGTTTCGCACGACGTGAGTATTACCAGCCAATGGCGTGAAATTGACACTCCAAAATATGCCGATTTTTGGAGTCAGAATATTGACAATCAAAACAATTATAAGGTTTCCGAAGGCAAATACAATGGCGAAGATTATCGCTTTGTAATTTTAAGAACTACTGTACTTTATCCGCAAAAAACCGGCGAATTAGAAATTGAGCCGCTTACGCTAGATGTTCCAATAGACGTTCAAGGCAATCGCCGTGATATTTTTGGCCGCAGATTGATGGAGCGCGTTAATAAAACAATTTCTGCCGGAAAGCGAACTATAAATGTTAAACCACTTCCGCTGGAAGGAAAACCCGACGGCTTCAACGGCGCAGTTGGCGATTTTGCTTTTAACGTAGCTGCAAACAAAACCACGCTCAACGCGAATGAATCTCTGCAACTCGACGTGAAAGTTTCAGGAAAAGGAAACTTAAAATTGTTTACAATTCCTTCGGTAAAACTTCCAAGTACATTGGAAGTTTATGAACCAGAACACAGCGAAAGTGTAAATACAACCGTTGGCGGAATGCAAGGTTCTATTACTGACTCGTACACTATTGTCCCGCAATTTAAAGGTACATATCCTATAAACCCGATTACTTTTTCGTTTTTCAATCCGAAAACTGAAAAATACCAAACCATCACTTCAAAAGAATTTACAATTGAAGTTGAAAACGGACCAATATCTGCCACTACGCCAAACTCAACTGCAAGCGATGGCAATAAAAAAGTTGTGCTTTCAAAAGACAATTTTAAATATATAAAGTTAGACGCCAATCTACGGCCGATAGCGGAGGAAGGTTTCTTTAAATCGCCGTTATTTTGGTCGCTTTTGGGTGGGCCATTTTTATTGATTCCGCTATTTATTCTCGCTGGGAAAAAACGCAGAGAACGCTTAAATGATGTAGAAGGAAACAAATTACGACAAGCAAATAAGCTCGCTAAAAAATACCTGTCTGAAGCAAAACGAAATATGGCCAACCCGGGTGCTTTTTATGAAGCGTTGGAACGCGCACTTCACAATTATTTAAAAGCAAAACTCAATATTGAAACAACTGAAATGGAAAAAAGTCTCATTTCAAAAATGCTTTCGGAACGAAACGTTGAAGCACCCGTTGTTGAAAACTTCATCGGCATATTAAAAAGCTGCGAGTTTGCACGATATGCTTCGGCAAGTACTTCATCTGTGCAACAAGATTACAGCAAAGCGGTGACGGTTATTTCAAACATTGATAAACAAATACAGTAAAAAAGAAGAAGATGAAAAAGCTGCTGTACATATTAATTTTATTAGTTTCCTTCTCGAGTATTGCCCAAAACCAAAATCTTTTCGATCAAGGGAAAGAGCTTTACAAAAATGGAAAATATCAACAAGCAATCAACGCTTGGATGCAGATTTTAGACAAAGGCGAACATTCTGCCGAACTCTATTTCAATCTGGGAAATGCGCAGTATAAGTTGAACCAAATTGGTCCGAGTGTGTATTATTACGAGAAAGCGCTTCAACTTTCACCCAACGATTCAGACATAAAAAATAATCTTGCTTTTGCAGAAAATGCGCGTATTGATTCTATTGAGCCTTTACCACAAACCGTTTTTTCAAAATGGTATAAGAGCATTGCAGGCGTTTTCACATTCAATGGCTGGGCAATTTTAGCAGTTATTTTTTCAATACTTTTTGTGGCCTTATTTTTATTTTACTATTTCGCTTATACCGAAAAAAGAAAGCGTTTGCTTTTTGCAAGTTCGATGTTTGCGGGAATTTTTCTAGTGACATCGTTAACGATGGCTTTTGTAACGTATAGCGATTTCACCAAAAAACAACCCGCAATTATTTTTGCGAGCGAAATTGAAGTAAAAACCGAACCTTCAATGGGAAGCAGCGTTGCATTTACACTTCACGAAGGCACCAAGGTTCAAATTTCTGCGCAGGATGGCAATTGGTACCGCATTACTTTAGCAGACGGAAAAGACGGCTGGATTCCCGCCACCGATTTAAAACAACTTTAAAAGTTACTCAATACTGTCTTTAACGTTTTCGTTTTCTAAAGGCGAATTTATTTCTGGCAGTTCAATATTCAATTCGTCCACTTCTTTCATAATTGCTGGCAGAATAGCAGGCGCTATTGCAGCAACGGGCGTGTAAAGAATTGAGTCGTCTCGTTGTTCGGGCGAAAGGATTCTATAATCTTCAGAAGCGTTTACAAACATAAAAACAACGCTTAATATAAACGCAAATTTTAAGGCATTAAATACACCTCCAAAAATTTTATTGAAAATACCCATCATTGCGAAATCGGCCACTTTTGTTAAAATTCTTCCCAACAGCGCAAAGAGAAACATAATAATAAAGAAGGTGATTAAAAAAGATGCTATATTGGTTAAGTCTTCACTCCAGTCAAACCATTTTTCAATATAAACGCGCGCATAATCTGAAAAAAACATAGCGCCATAAACCCCAGCAACGAGACCGATTAATGATGCTAACGATCTTAGAATTCCCTTCCGAAAACCCATAAAAAAAGCTATGATTAAAATGATGCCAATTACAATATCTATGGTATTCATATTTCAAAAATTTTTATAAATATACCATTTTCCAAATTCTGAATTCTGTATTCATAATTCAGAATTGTAAAATGTATCTTTGCAGATTAATTTATGTATTAAATGGCACGCGACGAACAATTAAAAATGCAATGGGAAGAAGTAGTAAAGCTACTGAGCAACCGCTTTGCTGATGGAGATACTTTAGACTTAGATGCAATAATCTATTTGATTGGTTTGCAGGAGCTGGGTCAATTACACCGAAAGTTTAAAAAAGACGAAAAACTAAACCTAATGCATATAGCCATCTGCCGAGTTTTAGAACCGTATGGCTATTACGAGTTCGATTATTTTGACGAAGAGGGCTGGCCACATTACACGGTTTTAGAACAATTACCACCGCTAAAAGCAGGAGAACAAAGTGTTTTAATGAAGGAAGCAATTGTGCAGTATTTTGTTGAAAAGAAAGTGATTAACTAAAATATTTTTTCCTTAGAAAATTTTGTAATGATAGAAACAATAAAAAACCACATATCCGAAGTACAAGCATTTTCTTCAACCAATAAAGAAGAAATAGAAAACTTCCGCATAAAATATTTAGGGAAGAAGGGCATTTTAAATAGCTTTTTTGCCGAATTTAAAAACGTACCGAAAGAACAGAAAAAGGAATTCGGGCAAGTTATAAACACGCTTAAAAATACAGCGCAGGAAAAAGTAGATGCTTTAAAGGCAGCTATTGAAAACAGCACTGAAACTAAAGGCGTTTACGGCGATCTTTCGCGTCCGGGAGAAGTAATTTCGCTAGGCTCGCGTCACCCCATTTCCATCGTGCAAAACAAAATTATCGATATCTTTTTGCGTATCGGTTTCAACGTTTCCGAAGGCCCCGAAATTGAAGACGACTGGCATAACTTTACCGCATTAAACCTGCCCGAATATCACCCTGCCCGCGATATGCAGGATACATTTTTTGTGCAAACCAACCCAGATGTTTTGTTGCGCACCCACACTTCGTCTGTGCAGGTTCGCTACATGGAAAACAACAAACCACCAATCCGTACAATTTCACCGGGTCGCGTTTACCGAAATGAAGCCATTTCAGCACGGTCGCACTGCTTTTTCCACCAAGTGGAAGGTTTGTATGTGGATAAAGGTGTAAGCTTTGCAGACTTGAAGCAAACGCTGCAATATTTCACTACGGAAATGTTTGGAAAATCTAAAATCCGACTTCGTCCTTCCTATTTCCCGTTTACGGAACCAAGTGCCGAAGTTGATGTTTATTGGGGTTTAGAAACCGAAGCAGATCATAAAATTACAAAAGGAACCGGCTGGCTAGAAATTGGCGGCTGCGGAATGGTAGATCCAAATGTGCTTAAAAACTGTGGCATCGATCCAGAAAAATACTCCGGCTTCGCATTTGGTGTGGGTATTGATCGAATTGCTATGCTTTTGCACCAAATTCCAGATATTAGAATGTTCAGTGAAAACGATGTTCGCTTTTTAGAGCAATTTAAAAGTGTGCTTTAATAGATGTGAGACGCCGCCGCGTTATTAGACTTTAAAATTTTTATTATGAAAAAATACCTTGTTATTGCCCTGCTCGTAATTGTTGGTTTAGCAATTGCTTATCTAACATTTATAATCGCAGCCATCAAAATTATTATAGGTTCCATTTTGTTGGGCGTCGCAGCAATCGCACTTTTGGCGGTTTGGATTATGTGGAAAATTGACGATTAACTATGCGAAAAGATATTGAAATACCGCAAGCTGAAAACATTCATATTGTAGCAATTAAAGAATGGGATCAAGAGATTGAAGCAGCCTTGTGGACAATTTATTTTGTGAATAATCGCGAGGAAGAAATAGACACCGTTTTAGTAATGTCGCGCGGCAATACCAATGATAAAAAAACAACAACACTGCGTCGTAATTTAGGTAATGTTTCCTCAAAAGACGCGGTAAAAGTTGAATTTATGGCTGACGATGTATTGGGTTTTACCAATGAATACCTGGTTACATTTTTTGCTGAAAATAAACTCTTTGAAAGAAAATTTACTTTTGCTCCGTACAGTATTTCAGATGAAAAAACGGTTAAACTCCCCGCTATTGACACCGAAGGAATTTTAGCCAAATAATTTTTGCGATGCTAAAAGTTGAAATCGATTCCTTTTCCTATTCCGAAAAAACCATTTTAAAGAACATTCATTTCACTTTAAAACCAGGCGAACACCTCAGCATTTTAGGTGAAAGCGGCTGCGGAAAATCCACACTTTTACATCTTGTTTACGGCCTGCTTCATTTAGAAAACGGAAGCATTTATTACAACGAAAAGAAGCTACTCGGACCCACCAAAACACTTATTCCCGGTGAGCTATTTATGAAACTGGTAGCGCAAGAATTCAACATTATGCCTTTTACAACCGTTGCTGAAAATCTTGGTTCGCACCTTTCAAAATTAGACGAAGAAAAAGACGAAAATAGAATTGACGCATTACTGGAAGTTGTTGAAATGGAAGCCTTCAAAAATACATTGGTTAAAAACCTCAGCGGCGGACAAAAACAACGCGTAGCTTTGGCAAAAGCTTTAGCCAACGAACCCGAAGTTCTCTTGCTGGACGAGCCTTTCAGCAATATTGACACCTTCAGAAAAAATAAATTACAACGAAATATTTTCAGTTATTTGAAAAAAAATAACATCAGTTGCATCACCGCAACCCACGATAGCGATGAAGCTTTGGCGTTTTCCGATCATATTTTAATGCTGAAAAATGGAACGATCGAAATGACTGGCACGCCACAATTTATTTACGAAAGCGTTTCAACCGAATATCAAGCAGGCTTTTTTGGTGATGCGAATTTACTTCCAAAGAAATTATTTTCAGCTAATAAAGTTTCCGAAAATATTATAGTCTTTCCCCATCAACTTAAGGTTTCAGAAGAAAAAACTAAGCTTGAAGTAGCGATTAAAAAAAGCTATTTTAAAGGCGATCATTTCCTTATTGAAAGTATTTGGAACGAACAAACAATCTTTTTTAAGCATCACAATTCGCTGGAAGTAAATATTATGTTACATCTTTCGTATTCCAAATAAACTGACTTCCTTAAAAAGAGAAGTTTAAACTTTCGTGCTCAACTAATTTTAAAAGTTTTAATTTTAGGCTACACGTTTTCAATTTTATTAAATATGAACTGGATTCTTCTTTCCGAAATTATTTATGGAATTATCGTCGTCTTGGTTAGCCTGAGGGTTGTGTACGACACGCAAAACACCACCAAAACGCTTGCTTATCTGCTAGCTATTATCTTTTTGCCGTTTATAGGAATCATCATTTATTTTTCATTTGGCATCAATTATCGCAAGCGGAAAATGTACAGTAAAAAGATTTTCAACAATGCGAAATTGAAGAAAACCATTCAAAACCGCATTTTTGAAACTTCGCAAACTGTAATTAATACCAGATATGAGACGGTTAAAAATTTTAAAAAACTGGCCAGCTTGGTGCTTAACGAAATTTCAAGCCCTATTTCGCAGGGAAATGATGTTACTCTTTTGCATAACGGAGAAAATAAATTTCCGAGTGTGTTGGAAGCCCTTTCCAATGCTAAAGATCACATTCATATTGAATATTATATTTTTGATGCGGGCGAAATAGGTCGTAAAATTATAGACTTGTTGATTCAAAAGGCGCAACAAGGTGTAACTGTACGTTTTATTTACGACGATTTTGGCAGTAGGGAAATTCGCAAAAAACAAGTGCCTAGATTGCGAGCTGCAGGAGTTTCAGCTTTTCCTTTTTACAAAATAAAACTTATTGCACTAGCAAATAGGTTAAACTACCGCAACCACCGTAAAATCATTGTTGTTGATGGTATTTTGGGATTTGTTGGGGGCATAAATGTAAGTGATAAGTACATTAACGACACCCAAAAAAAGAATGATTTATTTTGGCGCGATACACATTTAAAAATTGAAGGACCAGCGGTTAAAAGCTTGCAGTATGTTTTTATAGGCGACTGGAATTATTGCTCGGGTGAACAATTGGAGCCTACTAAAATCCTCTTTCCCGACGACGAGGAGTTTCCGTCCGAAGCTGATAAAATTGTGCAAATTGCTTTTAGCGGACCAGATTCTGATACGCCTTTAATTCAGCAAACATTATTGCAGGCTATCAACTTGGCCAAAGAAGAAATTCTTATTACCACACCTTATTTTATGCCTGGCGATAGCATTTTGGAAAGCTTGGTGATTGCCGCGGCAAGTGGTACTAAAGTGAAAATATTAGTTCCCGGCGCTTCAGATTCAAATTTCGTAAACTATGCTGCACGTTCCTTTTACGGCCGACTTTTAAACGCTGGCGCCAAAATATATTGTTATCAAAAAGGATTTGTGCACGCAAAAACAATGGTTGTTGATAAGCAGCTTACTATTGTTGGCACTGCAAATATGGACATTCGCAGTTTCGATTTAAATTTTGAAGTAAACGCAATTGTTTATGATGAAGAAATTGCGCACCAACTTCGCCAAACTTTTTACGATGACTTAAAAGATGCAACTAGTATAGATTTAAAATCGTGGAACACTCGCTCAAAATTCACCCAACTTATGGAGAAATTAGCCGGATTGTTTTCACCTTTAATGTAGTTGCGAAATTTAAACTTCAAACTAAACCACAACAATCATCTTTCCTTTATTTTTCCCGTTAAACAAATCTATAAACGCTTGCGGAATGCTGTCAAAACCTTCAACTACAGTTTCTAAATAATTTAGTTTATCGTCTTCCATCCATTTACCCAATTGCTTTTGGGCGGGGCCGAAATCTTTTACGAAATCGCGCACAATAAAACCTTGCATTAAAATACTGTTTTTAATAAGCAGTGGTTCTACTCTGGGACCGGTTTGGGTTTCGGTTTTGTTGTAAAGCGAAATTGCACCACAATTTATCACTCTTCCAAATTTGTTCATATTCACCAAAGCGGCATCCAGAATTTCACCGCCCACATTGTCAAAATAAACATCAACGCCATTGGGACAAGCAGTCTCAATTGCCTTTTTCATATTACTCGTGGTTTTGTAATTGATAGCGGCATCAAAGCTAAATTTTTCTTTAATCTGATCTATTTTTTCTTCGCTTCCTGCAATGCCAACAACGCGACAACCTTTTATTTTTCCTATCTGCCCTGCAACGCTTCCCACCGCACCTGCGGCTCCGGAAACTAAAAGTGTTTCCCCTTTTTGAAGTTTCCCTATTTTCTCAAGACCCAAATAAGCCGTTAAACCTGTTAATCCCAAAACTCCTAAATAGGCTTTTAATGGCGCGTTTTTACGGTCAACTTTGTTTAATCCATTTCCGTTCGAGGTTTGAAATTGCTTCCACTGAAGCATGCCATTTACAAAATCGCCCTTCTTAAAATTGCTGTTATTAGATTCTACCACTTCAGCAATAATACCAGATTCCAAAGGTTTACCAATTTCAAAAGGCGGAATGTACGATTTTTCATCACGCATTCTTCCGCGCAAATATGGATCTACCGAAACGTATTTTGTTTGCAATAATAATTCCCCATCTTTTGGTTGCGGCATATCTTCTTCGGTGAATTCAAAATCATTTAATGACGGTTTTCCTGTGGGACGTTGTTTTAATTCTATTATTTTATTTTTCATGTTTACTAATCTTTACGAATAGCTTAAATTTAATACTTTAAAACCCAATCTGAGTATGCAAAAACCTATTTAATAAAACAATAACAATTTTCTTTTCTGAAAAGATTAACGAACTTACAATGTGTAGTCAATACCTTTGCCGCTAGCCAAATTAATCCTGTTGAAAAAGTCGCAAAACATCGTAAAAGAAACGCTGAATGATCTATCGGAATACTTTAATAGTACCGATTTTTCAAGAGCTATCTTATTGGGTATTGCGCTTACAGTACCTATTCTTGTTGGTATAAAATTTCACGTACTTCCTATTGGTGTTACTATTACTGTTGGCGCATTACTTGCCTCGCCAAGTGATGTAAGCGGAAGTATTCGGCATAAAATTACCGGGCTTTTATTTGCGACGTTGCTCGCCATGTTGGTAAGTTTTGTTGGGGGCTATTTACATCTTTCGTTGTGGTTTTTGTTTCCAATCTTGGGAATTTTAATGTTTTTCATATCGTATATTTCTATTTACGGATTTCGCGCATCACTTATTAGTTTCTCTGGACTTTTGGCGCTGGTACTTAGTTTTTCGAATGTTTCGGCAGATATGCAACCTTTTGAAAGAGCGCTGCTAATTGGCATTGGAGGGCTTTGGTATACTGCGCTCTCGTTGCTTCGCCATTATATTTTTCCGAAAGCTCCTACAGAATATTATCTTTCAAAAACACTTAAACTCACCGCCGACTATTTACATACGCGCGGCGAATTGGTAGTGGAAAACAAAGACAGATCGGCACTTTTAAAACAACTTTTAAATACGCAAACAGAACTTACTACTATTCACGAAACCTTGCGCGATATATTAATTTCGAGCAGAGCTGGTTCGGGAAAATCAGATTACGAAGGCAAGCGAATGCTCATTTTTGTACAGTTGGTAGATATGCTTGAATTGGCAATGTCCAACCCCGTAAACTATTCAAAAACCGATGCGCTTTTTAAGAAAAAACCACAGCAATTAGCAGATTTTCAAGGTTTACTTTTTGCCATGAGTGATAGATTACGAGTTATTTCGAATTTTCTTTCAAATCCAAAAAAGCTTCGGAATAGCGCCAAAATAGAAACATATCTACAACGGGTAAGAGAAGATGTTTTCGCTTCGGAAGATGTATATAGCGAAGATTTGTTAATGCTTCGAAATCTCTATAAATACCAAAAAGAACAAGTAAAAAAGATTGATAAAATTGAATGGTTGCTCAGCAATCCAGACCGCCGTCAAATTTCTTTTATAAAATCTGAGCATGCCAAACGATTTTTAACCAAACAGAATTATGATTTTGAGGTTTTGGTAGAAAATTTCAATCTTCGCTCATCCATTTTTAAACATTCGTTGCGGTTGGCTACCATGACGATAATAGGTTATGGCGTGGGCATACTTTTCGCGGTTCAAAATCCATATTGGATTTTACTTACGTTAATAGTTATTATGCGACCTGCATTTGGACTCACTAAAACACGTTCAAAAGAACGAACCATCGGCACTTTAATTGGCGGAGCTTTGGCCGTAGGAATTGTTTTAATTACCCAAAACACTACCCTCTACGGTATTTTAGCAATAACTTCATTGGTCATTGCTTTTTCTATGGTGCAACGCAACTATAAGGCATCTGCCACCTTTATTACCTTGAGCGTAGTTTTTATTTATGCCTTACTTAGCCCAAATGTTTTTAATGTAATTCAATTTCGTGTAACAGATACTCTTATTGGGGCAGGCTTGGCAACTTTAGGCAATTTGTTTCTCTGGCCGGCCTGGGAAATACACAGCTTGCATAATACTTTAATAGGAACCGTAAAAGCAAACCGCATTTATTTGCAGGAAATAATAGCTTTCTACAATAAAAAAGGAAAAGTATCTGACCAATATAAAGTGGCCAGAAAAAAAGCTTTTTTAGAAATGTCCGACCTTAGTTCTGCGTTTCAGCGCATGACGCAAGAACCAAAATCTAAACGAAAAAATATAGATAAAGTGTATGAAATTGCGATGCTAAACCACACTTTTTTATCGTCGTTGGCCTCGTTGAGTACTTACATTTTAAATAATCCAACTACTCCAGCTTCCGAAAATTTTAATGCTATTTCTTCAAGAATAGTTCAAAATCTTTTAATGGCAGAAGCAATTTTAAATAATGAAACTACTTCAGAAGTCACTGATAAAACCAGTAATTTCGAAGATATATTTGAAACAATTCTCAGTAAAAAAATTAAGTTTTCCGAAGCAGAAAAAGCAGAAAAATCTGATGATTTTATTGCAAAACTTGAAGAGGCACATTTAATTCACGAACAGTTAAAATGGCTGTTAGCAATGAGCGAAAAGATGCCAAAAGTTTTAATAGCGACCAAGTTTTAAACCAAAGCTTTACTTCAGGTTTTTAATTTTAAACTCATTCCCGTTCAAAATAAATTCATCGCCCTTTCGCTTTCCCGAAATTAGCAACCCAACTGGAGAATTTAAAGCAACACAAAGATAATCTGTGTTTGCAACCGAAGCAGTACCAATAGAAATACTGAGGTAATACGTAAACTTATCGGTGTAAACCAAGCTGCCCAATCTGGCATAATCTGAAGTGGTATTTACGTCTATCTTCTTTAATAATTGCACCAGTTTTTCAATTTCTTGAAGTTGTTTTCCCGCATTCTCCCTATCTATTTGAAGCATCGCCCTTCCAGTTTCATGCTTGTCGCCACTGCTGCTTTTAGATTCTTCGAGTAAAGATTCTTCAATATCAGCAATGGTTTGTTTTATTTTAATATAGCGGTTGTCAACCTGTTTATGGCAGTGTTGCAGCAATTCGGTTTTCAGTTCTACTGCGGTCATTTTTTTCGATTCTTTTTAACTTCTTTTGGTTTTTGTTTCTCCAGTGTAAAGGGGCCAAAATAACGCATTTGCCGCACGATCCATTGCGTGCGTTTGGCTACATAAGCTCCGGGCGGATTGGCACTGTAGCGTTGCGGACTGGGTAAAATGGCAGCGATGGCAGCGGCATTTTCTACCTTCAGGTTTTTTGCCGATTTTTTAAACCAATATTGCGAGGCTGCTTCGGCACCAAATACGCCATTGCCCATTTCAATGCTGTTTAAATATACTTCTAAAATACGCTCTTTACTCCAAAGTGTTTCAATTAACAAAGTAAAGTATGCCTCCAAACCTTTTCTGAACCAGGTTCGGTCTGGCCATAAAAAAACGTTTTTTGCGGTTTGTTGTGAAATGGTACTTCCGCCGCGTAACTTCTTTCCTTTTTCGTTGTTTGCTAAAGCTTTTTCAATCGCTTCTCGGTCAAAGCCGCTGTGGCTTAAAAAAGTTTGGTCTTCGGCACAAATTACCGCCAATTGCAAGTACGGAGAAATCGCTTCAATTGGCACCCAATCGTGGCGTGTTTTATAATTTTCATCACCTTCAATGGCGCGAATGGCCATTAAAGGTGTGTACGGCACGGGAACAAATTTATAAAGAAGCACCCAAACCACCGTAAGCCCAATGAACCAAAGGAAAAACTTAAATATGAATTTGAATAGTTTTTTAATCATATGTTTTTAATCAATTAATTCTGCCAATTGCTTCCCGATCGAACTGCCAATAGCAACGCCCATTCCTCCCAGCCTAACCCCACAAAAAACATTTTTAGAAACGGCTTTTAAAATTGGTTTTTTCTGTTTTCCGATACCCATAATGCCGCTCCAACGTCGCTCAATTTCAAAAGGTTGATTCGGCAAAATTACGGTTTTAAGCAATTGCTCCAACTTGTTTTGAATAAGTTCCGTTAGATGCATTTCGGTAGTTTCTTCCGCTTTAAAATCGAGATTTCTTCCCCCGCCAAAAAGAATTCTATTTTCAATATTTCTGAAATAATAATAGCCTCTGTCTAAATGAAAAGTCCCTTTTAGCTTTAGGTTTTCAATGGGTTTTGTCACTAAAACTTGTGCTCTCGCAGGGGTAACATCTTCTTTTATAAATTGTTTTGCGAAGCCATTGGTGGCGATAAAAACTTTTTTTACCGAAATGTTTTCCGAGGAGTTCAATTGAAGTGAAACATTTTCGCCAGTATCCGTAATGTGGGTGATTTCAGTAGAATTCAAAATTAAAATGTTTTCTTCCGAAGCTTTTTTGATTAGCCCGAGCAGCATTTTTCCGGTATCAATCTGACCTTCAAATTTGCTGAAAATGAGGTTTGGTTGAATATTTTTAAACCCGAAATGGTTTCCTTTTTCTGAAAAAACTTCAGCATTAAAAATAGGTTTCAACAATTTGTTTACATAATTAATTTTTGATTTACAGGTTTCAAAAAGTTCAGCATCTTCGTTAGTGAAAAGTTCGTAGCCCCCATTTTCTTGATAATTTAACTGTTTGTCGCCAAGTGTATTTCGCAATAATTTTAAGCCTTCCACCCTATTCTTTACAAGCGCTACTACTTCTTCTTCGGAATGGTTTTTTAAATCGTCTAATATTTCAGAAATACTCCCGAAGCAGGCAAACCCAGCATTTTTGGTGCTGGCACCACTGGGAAGCACCCCGCGCTCGAAGATGACAATTTTACTTTTTGGATGTTTTTTTCGAAGCGAAAGTGCGCAATTCAATCCTACAATTCCACTGCCAATTACAGCGAAATCGATGTTTGAAAACCAGGTGCTATTTTCCCAAAAAGAAAGATTCATATTTTTGTATTAAACAACGCGTTTTGAAATGGGCAGTTGTAGATTGGATCGCTTTTGTGGTTCTAAAAAAAAGCACCAAATTTCAAGGTTTTACTTTTGGAATTTGGCGCTTACTATTTGTTATTTGAAAAAAATAGTTATTCTTCTTCGGGCTCGTTCATTTTAAAGGTATTCATAAACGCCGTTGTGTAATTTCCGGCTACATAATCTGGCTCGTCCATTAATTGACGGTGAAATGGAATTGTAGTTTTTATACCTTCAATTACAAATTCATCTAAAGCACGTTTCATTTTATTGATAGCTTCTTCGCGTGTTTGGGCGGTTGTAATAAGTTTTGCGATCATTGAATCGTAATATGGCACAATTGTATAACCTGCATAAACGTGCGTGTCTAAACGTACCCCGTGACCTCCCGGCGCGTGTAAAACCGTAATTTTACCCGGCGAAGGACGAAAATCGTTATACGGATCTTCGGCGTTGATTCTACATTCTATAGAGTGAAGTTGTGGCGTGTAGTTTTTCCCTGAAATTGGAATTCCGGCAGCCACTAAAATTTGCTCTCTAATTAAATCGTAATCAATTACTTGCTCGGTAATTGGGTGCTCTACTTGAATACGCGTATTCATTTCCATAAAGTAGAAATTTCGGTGTTTATCTACTAAAAATTCTATGGTTCCGGCGCCTTCGTATTTAATATATTCGGCTGCTTTTACTGCCGCGTTCCCCATATCTGTACGAAGTTTTTTCGTCATAAATGGGCTTGGCGTTTCTTCGGTAAGTTTTTGGTGACGGCGTTGAATAGAACAATCGCGCTCACTTAAATGACAAGCTTTACCAGTACTATCGCCTACAATTTGTATTTCGATATGGCGTGGCTCTTCAATAAGCTTTTCCATATACATGCCATCATTTCCGAAGGCTGCTGCAGCTTCTTGGCGAGCACTATCCCAAGCTTTTTTAAGTTCTTCTTTTTTCCAAACGGCACGCATTCCTTTACCTCCACCCCCAGCGGTAGCTTTTAGCATTACTGGATAACCAACTTCTTCTGCTAGTTTTTCGCACTGCTCAAAATCTTCAATTATGCCATCGCTACCAGGTACGGTGGGAACTCCAGCGGCTTTCATTGTAGCCTTAGCTGAAGCTTTGTCGCCCATGCGTTCAATCATTTCAGCCGAAGCTCCAATGAATTTAATACCGTGTTCGTGGCATATTTTTGAGAATTTAGCGTTTTCAGAAAGAAATCCGTAACCGGGGTGTATTGCGTCTGCGTTTGTAATTTCGGCCGCGGCAATAATGTTAGACATTTTTAAATAGCTCAGGTTACTAGCTGCCGGACCAATACATACGGCCTCGTCTGCAAAACGTACATGCAAACTTTCCTCATCGGCAGTAGAATAAACTGCAACCGATTTTATACCCATCTCGCGGCAGGTGCGGATAATTCGCAATGCTATTTCGCCCCTATTTGCAATTAATATCTTTTTAAACATAATTTTTATGAAATGTCAAATCCCAAATTCCAAATTCCAAAAATAATTGGAATTTGGAATTTGTTATTTGGAATTTATACTAAGATGGATCTACTAAAAATAAAGGTTGGTCAAATTCAACAGGTGAAGAATCGTCAACAAGCACCTTTACAATTTTTCCTGAAACTTCACTTTCAATTTCATTAAACAACTTCATAGCTTCAATAACACAAAGCACATCACCTTCGTTAATGGAAGTACCAACCTCAACAAATACTGGTTTGTCTGGCGATGGTTTTCTATAAAAAGTACCGATTATTGGAGATTTTATTGTTATATATTTTGAGTCTGTAGCTTCTGCGGGTGCTTCGGTTGTAGTAGCTGTTTGCTGTGGCGGTGCAGCAGATGTTTGGGGCTGCATTTGCATTTGCGGCTGCGCCATTGTAGGTATTTGCTGGATATAAGTTGTTTCACCTTTACCGTCTTCAGATCCTGTTTTAATAGTGATCTTGATGTCTTCTGTTTCAAGTTTTACTTCGCTGGCACCGCTTTTTGCCACAAACTTGATCAAGTTTTGAATGTCTTTTAAATCCATATTATAAAGTTTAGTCTTTTGATTTAGTTAATTATTTTGAATCGTAGGCCCATTTAACATAAACGGCACCCCAAGTAAAGCCTCCGCCAAAGGAAGCAAATATCAAGTTATCACCTTTTTTTAGTTGGTTTTCATAATCTGCCAAACACAGCGGTAAGGTTGCTGAAGTAGTATTGCCGTATTTGTGAATATTTATCATCACTTTTTCATCGGGCAATTTCATTCGGGAAGCTGCTGCGTCAATTATACGTTTGTTAGCTTGATGTGGTACTAACCAGTTAACATCTTCGCTCGTGAGATCATTTCTTTTCATGACCTTTTCACACACATCTGCCATATTGGAAACGGCAAATTTAAAAACTGTTTTTCCTTCTTGAAAAACAAAATGTTGTTTATTGGCAACTGTTTCATTTGAAGCAGGTAGCAAAGAACCGCCAGCATCAATTTTTAAAAAAGGTCTGCCAATACCATCGGTGCGTAGGTATTCATCTTTTACACCTAAACCTTCGGTATTTGGTTCAAACAGAACCGCTCCACCCCCGTCACCAAATATAATGCAGGTGGTTCTATCTGTATAGTCAATAATTGACGACATTTTATCTGCGCCAATAAGGAGTACTTTTTTATATTTTCCAGATTCAATATAGCGGGCTGCAGTAGACATTCCGAAGAGAAAGCTGGAGCAGGCCGCAACGAGATCAAAAGAAAAAGCATTTACAGCACCTATTTGTGTAGCCACATAAACACCTGTTGCCGCCACGGGCATATCTGGTGTTGCAGTTGCCATGATAACCATGTCTATTTCTGCTGGGTCTGTATTACTTTTTTTGAGGAGGTCTTTTGCTGCTTGGATAGCAAGATAGGAGGTGCCTTTGTCTTTATCTTTTAATATTCTTCTTTCTTTAATTCCGGTGCGGGTGGTAATCCAATCGTCGTTGGTATCTACCATCGTTTCCAGAACTTTGTTGGAGAGGACGTAATCTGGAACGTAGCTCCCTACAGCGGTAATAGCTGCCGTGATCGTATTCATAAAGCTGAATTAAAATTCACAAAAAAGACCAAAAATCTTTTAAAAAGAGTGAAAAATACTAAATTTTACTTGAAATTCGGCACTAATTATGTTGTTTTTGACTTTTGAAAAGTTAAAAAACAAAAAAACCCTCACGGGTGTGTGAGAGTTTTGAATATGATTAAAGTATATTATGCTTCTACTTGCTCAGTTGCATCAATTACAACTTGACCACGGTAGTACATCTTGCCTTCATGCCAGTGTGCTCTGTGGAAAAGATGCGACTCTCCTGTTGTAGGGTCTGTTGCAAGTGTAGGTGCAGTAGCTTTGTAGTGCGTTCTTCTCTTATCTCTTCTAGTTTTCGAGATTTTTCTCTTTGGATGTGCCATTGCTATTTATTATTTATCCGTTAATAGTTTTTTTAATGAATCCCAACGGGGATCGGTATTTTCGTCTTCGGGCGACTCTTCTTCATCTGTCGCTTTCGGACTTAATTCTTCAAGTTTATCGAGTATATCGCTTTTTAATGTACCATCTTCAACTCCGGGATGAACTCTTCGCGAGGGCATAGCCAACACAATGGATTCATAAACGTATTGTTGAATGTTTACTTCGTAACTTCCGTGAGGCAAAATGAGTAAATCTTCATTTTCATCATTGTATTCCTCGCCAAATTTTACTACAAAATTATACGCACCAGCGATTTCTTGATCAAAAGGCTCGTTTGTTGTATCGCAAGCTACATTTACAGTTCCACTAAAATCTAATGTAAACTCTAATAATGTGCTCATTTTTTCCAGCTGTACATCGAGATTAATGGCTGCGTCATTAAATTCGTCATACTCAAAATGCTCAAAGAACGCTTTTTTTAATTCAAAGTTAAACTGGTGTTTTCCTAATTTCAGCCCTACAAAAGGGATGGTAAACTCTTTCAAATCCTTCATTTTCACACCTATTTAAGACCTTAACCTTACGGATAAGGCGGGTGCAAAGATAAAAAATTATTTGAATAGCAATTAATTTTTCTATTTCTTTTTTGAGTAACCTCTTTTACGGTTTGTTTTAAGCGGATTTTTAGAAATTTCTTTATAGTCTATACGTGTTTTATAAATTGAAACAGCACTGAAAACTGCTTCGCGAAAAGATTCAAAGTTGGCTTCGTTTTTTCCTGCTAAATCATACGCTGTGCCGTGATCTGGCGAGGTGCGAATACGGTTTAGCCCTGCCGTAAAGTTTACACCTTTTCCAAAAGCTAAGGTTTTAAAAGGGACTAATCCTTGATCGTGATATGACGCTATAATGGCATCAAAATTTTTGTAGTTTCCTGAGCCAAAAAAGCTATCGGCAGCATAGGGTCCAAAAACCATTTTGCCATTTTTACGAATATTATCTAAAGCTGGGCGCAAAATAGTGTCGTCTTCATCACCAATTACACCGTTGTCACCAGTGTGCGGATTAATTCCTAAAACGGCAACCTTTGGTTTTTCAATTCCGAAGTCTTCAACTAAAGTGTGATAAATGGTGTTTATTTTTTTATCGATGCGCTCGCGTGTAATATTTGAAACTACATCTTTTACGGCTACGTGATCTGTTAAAAGACCCACACGAAGGTTTTCAGAAATTAGCAGCATTAAGCTTTCGCCTTCAAGTTCCTGTGCCAAATAATCTGTATGCCCGGGAAAATTAAAATCTTCCGACTGAATATTAGCCTTATTAATTGGCGCAGTAACCAAAGCGTCAATTTTGTTTTCCTTTAATGCGGCAACGGCTGCTTTTAACGATTTTATGGCGTATTCGCCACCTACAGCTGTTTCCTCACCAAAAGTGACCTCAACGTGCTCTTTCCAAACATTCAATACATTTATTTTCTTTGGAATACAATCTTCTATTTTATCAATTCCGTGAAAATTAATATCTGTTTCAAAATGTTTTTTGAAGAAAGACATCAGTTTTACCGATGCAAAAATAACGGGCGTACAAAACTCCAGCATGCGCGAATCTTCAAATGTTTTCAGAATAATTTCGCTGCCAATGCCATTGATATCACCTATGGAAATACCCACCACTATTTTATCTTCGCTACTCATTATGTTTGGCTTTTTAAATTGTTACTTTTGCAGTACAAATGTAACCAAATACTACAATGTTTACAGGAATTATTGAAACCGTTGGCAAAATAATCAATCTTACCAAAGACGGTGAAAATCTTCATATAGAAGTTGAAAGTTCGCTATCGCAAGAACTAAAAATAGATCAAAGTGTTTCTCACAATGGCGTATGTTTAACGGTTGTGAAAATACACGAAACCTCGTATGTGGTAACTGCCATTAAAGAAACTTTAGACAAAACAAATCTTAAAAATTTAAAAAAAGGTTCGTTGGTAAATTTAGAAAGAGCCATGAAACTAGGCGATCGCTTAGATGGACACATGGTTCAAGGCCACGTAGATGGTATTGCTTCTTGTATTAAAATTGAAGAAGAAAACGGTAGTTGGGTTTTTACTTTTAGTTATAAAAATGCAGACTTCAGCACTGTTGAAAAAGGCTCTATTACAGTAAATGGCGTTAGCTTAACTGTAGTAAATTCTAAAAAACAAGAATTTAGTGTAGCCATTATTCCCTATACTTTTGAGAATACAAATTTTAAAACAATTAAAGAAGGAAACGAAGTAAATCTAGAGTTTGATATTATTGGCAAATATGTAAAAAACCTTATGATGCCTTACTTGTAGATTTATTTTTTTGGTAGATAATATATAATCCATAGATAAGACCAGCAACAATCAATATCCAGATCGAATCGTCAATTGGTAATTGAGGTCCTGGTGGTGGTGGATTAGGTGGCGGCACATCATCTCTAGCCTGGACTAAAAGAAATAAAAAAAGATAAATGCTTGTCAACATTAAACAGAATTATCGATTGGGGATTGCCATTAAAAATCTAAAATAAAAAATATATTTTTTAAATTGAAATGGATTGTTCTATCTGTAATAACTCATTCAAACTTTAAAAATTGCACGATATTATTTCGCAAAAATTCTGTTTAAAAAAGTGGTCCCACATGGGCTCGAACCATGGACCCCCTGATTATGAGTCAGGTGCTCTAACCAGCTGAGCTATGGGACCGTAATAATATCAAAATTTCAAGTAACTGCCAAATCTTAGGTTGACGCAAAATCCTAAAATGGATGAATTTAAGGTTTGCAAAGGTAAAACACTTTCCAAATACCACAAAACTATTTTTAGTTATTCTCAATTTCTTGACAAAGCTCCACCAAAACACCATTTGCAGACTTTGGGTGAAGAAAAACAACAAGCTTATTATCAGCACCTTTTTTCGGTTCTTCATTAAGCACATTAAATCCTTCTTTTTTAAGTCGCTCTACTTCAACTTTAATATCCTTTACGGCAAAAGCAATATGGTGTATTCCTTCTCCCCTCTTGTCTATAAATTTTGCAATTGGACTTTCAGGATTTAGTGCTTCCAACAATTCAATTTTACTTTCGCCACATTTAAAGAACGAAGTTTCTACTCCTTCACTTTCAACTTTTTCACTTTTGTACGGCGCGTTTCCCAACAAGGCTTCATAAATTTTATTTGCTTCTTGAATGTTTTTAACCGCAATGCCTATATGTTCTATTTTTTCCATAAATACGTGTTGTTGGGTTCAAAAATACAAACTTAATTCTATTGAATTTCAACAAGCTTGAGGCTTCATTAACATTCGGTACGGTTTTATGTTCTATTTTTGCAATATGGAAGAAAGTAATAGACAAAAGAAAATTGCGAGCGTTCTGCAAAACGACCTCGCCAACGTGCTTCAAAATATGCTTCGCGAAGCAGGACAAACAAGCATTATAATTTCAGTGAGCAAGGTAACTGTAACCACAGATCTTTCCATTTCGAAAGTTTATGTGAGCGTGTTTCCCGCAGATAAAGCAGATGCAATTGTGGTTGAGCTAAACAAATTAAAGCCGAATATAAAACATCAAATTGCACAATTAACAAAGAATCAACTGCGTAAAATGCCAGATCTTTCTTTTTATAACGATGATTCTTTGGAATACATTGAAAAGATAGACAAGGCTGTAAAAGGTGAAGATAATCCGCTAAAAGATCCCGATCTGCTTCCTAAAAGAAAAAAATCATAGCTTGAATTTTTCACTTTACATCGCTAAGCGCTATTTGTTTTCAAAAAGCAGCAACAATGCCATTAATATTATTACTGGTATTGCGGCAATGGGCGTTGTAGTGGGTGCAATGTCCCTGTTTATAGTACTTTCGGGTTTTTCGGGTTTAAAGGATTTTAGTCTTCAATTTACAGATGAATTTGACAGCGACCTCAAGATTCTTCCCCACAGCGGAAAAACAATTGTTTTTTCGGAAGCACAAAAATCGCAACTTTCAACTATTGAAGGCATCGAAAACTTTTCTGAAATAATTGAAGAACGCATCTTTCTTCATTATAAAGGAAAGAACCACATTTCATATATAAAAGGAGTGGACTCACTTTACGGAAAAGTGACCCAACTAGACAGTATTATGTATTATGGCGATTGGTTGGTACCGCATCAAAACGAAGTGGTAGTAGGCCTTTCTACAGTTGCAAAATTGTCTTTAGGCGTGCGCGATTACGGCGAACTTTTAGAAATCTACGTACCAAAACCTGGCACGGGACAACTCAATGCGCTTGACCCAACCGATGCATTTAATAAAGAAATGGTAGTGGTTTCCGGCGTATATCAAGTAAATGAAGATTTAGATGCGAAATACGTTTTTTCAGATTTAGAATTTGCCCGAAACTTGTTATCGTTAGACAGTACAAAAATTTCAGCTATTGAAATTAAACTGCTTCCGAATGCCTCTGAAGAAAATGTGCGCAGTAAAATTGCGAAGATTTTTCCGGAAGAAATTATTATTAAAAACCGAATTCAGCAAAACGACGCCCTTTATAAAATGCTGAATACTGAAAACGTTGCCGTTTATTTAATCTTTACTTTGGTGTTGATAATTGCGCTTTTCAACGTGATTGGTTCCATAATAATGATGGTTTTAGACAAGCGAAAAAACATAAAAACACTTTATAATTTGGGCGCTTCATTGCCCGAAATACGACGCATATTTTTTTTACAAGGTACGTTAATGACTGTGCTTGGTGGCTTATTTGGAATTTTCTTGGGAATTCTGGCAGTGATTGCTCAATTAAAATTTGAGTTTGTGGCTATAACCAGCACTTTGGCTTACCCGGTAAAAATGGAGTTTTTAAATGTTGTAATCGTTTTTGTTACGATTACTGTTTTAGGTGTTATCGCTTCAAAAATTGCGTCGAGTAGGGTTCGGGAGAAGTTGTTGGTTTAATAGGTAAAGCAGCATAGTTTTTGCTACCGTTTATAAATTCAAATAATAAGAAATTCGGGGTCTACGCCCAGACTCACCAGAGCTTTGCAAATTTCTTCGGTAAATTTTTGTGGGCCGCAAACGTAAAAGCGCGAGTTAAAATCGCCAATTGTTTCTATAAGAAATTTACGATCAATTCTGCGTTCGCGAAAACCAATTACGCCTTCTTGTGTGAACACATTTCTGTAGGCCGGCCCTAACATCTTCGTTAATTCATCGTGTAAAATTATGTCTTCCTTGGTTTTGTTGGAATACAAAAGTGCGAGATTCCGTAGATTTCCACTTTCAAAAAGTGCTCTAAATATTGCAATAAAAGGTGTAATACCCGTACCTCCCGCTATAAATATACCGGGGCCTTTATACTTGATTGTGCCGTAAACATCGTGAAGTAACAGTTCGTCGCCCGTATTTAGCCTGCCCATTTGCGAAGTAACACCTTTGTGGTCTTCGTAAATTTTGACGATAAATTCTAAGTATTCCCAATGCTGTAAAGAAGTGAAGGTAAACGGACGAATTTGGTCCTTCCAGTTGGGCAAATTGATGGATATATGTGCCGATTGCCCCGGAGTATAAGTAAATTCCGGTGGCTTTTCTAGTACAAAGCGTTTAACATTATGCGTAATAAAATAGGTATTGAGGATCTTGAGCCGCTGCATGACGATAATTTCTTCTTCAAAGGTAAAAGGATTTATAAATAAAAACAGTTTATTTAGAAAGACACTTAAGACTCCTAATACAATTAAGCAAATTCATAATCCCCGAATACTTCCAAAACTTCATCAAAAGCTTCAAAGACTGAAGCAGAATCATCGCTGGTTACCATTTTCATTCGGTATTCCTTAAAGTTGGGAATACCCTTAAAATAGTTGGTGTAATGGCGTCGGGTTTCAAAAACTCCGAGGGTTTCGCCCTTCCAATCTATAGCCATTTGTAAATGGCGTTTGGCGGCATAAACACGCTCAGCCATTGTTGGTGGCGGCAAATGTTCGCCAGTTTTAAAATAGTGTTTTACCTCTTTAAAAAACCATGGATAGCCAATGCTGGCACGACCAATCATGGCGCCGTCCAAACCGTATTTATCGCGCATTTCCATTGCTTTTTCGGGGGTGTCAACATCGCCATTTCCAAATACAGGAATATGCATTCGTGGGTTGTTTTTTACTTCGGCGATAGGTTTCCAATCGGCTTCGCCCTTATACATTTGCGCACGGGTGCGACCGTGAATGGAGATAGCTTGGCAACCTACGTCCTGCAAACGCTCTGCAACCTCAACAATCTTTATGGAATCGTGATCCCAGCCTAATCGTGTTTTTACGGTAACGGGCAACTTGGTGTGCTTTACCATTGCTTCGGTTAGGCTTACCATTAAATCAATATCTTTCAAAATGCCCGCGCCGGCGCCTTTTGAAACTACTTTTTTAACGGGACAGCCAAAGTTAATATCAATGATATCTGGGCCGCTGGCTTCAACTATTTCTACACTGCGAAGCATGGATTCCAGAACAGCGCCAAAAATCTGGATTCCCACGGGGCGTTCCTTTTCATATATATCTAGCTTCATCACACTTTTGGCGGCATCGCGAATAAGCCCTTCCGAAGAGATAAATTCAGTAAATACCACATCGGCGCCCTGCTCTTTGCAGAGTGCACGAAATGGTGGATCGCTCACGTCTTCCATGGGTGCTAATAGCAATGGAAAGTCTGGCAGTTGTATGTTTCCTATTTTTGGCAATTTCTTTGTTTTGGAACTGCAAAAGTAGTAAATACTCAGTTAATTAAATGTGAATGAAATAACTGAACAAATTTTGAAGAATTTAGTCGGTTTTAAAAGTGCCCGAATTTATTATCCGCCCAACCTGTCGCCTTCATCGGTTTGTATTTCTTTCTTGGTATCGCGAAGCCGCGCGTTTCCGAAGTTATATTTCAATCCAACACGAAATAATCTACTTTCTTGAAATATAAAAAACCGATTGTCCTGATTGTAATATTTTGCTACAGATACAACATCGTTAAGGGTATCAAAAACATCATCAACACCTACAGTTAAGCTTGCTCGTTGATTCCAAAATGTTTTTCTAAATGAAATATTTACATAGCTCTGGTTTTTGAAATATCGGTTTCCGAAGACAAAATTAGAAATATATAGCGCAGTAAGATCTGCGGTAAATGTTCTGTCTTTTGACAGCGTAAAATTGTTATAAGATTGAAGGTACTGTCCATACGTAGCGTTGGTATAGGCTTCTTGCGAGCTTTCCAAAGCTTCAAATTTATTTGATAAATAGAACGAAGAGGTCGCTATTTGAAAATACCACCAAGGGGTAAGTGAATTATAGTAAACAACATCAAAACTATATTGATAGGCTTCAATTAAATTGGCATACACGCTTCGTAAAATGCTGTTTTCATTATTTTGAAATGACAAATTACTCAATTCGTTTTCTACGTTTTCGTAATACAAATCAAATAACCATCTGTTTTTAAGCGAATAACTTAAAGTAATTTTATCGGTTATGGACGGAACTAGATTTGGGTTTCCGCCAATGTAATTGTTTTCAGTTATAAAATATTTAAACGGGTTTAAGCTCTCGTAACGTGCTCGCTGAATGCTTCGGTTGTAGCTAACACCAATGGTATTATTATCGTTAATAATGTAATTTACCGACACCGACGGAAAAACATCAAAAAAGTCTTGATTGCTCGCTTCTCCAAGCCTACGCGAAATGGCATCAATTTCTGTGTATTCTGCTCGCAATCCGGCAGTAAAACTCCATTTTTCCCATTCTCTTTCGAAGTTTATATATTCGGCGTAGATTTTTTCATGATAATTAAAATCATCCGAAAGCGCATTGTTAAAAGTGTTGGTATTGTTTTCAGTATCAAAAAAATCAATTTTACTTTCAGTATCTATTTTGCTCAATTTTGCGCCAAGTTCCAATTTACCACCCCAATAACTGGTAGAAATATCGCCTTGTCCAGTAAAAATATTGCTCTTTTGTGTTGAGTTTGTCAAGAAACTATTATTTCTTAAAAACTCGTCATTCGGTAAAAAATAATCGGTGTTTACACTTTGATCTTGATCGCGGTTGTAATAAATATAATTGGCCGCTACAGTAAGGGTAGCGCCATTTTCGTCTAATATTCGTTGATAATCTAGTGCAAAAGACATGTTAGATTTTTTGTAATTTACCTCGCTCAAGGTGGTATTGGTAGAGTCTAATTGTTTTGAAGAATTATAAATAGATGCCAGTCCATTATTATGGTAATTACTTTCAGGATCAACTGAAATATTGGAAGTTAGCCCAATTGAATTTTTTTGGTCTAAAGTGAAGTCTAAAGCTACATTTCCATTATGGTTATTATATTTTGAAGTTCTGTTAAAATACGTTTCCCAAATAGATTTAGTTGAAATCTCATCTGGTTCAAAATATCTCATGTAATTTTCGTCTTCTTTATATTCCTTTTTGGTATTGTAAGTATAGCTGGCATAGAGATTTAGCCATTTATTTTTGTAGAAATGTGAAGTTCCAAAATTATATTTCGGATAAATACCTTGGGTGTATGTAGTGTTTACGGAGCCTTTATACCCAATAGAAATGGCTTTTGAAGTAATTATATTTAATACTGTTCCTGCGTCGGCATCGTATTTTGCACTTGGGTTTGTAATAACTTCAATAGATTTAATATTGGTGGCATCGGTATTTTCAAGCAGCGAATTTATTTCCGAATCTGAAAGATACACGCGTTTTCCGTTAATATAAATTGTAGGAGAAGTAAATTTAACTTGAATATTTTCGCCAATAACTACAACGCCGGGCGTTTTTTTAAGAAGATCCATTGTACTGCCAACAGAAAGCGACGTGTTTTCAACATTAAAAACCAATTTGCCGACAGACTTTTTTATAGTTGGTAGTTTTGCCGTAATTACCGTTTCGTCAAGCATTTGTTCATTTACTTTTAAAACGATAGTGCCCAGGTTTTTATTTGAAGAAAGCTCAATGGCTTGCTGGTAATCTTCAAAACCAATATAACTAAAATTCAACTTATAGTTTCCCTCGGGTAAACTCTTTAAGGTAAAAGAACCGTCTTCATTGGTGGTAGTACCTTTAATAGGATTTTCCGAATCAGCTTCGTAAACCAGTACGTTTACAAAGGAAAGGGGTAGATTTTCAACATCGCTTACTTTTCCCGAAACCGAGAAGTCTTGAGCCAACAAAACACACTGCTGAAGGCAGCATAAAAGTATTAAAAATTTTCTCATAACATAAGTAGATATCTGGGGAGACACCATTTAAAATATATCTTCTGGGGAGAAAACAAATAGTTTCGGCCCTATTGAAGCCGATATGTTACAAATATGTTAAAAAAATATGAAATAAATCCAACTTGATAACAATTATTTTAAGTCTTTCTGCCAGAATAAATATAATCGCACTTTTAAGCTATATTTGCACCAAATAGCACGAGAAGGAAAATTTATGAAGAACATTCGCAATTTTTGTATTATTGCCCACATAGACCACGGAAAAAGCACCTTGGCAGATCGACTTTTGGACGCCACTGGCGCGGTAACCGATCGCGAAAAACAGGCCCAATTACTAGACAGTATGGACTTGGAACGCGAGCGCGGAATTACCATTAAAAGTCATGCCATCCAAATGGATTATGTTTATAAAGGCGAAAAATACACGCTAAACTTAATCGACACTCCGGGCCACGTAGATTTTTCGTACGAAGTTTCACGCTCTATTGCGGCTTGCGAAGGCGCACTGCTTATTGTTGATGCCGCACAAAGCATACAAGCACAGACAATTTCTAACCTGTATTTGGCTTTGGAAAATGATTTGGAGATAATTCCCGTTTTGAATAAAGTGGACTTACCGTCGGCAAATGTAGAAGAAGTGACCGATGATATTGTGGATCTTTTAGGCTGTAATGCTGATGAAGTAATACCTGCAAGTGCCAAAACAGGTTTGGGAATCGAAGCCATTTTAAGTGCCATTATTGAACGTATTCCACCGCCAAAAGGCAATCCAGACGAGTCTTTACAAGCCTTGATTTTCGATTCAGTTTACAATCCATTTCGGGGCGTGGAAACATATTTTAGAGTGCTTAATGGCGAAATAAGAAAAGGGCAGCACATTAAATTTATGGCTACCGGAAAAAGTTATTTCGCAGATGAAGTGGGAACTTTAAAATTGAAACAATTTCCAAGAGAAGTAATTAAAACGGGCGATGTAGGTTATTTAATTACTGGAATAAAAGAAGCTAAGGAAGTAAAAGTAGGAGATACTATTACAGATTCTAAAAATCCCACTGTAAATATGATTGAAGGTTTTGAAGATGTAAAACCAATGGTATTTGCAGGAATTTACCCCGTTGATACGGAAGATTATGAAGAGTTACGCAACTCCATGGAGAAGTTACAGCTTAACGATGCTTCGTTGGTTTTTATACCTGAAAGTTCTGCTGCACTTGGTTTCGGTTTCCGTTGTGGTTTTTTAGGAATGCTTCACCTAGAAATTATTCAAGAGAGATTGGAGCGGGAGTTTGACATGACGGTAATAACCACCGTTCCCAACGTGTCATACCACGCATATACCAACAAAAATCCCGATACTATAGTTTTGGTAAATAACCCTTCAGATTTGCCAGAACCTTCATCTTTAAACCGAGTTGAAGAACCTTATATTAAGGCTACAATTATCACAAAATCAGATTTTGTTGGTTCGGTTATGTCGCTTTGTATTGAAAAAAGAGGCGAGATTACCAACCAAACTTATTTAACCACCGAAAGAGTTGAGCTAACTTTTGATATGCCTTTGGCAGAAATTGTTTTCGATTTTTATGACAGATTAAAAACCGTTTCAAAAGGATATGCATCTTTTGATTATTCACCAATTGGTATGCGGGTTTCGCATCTGGTAAAGGTAGATGTTTTACTAAACGGAAACGTTGTAGATGCACTTTCGGCCTTACTTCACCGCGATAATGCTTATGACATTGGGAAAAAAATATGTGAAAAATTGCGGCAGCTTATCCCAAGACAACAGTTCGATATTCCAATTCAAGCCGCAATTGGCGCTAAGATTATTGCTCGTGAAACTGTAAAAGCCTTGCGAAAAGATGTTACCGCAAAATGTTATGGTGGTGATATTTCGCGAAAGCGTAAACTTTTAGAAAAGCAGAAGAAAGGTAAAAAACGTATGCGCCAAGTAGGTAACGTAGAAATTCCTCAGGAAGCGTTTATGGCGGTGCTTAAATTGAACGATTAATTAAAAAAGCCCTGAAATTCAGGGTTTTTTTATTACTATATTTCGATTTCGGTGAACTTAATTTTACGCTCTATTGGTTTTATTGCCCACAAGTAGCGCCCGCAGCTACAAGCCCTTGAATATAGACATCATAAGCTGTTCCGGTATCTTGACCATTAACAGCTGCATTGCCATTACTTTTCTCGCACACTTGAAAATCTGCAGTTTGTGGCGATGCGCAGGTGGTGCAACTACCACCCTCATCTTTCTTGCAAGATATTACCGATAAACCTGTAATAATAGCTACAATTAAAAAAGTGTGTTTCATCGAATAGTGGTTTTTATGAAAACGTTTTAACTGTAATTTTATTTTTAACTCTTTCCTTCATTTTCAGTTCTGGTGGCGTTTACAACATCTTCAAAATCCATTGGTTTTCCCAAATAGACCAGACTGCTGCCTGTTTCAACTTCAAGTTCAGATGGCGCATTTAAAAGATCTAAAAAACCGTTATCATGTTTCAGGAATAGTGGAATTGCATCTGGGTTTTCACTTATAATATTGAGTACGCGTAAAAATTGATTGTGATTTTCAACCGGAATTTCCTGTATTGATGGAAAGTCTTGTGCAACCTGTGTAAAACGAGTGTAATCGTGGGTGTACGAAAATAGCTCTTTGGCAGCGATATTTTGTCTCTGTTTCATTTCTTCAGAAGTCATTAATCTAAAGGTTCCATTTTCACCAAAATACTGCCCAAAACGGTTAATGGCTTGTTTATTAATTTCATCACTACCCGTCATTGCCAATAAATATCCCACATCATTCAATTCAATATTATCTGTAAGATCATCGGCATAAATGTTTGCGGTAAATGCTTCTAAGCCCAACTCTTTCGCCCTATTTATATTTAATTGATTTGAATCTATAAGTACAACGTGACGATTGTTTTTATGTAAATATGTAGCAATTAATCGCGATACTTTTGAAGCACCAACCATCAATATACCTTCAGATTTTTTCAAAAATACGCCCATCCAACTTGCCATTATTCTTGCAGTTGTTGCATTGATTATAACCGTTATTAATACAACGGCAAAAACCAATGGTGTAATATATTCTGCTCCCACAACTCCTTTCATAACAAGTTGGGTTCCAAAGAGCGATGAAATACCAGCCGCAACAATCCCACGAGGCCCTACCCAACTAATAAATAACTTTTCGTTGGTTTTTAGAGAGGAGCCAACGGTGCTGGCAAATACCGACATGGGCCGTAAAATAAATATTATAATGGCCAGTAAAATGGCCGTTTTATAATTGAAGACTAGTAAAAGATCGTCAACACTTATATTGGCAGCTAGCAAAATAAAAAGAATTGAAACCAATAAAACACTCAAAGATTCCTTAAAGTAAAGTAGTTCTTTTAGGCTTGGCAAATCACTATTTCCTAAAAACATACCCATCACCACAACGGCCAATAAGCCAGATTCGTGCGCAAGCAAATCGCTGGCAACAAAAACGGCCATAACAAGAGATAAGGAAACCACATTAGATAAATAATGCGGCACAAGCTTCTTCTTTATTGAAATGTAAAGTGCATATCCTGCCGAGACGCCAAAGGTCATTCCAATTAAAACAATTTTTCCGAAATCTAACAACGCTTGTTTGGTGTAGCCCGAGTCGCCTTCAACGCTAATAAATTCATATACCAAAACAGCAACCAACGCACCAATGGGATCAATTAAAATACCTTCCCATCTAAGTACTGCGGCCACATCTTTTTTAAGTGGAATGTTTCGTAAAATTGGAGTAATTACGGTTGGACCTGTTACAATAATCAATGCCGAAAAAAGAAACGATATACGCCAATTAAGTCCGAATACGTAATGTGCAGCTACCCCAGCACCAATAAAAGTGATAGCGGCACCTATGCTAATTAACTTGCCAATTGCGGAACCAACTTTAGAAATTTCTTCCCTTTTAAGTGTTAGACCTCCTTCAAAAAGAATGATACCTACCGCTAATGAAACAAAATAGAAAAGATTTTCGCCCGGGAAAAGTCCTTTTTCCCCGTTCCAAATTGGTTGAAGCCATTGGGTTCCATCTTCAGACAGAAAGGTGGATAAAGGGCCAACCAATAGCCCAATCAAAATTAAAGGTAAAATAGCGGGTATCTTAAACTTCCACGCGACCCATTGGGCCAATATTCCTAGAATTATAATTCCTGCAAGTTCTACCATTCAGTTGGGTGTTTTGGCAAAATAAAACTTTTCGCTTCCACGAAAAAATTTTAATTTGTTAAAAATAGTATAATTAATTTATACTTCAGTCTTGGTCTGTAACGCTTTTGCTAATTTGCGACTCATTCTTCAGATTATGCAATTATTTCCTATTGAATCCGGCAATTTTAAATTAGATGGTGGTGCCATGTTTGGCGTTGTACCAAAAACGCTTTGGACCAGAACCAATCCAGCAGATGCAAATAATATGATAGACATTGCCGCGCGCTGTCTTCTTATTGAAAATGACAATCGGTTAACCCTGATAGATACTGGGATGGGCAACAAACAAAGTGATAAATTCTTTGGTTATTATTACCGATGGGGAAATTTTAACCTTGACGATTCCTTGAAAAAACACGGCTTTCATCCCGATGATATTACAGATGTGTTTATGACGCATCTTCACTTTGATCATTGTGGCGGCAGTGTGCAATGGAATAAAGATCGCACCGGTTATGAGCCTGCTTTTAAAAACGCAACCTATTGGAGCAATAAAGATCATTGGCAATGGGCAACAAAACCAAACCGCAGGGAACAAGCTTCCTTTTTAAAAGAAAATATTATGCCTATGCAGGAAAGCGGACAATTAAAATTTGTGGCGCAACCCAATTCAGATTTTGCAGAGGCTAACGAACTTGACTTCGGAATTCTATTTGTGGATGGCCATACCGATAAACAAATGATTCCGCATATAAATTATAAAGGTAAAACTTTGGTATTTATGGCAGATTTACTGCCTACCGCGGGCCATTTACCGCTTCCTTTTGTAATGGGATACGATACGCGTCCGCTACTCACACTACCCGAAAAAGAAAAATTTCTGAACAAAGCAGCAGAAAATAATTTCTATCTTTTTCTTGAACACGATGCTCACAACCCAATAATAACCGTGAAAAATACTGATAAAGGTGTTCGTTTAAACGAAACATTATCACTCAACGATTTTTTTAATTAACTCTTTATTTTAGAAATGAAAATATTTAGAACCTCCCTTTTTGCAATTGCAATTTCAGCCTTTATGGCAAGTTGTGGCAGTGGCGCGGCAATCGTTGCTACCCCAATTGAAAACATTGATGCCAATCCATTAAAAGTTGTTCCGCTAACAGATGCACAACTAAAAAATTGGCCGGCGATGGATTTGGTGAAAGATACCGTACCAGGAATGAGCGTGAATAAAGCATACAGCGATATAATTAAAAAACGCAAAGGCACAACAGTAATTGTTGGCGTAATTGACAGCGGTGTAGATATTGACCACGAAGACCTTAAAAATGTACTTTGGACCAATCCAGGCGAAATTCCCGGAAATGGCATAGACGACGACAACAACGGTTATATAGACGATGTTCACGGCTGGAATTTTATTGGCGATATTATTGGTGAAAACATGGAATATGTGCGAATCATCAGAAAATTTAAACCAAAATTTGAAGGCAAAAGTGAATCTTCAATTAGCGCTGCAGACCGCAAAGATTTTGCACTCTATCAAAAAGCAAAGGCCGAATATGAAAAAGAATATTCAGAAATTGCAACCAACAAAGAACGCTACGAACAAATTGTGTCGCAATTAATGCCTACACACCAAGCTATGGTTAGAAAACTTGGGAAAGAAGATTACACTAAAGAAGATTTAGCAGGTATAAAAAACCCTTCGCCACAAGAGCAGCACCAAATAGCAATGCTAGACCAAATGTTGAATTTTGCCGATTCGGTTCCCGAAGTTTTAAAGGAACTTGAAGGTGGAATTGAATATTTCAACGGAAGGCTTGAAGATAATTTTAATATGACCAAAGATTTCCGTGGTGTTTTGGGCGATAATCCAGATGATATTACCGATACTAATTATGGAGATAATAATGTGGCTGGTCCAGACCCAACAAAAGAAAACGTAAAACACGGAACCCACGTGGCAGGTATAATCGCAGCGCAACGCAACAATGGCATTGGAATGGACGGCGTTGCAAACAATGTGCAAATTATGGCCGTACGTGCTGTGCCAGATGGCGATGAGTACGATAAAGATATTGCACTGGCAATTCGTTATGCGGTAGATAATGGCGCAAAAGTGTTAAACACCAGCTTCGGAAAATACTATTCTCCCCACGCAGACTGGGTTTATGACGCTATAAAATACGCAGCTTCAAAAGATGTTTTAATTGTAAATGCAGCCGGAAATGACGGTCTTGATTTAGACACGGTAAATGTTTATCCAAATGACCAATTTGATAATCAACCGGAAATTGCCGATAGTTTTTTAACAGTTGGAGCACTTAACTTTAAATACGGCAGCGAAATGGTTGCAAACTTTTCAAATTACGGAAAAACCAATGTTGATGTATTTGCTCCTGGTGTTAAAATTTGGGCCACTACTCCATTAAACACCTACGAATTTTTACAAGGAACATCAATGGCAGCTCCCGAAGTTGCTGGGGTTGCTGCAATGATTCGTTCGTATTACCCAAACCTTTCAGCAAAACAAGTAAAGCAAATTTTGATGGATAGCGGGCTTTCAGTTAATACCAATGTTATTCTGGGTGGGGAAGTTTCAAATACAGCACCTTTCTCAAGTATCTCGAAATCTGGTAAAATGGTAAATATGTATAACGCCTTAATTATGGCAGATAAAATGTCTAAATAATGAAGCAGTTTTTAAGTGGAATTTTTTTAATAACAACACTCTTTTCGGGTTTTGCACAAAACAGTACATGTTATTGGCAGCAGGAAGTTGATTATAAAATGAACGTTCAAATGGACGTGAAAAACTTTCAATATAAAGGAACACAGGAACTGAAATACACAAACAATTCGCCCGATACTTTAAACAAGGTTTTTTATCATTTGTATTTTAACGCGTTTCAACCCGGAAGCGAAATGGACGTGCGATCACGAACAATTGCCGATCCTGACAGCCGCGTAACCGATAGAATTTCGAAACTCACTCCCGACGAAATTGGGTACATTAAACCCACCTTGCTTACACAAAACGGCATTGCCGCAACATACACTATAAAAGGTACAGTGATGCAGGTTATGCTGAACGAACCAATTTTACCTGGCGAAAGCACCGTTTTTAACATGGAATGGAACGCACAAGTGCCATTGCAAGTTCGCCGTTCGGGTAGAGATAGTTCAGAAGGTGTTGCGCTTACAATGACCCAATGGTACCCAAAGCTAGCTGAATACGATTTTGAAGGATGGCACGCCGATCCTTACATTGGTCGTGAATTTCACGGAGTTTGGGGCGATTTTGATGTAACCATAACTATTGATGCAGAATACACAATTGGCGGAACGGGTTATCTTCAAAATCCGGCGGAAGTTGGTCACGGCTACACAGAGCCGGGTCAAAAATGGATGAAGCCGAAAAAAGGTAAATACACCTGGCACTTTTTAGCGCCAGATGTACACGATTTTGCTTGGGCTGCAGATAACGAATACGTACACGATACCTACCCAGGACCCAACGGCGTTACGCTTCATTTCTTCTATAAAAACAATCCTGAAATTACCGAAAACTGGAAAAACTTACAGCCAAAAACCGCAGCATTAATGGAGTTTTTTAACGAGCATATAGGAGAATATCCGTACGAACAGTACTCCGTAATTCAAGGGGGCGATGGCGGAATGGAGTACGCCATGAGCACGATGATTACTGGCCAACGCGAATTTGGAAGCTTAGTAGGGGTAACAGCACACGAGCTGGCACATTCTTGGTTTCAATTTGTTTTAGCAACAAACGAACTTAAACACGAGTGGATGGATGAAGGTTTTACATCATATATTTCAGACGAAGCAATGAATTATGTTATGCAAGAAAATAAACCAAATCCGCACGCCGGATCGTACAGAAATTATCTTTACATGGCTACCAGTGGCAATGAACAACCATTAAGTACACACGCCGATAGATACGCTAGTAACCGCGCTTATGGCGTTAATGCTTACAGCAAAGGTTCTGTGTTTTTAACGCAATTAGGCTATGTTGTGGGTCCCGAAAATCTTTCAAAAACCTTAAAGCGTTTTTATTCAGAATTTAAATTTAAACATCCAACACCAAACGATTTTATTCGCACTGCCGAAAAAGTTTCGGGTTTTGAATTGGATTGGTATTTAACAGATTGGACCCAAACCACAAACACGATTGATTACGGAATAAAAACTGTTATTAACGATGAAGAATATACAAAGGTAACTTTAGAAAGAATTGGTTTAATGCCAATGCCAATAGACCTTTACGTAACCTACGAAGACGGCACCCAAGAATTATTTTACATTCCATTGCGAATGACCTGGGGTGAAAAACCAAATCCGTTTTCAGATTTAAACCGAACCGTTTTAGAAGATTGGGCCTGGGCTTATCCCACCTATACTTTTGAAATAAAAAACGGAAAAAAAGTAAAAAATATGATGATTGATGCCACTCGCAGAATGGCAGATATTTATCCAGAAAATAATATTTGGGAGGCAGAATAATAGCTTTCAAAATACAATTTTTAGACCTCATAGTTTTTTGAAACCTGTGAGGTCTTTCTTTTTATATATTTACATTGTGAACCAAAAATTTCCAAAAACCGAAAAATTAAAAAGCGCTAAGACAATTGAAAAATTGTTTTTAGAAGGTGATGCGCATTTTAAATTTCCTATTAAATTATTTTTTCTTCCAAAACAAGACATTGAAAATAATCTTGTCGCTTTTGCTGTTCCAAAAAAAAATTTTAAATCGGCAGTAGACCGAAACCGCATTAAACGTCAACTTCGCGAAGCATACAGGCTTAACAAACACCTGCTTGAAGAAATTAGCGGCAAGAAATTTGTACTGCTTTTTCTATACTTAGGAAAAGTTAAACCGCAGTACGACCAACTTGAAAAAGCAACGGTAAAGCTGCTTAAAAAATTACGAGATGAAGATATTTAGCACTTTACTTTTATTGTTTGTTTTGGGATGTACAAATAGCGGTTCCAATAAAAATTACCTAGCAGAACCTTCAATGGCTGGGATAGAAATTGCTGAAGAAATTCCAATCACACAGCAACTTACTCCACAGACACCGCCATTGCAAGATGAGCAAAAAATAATTAAAACCGCTCGCTTGGCCTATGAAACCAAAGACGTTGATGCCACGCACAAAAAAATTCTTCAGCTGGCATCGCAATACAAAGGTTTGGTGCAAAGCGACAACAGCGGAAAAGATTACAATAGAATTTATAAAAATTTAGTCGTTCGCATTCCCACAGAAAATTTTCAATCGTTTGTTGACGGTATTTCCGAAGGAGTATCTTATTTTGATCGACGTGATATTAGCAGGCAAGATGTTTCCGAAGAATTTGTAGATCTACAAGCCCGATTAAAAGCCAAACGCACCTTAGAAGATCGTTATTTGGAATTGCTGAAAAAAGCAAACAATGTAAAGGAAATGCTAGAAATAGAACGCGAGCTTTCAAATATTCGCGAAGAAATTGAAGCAAAACAGGGCCGTTTACAATATTTGCAAACTCAAGTTTCAATGAGCACGGTTCATATAGAATTCTATAAAACCACTGCAGAAACTGGCGTTACACAGTCTTACGGACAAAAAATGAAAAACGCACTGCAAGGTGGCTGGAATGGTATTTCGGTATTTTTTATTGGCATTTTATACCTTTGGCCTTTATTTCTCGTTGCAATTACAGTTGTTATCATTCTTCGTATATTTCTGAAACGGAAAAAGAAACATTAAAAAAGTTATTTTGTTATTGGGTTGTTATGTTAGTTAAACAGCCCGCGAACAACTCAATAACCAGTAACTCATAAACATAAAAAAATGAAAAAAAGAATCTTAATTCCCATAGTGGCCGTTGGAATATTTTTCACCACGGTAAGCTTTAAAAGTGATTTTTTTGAAATTGCAAAACAAATTGAAATCTTCACCACACTTTTTAAGGAATTGAACATGAATTACGTAGATGAGGTTACTCCAGCTACGCTAATGGACAAGGCTATAAAAGGCATGCTAGACGATTTAGACCCCTATACCGTTTATTGGAACGAACAGCAGGTAGAGGACGCTAAAATCAATAATTCCGGCACGTATACGGGTATTGGCGCAATTGCGCAAAGCAGAAAAGATAAAATAATAATCGTTGAGCCTTACAAAGATTATCCAGCAGATAAAGCGGGTTTAAAAGCTGGTGACGAAATTGTAAAAATTGGCAACATAACCATAGCCGATTTGCAAGACGACGCAGGCGAATTACTAAAAGGCACGCCAGGTTCAAAAGTAGAAGTAACCTACAAACGCCAAGGAAAAACGGCAACAACTACTATTACGCGCGACGCTGTAGAAATTAAAGCCGTTCCGTTTTACAAATTGATAAATAACGATATTGGCTATATCGTGCTTTCACAATTTAATCGCAAAACAACTACAGAAACCAAAGCAGCATTGGTAGATTTAAAATCGCAGGGAGCTAAAAAAATTATTTTAGACCTCCGCGGAAACCCCGGTGGATTACTAAGTGAAGCTATTAATATTGTAAATTTATTTGTAGATAAAGGAGAAGTTATTACCACTACAAAATCGGTTATTGAAAAATACAATCAAGTTTACAAAACTAAATTCGACCCAGTAGATAAGGAAATTCCATTGGTAGTTTTAGTGAACGGAAGAAGCGCTTCTGCCAGCGAAATTGTTTCCGGTGGTTTGCAGGATTTAGACCGCGCGGTAATTGTTGGCGCGCGTAGTTTTGGAAAAGGATTGGTGCAACGTCCAAAAAAACTAACCTACGGCACACAACTTAAAGTAACTATTTCGCGCTACTACACGCCCAGCGGTCGAAGCATTCAAGCTTTAGATTATTGGCATCGCGATGAAAATGGCGATCCTGTTAGGAAGGATGCAAAAGAATACAACGCTTTTAAAACTAAAGGCGGAAGAACGGTTTATGACGGTGGGGGAATTTTACCCGATATTGAATTGAAATCGGCAGTTTACAGCCCAATAACTACAGCACTTTTAAAAGATAACGCTATTTTTGATTACGCTACAAAATACTACTACAGCCATCAATTGAGCGATTGGCAAAACTTTAAATTCACGGAAGCCGATTTTCAAGATTTTCTGAAGTTTTTAAAAGCCAACAATTTTGAATACGAAACCGAAACCGAAAAGAAGTTTGCCGAAGGTTTAAAAATTGCCGACAATGACGATTTAAGCAAAGACATTTCAGCAAGCTACAACCAGCTTATGGCGGCAATTGACAGTGCAAAAGACAAAGCCATCGTTGATAAAAAAGTTGAAGTAGAGTCTCTGTTAACCGACGAAATTTTAAAACGTTATTTCTACCGCGAAGGATTGTACAATTATCAAATTGAGCATAATCCTGAAATTTTAGAAGCTGTTTCGGTGTTGAATGATGAAGGACGATATAGTAAGATTTTGAAGTAAATTTTTTATGCACTCCTTCCTATCTTTCTTCGAAACTATGCCGGTCTGGATGAAAGCAGGTTGGGTGTTTTTTATACTTTCCATTTTCTGGATTTTAGAAGGTTATTACAAACTTGTGTTTACAAAATACAACAAATGGCGGCACGCAAAAACCAATCTAATTTTGCTCGCTTTTGTAATGTTAATAAATGTAGTTTTCGGCATTGCAACCGTCGGAATTTTTCTATGGTTACACGATTCAAATTTCGGGCTACTTCAATTAATTGAAGCGCCGGTTTGGATGGAATTACTGCTTTCAATTTTAGTTTTAGATTTAATTGCTCAGTATTTTGTCCATTATCTGCTTCATAAAATAAAGTGGATGTGGCGGTTGCATACGGTACATCATTCCGATAAAAATGTAGATGTAACTACCGGAACCCGGCATCATCCTTTCGATTTTATTATTAGGGAAACTTTCGCATTAATTGCAGTGGTTATTATGGGAATGCCGATTGCTTTCTACCTTTTTTACCGAATTTTAAGCGTGCTATTTACCTACTTTACGCACGCCAATATTTCGCTTCCGAAGCAATTAGACAAAGCTTTAAGCTATGTAATTGTTACTCCGAATATGCACAAGTTTCATCATCACTACCAAATGCCGTGGACAGATAGCAATTACGGTAATATGCTTTCTATTTGGGACCGTCTGTTTGGCACCTTTGTTTATGCCGATACTTCAAAAATAAAATATGGTTTAGACATTGTTGATCATAACAATGACGAAGATCTTCTCCAACAATTGAAGCTTCCTTTTGATAAAACAATTCAGTATAAAAAATAAATTAACAGTCGCTATAGTCGCTTAACATAAACTTAACTCACTGCTAATCAATATTATCGTAATTTAGCAGTTATGGTAAAGTTAGATAAAGAAGAAAATTCAGAGATTCTAAAGGAATCTGTGGCCTATTTAGAGAACCGAGGTTTTGAACACATTAAGGCCGATGTAGAAGGTTATGAAACCCCAAAATCCTATCTTAAAAAAGATAGCGATGTAGTAATTACGCCAGACATTGTTGCAGAACGGGCTGGAATTAAGCATTATTTTGAAATTAGTTTAAAATCTGCAAAGCCACGATTGCTTAAATCTAAATGGCAATTTTTAGATACATTAACGCGCATGCGCAATCAACGCTTTAAAATAATAACGCGCCGTGGACATTATAAATTTACCGATGAAATGCTGAAAGATCTTAATTTAGAAAAAAACCTTATTAAGCTCTAACCATTGCTATGTGCGGAATACCGTCTTCCATATAGCGGTCTCCAATGGTTTTAAAACCGTGAGACTGATAAAAAATAACTAAATATATTTGAGCCGATATCTTTATGGTATTGGCTTTATATTTTTCTTTAATGGCTTCAATAGACACTTTGGTAATTTGATGGCCGTAACCAAGTTTACGGTAGTTTTCGCGAACTAAAATCCTTCCAATTGCGGCTTCATCAAAATAATCTCCTGCTTTAAAGCATCGCGCGTAAGCCACTAAAATACCATCTTTCCAACCCATAACGTGAAGTGCGCGTTGGTCTTTACCATCAATATCTTGATAGACGCAATCTTGTTCAACTACAAAGATTTCGCTTCGTAATTGCAAAATTTCGTATAATTCTTTTCGGCTTAATTCTTCAAAATTCTTTACTTCAAATTCCATGGTTTTTTAAAATAAAATCAATCTTGAACAATGATATCTTTTGGATCATCTTTTTGATGTTCAGGTTGAATTGTTACGTGGTTTATTCCGAAGTCGTGATAAAGAATTTCTTCAACCTTTGTTAATACCACATCAAATTGTGAAAGGGTTACGTCTTCAAAAAAATCAATATGTGCTTCTAAATGTGTTTCTTCTTCATTGAGTTGCCAAATATGCATGTGATGCACATTTTTTATTTCGGGTATTTTACAAAGCGCATCGCTTATTACTACCAAATTTAAATCGTCTGGCGTAAAAAGCATGAGTACTTTAAAGGAACTTTTTAATAAACTAAAACCTACAACCAATAAGTACAAGGCTATTAAAACGGTCAAGAGGCTATCTACCCAAAACCACTGGTAATATTTCATTAACAAACCGCCAATTAATACAGCCACAGATGCACCCATGTCGGTAATTAAATGTAGATATGCAGAGCGCATGTTCATATTACTTTTAGAATCTTTATAAAGCAATAAAACACTAAACCCGTTGAATAAAATTCCCAAAATAGCCAACCAAATAACCAATCCACTTTCAATAGTTTGTGGATTAAAAAACCGGAAGGAAGCTTCGTAAATTAAATATATTGCAACTACAATTAACGTAGCAGAATTTACAAAGGCCGCCAGTATTTCGGCTCGTTTGTAACCGAAAGTTTTTTCTATTGAAGCATCTTTTTTTGAATAGATATCTGCAATGTAACTTACAATTAAAGAAAGTACATCGCTAAAATTATGTAACGCATCTGATAGTAAAGATAAACTCCCAGAAATAATACCCCCAATTGCCTGCGCAAGTGTAATACCAATATTTAAAAGAATAGAAAGTAAAAGTTTTCTACCTTTTAAATCTGGGTGCGAATGGGTATGGGAATGTGCGTGGTTATGCGACATTGTACTTGTTTATGAACAGGCTATCTTTGCTACGCGATTTAGATGGCGACCACCTTCAAATTCAGTGTTTAAAAATGTTTTCACCATTTCTACGGCCTGTGGCTTGCTGGTAAATCGGGCCGGAATACTCAAGATATTTGCATCGTTGTGTTGTCGGGCAAGTTCGGTTATTTCCTTTGTCCAGCACAATGCAGAACGTACTTTTTGGTGTTTGTTGGCAGTCATATTAGCGCCGTTTCCGCTTCCGCAGATTATAATTCCTAAATCTACATTTTGGTTTTCAACATCTGCTGCCACGGGATGTACAAAGTCTGGATAATCTACACTTGATTCGCTATCTGTTCCGTGGTTAATAACTGTGTGACCTTCTTTTTCAAGAAAAGTAACAATTTCAAATTTATATTCTGTACCTGCGTGGTCATTGCCAATGGAAATTTTCATAATTTTTTATTTTTTTCAAAGATAATGATTTCGTATTCAGAAAATTTCTTACACAAAATTTTAAGAGTAAAAAATTTATTTTTCAAGCTTCAAACCACAAACCCAGTGAAACGGTTGCAACCAGCTGATTTTAAAATATTAATAATTTCTTAACCATAAATTTATATTACAGTTAACAACATTGTTGATATTTGTTGACTGAAATGCTACAACTAAAATTGCAGATGTTATATTTATTTACAATAGGCTCAACTTTTTGAATAAACCAAAAAATAAAACACTTTTTTACAGCGTACTTATCATCATTATTTTTTTGTTTTCAAACATTATTTCGGTAAAAAGTTATAAGATTTTCGATGTGAAAAAGGGTTATCCACAGTTGTTAATTACTAAATTTATTAGTTTAGTTTCAAGTCTATTGCATCTTAAAACTATGTTAATAACCTGTAGTGAAAAGAAGATAAATTGATTTCAAAACAAAAATTCAAAAACTTATTGTACATATTAACACCCTATAATCATCACTATTTTTTATTTAATTAATTTTAAAAAAACAACTATTGTATTAATATATGTTGATAACTAAAAAAAGTGATGAAGACGATAGAAATTACCGTTAAACTATTTTCAAATTTGAAGGATGATTCAAGTTTTTAATTATTTCTTTGGCTTGTGCTATATCTTCAATATGAACTTGAAGTCTAATGCCGCCAATAGCGTTGGAGTAGAACGGAAAAACACTAACCATGGTTTCATTTTGAAAAAAGTAACGCAATTCCTCTTGATCAAACAATAGCTGGAGTATTGCATATTCTGCGGGATATTGAAAAATAGCTATGGTTTTAAAATGTTTCATTTAATTTAAGAAGTTGTTTTGTAACTGGGTTTTAAATTAATTTGAAGTAACCCAAAAATAACGAATAACTTGACCACCCAAACAACTTATACTAAGGTACTAAAAGTTTCCTAATGTAAACCCGTCATTCTACGAGAAGTAGTACTTTTACGCAATTACAAAATTATATATGCCAAAAAATAAAAGAAAAAAGAAAACAAATAAAATTGAAAATCTTTCCCAAACCATTTTAAATATTCTTCGGAAAGATCATTCTAAATCATTTAACTACAAACAAATTGCCGCAAAGCTCCAATTGGACGACCCAAGTAGCCGAAACCAAATAGTAAAAAAGTTAAAGCAACTGCAGGGCAAAGGTGCCATTCAGGAAATTGAGCGCGGGAAATATATACTTACCCCTTCGCAAAACTATTACACCGGAAAAGTAGATATAGCAGGCCGTGGCCAGGGTTTTATTATTGTTGAAGATTTAGAAGATGATATTTATGTAAGCAGTAAAAATTTAAACAAAGCGCTTCAAGGCGATATAGTAGAAGTGTATGTTTTTAAGCGAAAAAAAGGCGGGAAAACCGAAGGTGAAGTTACCAAAATTATAGAGCGGAAACGAACCGAATTTGTAGGAACTATTCAAGTACAGGAGAATTTTGCATTTGTAGAAGTTACCGATTATAAAATGTACACTGATATTTTTATTCCGAAGAATAATATAAACGGCGCAAAAAATGGTGAAAAAGTATTGGTGGCAATGGAAGATTGGCCCGAAAAGGCAGATTCGCCAACCGGAAAGGTGATAAAGGTTCTGGGCATGCCTGGTGAACACAACACCGAGATTCACGCAATTCTTGCACAATACGGTTTGCCGTATGATTTTCCGCCAGATGTTGAAGATTTTGCAAATAAAATTGATACTTCAATTAAAGATTCCGAAATAAAAAAGCGTCGCGATATGCGCGATTCTTTAACGTTTACAATAGATCCGAAAGATGCAAAAGATTTTGACGATGCACTTTCCTTTGAAAAACTAGAGAACGGAAACTACGAAATAGGAATTCATATTGCAGATGTTTCACATTATGTAACGCCCGGAAACGAACTTGATGACGAAGCTTACGAGCGCGCAACATCAGTTTATTTGGTAGATAGAGTAGTGCCAATGCTTCCAGAAATTCTTTCAAACAACGCTTGTTCCCTTCGCCCAAACGAAGAAAAATATACTTTTTCTGCAGTTTTTGAAATGAATAAAAAAGCGGAAGTTGTAAAGCAATGGTTTGGAAAAACGGTAACGTATAGCGATGCGCGTTTTGCTTATGAAGAGGCACAACATGTTATAGAAAATCCAAAAGAAGAAATTCATAAAATTCCGGCAAATATTTCAATAACAAATAAAGAATACACGGTAAAACCAGAGATAGCCGAAGCCATTTTAGAAATGGATCGTTTAGCCAAAACCTTGCGTACAAAACGTATGCGAGCTGGCGCTATATCGTTTGATAAAGTGGAAGTAAAATTTATTCTCGACGAAAAAAGTAATCCGGAAGGCGTTTATTTCAAAGAAAGTAAAGACGCAAACAAAATGATTGAAGAATTCATGCTTTTAGCAAATAGGAGCGTGGCCGAATTCATTGGAAAACAACAACCAAAAAAGACTTTTGTATATCGGGTTCATGACGAACCGGACGATGAAAAAATTGCTGCTTTAGAAAATATAATTAAACGTTTTGGTTATAAATTAAACACCAAAGACCGTCATTCTACAGCCACTTCAATGAACAAACTTTTAAAAGATGTTCAAGGTAAAAAAGAGCAAAATTTAATAGATACGCTTGCCATTCGCAGTATGAGCAAGGCAATGTACACTACGCATAATATTGGTCACTACGGTTTGGCGTTTGATTATTACACACACTTTACTTCGCCAATCCGTCGTTATCCCGATGTCATGGTTCATCGCCTTTTGCAGCATTATTTAGAAAATGGAAAATCTGCAAAAGAAGAAGAATACGAAGAAAAATGTGGTCACAGCAGCGACATGGAAAGCCTTGCCACAAATGCCGAACGCGATAGTATAAAGTATATGCAAGTAAAGTATATGCAAGACCATAAAGATCAAGAATTTTTAGGCGTAATTTCAGGAGTTACCGAATGGGGTATTTATATTGAAATTATCTCGAATAAATGCGAAGGAATGGTGAGGTTACAAGATTTACAAGACGACCGTTACGAGTTTGACCGAGACGAATATGCCGTTATAGGGCAACGCACTAATAAAGTTTACCAACTTGGCGATGAAGTTTATGTAAAAGTAAAGAATGCAGATTTGGTAAAAAAGCATCTAGATTTTACAATGATTGGTAAGCATGAAAAATTTAATAAATAAATACTACTAATGAAAAAACTACTTCTTTTTATTACGCTTTTTACTTCTCTGTTTTCATTTTCGCAACAAACTCGGGACGTTGGCGATTTTAACGAATTAAAAGTTTACGATCTTATTACGGTTGAACTAATTCCAGCTGCTAAAAATGAAGTAGTTGTTAGCGGTACCAATGCCGATTATGTAAAATTTATAAACGATAACGGCGTTTTAAAAGTACGAATGGAGCTTGAAGAACGCTTTGACGGCAATGAAACAAAGGTTGTTGTTTACTTCAAAAATGTTTCTGTTTTAGACGCTAACGAAGGCTCGGTTATTTTTTCAGAAACCGAAATAAATGTTCCGTCATTGGAACTCAGAACCCAAGAAGGCGCAATAATCGATGTGAAAGTAGCTGCTGATAATTTAACTGTAAAATCGGTTTCCGGTGGCATAATTGAAGCCGAAGGCGCTGCAAAAAGACAAGATATTACAATAAATTCGGGGGGTATTTATGACGCCAAAGATCTTATTTCTGAAGATACTGTTGTAAGTGTTACCGCGGGTGGTTCTGCTACAATATTTACTACTGAAAAAATTGACGCTAAAGTTACTGCGGGAGGTTCAATAAAAGTTTATGGCAATCCGAAAAGCGTGCAAAAGAAAAGGCGCGCTGGCGGAAGTATTGAAATTGTAAAAAGTAATAATTAATTTTTTACTGTAATTGGGTAAAAGTAATTTGTATTTTTACCATACTATGTTTGACGGTTTACTCTACGCAGCATTTTACGGTTTTCTTTTGGCATTTGCAGTTGGTCCGGTGTTTTTCACTTTGATTGAAACAGCGATTACCAAAGGAATAAAAGCCGCAATATTTTTTGATTTAGGAGCTATTTTTGCCGATGTTATTTTCATATTAATAGCTTTTTTTAGTACAAATAGAATTCTTGAAAAAGTAAAACATGACCCCGGTCTTCTCATCTTTGGAGGTGCCATTTTAATAGCCTACGGAATAATTTCATACATACGTACCAACAGATCGGTATTTAAAATTGTACGTGAACATTATGCAGTAAAAGTGAAAAAAAATCTAGGGGGCTTATTTTTAAAGGGCTTTCTTTTAAATTTTGTGAATTTCGGAGTACTCGCAGGGTGGATAGGTACTTTAATAATGGCCAATGCACTTACAACTTCAGATAATGGAGTTTTTGTTTTTATTGCTACAGTATTAGCTTCCTTCTTTTTAACCGATATTTTAAAAATGCTATTAGCCAAACGATTGAAGAATAAAATGACGCCGCGCGTTATTTTTAAAACTAAAAAATGGATTAGTATTTTAATACTGGCATTTGGTATTTTATTACTTACACAGGGAATTTTTCCAAAAGGAGTAGAAGCGGGACTCGAGAAAATTCCCGGAAATCGGCATCCAGTGGAAAGACCAATTCCGCCCGTTGAAGAACCGCTATAATATTACTAATAAAAAAAACCCCAACGAATGTTGAGGTTTTTGGAGGCATCGAGCGGATTCGAACCGCTGTAGCAGCTTTTGCAGAGCTGAGCCTAGCCACTCGGCCACGATGCCAAATTCCTTTAAATGCTGGAATCTACTGAGATTTTTCTCAGAATGCCTGCAAATGTAAAAAAAATTACCGTAATAACCCTATTTAATAGGCAAATTACCTTTTCCTTTGCATTGTAACGCTTACTTCTGCCACATCGCCACCAATTGGCGGATTTCTTTTGGCCACGGTAACTTTCACATCTGTAACCATTTCTATTTTTAAAAGTATGGAATCTATAATCCGTTTTGCAACATGTTCTAAAAGTTTGGCACGTATCGCCATTTCTTCACGTACAATTTTTTGAACCAATACGTAATCTACGGTATCTTCAAGTTCATCGGTATTGGCGGCATTTTTTAGATCTGCTTTTACAGAGACATTTACCAAATAATCTGAGCCTATTTTTCCTTCTTCGATTAAACAGCCGTGAAAGGCAAAAATCTTTATGTTTTTTAAACGAATTGTTCCCATGGAATTAGTTTTCGCAAAGATACTTTTTTATGTTATTTGGTTACCTTTGTAGCACTTAAATTGAACGCAATATATACAAGACAAATTACGTCTTTAAACTAAAATATATGACAAACGAAGCCGCGCCGCTTAATTTTATAGAGCACATAATTGAAGAGGATCTTACCAAAGGATATAAAAAAGAAGAATTGTGCTTCCGTTTTCCACCAGAGCCTAATGGGTATCTTCACATTGGCCATGCCTCCTCCATTTGCCTAAATTTTGGTTTAGGAGAAAAATACAATGCGCCCGTAAACCTTCGTTTTGACGATACAAACCCGGCAAAAGAAGAGCAGGAATTTGTAGATGCTATAAAACGCGACATTACCTGGTTGGGTTATGAATGGGCTACGGAGTGCTATGCTTCAGATTATTTTCAACAGTTGTACGATTGGGCCGTTCAACTTATAAAGGAAGGAAAGGCGTATGTAGATTCTCAAACTTCGGAAGCCATTGCAGAACAGAAAGGCACACCGAATACTCCAGGAAAACCGAGTCCGTTTAGAAATCGCCCAGTTGAAGAAAATTTAGATTTGTTTGAAAAGATGAAAAATGGTGATACCAAAGAAGGGGAGCACGTGCTTCGGGCAAAAATAAACATGGAATCGCCAAATATGTTAATGCGCGATCCAGTAATGTATCGAACCTTGTTTAAACATCACCACCGTACCGGCACGGATTGGAGAATATTCCCTATGTACGATTGGACACACGGCGAAAGCGATTACATTGAGCAAGTATCTCATTCCTTCTGTACGCTTGAATTTCTGCCGCATAGAGAGCTTTATGATTGGTTCTTGGACCAAGTAGTCGATGACAATAAATTACGCCCCAAACAGCGCGAATTTGCCCGTAGAAACCTAAGCCATACTGTAGTGAGTAAACGAAAACTTGCACAATTGGTAAGCAGGGGTGTTGTTACCGGTTGGGACGATCCGCGTATGCCCACTATTTCTGGACTACGCCGAAGAGGATATACGCCAGAAGCTATCAAAAATTTTGCAGACAGCATTGGGGTTGGTAAACGTGAAAACTTGATTGATGTTTCGCATTTAGAATTCAACGTTCGTGAAGATTTAAACAAAAAAGCACCGCGAATTATGGTGGTCTTAGATCCGGTAAAATTGATTATAGACAATTATCCCGAAGGCAAAACTGAAATGCTTGAGGCCGAAAATAATCAAGAAGATGAAAGTGCTGGTTTCCGTGAAATTCCATTTTCAAAAGAATTATTAATTGAGCGGGAGGATTTTAAAGAAGAAGCAAACCGTAAGTTTTTCCGCCTTACTATTGGGAAAGAAGTGCGATTAAAAAATGCCTACATTATAAAAGGTGAAAGTGTCGTTAAGGATTCCGAAGGAAATATTACCGCAATACATTGCACCTACGATCCCGATAGCAAGAGTGGAAGTGGTACCGAAGCATCTTTACGCAAAGTAAAGGGAACATTACATTGGGTTTCCGAGGCACAGGCTCTTCCAGTAGAGGTGCGACTTTACGATCGTCTTTTTACAGTTCCATCACCCGATACAGATAAAGAAAAAGACTTTATGGAATTTATAAATCCAGATTCGTTGCAAGTATTAACAGGGTATGCCGAACCAAGCGTAAAGGATTCCAAAACAGAAGATAAATTTCAATTTCAACGTTTGGGATATTTTGTGGTGGATCGTGATTCAACAGCTGAAAAATTAGTTTTCAATCGAACGGTTCCTTTACGAGATTCTTGGGCTAAATTGAGCGTATAATTAACAGTTATTCTACAAAATGTTTGCTGTTTTAGGAGAAATTGGCTAGAATTTTCAGTTTTTATGATAAATTTATATGTTGAAAATTAACTATTAACCGGTTGTTAACAACATGCTGAGTAGCCGTTGTATATCTTTGAAATTATTAACTAATTAAACACAGAAAAAATGGCATCAAATACAGGTCAAACATTATTAGCATTAATTACTGGCGCAGTAATAGGCGCAGGAATTGGAATTCTTTACGCACCAGATAAAGGGTCTAAAACCAGAGATAAATTAAGCAAAGAAGCTAAAAAAGCTCAAAAACAATTAAACAAACAATATCAAGAAACTACCAGCAATTTGAGTGATCGTGCCCAAAAGGCAAGATTTAGTTTTGAGCAAAAATTAAATGAGACACTTTCTTCCGCAAGCTATAAAGCAGACGATATTCTTTTAGCTATGGAAGATAAACTTGAAGCGTTAAGAAAACAAAACGCAAAGTTACAAATGGATTCTACTGCAGATCAAACTAAAGCAAAGGCCAAAAAAGTAACATCGTAATATGGCATTTAGCAGCCTTAAAGAAAGCTTAAATCGCGTCGTTGACAGAGTAGAAGAATTTAGCATTAGTACGGCAGAGTACTATAAACTCCGCTTGTTTAAATCTACTATGAAAGGGGCAATATCTCTCGTAAACTTGCTTGTTTACGGTAGTTTATCGCTCTTTGTAATGCTTTTTATTTCAATTGGGGCGGCATTTTGGCTAGGTACTTTTTTTGAGCACCAATACGTTGGGTTTCTCTTAATTGGAGCGTTTTACGGAATAATCCTTATTTTTATGTTTATCTATGGTCGAAAGATTATTGAACGTAATTTACTACATAAATTTTCAGGACTATTATATGATGAAGAGGACCTAGATCCAAAAATTGCAGCTGAAAATGAATTAAATGAATATCAGGAAACATTGCAAGAGAACAAGATTAAGAAAGAAAATATTTCAAATTCATGAAGCGATATACAACTTTTGAAGAAATAGATAGAGATTTGAAATACCTTAGACTTAAGTCGCAAATTGACTTAGAGGAAGTGAAGCTCGGTTTAAATCAAAGTAAAGAAACTATGAGCGAAACCTTTTCACCCATCAATCTTATTGCAAGTACTTTAGGTTCCATAATAAAAAAAGCTTTCGTTTTAAAAGTTGTAGATAAATTGATAGGTATAAAACCGGTTAAAAAGAAAGAATACGAGGATTAAAAATGTTTAAAATAAAAAGTAGAGCCCCTCAATTTTTTTGAAGGGCTCTACTCGTTTTAATAAACACATTTTAGTAATTTAAATCTTCACCTTCTTCTGGTCGTGGCGGGGTTTCCCGTTTTGGTTTCTTTTTATGTACAATACCTTTTTCAAGATTTTTCTTCTTCATTTCTTCACCAATTTGATTACTCGCTACAAAAGAGGCAATCATATTATTGAGCATTTCACTACCTGCTTGAGGTGAATTTGGCATTAAAATTAAATTGGTATTTGTTTCTTCACCAATAGATTGTAGTGTGTCATAATGTTGTGTAACAACAATTAAAGCCGAAGCTTCCTGCGAATTAATACCAACATTGTTTAAAACATCTACACTTTCCTCTAAACCGCGTGCAATTTCACGACGCTGGTCTGCAATACCTTGCCCTTGTAAACGCTTGCTTTCAGCCTCTGCGCGGGCTTTAGCTACAATTTTAATACGTTCTGCTTCTGCCTCAAATTCTGCGGCAACTTTTTCGCGCTCGGCAGCGTTAATTCTATTCATTGCAGCCTTTACTTGAATATCTGGATCAATATCGGTAACTAATGTTTTAATTATGTCGTATCCGTACGTGCTCATAGCTTCATTCAACTCTGCCTTTACAGCAATAGCTACATCGTCTTTTCTTTCAAAAACATCGTCTAATTTCATCTTCGGTACTTCGGCACGCACTACATCAAAAACGTACGAGGTAATTTGATCGTGGGGGTTTTCCAATTTGTAAAACGCATCGTAAACCTTCTGTTCCAAAACTTGAAATTGAACTGATATTTTCAGTCTAACAAAAACATCATCTTTCGTTTTTGTTTCAACTATAACATCTAACTGCTGAATTTTAAGATTAATACGCCCAGCAATTTTATCGATTACGGGAATCTTTAATTGCAAACCAGAATGCCGAATGCTTAAAAATTTTCCAAATCGTTCTACTATTGCGGCCGTTTGTTGTTTAACGGTAAAAAAGCTCGCAAATAAAATAAACAAACCAACTATTACGATTGGCACCAAAATAAACCCACCCATATTTTTTAAATATTAATTATTTATACTTCGTGGAAGATACAAAATTAAAGCTATTTTCACGCCTCATTTTTATTCCCCATATATGAGTCTCTCTAAGTTACTTTTTGCTACAATTTTCCTGCTATCTTTTCAACAAACAAGTGCACAACGCAACTACGACAGCTATAATTTTCTTGGAATACAAGCTGGAATACTGCTTTTTGATATACATACAAACGATCTGGTAACCGAACAACGAGAAGGTTTTAGCGCAGGTTTTACTACGCGCGGTGCGTTTAGAAATAATTTCGATTTAATTTACGGAATTAGTTTTCTAAATGCTGCCGTTGGAATTGAAGGCAACGATCTTTTAAACACAGACACGCAATATATTGGTTACACTATTCACGGGGTAACGTTTAAATTAATTGGAAGCTATAACATAATTGTTAACCATTTAAGTCTTGAATTGGGACCTATTTTTGGTTTAAATGGTAAGATGAAATTGAATAATAATAGATTCGAAAATTATGTGCTTACGGGTTATAATACCTTAACTGCTAGTGAAATTCAAGATATTTCAAAATTCAATGCTTTAATAGCTGCAGGTATTACCGGCGGCTTTAAGCATTTTCGATTAAGTGCACAATATCATTATGGCTTAACAAATATATTAAGTGCATTGAATAAGAGAAATTTAGAAAACAATAGTTTTAAAGGAAATAGTTCCACTGTAATTTTAAGCGGAGTAATTTACTTTTAACCTATAAACTCTATAGCATTTTCAATTCTTGAAATACTTTCTTCTTTTCCTAAAATGAAAAGAATATCGAAAACTTCCGGCCCTTTCATTTCACCGACCAGTGCTAAACGCAACGGCATCATTACTTTTCCAAAACCAATACCTTCTGAAGTAATCCATCCCTTAACTTTTTCTGATAAGTTTTCTGTTGAAAAATCTTCAGTTTCAGTTAAAATTGAAATTACCTGCTGTAGAATTTGAGGGGTATCCGCTTTAAATGCTTTGCCGGATGCTTTGGCGTCGTAGGTTTGTGGGGCTTCAAAAAAGAAACTTCCCTGTTCCCAAAGGTCGCTTACGAATGTTGCGCGTTCTTTTAAAAGAGAAACGATCGTTGTTAGATCGAGCGCAGTCGAAACCTTTTTTTCACTTAAAAATTTGGAAAAATCTTCGGCGAGCTTTTCATCATCTACCATTTGAAGATATTGATGCTGAAACCATTTCGTTTTTTCGGGATCAAACTTAGCACCTGCTTTATTTACGCGATCTAATTCAAATGCAGAAACCAATTCATATAAACTAAAAATTTCTTGCTCGGTTCCTGGATTCCAACCTAAAAAAGCGAGCATATTAAGTACTGCTTCGGGTAGATAGCCATCTTCGCGATAGCCGGAAAATACATCACCTTCAGCGGTTTTCCATTCCAAAGGAAATACTGGGAAACCCATTTTATCGCCATCGCGTTTGCTGAGTTTTCCGTTGCCAGTTGGTTTTAAAATCAACGGTAAATGTGCGAATTGAGGGGCATTCCAGTCAAAAGCGCGGTATAATAAAACGTGCAGCGCCAAAGATGGCAACCACTCTTCGCCGCGAATTACGTGGGTAATTTTCATTAAATGATCGTCTACAATATTTGCCAAGTGATAAGTTGGCATCCCGTCGCTTTTAAAGAGCACTTTATCGTCGAGAACATTGGTTTCCACTTGCATGCTGCCGCGAATAATATCGTTTAAATAAAGCGTTTCATCTTCGGGCGACTTAAAACGAATTACATATTCTTCGCCATTCGCTATTTTTCGCTGCGTTTCTTCCGCGGAAAAAGTAAGTGAATTTTTTAGTTTTAAACGGTTGTGCCAATTGTAAATAAAAGTTTTTCCTTTGGCTTCGTGGTCTTTGCGGTGTGCGTCTAATTCTTCAGTTGTATCAAAAGCGTAATATGCGTTTCCAGATTCAAGCAACCTATCTGCGTATTGTTTGTATAGATTTTTTCTTTCGCTTTGGCGGTACGGGCCATAGTTAGCTTCTTTCTCGGGGCCTTCGTCATAAGAAATGTTTAACCAATTTAAGGCTTCAATAATATACGCCTCGGCACCTTCCACATAACGGGTTTGGTCTGTATCTTCAATTCGCAAAAGGAAATCGCCACCGTGCTTTTTCGCAAATAAATAATTGAACAAAGCAGTGCGAACACCACCAATATGTAAAGGACCAGTTGGACTTGGGGCAAAACGCACCCGAACTTTTTGAGACATAATTTACATTCTTTTTATGAAGTTGCAAAGGTACAATTATGCTACGGTTTTTTAAAGTTATTGCACGCTGCGGTTTTTTCTTTTTTTGGAGTGATTATTGTGCCGTGGTAAGCACAAAATATTATTGTATTTTAGCTCCTCCTGCAAGGTTTCTAAAATTGCGGAGGTAGATTATTGTTATAAAATTTGGCAGGTGAGATTCCTGTCTTTAAAAGAATTTATGAGCACATTTAACATCATCCAGCAAAAACTGGAGGAATTTATTAAAAAATACTACACAAATGAGCTGATTAAAGGAACCATTCTTTTCTTTGCCATTGGGTTGCTGTATTTACTGCTCACACTACTTATTGAATATTTTTTATGGCTGAGCCCACTGGGAAGACAGTTGCTGTTTTGGGCTTTTATAATTGTTGAATTGGGCTTGTTTGTTAGGTTTATAGCTTTTCCGCTGGCGAAACTTTTCAAACTTCAAACAGGAATTAATTACGAAGAAGCTTCAAAAATAATTGGCAACCATTTTCCTGAGGTTAGCGATAAATTGCTCAATGTAATTCAGCTAAATCAAAATCAACGTGAAAGTGAATTGCTTGCGGCAAGCATTGACCAAAAAGCCATCGAACTGAAACCTGTTCCTTTTAAAAGTGCCGTAAATTTTAAAAAGAATGCTAAATATCTAAAATACGCTGCCATTCCAATTTTCGTGTTTTTAGCATTTAGCGTCTTGGGCGGAATGGATATTTTTTCGAGCAGTTACAAACGTGTTGTGCATTACGACACGGCATTTGAGCCACCTGCACCTTTCGCTTTTATTGTTATGAATAACGAATTGAACGCAGTAGAAAACAAACCTTTCACTTTAAAAATTAGAACACAGGGAAACACTATTCCCGAAAATGCGAGCATCAATTATAGTGGCGAAACTTATTATATGCAGCAGACAGCGCCCGGATTGTTTGAATATACTTTTCAACAACCTGTGGAATCCATAGATTTCAATTTAAAGGCAAATAAAGTGAATTCGCGCAATTACACTTTAGATGTTGTAAAAACCCCCTCGCTACTTAATTTTGAAATGTATTTAGATTATCCTTCGTATACCGGCAAAAGAGATGAAACCTTGAAAAGCACCGGTAATGCTACTATTCCCGAGGGAACCACAGTAAAATGGAACGTCGCTACAAAAAATACAAAGTTGGTAACTTTGAAAACTTCAGACACCGCAGTTTACTTCAAATCGAAAGGGGAGAACTTCAATTTTGAAAAGGGAATTTACCGCAAGCTTGATTATGCTATTACCACTTCCAACGAAAAATTGAAAGATTATGAAAATCTTGCTTTTACTTTAAATGTGGTGAAAGATCAGTTTCCTGAAATTGAGGTTCAATCAAAACAAGACAGCACGAATAGTCAGCGGGTTTTCTTTTTGGGACAGATTTCGGACGATTACGGACTCACAAAGTTGCGATTGGTCTATTTCCCCGAAGGCGACGAAAAGCAGGCTAAAACAGAAGCATTGCCACTAAACAAAACAAACTTTGACCAGTTTACATATGCTTTTCCGGGAAACCTTTCTTTGGAAGAAGGCGTTGCTTACGAGTACTATTTTGAAGTTTTTGACAACGACGCTATTCACAATTACAAATCTTCAAAATCCGGAGTTTATTCCTTCAGAAAACTCACAAAAGAAGAATTGGAAAATGAGCAGCTTCAAAATCAGCAAAACGCGATAAAAGGTTTAGACAAATCTTTGGAAGAATTTAAGGACCAAAAACAAACTTTGGAGGAATTGTCGCGAACGCAAAAAGAGAAGAATGATCTTAATTACAACGACAAAAAGAAACTCCAAAATTTCCTAAAGCGCCAAAAGCAACAAGAGGAAATGATGAAGAATTTTTCGAAGGAATTGAAAGAAGAACTGCAAAATTTTCAACCTGAGAAGGAGGAAGAAGATCCGTTTAAAGAAGAACTTGAAAAGCGATTGGATGAAAATGAAGAACAGTTAAAAGAGAATGAAAAATTACTCGAGGAATTGGAAAAATTGCTTGAAAAAATTCAAAAGGAAGATTTAACTGAAAAACTTGAGGACCTTTCAAAACAAAACAAGAATCAAGAGAAGAATTTGGATCAATTACTTGAATTGACTAAACGATATTACGTTGAAAAGAAAGCTGAGAAATTAGCGGAGCAACTTTATGAATTGGGTGAAGAACAAGAAAAACTTGCAGACAAACCCTCCGAAGAAAACACCAAGGAGGCCCAGGAAGAATTAAATGAAAAGTTTGAGGAGCATAAAAAGCAAATGGAAGAGCTTCAAAAGGAAAACGAGAATTTAAAGAAACCTTTAGACATTCCAAAAGATAAACCAAGCGAACAGCAGATTGATGAAGAGCAGGAAAAGGCCACTGATAAGTTGGGTGAAAAGAAACCTAATGAAGCGGGAAAAAATCAAAAAAAGGCTGGACAAAAAATGAAACAAATGGGGAAAGCAATGCAAATGCAAATGCAAGCTGGCCAAATGGAATCTATTGATGAAGACGTAAAAATGCTTCGACAGATAGTTGATAACTTGGTTGTTTTCTCTTTCCAGCAAGAAGATTTGATGGAAGTCTTCAAAAAGATTGAATACGGCAATCCTATTTTTGGTAAAAAATTGAATATTCAAAACGATTTAAAAACCAATTTTGAACATATTGATGATAGCTTATTTGCGCTTTCATTACGTCAACCCTTGCTTGGAACACAAATAAATTCGTCGCTAACTGAAATTCAGTACAATATTGACAAATCTTTGGAGCGATTGGCACAAAACCAAACTCGGCAAGGCATTGGAAATCAGCAATATACAATTACAGGGGCTAATGATTTGGCTGTGTTATTAAGCGATATTTTAAGCAACATGCAAATGCAGATGGCTATGGCTATGGGTTCCGGCTCTGGAAAAGGTATGCCAAGCCCAGGTTCAGGTAGTGGAGAGGGTTTTCAGCTTCCGGATATTATTAAGAAACAAGAAAGCCTAAACGAACAGATGAAAGAGGGAATTGAGAAGGGTAAAAAGGGCTCAAAAGGTGAGGGCAAAGGAGAAGGCAAAGGAGAAGGTGAGGGTGAAGGGGAAAGCGAAGGAAGTGGCGATGGTAAAGGTGATAATGGAGAAAATGGATCTGACGGTAAAAATGGCGATAAAGATGGGAAAGGAGAAAACGGAAATGGCGAGAGTGAAAAAATGAATGGCGAGCTTTATGAGATTTACAAGCAACAACAGAACTTACGCCAACAACTTCAAGACAGATTAAACAAAGAGGGTTTAAAGGGAAATGGAGGTAATTTGTTGAGGAAAATGGAAGGAATTGAACAACAATTGTTGGACAAGGGTTTTAATGAAAATACGCTTCAGCAAATGCTTAATTTAAAATATGAATTCTTAAAATTGGATAATGCAGAACTAGAACAGGGGCAAGAAAATAGAAGAGAATCTAAAACAAATAAAAGAGATTATCACAACAATGTGCAGCTTGCTCCCGAGGACATAAAAAAATACTTTAATACTACCGAAATATTAAACCGTGAGGCCTTACCTTTGCGCCAAGATTACAAAAATAAGGTGCAAGAATATTTTAAGGAGACCAATGATTGAGTTTAATTTTGAAACCGATTTTAGCTTAGAGAACACGCCAAAAATTATTAATTGGATTACGGATGTTATAATTTCTGAAGGTTGCGAATTGGGTGAAATCCTATACGTTTTTTGTGATGATGAGTATTTACACAAATTAAATATTGAATTTTTAAATCACGATACACTTACTGATATTTTAAGTTTTGATTATGGTCTTGGGAAGCAAATTAACGGCGAAATTTTTATTTCAGTGGAGCGTGTTGCAGACAATGCTACTGATTTTAAAACTAGTTTTACTGAAGAACTTCACCGGGTAATGATTCATGGGATTCTTCATTTCTGTGGATATAAAGACAAAACAGAAAGCGAGGAAACACAGATGCGCAAAAAGGAAAATGCAGCGCTTCGGTTGCTATCTAGTATTTAGTTTTAAGTTCTAAATCTAAATAACTATATATAAGATATTTATTGTAAATTTGCGCCCCCTAAAAAAAATTTAAGTTTAATATGTTCCACGTGGAACAATGGAGAATGAATATGTTTCAAGAAGAATATGATGTTATAGTTGTTGGTGGTGGTCACGCAGGTTCTGAAGCTGCCGCTGCTGCAGCAAATATGGGTTCCAAAACGCTTTTAGTTACCATGAACCTGCAAAATATAGCTCAAATGAGTTGTAATCCTGCTATGGGGGGTATTGCCAAAGGACAGATTGTTCGCGAAATTGATGCTATGGGTGGTTACAGTGGAATTGTATCTGATAAAACCGCTATCCAGTTTAAAATGTTGAACAAGTCCAAAGGTCCCGCAATGTGGAGTCCACGTGTTCAAAGTGACCGGATGCGATTTGCCGAAACCTGGAGATTAATGCTAGAGGGCACTCCAAATTTAGATTTTTATCAAGAAATGATTTCGGGCATAATTTCTGAAAATGGAATAATAAAAGGAGTTCGAACTTCTCTTGGTTTAGAAATAAGAGGGAAAAGTGTTGTCTTGACAAATGGAACTTTTTTAAATGGATTAATTCACATTGGTGAAAAGCAATTTGGCGGAGGCCGTGCGGGTGAAAAAGCTTCAACAGGAATAACAAAGGATTTAATTGATTTAGGTTTTGAAGCAGGAAGAATGAAAACCGGAACGCCCCCAAGAGTCGATGGCCGTTCGTTGGATTTCGCCAAAATGATTGAGCAACCGGGTGATGCAATTCCTGAGAAATTTTCATATTCTGATGAAACCACAACTTTAAAAAAGCAACGTTCCTGCCATATGAGCTATACCAGTCTCGATGTTCACGATATTTTGCGTGAAGGTTTTGATAGGTCGCCAATGTTTAATGGCTCAATTCAAAGTTTAGGACCAAGATACTGTCCTTCCATTGAAGATAAAATTAATCGCTTTGCCGATAAAGAAAGACATCAACTGTTTGTTGAACCTGAAGGCTGGGATACTGTAGAGTATTATATTAATGGTTTTTCTACTTCTTTGCCAGAAGATATTCAGTTTAAAGCATTGAGAAAAGTTGCTGGTTTTGAAAAGGTAAAATTGTTCCGTCCAGGTTATGCTATTGAATACGATTACTTCCCACCAACACAGTTAGAACATACCCTTGAAACCAAATTGGTTTCCGGACTTTATTTCGCAGGACAAATTAACGGTACTACGGGTTATGAAGAAGCGGCGTCGCAAGGATTAATGGCCGGAATTAACGCACATTTAAAGGTGCATGAAAAGGAAGCCTTTATTTTACAACGGAATGAAGCCTATATTGGGGTATTAATCGATGATCTTATTACAAAAGGAACAGAAGAACCGTACCGAATGTTTACATCGCGAGCCGAATACAGAACATTACTTCGTCAAGATAATGCAGATTTTAGATTAACGCCTAAATCTTTTGACATTGGCTTGGCTAGTGAAAAACGTATGCGCAAAATGGAAGAGAAACGTGAAAAGTCTGACGCATTTGTGCAGTTCTTCAAAGACACGAGTGTTGCGCCCGATGAAATAAATCCTATTTTTAAAGAACGAGATTCTGCTTTGGTTCAACAGAGCGATAAAATGTTTAAATTCTTTTCGCGTCCTGAAGTGAATATGGAAGATATGAAAACAGTGGCTTCAGTTAAAAAATTTATCGACGAAAATGAATTGGATGATGAAATGATTCAGCAAGCCGAGATTCAAGTAAAATACTCGGGTTATATAGCGAAAGAAAAAAACAATGCCGATAAACTGAACAGATTGGAAGGATTGAAAATCCCAGAAAGCTTTGATTATTCAAAATTAAAATCACTTTCTTATGAAGCGAGAGAGAAACTTACAAAAATAAAACCTGCAACTGTTTCGCAAGCATCGCGTATAAGCGGCGTTTCTCCAAATGATGTATCGGTGCTTCTAGTATATATGGGACGTTAGCGTTGTTGTTTCACGTGGAACAATATTAAAAATAGTTTTTGGGCTCGAAATAATTCTTCATAATCTAACCTGCATTTTGAAAAATCACGAAAAAATATATTTATCAGTTAAGGACAATTTAGTTACTGGCGAAGTTTTTAATCTAGTATGTAATGCTGAGATGGATTTTTTAAGAACCACTCCAATGCCGAAATCTGAAGATCTTCCCTTGTATTATGAAAGTGATGAATACATTTCGCATACTGATAAAAAAAAGGGCTTATTTTCATTTTTATATCAACTCGTGAAAAAGTGGTCACTTCAAATGAAGGTTAAGTTAATACTTGAACAAACTGGAACCATTGGATTATTACTAGATGTTGGTGCCGGAACCGGAGATTTTTTAAGAGCTGCTAAAGAAAATGGTTGGGCGGTGAATGGCATGGAACCAAACAGAAATGCTTCTAAATTGGCATTGGAAAAAGGAATACATTTAAAATCCTCACTAAAACATTTTGAGGGAAAACAATTTGATGTAATAACTCTTTGGCATGTTTTGGAACATATTCCTAATTTGGATGAAACCGTTTTAGCACTTTCGAAGTTAGTTAAACCTGACGGAGTATTGATTATTGCAGTTCCAAATTTTAAAAGTTACGATGCCGATCATTACGGAATGTTTTGGGCGGCTTATGATGCACCTCGCCATCTCTGGCATTTTTCTAAAAAATCTATTCAAAATATTTTTTCAAAGGCTTTTATTTTAGAAAAAACGAAACCTATGATTTTTGATTCGTTTTATGTAAGTCTACTTTCTGAAAAGTATATTTCTGGAAGAAAATTTTCGCTAAACGCGCTTTGGGTTGGATTAGTATCAAATTTAAAGGCAATTCAATCAAAGGAGTATTCTTCGCATATTTATTGCTTTAGAAAGACAAAATAACTAATTTTAAGCTGTTTTAAGAGGGTTTGCGTTCAAATGCAGTGTGTTCCCCTAAAAATTTGGTGAAAACTCGATTATAACGCTCTAAATAGAGCTCTTTCTATAGTAAAATTCTATTAAAATGTTATTTCGATAACAAATATTTATACCAATTCTTTTTTGTGAATTAGTCGCGTTAATTTAATGGATAGATCGGTGAAGATTATTTTCGCATTTCCATTTCGTTCAATGTGGTAAGTTGCATCTTCCAAGGCGGTAGTTATTTCAAAAATATTATTTTGATGCACGAAGGGCGCAAATTTGTTAAGTGAAAACGAGGCGTCATTCGCTTCAAAGTACAATAGTGAATGGGCGCCATAATTATCTAAAAGTGCTTCTCTAAAAACGTCGGTGCAATAGGCTAAAAATTTCTTTTGTGTTTCGCGGCCCTGTTTCGCCAACTCGTCACTCCATTCTAACAAATTGTTGATAGCCCCTTTGTTTCCTTTGGCTCTAAAGGCGGTGCGCACCCAACTTATAAACCACTTTTCAAAAACTTCGTCTTCTCCAGTTTCGTCCAGTAATTGTAATGCCTTATTATAATCGCCACGCGCTCTGCGGGCCATTTGGACTGCCACATTTTCCTTTATTTGCAAACTTTTAATTAAAGCTTCTGAAATATCGGCTTCCGAAAGAAGTGGAAAAGTTAGTTTTTGACAACGCGATTTAATTGTAGTAATAATTTGGCCTTCCTTTTCGGTTAACAGTAAAAGCACGGTCTTATCCGTTGGTTCTTCAACCAATTTTAAAATTTTGTTGGCACATTCCCCGTTCATATTGTCTGCCATCCAAATAATCATCACTTTATATCCACCTTCAAAGGCTTTTAGCGAAAGTTTTTTTGAAATATTTTCAGCTTCATATTTACTAATATTTCCCTGTTTATTTTCAATCCCAAGGCTTTGTAGCCACTCAAAAAGTGAAGCATACGGATTATTTAAAACGAATTTTCGCCAAGCTTCAGCGTAATTGTCCGAAATAGCATTCTTTTTCGCAATATCGCTGGTATTAACAGGGTAGACAAAATGCAAATCGGGATGTGCCAATTTTGAAACTTTGCTTTTACAGGCAAAATAGGCGTCGCTATCTTTTTTAAAATGACTGCATAAAAGTGCCGAAGCATACGCAATTGCCATAGGAAGCAAACCACTACCATTAACGCCCGAAAACAGCTGGGCGTGCGGAATCCTGCCGTTTTCAATAGTTTTTGAAAGATGCGATTTTATATGTTGGTGGCCTATTACTTCTGAAAAATCCATTCGCAAATCTAATCAATTTTATGCTTTTTTAAGGACTGAAAATTTTAGACATTTAATTCGTATTAATTGTATGAAAGCACTATTTTCAATGAATTTCTAAAAGGGATTTAAAAATGAAAAGGAGTATATTTGCAGCCTAAATTTATAGAGATGAAAACCGTAAACGACATAGATTTTAAAAGCAAGAAGGCATTGATTCGTGTAGATTTTAATGTGCCGCTTGACGATGACTTCAACGTAACAGACGATACGCGCATTCGTGCCGCCAAACCTACTATTTTGAAAATTTTAGAAGACGGGGGCAGTTGTGTTTTAATGTCGCATTTGGGAAGACCAAAAAATAGAGAAGCTGAATTTTCACTTCAACATATTTTAAAACCTTTATCTACAATTTTGGGAGTTCAAGTGAAATTTGTGGATGATTGTGTGGGGCCGAAGGTTGAAGAAGCGGTAAGAATTTTAAAATCTGGTGAAATTCTTTTACTTGAAAACCTCCGTTATTACGAAGAAGAAACAAACGGAGATCGTGCTTTTGCCGAAAAACTTTCAAAATTTGGCGATGTTTACGTTAATGATGCCTTTGGAACTGCGCACCGAGCACACGCCTCCACTGCAATTATCGCTGAGTTTTTTCCAGAGAATAAATGCTTCGGACTCTTATTGGCTTCGGAAATAGAAAACGTAAAAAAAGTTTTGGAAAGTAATGAAAAGCCAGTGACAGCTATTATAGGCGGCGCAAAAGTTTCTTCAAAAATTACCATTATTGAAAACATTCTCAATAAAATTGATCATTTAATTATTGGCGGTGGAATGGCTTTCACGTTTATAAAGGCGCAAGGCGGTAAAATAGGAAATTCATTAGTTGAAGATGATAAGCAAGATTTGGCACTCGAAATTTTGAAAATGGCAAAAAACAAGGGTGTTTCGGTACATTTACCAGTAGATGCGGTTATTGCCGATGATTTTTCGGGAACTGCCAATACAAAGATTTCATCAATAAATAACATTCCCGATGGTTGGATGGGTTTGGATGCGGGTCCTGATTCCAATGAAATATTTGCTAATGTATTAGCCAATTCTAAAACAATTTTATGGAACGGTCCCGTAGGTGTTTTTGAAATGGAAAAATTTGCTGAAGGCACTAAAATTCTGGGTCAGAATATCGCTAAAGCAACTGAAAATGGGGCGTTTTCGTTAGTGGGCGGCGGCGATTCGGTAGCGGCGGTTCAGCAATTTAACCTATCAAATAAAGTAAGTTATGTTTCAACGGGAGGCGGCGCAATGCTCGAAATGTTAGAAGGAAAAACGCTGCCGGGTATAAAAGCACTGTTGGCATAAAAGTTAAATAGCATCAGATTAGGCTTTTGAGTATTAAATTTGCGTAATTTCGCGAAAAGATTATTTTTGATAAAATTTTTTATTTCAAAAGGCGTTTCAACTGTTGACTAGTTAAAAAATGAAACCCTTGATAAAAGGAGTAATAATCAGGCGTACTTGCCAAAATCCCCAAATGCAATTAATAGCTGATGAAACTAAATAAAATCTTTCTCTTTATACTGTTGCTGGCCTGCAGTATTAGTTTTGCCCAAGTGGGTAAAAAACAAAATAAAAGGCTGAACACCAAAGAAATTCAGGTTGTTGATTCTATTAAAGTGACAAAAATTTCGGAAGAATTACCTGCAACTGTAGTGGCTACTTCTTTTAAAGATAGCATTGTTTATGATCTTCAAGATATGGCCTTGGCACGTAAAAAAGACAGCTTATGGCTAAAGGAACTTTACAAATCTGATCTTTTTGAAGACATATATAACAGTGTTACAAACCAGAATTTTGACCCAGTAGATTACGATGAACTCCCTACTGAATTGCTCAAGCAACGCTTAAAAGAGCTAGATGCGCGTACGCCGTTTAAAGTTGAATACAATCCTTCATTAGAAAGTGTTATTAAGCAATACTTAAAAAATCGCCGCAGAGGATTAGAGCGTTTAATGGGGCTTAGTGAATTTTATTTCCCGTTGTTTGAACAGGAATTAGATAAGCATAACCTACCCTTGGAACTAAAATATTTAGCCGTAATTGAATCGGCATTAAATCCGAAGGCTCGGTCTCGAGTTGGGGCTACGGGGCTTTGGCAATTTATGTTCCCAACTGGTAAAATGTTTGGACTTGATGTAAGTTCTTATGTTGATGAGCGTTCAGACCCGTATTTAGCTACAGAAGCTGCGTGTAAATATTTAAAAAGCTTAAACAACAGTTTTAACGATTGGGATTTAGCACTTGCAGCCTACAATTCGGGTCCTGGAAATGTTTCAAAGGCAATTCGTCGTTCGGGCGGAGAGACAGATTATTGGAGTCTTCGCAGCTTTCTTCCACGTGAAACTGCTGGTTATGTGCCTGCGTTTTTAGCAACGATGTACATTTTTGAATACGCACAGGAACACGGCTTTAAAAAACAATCGGCACGAATTCCATTTGTAGCTACAGATACCATTCGCGTTAAGCAACAAATTACATTAGATCAAGTTGCAAAACTCACCAATCTTGATAAAGAAGAGCTTGAGTTTCTTAACCCTTCCTATAAGTTGGGAATTATTCCGGTTATAAAAAATGAAAACTATGTATTGCGACTTCCGCTAACGGCAGTAGGCACATTTGTAACCAACGAAGATGCAATATATACATTTGCACAAATAGAGCAGGAGGAAGCTGAAAAACCACTTCCCGAATTATACGAGCAACCAGAGAAACTACGTTATCGTGTAAAAAGAGGGGATTATTTGGGAAGAATTGCTGAAAGATATGGCGTAGGCGTTAGCCAAATTAGAAGATGGAATGGCATGCGCAATAACACAGTAAAAGTGGGTCAGAATTTAATTATTTACCCCCGAAAAAGTACGCAAGATATTGCCAGAAACACGCCGGTGCAATCCAGTAATACTTCAGATAGAACCTATACCGTACGCAATGGCGATTCCTTGTGGAGCATTTCGCAAAAATTTCCTGGAGTTTCGGTCCAAAATATCAAAAAATGGAACGATATTAGTGGTACTAACTTAAAGCCTGGAACTAAACTTAAAATTCACAAAGGATAGTTCCAAAAAAACATCCTTTAAATGAGACTATTTACTATTGCATTGTTATCGCTTTTTGTTGCACTTGCATCGTGCAACAGTAGTGGCACTAAAGACAAATCACTTGTTCCCAATTCTGTAGGAAACATTAATGCGCTTCAAATTATTACGCCCAACGATCTTTGGAATGGGGTAGTAGGTGAGGCCATTCGAAATAACTTCGCAGCTCCTACAGATGGTCTTCCGCAGGACGAACCACTTTTTTCAATGAACCAAATGCCTCCCGAAGGCTTTTCTGGTTTCGCTCGCAGCAATAGGCTTTTTTTATATGTAGTTATAAGCGAAGAAGAAAAAGTAACCATTGCGACCAACGAATATGCCAAACCACAAACTGGGGCAATAATTAAAGCTCCTTCCGAAGAGAAATTAGTTGAACTCATCAATAAAAATGCAGCTCAAATTATTGAAAAATTTCACGCTTCCGAAATAAAGGAACGCCAACGCAGAACCGCTATTTCACTAATGAAAACCGATTCGCTTAAAAATGTGATGGGTGTTTCGCTGCAAATTCCCAGTGCATACAGAATTGCAAAAGCTACGGACAGTTTTTTCTGGATGCGGAAAGATTTAAAAGACGGCACAACTAACATACTTGTTTATCAAGTGCCATTATCAATGATTACCAACGACAGTACAGCAGTTGGAGACATTATAAAAATTCGTGATTCTATAGGCAGCAAACTGCTTCCCGTTGAAGATGACGGCCAGTTTGTTACCGAAGATGCCTACGCTCCCTATCTTTTCACAACAAAAATTGATGGAAAATTTGCGTATGAAACAAAGGGTACCTGGGAAGTAAAAGACGACTGGATGGGCGGTCCTTTTGTAAACTACGCCGTGCGCGACGAGAAAAACAATCGTTATTTAATTTTAGAAGGGTTTACGTATGCCCCGGCAGTATCAAAAAGAGATCTTCAATTTGAGCTGGAATCTATCTTGAATTCTGCCAAATTTGAGTAGAATTTAAAAAGTATTTATATAAAAAAGAGCCTTTCAATTTAAAACTGAAAGGCTCTTTTTTTAAGTATAAAACGAAAATTTACTTCTTCTCGTCTATCTTATTATCTGTTGGTTCTTCTTTTGAAGCATCCTTAAATTCCTTAAGTCCGCTACCCAGACCGCGCATAAGCTCTGGAATTTTCTTGCCTCCGAAAAGCAATAATACAATCACTACAATTAATACAATCTGCCACGGGCCAATAACACCTAAAGGAATAAATAATGCATTCATAATTTCGAAATTTAAATTAAGCAAAGGTAACAAGAAATGTTTAGATACAACGTTTTGAGGGAAACTTTAGCGTATAGCGCTTTAGTTTATTTTATATTTGTAAAAAGGAATTGCAGATTATGACTCAAAAAGAAAAAAGGGGCAAAAAGTTTAAAAAAAAACTCCTGCACAAATACCGGCTGGTAATTTTAAACGAAGAAACCTTTGAGGAGCGTTTTTCGTTTAAACTAAACAGGTTGAATGTATTTGTGTTCAGTACACTTTTTGCATTGTTCCTTATTTTGTTAACCACTGTAATCATTGCTTTTACACCACTTCGCGAATATATTCCCGGGTATTCATCTACCGCATTAAAAAAGAAAGCTACACAATTAACCTACAAAACAGACTCGCTACAGCAGATTCTTTCAGTAAATGAGCAATACCTCGCTTCTATTAAAAAAGTGCTTACAGGCGACGTTAAAACGGTTAATTTCAATAAAGATTCTATCATTGAAGTTGCCAAAACCGATCCGTCTGTTTTAATACGAACTTCGCGAAAAGATTCATTACTTCGCGATGCGGTGGCGAAAGAAGATAAATACAATCCGTTAATTGCGCCGCGAGTGCAGGAATATTCACTTTTTGCTCCAGTAAAAGGCACAATTACAGAACAGTATGATTCTAAAGCAAAGCATTATGCCGTAGATGTAGTAACGGTAAAGGATTCGCCAGTTAAAGCAGTTGCAGATGGCACAGTTATTTTTGCCGAATGGACTGCCGCTACAGGCAATGTTATTATTTTAAAACACGATAACAATCTAATTTCAGTGTATAAACACAACGCGATGCTCACCAAAGGGCAGGGCGAAATTGTTAAAGCCGGTGAAGTAATTGGCACCGTTGGCAATACCGGCGAACTTACAACGGGCCCCCATTTGCACTTTGAATTGTGGCGCGATGGCTTCCCCGTAAATCCAACTAATTTTATAGATTTTGATTAATTGCCTATGTCTCTAAAGACCGTTTCTGCTAAAATTTTCTCTAAAATTGTTGTACTCCGAATTCAAAAATGGGCAAAGAACCCTGTTGAAACGCAACAAAAAGTTTTTGAAAAACTGATTGCCGATGCAAAGAATACTGCCTTCGGAAAAGATCATAATTTTAAAAATATAAACTCCTTTAAGGAATTTGCAAAGCGCGTTCCCGTTCGCGATTACGAAGCTTTAAAACCCTATGTTGACCGTGTAGTTTCTGGCGAAGAAAACGTGCTGTGGCCCGGGAAACCGCTCTATTTTGCTAAAACTTCGGGTACAACTTCGGGGGCAAAATACATTCCGTTAACCAAGGAATCTATGCCGCATCACATTGAAGCTGCTCGAAATGCAATTTTGTGTTATATAAACGAAACTGGAAATGCAGAATTTGTAGATGGTAAAATGATTTTTCTGCAGGGAAGCCCAGAAATGCAGGAAAAGAACGGCATTAAATTGGGCAGACTTTCGGGAATTGTGGCGCATTACGTGCCTGCCTATCTTCAAAAAAACCGATTGCCCAGTTGGGAAACAAATTGCATAGACGATTGGGAAACTAAGGTTGACGCCGTTGTAGAAGAAACCAAAAACGAAAACATGACCGTAATCAGCGGTATTCCGTCGTGGGTGCAAATGTATTTTGAAAAACTTCAAAAAAATACGGGGAAGAAAGTAGGCGACCTTTTCAAAAACTTCAACTTGTTTATTTATGGCGGTGTAAACTTTGAACCCTATCGCGCCAAATTTGAAAATTTAATAGGAAGAAAAGTGGACAGCATCGAACTTTTCCCAGCAAGTGAAGGGTTTTTCGCCTTTCAAGATAGCCAGAAAGACAAAGGAATGTTGCTGCTTTTAAATTCAGGAATATTTTATGAATTTATTGAAGCTTCAACCTTTTTTGAAGAAAATCCAAAACGATTAACCATTGGCGAAGTGGAAATTGGCATTAATTACGTGATGATTATTTCAACAGATGCGGGGCTTTGGGCGTATAATTTGGGCGATACCGTTCAGTTTACTTCTACTAAACCGTACCGCGTTATTGTTTCGGGAAGAATAAAGCATTTTATTTCAGCCTTTGGCGAACACGTTATTGGGAAAGAGGTTGAAGAAGCGATGAATACTGCAATTGCAAAGTTTAATTTTTCAATAACGGAATTCACTGTTGCGCCGCAAATAACGCCTTCGGAAGCAAATCTTCCGTATCACGAATGGTTGGTAGAATTTGAAAATGAACCAGAAAATCTTCAACAAGTGGCCGAATTTCTCGATGCCGAAATGCAACAACAAAACTCGTATTACTTCGATTTAATAGAAGGAAAAGTACTTCAACCTTTAAAAATTACTTCGCTTAAAAAGGATAGTTTTCAGCAGTATATGAAATCGCAAGGCAAGCTGGGTGGCCAAAACAAAGTGCCACGACTTGCAAACGACCGTAAAATCGCTGATGCTTTAATAAAGATTCAGCCTTAAAATTAGTGTTATCTTTGCACCACATGAATAAATTGAAATCACATACCCGTACCCGCGCCCAGGAAAGTACACAAGCCATTGAGCGGCTTTATATAACGATGCGCCACCTTTTTAACCGTGGGTTTTACAAACCTATGGGAGTTTCCGGAGAGACACTCCGTGAATCATTATTAACACTTCGCCCAGAAATTTATGGCTCCATTACGGATGACAAAATTGAATTGCAGGGTTTATTGTACGTAATGGACCGTTTGCCATACGGAATTGAAGAATGCAGGTTTATTAATTTAACCAGCGATGAAGGTTATAAAAACTCACATTTTGAGCCAATAATTCCGTTAAAACGCCGCAGAAATTGTTACCGAATAGATTCGGAACAGATGAATATTGAGGTAACGCGGGGCCGTTCGGAAATCTATGATATACTTACGCATTTAACGTTCCTTTTTATCGAGTCGCACAAAATTATGAAACAAGTGCTCATAAACGAAAATGGCGACGTAATTCGCGATTGGAAAAAACTGGAGCAGGCCGTTTTAAAGAAGGGCAAGCTAACACAGGAAGAAAAAGAAGTTGCATTGACGCACACCGCGAATTTTCTGGGAAGAACTTTTGAAGAAGTAAAAAACGTATATCCTTTTTTTGCAAGTGAAAAGAACGAAAACCGCTTTTTCAGTATCATTTACTATTTGGGAAAATTGGCAATTGACGAGGTGCTGCCAGACAACCAGCGAATAATAACTTTTAGTCCGGTCCTTCGCGAGCGCTTGGGTCACCATATTCACGGTGAGCAGTGGGCGTTTCGCATTAAGCAAACGCTACAGGAAAAGGGATTGTTAAAACGGCCGTTGCACATTATTAGCGCGAACATGCACAGCGTTATGAATAGTATTTACGCACCAAAAGCACTTTCTGCAGAGTTTTTAAAGAAAAAACCAATGGAAGTTTTTGAGGCTTTAAGCAATAATGTGAATTTAAAGCTGCGGGAAAAAGTAACTAAAACCGCTATGGCTGAAGGAATGATTTTTATTGAAGATCAAAGCGGAACCAATATCGACATTCAGATAATTGATACTTCAAAAATAAAACAAAGCCCGTACACCGAAGGTTTAAAAGAAGTTGAAGATTCAAAAAAACCAGTAATTGTGGTTATGGATTACGCTTTTGGCGAACAAGCGTACGAAACGATGGACGAACTTTTAAAACCATACATAGACTTCAACAAAAAGCGTTATTTATTAAATGTAGTTTCTGTTTCAATTATGGGTAAAGCAGGAATTTTAGAAGGCGGAAAGGGCGATATAATGATTCCGTCAGCCCACGTTTTTGAAGGCACCGCAGACAATTATCCGTTTAAAAATCTATTGGACAAAAGTGATTTTGAGGAAGACGACGTAAATGTTTATACCGGAACTATGATTTCGGTTTTGGGAACTTCGCTTCAAAACCGCGATGTGCTTAAGTTTTTTCACAATTCAACGTGGAATGTAATTGGACTTGAAATGGAAGGTGCACATTATCAAAAAGCAATACAAGCAGCGGCAAAAATTCGGCGAAGCATTAGCTCAAAAGTGGAAGTTCGTTATGCCTATTACGCATCAGATAATCCGTTGGAGACGGGAAGCACTTTGGCATCGGGCGGATTGGGTACAACTGGAGTGAAACCTACCTATTCTATCACCGATAAAATGTTAAAACAGATTTTAGACACTCCTAAAAATTAATTTTAATGAATGATAAAGTTCTGATTACTGGAGGTGCAGGATTTATAGGTTCCAATTATGTGGAATACGTCCTAGAAAATTCAAAAGACGAAATTTTCGTGCTGGACAAGCTTACTTATGCCGGAAATTTGAAGAATTTGGAAAATATTTCGCATAAAATCACCTTCATAAAAGGAGATATTTGTGATGCTGAATTGGTTCAAAATTTATTTGCCGAACATCAATTTAAAAAGGTAGTTCACTTTGCCGCAGAAAGCCATGTGGACAATTCTATTTCGGGTCCTTCGGAATTTATTCAAACAAATATTGTAGGCACGTTCAATTTACTTCAAAGTGCTTATAAAACCTGGATGAACGGCCCAAATGATTTAAAAGAGGAATTCAAAAAAGCAAGATTTTTACATATTTCAACAGATGAAGTTTACGGTACTTTGGGCGAGACAGGACTTTTCACCGAAGAAACCTCTTATGCACCTAATAGTCCGTATAGCGCTTCAAAAGCATCGTCAGATTTTATTGTGCGCAGCTATTTTCACACCTACGGATTGCCAGTTGTAACTACAAACTGTTCTAATAATTACGGGCCAAACCAGCATAAAGAAAAATTGATTCCAACGATTATTCGCAAAGCAATTTCTGGGGAACCCATCCCTATTTATGGCGATGGAAAAAACGTGCGCGACTGGCTTTATGTAATGGATCATTGCAGTGGAATACATTTGGCTTTAGAAGAAGGAAAACTCGGCGAAACCTACAACATTGGCGGTCGTAACGAACGGGAAAACCTTTATATTGCCAATGTTATTTGTGAGTTGTTAGATGAAATGCAACCGAAGAATACATCGTATAAAGAACAAATTACTTTTGTAAAAGACCGTCCCGGCCACGATTTTAGATACGCTATTGATGCTTCAAAAATTGAAGGTGAATTGGGTTGGAAAGCAAAGGAAAATTTTGAAACCGGTATTCAAAAAACAATTGCTTGGTATTTGGATAATCGGGATAGATTGTAAATGTTAACCATGAATACACGAATAATTATAAAAGAATATTCGTGTATTCACGGTCAATTATAACACTTGTATAACAGGTTGTTATTGCATATATTTGAAGAAATATTTAAGAATTGATATTATGAAGGTACAAACAGCATTAAGATTTGACAAAGATTTGTTGGAGCTCGTAAAAGCAAAAGCAAAAGCCCAAAAACGAAGCTTAAATAATTATATTGAGTTTTTATTGTACCAAGATGTTGGCAATATTCCAAATACCGAAACACAGCAAGCTATTTATGAAGCCCATAACGATATAAATCTTACAAAAATTACTAATCTAGACAAGTATTTAGAAGATATAATGAATGATAGAGACTGATGTACGAATTAATTGAAACTTCTAAATTTAGAAAAGATATTAAAAGAATTTTTAAAAGAAGCGGAGCAGACTTTGCGTTAGTTTCAGAAGTTCTTCATCTGCTTGAAATCAAAGGTGTTAAGGGTATACCGTCGACTATGAAACCCCATAAACTGAAGGGGAAATATAAGGATGATTGGGAATGCCATTTAAAACCTGATATTTTGATTATTTGGTTTCAAATTGAATCTCCAAAAACCATAAAATTGATTAGAATCGGCTCCCACTCCGATTTGTTTTGAACATATAAAAAACGATTTCGTTTTACACTTCTATTCGTGTATTCGTGGTCAAAAAAAAACACGTAGATGAAAGGAATAATTTTAGCAGGAGGTTCAGGTACACGTTTACACCCAATAACATTGGCGGTAAGCAAGCAATTAATGCCGGTGTATGACAAACCGATGATTTATTATCCGCTGTCAACACTAATGATTGCTGGCATTCGCGATATTTTAATTATTTCTACACCGCAGGATCTTCCGCTTTTCAAACAACTTTTGGGCGATGGTAAAAAACTGGGCTGTAACTTTCAATATGCCGAACAAGCAAACCCCAACGGATTAGCAGAAGCATTTATTATTGGGAAAGATTTCATCGGAAATGATAAAGTGGCTTTAATTCTGGGCGATAATATATTTTACGGTTCTGGCTTAAAGGAATTATTGCAATCAAACAACAATCCTGATGGAGGTGTAATTTACGCATACCACGTGTTAGACCCCGAACGCTACGGTGTTGTGGAATTCGATAAAAGCGGAAAAGCACTTTCAATTGAAGAAAAACCTAAAACACCAAAATCTAATTACGCGGTTCCGGGAATTTATTTTTACGACAACAGCGTAGTAAAAATTGCCGAAAACATAAAACCCAGTGCCCGAGGCGAACTGGAAATAACCGATGTAAATAACGAATATTTAAAACAAGGCAAGCTAAGCGTAAGCATACTCGATAAAGGCACCGCTTGGCTAGATACCGGAACATTTGCATCATTAATGCAGGCAGCTCAATTTGTCGAGGTTATTGAAGAACGACAAGGTTTAAAAATTGGCGCTATTGAAGAAGCTGCGTATGAAATGGGTTATATTTCAAAAGAACAATTAATAGCGCTTGCAGAACCTTTACTGAAAAGCGGCTACGGAAAACATTTACTTCAACTAGATTAGATTTGGAACTACAAAAAACCCCTTTAAAAGATTGTTTTATTATAAAACCGAACGTTTTTAGAGACGAACGCGGCCTTTTTTATGAAACGTATAATCAAAAAGCATTCGAAAAGACCACTGGATTAAAAGTAGATTTTGTGCAGGATAATCAATCTGTTTCTTCAAAAGGCGTTTTGCGCGGACTTCATTTTCAAACCGGCGAAATGGCGCAAGCTAAATTGGTTCGCGTTGTAAAAGGAAAGGTTTTGGACATAGTAGTTGACATTCGCAATGATTCCGAGACTTTCGGAAAATCATTTTCCATTGTTTTGGACGATGTGGAGCACCTGCAACTCTTTGTACCGAGAGGTTTTGCGCATGGTTTTATTACACTTTCGGAGGAATCTATTTTTTCGTACAAATGCGATAATTTTTACAATAAAGCCTCAGAAAGCGGAATCATCTATAATGACGCAACCTTAGCGCTGGATTGGCATCTTCCAAAGGAAGAATTTATTATTTCCGAAAAAGATTTGGAACTTCTCACTTTCGAGGAAGTACTTTCATGAAAAAAATACTAGTTACAGGCGCAAACGGACAATTGGGAAAATGCATAAAGGATGCGGCAGCCGAATTTTCTGACTTTGAGTTTGTCTTTGTTTCGAGAGAAGAATTAGATATTGAAAATGCAGATTTTCTTCGGAAATATTTCATCAAAAATAACTTCACACATTGCATAAATACTGCTGCATACACAAATGTTGAGCAAGCAGAAAGTGAAGAAGAAAAAGCATTTGCAATAAATGCAGAAGCCGTGAAAAACTTGGCTTCAGCTTGCAAAGCGAATGATGTTGTTTTACTACACGTTTCTACAGATTACGTTTTTGACGGCAAAAGGAAATCGCCATATTCGGAAACGGATCTTACAAACCCCATCAATGTTTACGGAGCTTCAAAGTTGAAGGGAGAAAACTATATTCAAGAAATCTGCGAAAAATTCTTCATTTTACGCACTTCGTGGCTGTATTCGCAATACGGTCATAATTTTCTAAAGACTATTTTGAAATTCGCCGAAGCGGGAAAACCACTCACAATTACGACCGAACAAACGGGAGCCCCCACAAATGCAAATGATTTAGCGGAAGCCTTATTGCAAATAATTGCACAAGATTCCACAAAATATGGCGTTTACCATTACAGTAATAGCGGGCAAACAACTTGGTTTGGCTTTGCACAGGCCATTCTCCAGCACACGGGAAAATTAAAAGATACAAATCTTGCAAAAACCAACCAATACCGTACTTTTGCCGCAAGGCCCGAATATAGTGTTTTGGATAACGCAAAGGCGCAGAATAAGTTAAAATTAAAACATATAGATTGGCAAGAGAGCTTGCAGTCTGTTCTAAAAAAAGACAGTCATTAATTTTTAATATTAATTGGTATGGCAAAACAAAACTCATCAGAAGAGGTTGATTTAGGGTATTTATTAGGAAAGTTTGGCGATTTTTCCAAGAGTCTAGCGCGAAGCCTTTTCTTAGTTATTGATTTCTTTAAAAAGTATCTTATAGTCATAATAATACTTGTGATTGTTGGACTTGCTTATGGTTTTTATAAAGACTATACCTCCACTAAGTCTTATAGCAATGAATTAATTGTTATTCCAAACTTTCAAAGTGTAGATTATCTTTATGATAAAGTAAACGAGCTTAATTTAAAAATAGCTGCTAAGGATTCTGCCTACCTCAAGACGGTGTTAGACACCAATTATTCTAAATTAAAACTCATTGAGATTGAGCCAATTGTAGATTTATACAATTTTATTTCTGAATCGCGTCAATATGTTGATATTCTTAAAATTATTTCGCAAAATCAAGATTTTTCGGAATATGTAGAAAATATGGCAACCAGTAAATACTACAAATATCATAGAATACGGGTATTTGCCAAAGGAAAAAATACTTCACAGAAAATAGTAAACGACCTACTTGCTTATTTTAACAGTAATGAGCATCTGCAAGAGTATCAGAAAATCTATAAAGAAGTAAAGGATTTTGAGGTAAAGGAACACTATATAATGATAGCGCAGTTGGATTCGCTCATCAAATCGAACTTTGATGGCCCCAAAGCAGGTGCTTCCGTATCGGTAAACAATATTGCCGATCAATACAATTTGGTAGAAAAGAAAAGACAGCTTGTAGAGTATTTACAGCAACTTGAAATAGAGCAAAATGATTATACTGTACCAATAAAACTGGTAAGTGCCAACTTTAATATGGAACCAGAGAAATTTATTAATATTTCGAACAAAGTGAAGTACCCATTACTATTGGTCTTTTTGTTTTCTTTAGTCTTTTTTGTGCTTTATCTTTTTAAAAGCCTGAAAAAATATGCTAATGCAGATTAGGTTTCAGCAACAATAAAAAACATTGTGATTCTTCAAAAAATATTTAATGTCTAGAACAAATTTAATTGTATTTGGCACGCGCCCCGAAGCTATAAAAATGGCGCCTTTGGTTCAGAAGTTTTTAAAGAACAAAAATTTTGTCACTAAAGTTTGTGTTACCGCTCAACATCGAGAAATGCTAGATCAGGTATTGGATTTTTTCGAAATAACACCAGATTTTGATCTGGATTTAATGCGGCCCAACCAAAATCTGTACTCGCTAACAGCTACCATAATTGAAAATATGAAACCTGTTTTAGAAGAGGTTAAACCAGATTATGTTTACGTTCACGGCGACACCACAACTTCTATGGCTGTTGGCATTGCCGCTTTTTACAGTGGTGCAAAAATTTGCCACGTAGAAGCAGGTTTACGAACCTTTAATAGACAATATCCGTTCCCCGAAGAATTTAACAGGCAGCTTACCGGAAAAATTGCAGATTATCACTTTTCGCCTACGGAACTTTCTAAAAGTAATCTTTTGGCAGAAAACACAAAGGAAGAAAATATTTTGGTTACCGGAAATACGGTTATCGATGCACTTCTCTACGGAATTGATAAAGTAAATGCCGAAAATTTTAAGGATGCAGAAATTGAAAATTTAAAAACTATTTTGAATTTTCAGAATAAAATAATACTTGTAACAGGGCATCGAAGAGAAAATCACGGAGATGGACTTATTAGTATATGCGCTGCGTTAAAAACAATTGCAGAGAAGCATCCAGAGGTTGAAATAATATATCCCGTACACCTCAACCCCAACGTGGTTGGCCCGGTAAATGAACTTCTCGGCGGGATTAAAAATATATTTTTAGTTTCCCCATTAGCCTATCCCGCATTTATTTGGTTGATGGAAAAATCGTATCTAATTATTACAGATAGTGGCGGAATTCAAGAAGAGGCACCAAGCTTGGGGAAACCAGTTTTGGTAACTAGAACTACTACCGAACGTCCCGAAGCCGTTGAAGAAGGCACCGTAATTTTATTGGGAACTAATACCGATAGCATAATTGAAGAAACCGAAAAATTATTGACAAATGTTGATTACTACGAGGGCATGAGTATGTTGCACAACCCTTACGGAGATGGAAAATCAGCAGAACGAATTGTAAATTTTATAGAAGCGTTATAAAATGGAAAATAAACCCACAGTGGTAATGATGGGGCTTGGCTATATTGGTTTGCCAACAGCCGCCTTAATAGCGAGTAAAAAACTAAATGTTACTGGAGTAGATATTTCACAACACGTAGTAGATACCATAAACGAGGGCAAAATACACATTGTAGAACCCGAACTTGATGGTTTGGTGCATCACGTAGTTAAACAAGGCTATCTAAAAGCCGCAACTAAACCCGTAACGGCAGATGTTTATTTAATAGCGGTGCCAACTCCTTTTAAAGAAGCGCATGTGCCAGATCTATCTTATGTTGAAAGTGCAGTAAAAAATATTATTCCTACATTACAAAAAGGAGCATTGGTTATTTTGGAATCTACCAGCCCTGTTGGCACTACGCGCAAAATACGAGAAATAATCTTTAACGAGCGTCCTGATTTAAAGGGCGAAATTTACATTGCATATTGTCCCGAGCGCGTTTTGCCTGGAAATGTAATTTACGAACTGGAACAAAACGATCGCGCAATTGGCGGAATTGATGAAGCGTCAACCGAAAAAGCCGTATCGTTTTACAAGTATTTTGTAAAGGGCGAACTTCACAAAACAAATTCGCAAACGGCTGAAATGTGCAAACTGGTTGAAAATTCATCGCGCGATGTGCAAATAGCTTTCGCAAATGAACTTTCAATGATTTGCGACAAGGCAAACATAAACGTTTGGGAATTAATCCATTTGGCAAACAAACATCCGCGCGTAAATATTTTACAGCCGGGAACGGGCGTTGGCGGTCACTGTATTGCCGTTGATCCTTGGTTTATTGTTTCTGAATTTCCGGAAGAATCGAAAATAATTCGTTCGGCTCGCGAAATCAATAATTTTAAAACCGAATGGGCTATCGAAAAAGTAAAAAATACGGCGCTTCAGTTTAAAATAGATACCGGAAAAGAAGCCAAAATAGCCTGTATGGGCCTAGCTTTTAAACCCAATATTGACGATCTGCGCGAATCTCCCGCACTTCACGTTGCGCAACAACTAAAAACCGATGGGTTTAATGTTCAGTTTGTTGAACCAAACCTAAAATCTCACAGTAAATTTAATTTAACTTCAGTAGCAGAAGCTACAGAAACCTGCGACATTATGGTGTTTTTGGTGGCTCACACCGAGTTTAAAGGGCTAGAGATACAACCTCAAACTAAAGTTGTAGATTTTTGTGGAATATTAAATAGCTAGAAATTTTTTAAAAGAAAACTACAATGAAAATACTATTTGTAAACCCACATCTAAAAATGGGAGGAATAGCAAATTCATTGTACAATCTGCTTATTGAACTTCAAAAGAATAATCAGTTTACAATAGAACTGGTGTGCTTTAATCCGTATTTCGGCGAAAAATTTAGTGACTTAAACACTAAAATAAAGGTTCATTCCCCATTCTTTCTGAAATGTTTATACATCAACTTTAAAGAGGCAAAAAAACACCTCTCCTGGTATCATTTGGCGGCTTACGCGGTTATTAAGCCGGCTTCAAAAATCTTGGGCGATAAAGTTTCTCGAAAACTAGCGATGCGATTTCTGTATGGCAATTGGAATAAAAAAACCGAGTACGATGCTGCAATTTCATTTTCAAACGACATTCCAAAAAACAAGGCTGAGATGGGGACAAACGATTTTGTTCAAATCTCTGTAACGGCGAAACAGAAGATAGCTTGGATTCACAATGACCTCGATAAGTTGGGCTTTACCACCGAGTATATTTTGAAACGTTACAAGAATTTTGATAAAGTGGTTTCGGTTTCAAAAAGCTGTAAGGAAGATTTTGATAGGTTGGCCCCTGAGTTTTCTAATAAATCGTTTTTGGTTCATAATTTTATCGACCCAAAGATTATTATTGAAAAAGCACGTGGCTCAAACCCGTATTCAGAAATTAAAAGCGATATAGTTTTTGTTACCGTTGCACGAATTGAAAACAATCAAAAACGGATTGATAGAATTCTAAAAGTTGCTAAAGAACTCCACGAGAAAAAATATTCATTTAAATGGTATATTATTGGCGACGGTCCCGATTTGGAGTCGTTAAAAACTCAAGCGAAGTCATATAATCTAGAAAGCATAATGGTTTTTGAAGGATTTCAACAAAATCCATATCCGTATATAAAATATGCAGATTGTTTTGTACTATCTTCTGCCTATGAAGCTCAAGGAATGGTTTTAAGTGAAGCAATTATGCTGAATACCCCTGTAATAACTACAGATTTCCCAGCGGCCAAAGAATTTGTAGTAGCACATGTAAACGGGAAGATTGTGGGCAATAACACAGTATCCTTATTAAGTGGGATTGAAGCTTTTCTGCAAAACCCAGAAACTTTGGTTACGCTAAGAAAGCAAATGGAAAGCCAATCGGCCGCCATAGCAGCAAACGATAGCATTGAAGAATTTAAGGCAATGCTACATACTTAAAAGATACAGATGGATCCAATAAGAGGAAGCGTAATAAAAGGCGTAAAATGGACCACAATGGGCACCATTGGTGTTGCGGTATGCTCGCTTTTAAGATTGTCAATCATGGCTCGTTTTCTTGACAAAACAGATTTTGGATTGATGGCCTTAACGCTTTTTATTTTGGGCATTATAAATCTTTTTATGGATATGGGCTTAACATCGGCCATATTTCACAAGCAAAATATTTCAAAAAACGAATACTCCAGCCTTTATTGGATAAATTTAATTTTTGGGGTTTTAGTTTTTGGTATTATCTTTTTCGTTTCGCCATATATTGCATCATTTTACAACGAACCATTATTGGCAGAGCTCATTATAATAATGGCTGTGGCCGTTTTGGCGGCAGCACTTGGTGGCCAATTTAAGACCATAGAGCACAAAAAACTCAACTTTAAAATAATAGCCATTGTTGAATTAACTTGCGCCATTCTCTCTCTTGGAATAGCAGTTATACTTGCAATTTATGGCTTTGGTATTTACGCATTAATATTTTCAGCGCTGTTTCAATATGCGGTTCCCAATCTATTCTTTTGGCTTAGAGGCGTGTTTTTAAATCCGGTACGATTTCACTTTAAATTAAGCGAAGCCTTGCCCTTTTTAAAGATTGGTATTTATGAAGTGGGAAGCCAATTTGTAAATTATTTTAATCGCGATTTAGATATTATCGTTATCGGAAAGCTATTTAGCACAGAATTATTAGGTGGTTATAGTCTTGCAAAACAACTGGTTTTTAAACCGGCACAAATCATCAATCCGATAATCACAAAAATTGCAAACCCGTTGTTGGCAAAATTCCAAACAGACATTCATGTGCTCAAAAAGAATTATTTAAAGCTAATAAACATCATTTCTTCGCTAAACTTTTTTGTGTATTTGGGCATTATAATTTTTGCACCAATAGTTGTAAATATATTGTATGGATCAAAATATGAAAGCATAGTAACACTGGTACGTATCCTTTCGCTGTATATGTATCTTCGCAGTTTGGGCAACCCAATTGGCAGCCTTGTAATAGCAACGGGACGCACAAACCTTTCGTTTTACTGGAATTTGTTTTCTATGGCTATAATGGCAATATTTGTTTTCTTGGGCAGTCTGGTTTCCATACAGACGGTTGCTTGGGCCGTTACCTTGGGATTTCTGTTTTTATTTGTACCCAATTGGTGGTTTTTGGTAAGACGAATGACTGGCGCAAGTTTAAAGGAATTTGTATTGGCCATTGTTCCCAAGCTTTATATTGATGAAATTAGACAAATGGTTTCAAAGAAATAAAAAGATAGGCAACTTGCTTTTCTATTATTTCTGAAGTAGAAATCGCTTAAATTTAAAGGGAAATGAAAAGAATATTAGGAGTAACGGGATTGGTGGCTTTAATTATTGGATGTGTTACCATTTTCGGGTCTTGTGAAGATAACAATAGCGAAAATGCAAATCTGATTGGTGAAGGCTCCCATGATTTAAGCCTCCCGCAGTGGGGTCCGTACACTAAAAAATACGTTGGAATTTCGCATATCCCAAATACCGAGGATGGGCTTCGTTTTGATTTGGCTGTTTTTCCATCGTTTTACAACAAAGCCATTGCACCTCCCAACGTTTTAAAAACATCGAATTTTCATCCTTGGGAAGCTTCGCCTAATCTCGATTACTATTCGTATCGCCACGACTTAGAATGGAAAGACAAGGTATATGCAGATGTAGCCTATGCAAAAATTGATGCCGATGCAAGGGCGATAGCAATGACCTGTGTTAATAATACAGATTCAATTCAAAACCTTTCGATGCACTTAATGGCTTCAATGCACTTTCCGCCTTTGGCTCCACATAAGCCAGAAATACCACTGATTTACGGAATTGTAAACTTACCTGAAAACGGTGTTTGGTTTGATGCTTTGGATTATGAAACTTTCACGTTTAAAAACCCTTGGATAAAAGATCAATTGGTTCCAGACGGAATGTTGCGCGGAGAAGTTCGCGAAAACGGACTTGTAAACGGAAGTGGGATCGGTAACGGATTTGGAAGGAGAACAGGCGATTTGGTGACCTATAAATTTTCAATTTCGGAAAATATAAAGGATGCGGTAATAGCTATTCGATATAAAACCGAAAAAGAGGAAAACGCAAAATTGCAATTAGGCGGAATTGTAAATACTGAGGTAAGTCTTCCCGCTTCAACTGACCTTAATTTTGCTAAAACATCAATTGGGGAAATACAAAAAGGCGAATTTCAACTTACCGTTGAAACCAAAACAAGAACACCTTTAATTATTGACGGCTATGCAATTGTATCGAAAAATGATTTAGATGCAATTAAAATAGAGCCTATTAAATGGAATAGTGTCCCAAAAATAATTGAAGGTTCAGCTCCTACTTCCGTAATATTGAAATATGAAAACACAGATACGTATTACGGCGTTTACTGGAACTATCCTGACTTTAAAACGGCAGAATGGTTCGCAAAAGATTTGCCTAACGATTTCAACGAACAGCTTAACGCAACTGAAGAGTCTAAGTTTTATGGTGATAAAGGCGGGCATTTTACAGATGCCGCAATTCAATCCATAAATTTAGAACCTAATACTTCTAAAACCATACATGCAATGGTTTGTTCGGGAAGCTTGGAAGAAGTAAAAACTAGACTTGAAAGCGTAGCAAGTATAGATTATGAAAAGATTTTTACCGCTGCGAAAAAAGATTTGTATAAATACAATACTGTTCCTGAAGGAAAGCAATATTTATTTAGCCAAAAAAGAATGGCAGCCACCACAATTACAAACGTGGTTTATCCTATTTATACACAACATCAATACATTCGGCATCATGCGCCAGGGCGTAAGTGGGATTGCTTGTACACTTGGGATTCTGGCTTCATCGGTATTGGACTTAGCCAGTTAGATATTAAGCGCGGAACCGAAAACCTCAATGCCTATTTAACGGGACCCGAAGCGCAATCGGCTTTTATACATCACGGCACGCCGCTTCCGGTGCAGATTTATTTATTTCAGGAATTGTGGAACAAAACCCAGTCGGAAAAATTTCTAAAAGAAGAATACCCCAGATTAAAGCGGTATTATGATTTTTTAATAGGAAACACAAGTACTTCTACCACTCGAAACTTAGCTTCCGGCCTTATTCGTACTTGGGATTATTTCTACAATTCTGGAGGCTGGGACGATTATCCACCTCAAAAATATATGCACGAGAATAAGCTGGCAAAGATTACGGCTCCAGTGGTCAGTTCAGCTCATATAATTCGTGTTGCGAAAATCTTAAAAATGGCAGCTGAGGCTTTGGATAATTCCGAAGATGTTGTTGGGTATAACAAAGACATTGAAAGCCTCTCTGCGGCCTTAAACGACTATGCTTGGGATGAGGAAAGTGGTTACTACGGTTATGTGCTGCATTCAGATTCTGGGAGGCCTAAAGAAATTTTAAAATACAACGATTCCGTTAATTATAATATGGGCTTGGGCGGTGTTTCACCATTAATAGCCGGAATTGGAAATGAAGTACAAATACAAAAAACCCTATCCCATCTAAAAACGGAAGGCGAATTATGGTCAGATGTAGGTTTGTCAACGGTAGATCAATCTGCCCCTTATTTCAACAAAAGAGGCTATTGGAATGGGCGCGTTTGGATGCCGCACCAATGGTTTTACTGGAAAGCTATGCTAGATTTAGGCGAAGCAGATTTCGCACATAAAATTGCTACAACAGCGCTGGATGTATGGAAACGGGAAACAGAAAAAACCTATAATTGTTATGAAAGCTTTTCCATTGAAACCAAAGGTGGAAAAGGTTGGTATCAATTTAGTGGCCTATCGGCACCAGTGTTGGCTTGGTTTAATGCCTATTACCAAATAGGGAATCTTACAACGGGTTATGATGTTTGGGTTGAAAAGCAAGCATTTAATAAGGATTTTACTGAATTAAAGGCTAGTTTAAAAATACAAAATCACGCCAATAAGCCATTTTCGGTTATAGTCTGTCTTAATCCAAACTATTCCTACGATGTTTATTGGAATGATAAAAAAGTTTCGCATAAAGAATTTAATAAAGGGACTTTGAGTGTTACTATTACGGGAGATGCTGATACCGGGGAATTGCGCATTGAAAAAGTTAAAACATAACAAATGTGAGGATTTTCAATTTTGCATAAATTTCTAATCCTATGATTAATTCTTCATAAACTTTTTTGTAATGGAATTACCCCGTGAATAAACCTTAATAATATATAAACCCGAACTTAAATTTGATACGTCAATGTTTAGTTCAGACGTTTCTTTAACTAATATACCTTGAATTGAATATATCTGAACAAGTTCTGGCGCCTCTGTTGCTTGGATGTTAATACTATTTTTTGCTGGATTTGGGTATAAATTAAAAGAAACTGCCATATTATCTTCCACCCCTATCATTTCACATTCTGTTTGACCTTCTTCCTCAACAAAAATAGTAGTTGGGTCAATGTCTGTCCAGTTTAAGGTGCTATATTCACAATCATCAACATAAATATAAGGGAGGTTTGGGCTGTTATATAACAAGAATTGATCGATATGAATATTATTGCCATTGCGAATATCTACTTTGTTTAAAGGTGGATTGCTATGCGCACGGACTTCCAGGAGATTGGTATTATTCGAGAGATCTAATTCGGTAAGCTGATTTAACGAACATCCCAAATACCTTAAACTAATGTGCTGGCTCACATCAAGAGATGTTAGGTTATTTCCAGTACAATTAAATTCAAACAGATTCATTTGAGGATTAAAGACTATCTCTGTCAGTTGATTTTGGCCGCAGATTAAATCTTTTAAACTTGGGTTTTGGCTTAAATCCAGAGAAGTGAGGTTATTTCCTGCACAAGCTAAAGTATTTAAATTTGTGTGAGGGGTGAGGTCTAACTCTGTAATTTCAGTGTATTGACAAATTAGAAATGTAAGATTAACATTGGGGTGAAACGGTATGTTCCCAACGGGATTACCGTCTAAAATAATATGGGTTAAGCTGCTAAACGTCTCAAGCCCTGTTGGATCTGAAATGTTTTTATTACTAATATCTAAATGCGTAACTCCAGAAATATTACTGGTTAAAACGTAATCATCTAAAACATCATCTAACCCTAAATCTATTAATGCCTGTTCAAAATTATTATCGGGTACATAAGTAGTTTGTGCACTTAATATTGCAAAAGGGATTAAACAAATAATTGATGTAAATAGATATTTCATAATTATCTCAATTTTATGTTAATATACAAAATTATTCAATAAGATTTATGCTAGTCTTAACCGAGCTACAATGCTAGGGTGTACTTTTCACCATCTTTTTCATACTTAATTTTCCCTTTTTGAATACTGATACTCGAAACAGGGCTTTTGTAAGCTGGAGACTGAACCTCTATTACGGTAATTAATTTATTGCTCGCTTTTTGAACCTTAATTTGATAAATAGGAACTTTGGAATATTGAATTCTCGATCTATAAGATTCTTTTAAAGTGATTTTATCATTATCAGTAAATGACTTTACAGTTGCGGTAATATTCTTTGGAAAAGTTATAACAGCACTATTTTCTGAAACCTGTGCATCCGTAGCTTGTTCTCCAAAGTTGAATTGCTGGCTTATATCTTTAATTAGATTTGGATAATCCGACTCAGCCCAATCTTGCAACACAATTACGTTAGGCTTTATAAAATACAAGTTACGTTTCACGGTTATAGAATCATACATAGTATGCTCTCCAGAAACAATTTCTGTGTTAGGTGTTTTTAAATATCCGGTTAATTTAGAATATTGTCCTTCTTTTCCGGGCCAATAATCTTCACTATTAATTGTAACAGAATTATGAGCAAATACTGACATTAAATAAGGTCTGTATTCTTTTTCATATCCATAATACCCTTGGTCGGTTAAAATATCCGTTCCCAAGGTTTGAAAAATAAAAGAGAGATCGTCATTGTGTTTATGTACACGAGAGTAATAGTTCGCAAACAAAGCCACATAACTGCTATCGTTTTGTTGGGTTCTTAGTGTGGCAATATTATTGTCAAAATTTACCATGGAAGGCAATTTCTTACCTGCCAATACGTCCAAAACACGCTGATCATTGCCAAACTCCTCAACTCGTTGAGCATTCAATACCTCTACTTGGCTATCACCCCATAGCGGAAAAGTTTGGTCTGGCTTTACCAACTGTAAGAACACATCATTTTTTCGCAACATCTTTAGCTGAAAAGCAGGGTTTATGTCTTTTTCTTCAATAAATTTTAATATAGTCTTATTTAAATTGTGGTTAAATATATGATATGTAGTAGAATGTTCTCGTGCGAGCCCTGTGGGATCTATAATCTTATCGATGTTTTCCTCTGTGCGTGTTACTGTTGGATAATATATTTTATTATAAAAAGAAGGATGGGTTTTTATAATTTTTGCTAGGTAAAGAAGGCTACGATCCATCATTAAAGAATGATTATTGGATTTGTAGTTTTTTGGGTCCATCATAAAAGTTATGTTCAGTGAAATATGGCCGAACACTTTCTGTATAAAATTTGTATCTGGGTCTTCTTCTTCCAATTCATCTGCAACAGTCTGTAACAAGTGCAAAGTTCTAAAGGCCACTGCATGGTCATACCAAGTATATTCTGAAGTTTTTTCGGCCAATGATGGGTGCTTTTCAATATAGTTTAAAATGTATTTTTTTGCTTTTTGATGATATGCTTCTGTTCCATAATCATGATAGGCATGGTTAAGGATAGATACAAAAAAGAGAGCTTCGTAATAATTTTGCCAAGTATTGTTTTTCTCTGGATTTTCAGACCAAGTTATTTTATCGAGAGGCATAAAATAGGGCTTAAAAGAGTGAAGCACCACAATAGAGTCTTTCATTATGAGATCTGCATAGCGTTTGTTTTTTATGGAATCGTAAGGAACCGTTCTCGGAATTTCTTCAAATCGTAATTCTTTTGAGATATCATATAAACTCAAGGCATAGGAAGTGCTATCTGGTGTAATTTTTATAGAGGTATCCTTTATTTTTTCGGTTTTATTACTATCATTAATATTGTTATTACATGAAAGAAGCAGTATTAATGGTGTTAAAAGAATAAAATAGATATTTTTCATAATATTTTTACATCAAATTAATCCGCAATAAAAAGGAAATTGAGAGTATCGTATTTTGTAATTATAAGCAGCCCTTGAAATTTATGACATTTAGATTATTTTTCCTCAATCAAATAAGCCGTCAGCGACTTATTCATACCCAAAAACTTTTCCTTAAATATTTTCGCCCCAGGGAAAAGATGCTTCATGTCCTTTAGAGACAGTAATTGGATTTCTGCTATTTTGTCTTTTGCCTTTTCCATGGACAGTTTATTTCCTCTGGAAAGTCTGGTTTTGCTCAATACAAATAATTTTGTTTTCCGCGGAAGAAACTGAAAGTAGGGTAATAAATAATGCGGCTCAACGAAAAAATATTTGTTTGGGGTTTGTATGTAGTAATTTTTACCAACACGCTGTACTTCTTTTGCCATTAGCTCTTGATTTTTAAAACTATAAAGGTGCTCAATTACCGAGTTTGAAAAAACGAGGTCGAAGGTGTTATCGCTATATTCAGAGAGATCGAAAGCATTACCTACCACAGATTCCATGTTATCGTGTTGGGTTTCAGTTTTTGTTAAGTTCAAAAGCGTAATATGAATATTGGGGTTTTTATGGTAACCTCTGTTAACCCAAAAAGATTCCGTGCCCCCCACATCTAGAATTGTTAAAACGGCTCCTTTTTTAGGCGCTATTTTTTTTAACTGATTCTCAAAAAATCGAAATCGTCTATCTCTGAATCTATTGGCCAAAGATTTTTTATTATTGTAATCTGCAAGTTCGTTTGTAAAAGACATTTAAAAGGTTTTTTTTAGGTAATGGCGCTTATTTTTATGGTACAACCAAAACTACAATTAAATCTTTTATTTAAGCTATTTGATTACAGTCTTTGCTAAATTATTAAAGCCTTTTCTTTTTCTGCAATAAAATTTAAAAAATAGTAGCTTTGCCAGAAGATTCCATTAAGATAGTTAAGCCATAGTTTTATAAATTTTACCCTAATTTGTCAACTTGAAAGTATTTAATCAAATAGTATTAATAGTGCTTTTTCTTGCCATTGGCACAAAGACCTTGAGCGCTTTGGTTGCCATTTGTTTGGTAATATTGCTTGCAAGTGTATGGATTGACACCAAAAAAGGAAAATTGGAGATACCCCATTACATAATTTTGGTCTTTGGTCTTTATGTTTTTTTTCTTGTTTTAGGTATAATAAATGGTCACCCCAATCTGGTGCGCGACGTGAAGTTTCAGTTTTTTGGATTTGTATTTTATCTTTTTTTGGTAAACTTTAAGAACTTTAATCTGTTGCGCTTTTTGTTTATCCTAAATGCAATAGTAAGCGCTGTTTATATTTTTATTTATCTGGGTTTGGTACCAAGTTTATGGAATGAATCTATAGCAGGAATGGAAGGAAGGTTGTATGGACCGTCCATTATTCCTATCGTTCTCATCGGTTTTTATTATTTATACAACAGAATGTCTTTTGACATGCCCTTGGGTATTTCTTGGTTGTTAGCGTTGGTTTATCTGTTCATGACGTCAAACCTTATGAATCTTGTAACCGCAGGAATACTTTTGGGTCTGATAGTAGTAAATGTTTATAAAATTTTTAAACCTGCATTTCTAGTTGGGTTTGCAATAATTCTGGTGGGTTCCATTGTTTTTTTTAATTCAGATTTTGCGCCAGAAGCTATCAAAACCAAATTACCTTATATTTTAAAACCTTGGGAATACGCCAGTTTAAAGACTCGAATTACCGATTTTGGGAGAGCCTTAGATACCGAGGATTTTACTTGGTCTGAAAAAATTATTGGTGAGGGCTTTGGAGCAAGTACTACTATTTATCGCGAAAACGAAATAGCCGTAAGTTTAAGCGGTAAAATCACTTTTCAAGAAATTGACAATGGATTTTATTACCTCTATCATCGAGGCGGATTTTTATTGCTGTTTTTGTTTTTACTAGCAAACATTTACTTAATTTATAAAATTCCATCACTCAAAGCGAAGTTGGGTTTTATATTCATTGTGGTTTTTACAAACTTGCTTTCCATTCACTACTTTAATAATGTTTTCTATTTAATAATACCATTTCTTATCTTAGAAACAGGAATAAATAAAAAAGAGGAAGACACAAAAAAGTTGGAGGCATGAGGAACAGCTTATATGTAGTTCCAGATGTCGACAAGGTTTCTGGTGGACCCAAAACCAGAATCTCATTATTTAAAAATATTTTTGAAAAAGAAGGAAATTTTATCTTTAATAAAAAGAACAAGCATAATACGCTTTTCAGAAAATCAGAGATAGCCTACGTAGAATCCGCCACAAATCGCATTAATCTTATTGATATCCCTTCCCTCTTTTTCTTAAGACTGCGTTCAAAAAAAACAATCGTCTTTATCCGCGATATATATATTGAATTGTTTCCAGAAGAATACACCTCTATTAGAAGCAGGATAACCTATTTTTTCAATAAACTCAGCAACTTCTATTTAACTTTGATAGCGACCTCCATGGTTTTTCCAACGGAAGAAATGGGAGAAGTGTTTTTTCAAAAAAACAAATTTTTCCCCAAGCGTCCTTTTACAGATTTACCACCGGGAACACACGATATTACACAGAACAGAACCCTTCCAAATTTTTCAGAAAAGCTCGGCATTCTGTATTTGGGAAGTTTGGGCTATACCAATTCTGGATATCAAAATTTTATAGACTTTGCGAATGAGTATAAAGCTGATTACAACTTCTTTATTCTCTCGGGCGATAAAGATTTGAAAGAGAAAGTAACAGCAAATCACATAAAATTAGGCAAAGTACCTAGAAAGGATATTCCACAGTTTATTACCGACAACAATATTGCCTATGCTTTCCACACGCGCCCAAGAAATATGTACGACGATATTACGTTTCCTATAAAAGTATTTGATTTTTTAAGCTTTCAACTGCCGTTTTTTACTGAAAGACACGTTCCAGTACAAAAATTGTTAGGCAACGATTACCCACTTTTTGCATCTTTTGAAAACAACGAGGAAATCTATCGAAAAATAAAAAGCATTAACCCACAGGAATATCAGGAAATACTGAACCTGATTAAAGAGACAGCCCTTAACAACACGTATGATAAAAGGTATAAAAAGCTACTGGAGCAATAAATCTATTTGGCAGATTTTATTTGAAACTAGCACCTATTTATTTGTAGCAACCCTACCCTTATGGGACAAGCTAAATACGTTGGTGTTGTGGCTTTTTGTAGCATCCTCCATTTTTCTATTGAAGCCCAAAGAACGTTTGGAAAACATTAAACAAAACAGAGCCGCTTTTTATGGCCTGTTTGCGCTTTACTCACTATTCATAGTGGGGTGGCTATTTTCAACTGAGACAAAGGATGCCCTGCGCGATATGGAACGCACGCTAACCCTCGTTATAATTCCCTTAATTCTTTTGTCTCACAAACGTGAAGATTTCAATTTAAAAAAAATGTACGTTGCATTTGGAGTGGGACTCTTTACTGCAATGGTTATTTGTTGGGTGGTTATTATTGAATCCATTTTAACCAACGCTACACCGTGGGTGCAAGCTGGTTATTTTTTTAAATGGGTTTATAATGGTTGGAATGCCGTAGCCCCTTTAGAAGGTCACCCTAGTTATTTTGCCGTTATGTTGGTGATATTTATAGTGGGGCTAATTCGGATGCCGGAATTCAATAAATTAAGAAGAAATAAATTTAGGTTTGTACTTCTGTTGGCGCCCTATTTCCTTTTTTTAATTGAAACTAGTAGTAGAATTGGCATAATCTGTCTTGTTGTAATAGCGATAGTCACTATTTTTAAAAAGCTGGAAATCAAGAGGGTTTTTTATGTTATTGCACTGCTAATTGCATTAGGACTCTTGTCTGTGAAATTTGATTATTTAGGTTCAAAATTAACCACGATTGTTGACACTAAAGGAAATATTACTTTAGACAGATACGACAGGTGGGGTGCAATCCTTACCGATTTCACGGAACGCGGCAACTGGATTTTTGGCGTTGGCACAGGCGATTCGCAGTCTCTTTATAACCTTGCCTATAGCAAAAATGGGTTTATGATCGCTTTAAAAAATCAGTATAACGCCCACAACCAATATTTAGAATTTTTAGTTTCCAACGGACTTATTGGCCTTTTGGTTTATTTGAGTGTGCTATTTATATTTTTCAGAAAAACAAAATTAAAGGGAGAGGCACTGAGCTTTTTTATAATAATCGTCTTGTTTTCTGGATCAGAAACCATCTTTGGAATAAGTAAAGGCGTTTTTATATTTTCTTTTTTCTATGCGCTTTTCATTCTTTTGTATTCAAAAAAAACGGTAAATGTCAACTAAAAAACAGCGATTATTCCTTGTATCAAATATGTACCCGTCCACAGAAAATGTGCGGTATGGTATTTTCGTGAAGAATTTTGAGGCCGCGGTTTCAGATTTTTTTGAAGTTGAAAAAGTGGTGCTTACCAAAAAATATTCTTTTCTCTCCAAGTTTTTTGGGTATTTGAAATTGTATTTTCAAATAATACAACTCTATTTTAAATGCGAAAAAAATGATTTAGTCTATGTGCATTTTCCACTGCACGTTGCGCCTGCCTTATTGCCGTTATGGTGGCTAAACCGAAAAGTAATTTTGAATTTTCACGGCAGCGACTTAATTTTTAATTCCCCCTTTAAAAAAGCCCTTTCCCTTTTTTTAATACCGGGATTGAAGAAATCTACCATTGTGCTGCCTTCAAATTATTACAAAGAAAAGTTGTTGGCAGAATTCAACGTTTCCCCATCAAGATTGTACGTTTATCCTTCCGGTGGCATTAATAGCAAAGTGTTTTCCCTAAAACAGAAAGGTGAAAATTCAAGCTTTGTCATAGGTTTTGTGTCTAACTTCATCGAAGGAAAAGGGTGGCGTATTTTTTTAAATGCCCTTAAAAAGATTAAAGATGAAAACAGCCTCAGTACTTTTGAAATAATTATGGTTGGCGATGGACCGGACAAGCAAGAAATTCAAAAGTTACTTGCCACATTGGACGTTAAATTCAAAATTATTTCGAATATTTCACAGAAAGAACTTGCGGCTATTTATAATCAGATGGATGTTTTCGTTTTTCCTACCTATCGGGAAGAAGAAAGTCTTGGTCTTGTAGGCCTCGAAGCAATGGCCTGTGGAATCCCCGTAATTGCCACTAAAATTGGTGGTCCTTTGGGGTATATTGCGGATAATAAAAATGGTTTTCTTTTTGATATAAAGAATGTCACTATGCTAGCTGAAAAAATTCTGGTTTTTTACAAACTGCCCGAAATTGAGAAAAATAAAATGAAACACAATGCAATCACTACAGCCCAAACTTATGATTCAGTGACTGTAAATAAAGACCTTGTAGCATTTTTAAAGAAATTGTAAACACTATCTTTGCATCTCTAAATTGTTAATGTGAGTACCGAGAAAAGAATAAAAATCCTAAACACCACGATAGATAACCTCTCCATGCAAGAAACACTTGCATTGGTACAGGAAAAAATACAGACTGGCGAACAGCTACACCACGTAGTGGTAAATGCAGGCAAAGTCGTGGCGATGCAGAAGGATAGGGAATTGCGCCACAGCGTAAACGAGTGCAGTATTATAAACGCAGATGGGCAATCGGTAGTTTGGGCTTCGCGGTTTTTAGGGAAACCTTTAAAAGAGCGTGTTGCCGGTATAGACCTAATGGCCAGTCTTGTTGAAATGGCATATAAAAACCACAATAAAATCTTTCTTTTTGGCGCAAAAGAAGAAGTGGTTAAAAATGTAGTGGAAAAATACTCCGAAATTTACAGCCCCGATATTATTGCGGGTTACCGAAATGGTTACTTTTCTCCTTCAGAGGAGCAAGAAATTGCCCAACAAATAGCAGATAGCGGAACGCAAATGCTGTTCGTTGCAATCTCTTCCCCCATCAAAGAAAATTTTCTTTATAAATATCGCGACATCCTTAAAAACGTAAACTTAATTATGGGCGTTGGCGGCAGTTTTGACGTTGTGGCGGGAAAAACAAAACGCGCTCCGCATTGGATGCAGACTTCAGGTTTAGAATGGTTTTATCGCTTTGCCCAAGAACCAAGACGCATGTGGAAACGCTATCTTGTAGGCAATTCAAAGTTTATATACTTGGTGTTAAAAGAACGATTTTCATAAACACAAAGGCTGTTAATTTCCCAAAATTCTATATATGGATTGGTTAAAATTTTTAGGTGGTCCCGGACTTTTTTTAGTATTGGCAGTTTTGGTAATTGCAGTCGTTATTTATCAAAAGTTGAAAAAACGCTAAAGTTTTCGTACTTTTTCCTGTGAATATTTTTTGCCGTGAAAACACCTTCCGAAATCTTTAAAAATAATCCAAACTTGCTGGAAAACCCATCGGTTAAAGAACTGGTTTCAGAATATGAAGAAGTCTGCGATGCACTTATTGATTTGCAGCAGGTTTTAGAAATGAATAAAGAAAAGTACCTGAAAATTCTTTTACTTGAAATCCGACAAAGTATTTCGATGGAATTAAAACGCGATTTGGAAGCCGAACGTTTTGGCGAAACAGAACGCGTAAATTTTAAAACTGCCGTTGAAAATCTTAGCGATTATATTGCTGAATATTGCCGCGACCACAAGATTTACTTATAATTTTTTATTGGCTGGAAATCCAAATCTCGGGCAATAAACAATAGTAATAAACAATAACCAATAACATTACCGCGTCTTCAGCCAGCCCGTAATACTCATGCGTTCCGAAGCTTTTACCACTTTTACTTCGTGCTCCAAAATTTGACTTTCAAAAATAACAATACGTCCGGGAATTGGTAAAATATCTAAATCTTCTTTTTCGGTATAAATAGTGAGTTCGCCGCCGTTTTCGGGCAACCAATTGTCTTCGTTTAAATAGCAAACAATAGACAGTTTTCGGCGATCGTCGTTCTGAAACGTGTCTAAATGCCGTTTGTAAAAAGTGCCGGTTGGATATACAGCGTAGTGAAACTCTTTGTGCAGAATTCCCAGAAAACATGTTTTGTTTAAGTAATTAACAAGCTCATTTATTTTTCGAAAAAATAATTGTTCGGCTTGGTTGGCGCTATTTTCGTCCATCCAAAGAATAAAATCCCCGCGAACAGTTTTGTCAATTTCTTCGTTTGTCTTGCTGCCAATTGCCGATTTCTTAAATCTCTCTGCTTCGTATTTCGCAAGTAACGAATTGCGTAAAACCACTACTTCTTCCGAAGAAAAAAAGTTGTTTACAACACTGTATTGCTGAACCAACAGATTGTCGATAATAGTTTCGAACAGGGGGTTTTCAACAAATTCTAACTGTTCAAAAAGTTCTTCGGTCATTTTATATTCATTTAAAAAAGCCGGCAAATATAGTGCAGAAACCAATTGGTTTTACAAGAGTTAAAAACTAGAATCGCTTATGTACGTAGCAGTATTGTTTTCTATAAAATGCGACGATTTTATTCACAAGGTTTAAACCAAAACCGAGGCGAAGAAAATTGTATCTTTGTCACCCAACTTCACCTTATGAAAAAGATACGAATTACAAAGATTTTTTCTTTTGAAACCGGTCACGCACTGTACGGTTATGACGGTAAATGCCGAAACGTACACGGCCACAGCTACAAACTTTCTGTAACTGTAATTGGTTCGCCAATTGAAGATTCTGAAAATGTAAAATTTGGAATGGTAATCGATTTTAGCGACTTAAAAAAGATTGTAAAAGAAGAAATTGTCGATGTTTTTGATCATTCCACGGTTTTCAATAAAAACACCCCACACGTTGAACTTGCGAAAGAATTAAGCGACCGCGGCCACAGTGTGCTCTTGGTAGATTACCAGCCAACCAGCGAAATGATGGTGATAGATTTTTCTGAAAAAATAAAAAATCGTTTGCCAAAAAACATTCAACTTCACTCCCTAAGATTACAGGAAACCGACAGCAGTTATGCCGAATGGTTTGCCGCAGATAATTAATTTTACAATGTCACCCTGAGCATTTTGACTTCGTTCAATATAAACTTCGTTGAAGGGTCTTTTTATATATCTTTGGCAAATGCAAATCCCGCAAGGCAAAAAAATATACTTTTCGAGCGATAACCATCTTGGCGCACCTACACAAGCCGAAAGCTTGCCGCGCGAAAAGATTTTTGTGAAATGGCTAGACACTATAAAACACGATGCCGAAGCAATTTTCCTGCTCGGCGACCTTTTCGATTTTTGGTTTGAATATAAAACTGTAGTGCCAAAAGGCTTTGTACGCGTTTTGGGGAAATTGGCTGAACTTCGTGATAGCGGCATCCAAATTCATTTTTTTGTGGGTAACCACGACCTGTGGATGCACGATTATTTTGAAACCGAACTAAACATCCCAGTGTATCACGACCCAAAAGAATTTGTTTTTAACAACAAACATTTCTTTATCGGTCACGGCGACGGAAAGGGTCCGGGAGACAAAGGCTACAAACGGATGAAGAAAGTTTTTACCAATCCGTTTTCGCAGTGGCTTTTCCGCTGGGTGCACCCCGATATTGGCGTGCGATTGGCACAACATCTTTCTGTAAAAAACAAATTGATTTCGGGTGATGAAGACAAAGCGTTTTTGGGTGAGGAAAAGGAATGGCTAGCACAATACGCCAAACGAAAACTGGAAAGCAAGCATTTTGATTATTTCGTTTTCGGGCACCGCCATTTGCCAATGGAAATAAAGGTTGGCGAAAATTCAACCTATTATAATCTTGGCGATTGGATAAACCATTATACCTACGGCATTTTTGATGGGGAAAAATTTGAATTAAAAGAATTCAAATCAAAATAAATCTATTGTTTTTGTCGTAGACCATGTAGGGAAAAGGCATGCCTTTTCCCTACATAAACAACAACGATGAACCAAATATTATTCCCGAATATCCTTTAAACGTAATTGAAGGCTGATGTTTCCCTGCCATTCGTTTTCGTCGATACAATAGGTCGCTTTAAAAGGTTTTCCGCTACAGGCGATATCGCTTTTTTCAGCCATGCTGAAACCAATTCCTGTAAATTGATTTGAATTTCCTTGTTTCACAACAACGCGGAGGTGCGTTTTGTCTTCACCCACACATTTACCCCAACCTGTATCCATTAAATTTTGGGTCATAAAAGTTGGCGTCATATTTCCCGGGCCAAAAGGGGCGAATTGTTTTAAAATTCTATAAAATTTTGGAGTGATATCCTGCAGATTTATTTCTGCATCTATCTTTATTTCGGGTGTAAGCAAATGTGGCTCGATGGTTTCAGAAACTACGCGTTCAAATTCATTTTTAAAGTTTTCGAAATCATTTTCAAATAAAGTTAAACCCGCGGCATACATATGTCCGCCAAATTGTTCAATGTGTTCGGCGCAGCATTCTAACGCATTGTAAACATCAAAACCCTTTACGGAGCGTGCAGAAGCTGCCAATTTTTCGCCACTTTTCGTAAACACCAAAGTTGGTCGATAATACGTTTCTGTCAATCGGGAAGCAACGATGCCAATCACGCCTTTGTGCCAGTTTTCTTGATAGACAACGGTTGTTTTTCGTTCCTCTTCTTTATTTTGAATTATTTGCTGAAGCGCTTCTTCGGTGATTTGTTTGTCTGCTTCTCTTCGATCTGTATTAAAAGTTTCAATTTCTGCGGCAAATATTTCTGCTTTTTCTGGATCAATTTCTGTGAGTAAAGTAACGGCATGGTTGCCGTGTTTCATTCTTCCCGCCGCATTTATCCTGGGAGCAATAATAAAAACTACATCGGTAATGGTGAGAGTTTCCTTTTTCACTTGTTTCAAAATTGCTTGCATCCCTGTTCGCGGATTGCTGTTTATTACTTTCAATCCGTAGTGGGCAAGGATTCTGTTTTCACCTGTAATGGGGACAATATCTGCGGCAATTGCTGTTGCAACCAAATCTAAATACAGCAGTAAATCTTTAAGCTTCAACCCTCTTTTTTCGGCTAATGCCTGTATCAATTTAAACCCAACCCCACAACCGCAAAGTTCTTTGTACGGATATTCGCAATCTTCCCGTTTTGGGTCGAGTACTGCTACGGCTTTGGGAATTTCCTTCCCCGGACGATGATGATCGCAGATTATAAAATCGATATTTTTTTCAGCAGCATACGCAACTTTGTCGATGGCTTTTATGCCGCAATCTAAAGCGATAATGAGTGAAAAACCGTTGTCTTCGGCAAAGTCAATTCCTTTATACGAAACGCCGTAGCCTTCGTCGTACCTATCAGGAATATAGGTTGAAACGTTTGGGTAATAGCTTTTTAAATAGGAAGAAAGTAAGGCAACGCTTGTTGTTCCATCTACGTCGTAATCACCGTAAACCAATATATTTTCTTCATTTTCAATAGCTTTTTGAATGCGAATAACGGCTTTGTCCATATCTTTCATAAGATACGGATCGTGTAGATTGTCTAAACTTGGGCGGAAGAATTTTTCGGCTTCTTTATAGGTTTCAATACCGCGCTGTACCAAAAGCGAAGCAATAAGCGGTTCAACCTTCAAAGCTTTTGAAAGTGACTTTACTTTTTCGGGATCGGGTTTAGGTTTTAAAGTCCAGCGCATATATTTTTATAATTCCAAATTTTTGGATTGGGTGTATTTATTAAAAAGGGGGAGAGCTGTAAAATTACAAAATTTCGAGTAGTGAATGAATATTTATGGTATTTGATAATTTAGTATCTTGTAGGAATAATTCGCATCCTAACCTCTAAATGTTCAAAATATGAAAAAACCTTTACTCTTTTTTGCGTTTCTAATAACGTTCGTTTCATTTGCGCAGGATGGCAGTTTGGACCTTTCGTTTGGAGATGATGGGGTTGTAATTACGGATTTGCACGAAGGTTCAAATTTTTCAAGTGCTGTGATAGAGCAATTGGATGGAAAAGTAATTTCTGGGGGTTTTTCTTTTGTGAATTCAACTGAAGAAAATGCGCTTATTAGATATAATTTAGATGGTACAGTTGATACTTCCTTTGGGAATAATGGGGTATTGATCACTCCAATTGTGGGAAATTTAGATTTAAAATTTCAGCAAGGTAATAAGCTTATTGTTAGTGGCTCTGTAGATCATTCAACAGGAAATATTTCCTTATTTAGATATTTAAGTGATGGAACCCTTGACAATACTTTTGCTACAAATGGTGTTTTAGCTACTGATTTACCAAATGGGAATTTATATAAGATAAATCTATTTGATGACGATAGTTTTTTATTGACAGGTTCTTACAATGCTAATAATATATTTTTTATAGTTTTTCAGAAATATCTCAACAATGGTACATTAGATACAAGTTTTGGAAATAATGGGAGAATTATTAATCAAATAGGATCTCCAGATTCTTTTATTGATGAAGTAAAGATACATTCTAATAGTATTTATGTTTTAGCCCCAAAGCAATCTTATAATGATTTTGTAATCAGTGTTTTGAAGTTTACTGAGGATTATATATTAGATGATAATTTCGGAACAAATGGCATTGCAACAACTAGTATTGATATCATTCCAGGAAATTCTCAAAAAAGTATAGCTTTTGATTTATTTGATGATGGTAGTATTTATCTTGCTGGAGGGCATGGAAACTGTGATGATTTTTATATGGCATTTCATGCAAAATTAAAACCAGATGGAGAAAAGGACACTTCCTTTGGCAATTATGGTGTTCAGGTACTATCTTCAAATTACTATATGCCTGAACAGGTAATAATTCAAGAAAACAACCGCGTATTGATTGCGGGCAATGTTTCCGAGTGTTTTGAATGGAGTTTCGCTACAATTTCAAGATATTTCTCCGACGGATTTGAGGATGCTTCGTTTAACTTGCAGGATGACGGTCAAGAAGTATTCTTTGACGATATGCAAATATTGGCTGACGGCAAAATTATAATGGTTGGAACAACTCCTTGGTATAATGGGAATTTTGGTTCAGACTTTGCAATTGTTCGCTATAATAATAATACTCTTTCTATCTCTGAATTCGAAAACCAAAAAACAACCATTTACCCAAATCCATCAAACGGAATTTTCACTATTGAACGCGAACTATTTTCTGAAAACACACCTTTCCAAATAACCGATATAACAGGAAAAATTATTATTTTGGGTGAATTGACTGAAAAGCAAACACAGCTAAATCTTTCTTCGGCGCAAAGCGGGGTTTATTTTCTGAAAACTTCAAATAGTGTGTTTCGTTTAATGAAGAATTGAGTTGAAAAAATTTCTTAAGAAGCATTAAAACTTAAAAACTATGAAAACACTTTTACTTTTTTTTATTGGAATAATTTCATCACTCACCTATGCGCAGGATGGAACACTTGATACATCTTTTGGGAATAATGGCTTTGCAATTACCGATTTTTTTGGAAGGAGCGACAGAGGTACTTCCATAGCTGTTCAAGATAATGGAAGAATAATAATTTATGGTTTTGCAAGCCACTCCGGAGGCGGTTTTTCTTACGCACTTGCTGGACATCTGCCCGATGGCAGCTTGGATCCTACTTTTGGAATAGGAGGATTGGTAACTACGCAAATTGGAGATTTTTACGAGGAATACTTTAATTCACTTCACATTCAGCCCGATCAAAAAATTATAACCTCCACAACATTTTTTGAAAATGGAGAAGTAGGCTTTCTATTGGTTCGCTATTTACCAAATGGCACTTTAGATACATCTTTTGGCACGGACGGAATTGTAAAAACCAGTTATGCCGAAAACTATTTAAGCGGTACTGTGTTGCTTCCCGACGGGAAAATATTGGCAGGGGGAAGTTCAACAAATGGAGGCGACAATTCTATTTTACTGGTAAAATATTTGCCCGATGGGTCACTGGATACCTCATTTGGCACAAATGGAAGTCTCTTTCATTTTATAAATAATGAATCCTTTAAAGTTTTTGGCATTAAGGTGCAAAGCGATGGTAAAATATTAGTGCCTTATAAAACCGAAGAGAATTTTGTAAAAAAATTCCAAATTGCCAGATTTTTACCTAATGGAGTTTTAGATACCGATTTTGGGGTAGTGGGTATTGTTGAAATAGAATCGTCAACTGAAGTATTTCATTCATCTATCACTATTCAAGACGATGGAAAAATACTAATGTCGTTGAGAACACAACCTGGAACTTCAATAAAAAGATTCCTGCCTAGCGGTGAAATTGACACTTCATTTGGAAATAATGGAACGACAATAATTGATGGCGATATGTTTACTGCTCTTAAAATTTTGGTACAGCCAGATGACGCCATCATTGTTTTTGGTATTACGTTTGGTTTTGAGCCTGATTTTAACAGAACTTATAGATTTAATTCAGAGGGAATACTTGACACTACTTTTGGAGCTAACGGCTACACTGCGCTGGGTTTTGAAGGTGCCGATATTGCTTTTCAGCAGGACGGAAAACTCGTAATTGGAGGCAATACATTTTTCTACAGTGGCAGCGAAAGCTTTGTTGTGGCACGACTTAATAATGGCTCATTAAGTGTTTCAGAATTTGAAAACGATAGCTTTAAAATTTACCCAAATCCATCAAATGGAATTTTTACTATTGAACGCGAATTGTTTTCTGAAAACACACCTTTCCAAATAACAGATAGTACAGGAAAAATTATTGTTTTGGGTGAATTGACTGAAAAGCAAACACAGCTGAATCTTTCTTCGGCACAAAGCGGGGTTTATTTTCTGAAAACTTCAAATAGTGTGTTTCGTTTATTGAAGAATTAAATATTCTATTTCATATTGATTCAGTTCAGTTTGACACATTTAGATGTTGAAATTTATTTTAATTTTGAAGCGGTGTTTTGGTATTTGCCATTGGCAATTCATATCTTCGGCAAAAATTATTTAAAAATCACCGATGGCTCTAGTAATTCCACTTTCTCCAAACTACGATGCAGACACCCAACAGTTAGCCAAGTTTTTTAATGAAACACTTGGTTTTTGTCCTAACAGCGTGCTTACTATGCAGCATCGACCGGCAATTAGCAAAGCGTTTATAAACCTCAACAAAGCCGTAATGGCGAATGAAGGCCGCGTTACTTCAGCTTTAAAACGAATGATTGCTTGGGTGAGCAGTAATGCCACGGGTTGCCGCTATTGCCAAGCACACGCCATTCGCGCTGCCGAACGTTACGGAGCCGAGCAGGAGCAACTTGATAATATTTGGGAATACAGAACCCATCCCGCTTTTTCGGAAGCGGAACGAGCTGCGTTAGACTTTTCTTTAGCCGCCAGTCAAGTGCCAAATGCCGTTGATGATGAAATTAAAGAACGACTTTACAAATACTGGAACGAAGGTGAAATTGTTGAAATGTTGGGAGTTATTTCACTTTTCGGCTATTTAAACCGTTGGAACGATTCAATGGGGACAACCATCGAAGATGGTGCAGTGGAAAGCGGCGAGCAGTATCTTGGTAAACACGGCTGGAATAAAGGAAAACACGAGTAATTTTTATTGGCAATTTTTAATACAGGAGTCCAAAAAGATGTAAAGGAATAATGTTTAAGGCTCCAATTTCAATATCATCTTTTAATACATAAGCATTTTTAACGCCCTTAATTTGATGCGTGGTTTTATTTTTGCCTCCTATTTCTATAGTATATTTCCGGTTTACAATAAAATCACCTTTTTTGGCAAGATGAATTTCGTGAAGATGCTTTAATTGATTGGCAAAAAAAGTTTCACGCAGACTGCCTTGTTCTATTTGACTTTGTGCGAAGGCATAAATTAAATTAGTATTGTTGAGGTACAATTTTTCAGGTTTGGTGAATGCTCCGATACCTTTTGAAGGAGTGAAAAATTCGTGAATAAGTTCGGCTCGATCTAATATTTTGAGTGAATTCAACAGAAAATTCCTTGAAAAACCCAAGCGTTCACTAAGTTTTGAAACGTTGGGCGTAAATGGGGCACTTTGTGCAATAGCAACGAGCAGCTTTTTTATTTTCCGACTTTCCTGATACGGGATGTTTTCTACCGAACTTACATCAATCTCAAGCATTAAATTAACAGTGTCTAAAAGTTTGGGATAGTAATTATCAACTCCTTCAAAGCTATAAGGATAACAACCGTATTTAAGATATTCTTTAAATTCAGCAACTGGGAAATTAACTTGCTTTTTAAGCTTCAAAGCTACATCTTTTTGATTTTTCAGAATATATTCGAAATCGAAAAAAGGCACATCCAGATTGTGTTTTATATTCAAATATTCTCTGAACGACATTTCCTTTAAAATATATTTTACTGCCCGCCTACTTAAATCAGATTCTCCTTTGTTTATTTCGAGAATGGAGGAAGATGTAAATACTACGTTTAATGTAGGTAATTGGTCGTAAATCAGCTTTAATTCCCGGGACCAATTTGGGTATTTATGTATTTCGTCCAAAAACAGATGCGTTCCACCTTGCACTGCAAATTCCTCCGCCAAACCAATTAAGGTATGGTTCATAAAATATAGATTGTCTAAGGAAGTATACAAAGGCTTTTCCGCTTCGGAAAGATGAAATTTTATACGTTGAAGTAATAAAGTGGTTTTGCCGGAACCTCTAGCGCCCTTTACACCAATAAGCCGCTGCGACCAATCAATTTGCGCCAACAAGTACCGTTCTTTTTGGGTATTTAAAGCATCTAAAATACGTTCGCTGATTATGAAAAGCTCTTTCATTTTGTTTTTGGTGAAAAACAAATATAATAAATATTGTTTACGACAAAAAACAAAATAAACAAAAAGTGTTTTTTATAAAAAACATTATGTAAAACGAAAAATTATTTCTTCCCAGCAACCACAACAACAATCTCCCCCTTCGGCGGCTTGTTTTCAAAATGGTTTAAAACCTCTTCGGCAGTGCCGCGGACGGTTTCTTCGTGTAGTTTTGTGAGTTCGCGCGAAACGGAAACTCGTCTTTCTGCGCCAAAATATTCCACAAACTGTGCAAGTGTTTTTAGTAACTTGTGGGGTGATTCGTAAAAAATAATGGTTCGCGTTTCTTCGGCTAAAAGTTCGAGGCGTGTTTGTCGTCCCTTTTTTACAGGAAGAAAGCCTTCAAAAACAAACTTATCATTCGGGAAACCGCTGTTTACAAGTGCTGGAACAAAGGCGGTGGCGCCGGGAAGGCAGTCTACTTCAATGCCTGATTCAACGCAAGCGCGGGTTAATAAAAATCCGGGATCGCTGATGGCTGGGGTTCCGGCATCGCTAATTAGCGCAATATTTTCACCGTTTTCAATTCGTTTTACAATGCCTTCCACTGTTTTATGCTCGTTATGCATGTGGTGGGAGTGCATTTGGGTGCCAATTTCAAAATGCTTCAAAAGTTTTCCGCTGTTGCGGGTGTCTTCGGCAAGAATTAAATCTACTTCTTTTAGCACGTCAACCGCGCGAAAAGTCATGTCTTTTAAATTGCCGATTGGTGTTGGTATCAAGTAGAGTTTTCCTGCCATAGCTTATGGGCGTACCGTTTTTCCGAAGAAATAAGATAACAATAAAAATAAAATTCCTAACAGCGGAAGCGTGAGTCCGGGGTCGCCAATTCTATAGAGTGCGAAACAGGCCAAAACCAAATCAAAAAACAATCCTGCGTATGCCCATTCCATTACCCATTTTGGCTTTCGCAAAACAATAAATACAATTGCAAAAATTTTTGCTATGGCCATTGGTATCACCAAATATCCTGGATATTGATAATCTTGATAGGTGCCTTCAATTACTGCTGTATCTGTTAAATATGTGAAAGCAGAGTACAGAAATAACACGCTGAGTAGGCCTGTGGCTATCCAGTAAATGGTTTTTTGGGCTGACATAAATTATGGATTTAGTTGAAACTCTTTTCAACAATATTCATAAAACGATCTGAATATTCCTCCTTATTTAACCAAAAATTATAATCTGGTTTTACATTTTTCTTGATAAAGTTTTGAGCTTCTTCAAAACTTTCCATTGTATTTATTTGCGAAAGAACGCGGGTGTAATCTTCGGCGTGGCCATCAAACAAGTGTTTTGTAAAAGCCAAACGATCGTTAAGCCCAATGTTTAATCCTTTGTTTATTGTTTCATTTAACGATTTTGGGCGCGATTCGGTTAGGGTTTTACTGGCTTTTTCTCCTTCGGTAGATTTTGGGAAAAGCGCAGAATCTTTTCGTTCAAATTCTGGCATCTGTTGATAGTTTGATGCAAATTCTTCCAAATCGTTTTTCACTTGTTTTGTTGAAGGCTTTTCTATTGAAATGACTGGTGCTGCTTCAGTGCTTTTTGGCAACATTCGATCGAGTAATTCATCAATTCGTTCGCTTTCTTCGGGCATTTGCGCAACAATGTCTTTTATTTTTTCCATTAAAGGTTCAATAAGATCTTCTTTGTGTTCGGGTTGTGGCACGGGTTCGGGCTCGGTAAACCAGTTTTCTTCGCGGAAACTTTTAGAATCTAAAGACTCAATTGTAGAATCGTCGGCCGTATCTTCTAACTGATTTTCAAGAAATTCAAGCACGGCTAATCTTTCATACAAATCGCCTACTAACCTTTTTACGTAAGCGGTTTTAAACCTTTTTTTCTGCCCGTTGGTGGGCGCTGCTTCTTCAATTAGTTGCTTAGCGAGCTCTGTTACTTGCGCGCGGACTTTCTTCTTCATATCTTTTTAAATTAAACGGATTTTCTATTTTGTTTTTATAAATTTACGCATCCTATATGTAAACGTCAACTATTTTTGTTTCTTGTTTAAAACCAATATTTTAGACAGTTTTCGAGCAATCTTAAAGTTGCATCTACTTTTGAAAATAGATTAGGGCTCATGTTTCGCGTAAAATTAAACTATGTTTCTTGAAAATACCGTAAATCAGAAAGAACAATTTGGATGGATTGAAGTAATCTGCGGTTCCATGTTTTCAGGAAAAACTGAAGAACTCATCCGCAGGTTAAAACGCGCCCAATTTGCGCGTCAAAAAGTTGAGATTTTTACCCCTTCGTTAGATACGCGCTACGCCGAGGATGCAGTAACCAGTCACGATAGTAATCAAATTCGCTCAACGCCTGTTCCTGCAGCGGCAAATATTCCAATCTTGGCAGATAATTGCGAAGTGGTTGGGATTGACGAAGCCCAATTTTTTGATGACGAAATTGTAAAGGTGTGCAACGACCTCGCCAACCGGGGCGTTCGGGTTATAGTTGCAGGACTCGACATGGATTATAAAGGAAACCCGTTTGGCCCAATGCCGGCTTTAATGGCAACTGCCGAATATGTTACCAAAGTACACGCCGTTTGCACGCGCACCGGAAATCTCGCCCATTACAGTTATCGAAAAGCGAAAAGCGAAGCCTTGGTTTTGCTCGGCGAAACTGAAGAATACGAACCGTTGAGCAGGGCTGCATATTATAAAGTACAACTTCGGGACAAGGTGGTAAAATTGGATGTGAAAGATGCCGAAGAAATAAACAATAAAAACACAACACACCAAGACGAAGAGGTCAAAAAAACTGGAAAACAAGCTTGATATGCCCAAAGCCCATGAAACCTTATTAGAGATCGACCTAAACGCGCTCGACAATAATTATAAATACATTACTTCAAAAATTACTCCCACAACTCAAATGCTTGCTGTAGTAAAGGCTTTTGCTTACGGAAGCGATGCAGTAATTGTTGCAAGAGAACTTGTAACATTGGGTGTAAATTATTTTGCAGTTGCTTATACTAAAGAGGGTGAAACACTTAGAAATGCCGCAATAGATACGCCAATATTGGTATTACATCCACTACCGGTAGATTTTGAATCTATAGTTAACCGTTGTTTGGAACCGAGCATTTATTCGCGTAAAACTTTGAGTGAATTTATCGCTTTCGCGGAAGCAAACAATCAAACCAATTATCCAATTCACTTAAAATTCAATACAGGTTTAAATCGATTGGGATTTAATGAAAGTGATATTTTATGGATTGTAAAAACCCTATCAAAAACAAAAAGTGTAAAAGTGAAATCGGCTTTTTCGCATTTGGCGGCAAGTGAAGATTTAAAATTAAAGGAATTTACGATTGGGCAGATTGGCGTATTTCGAAAGATTTCTGAAAAATTAATCGCACAACTGGGTTACAAACCGTTGCTTCACTGCGCAAACACTTCGGGAATTATAAATTATCCCGAGGCGCATTTTAATATGGTTCGTTCCGGAATTGGGCTTTACGGTTATGGAAATGATTCCGAAGTAAACAAATATTTAAAACCCGTAGCAACTTTAAAAACGGTTATTTCGCAAATTCACGAAGTGCAAAAAAATCAAAGCGTTGGCTACAATCGCGGGTTTATTGCTGAAAAAACCACTAAATCTGCAACGCTTCCCATTGGCCACGCAGACGGTATTCCGCGTTCGTACGGTAACGAAAATGGTTGGGTAACCATTGCTGGTAAAAAAGCTCCAATTTTAGGAAATGTTTGTATGGATATGATAATGGTTGATGTTACAAATATTGAATGTGAAGAAGGCGATGAAGTAATTGTTTTTGGTCCATCTGCCACTGCTGAAGAGTTAGCTGCCGCTGTTAATTCAATTTCGTATGAATTGATTACTGCAATTTCACAACGAGTAAAACGGGTTATTTGTAGGAAATGATTTCTTTAGCCAAGGATTATTACAATTTTTGAATAGTTTTTAATTAAATTAGCAATTATTAACCATTTAAACCATCAATTATGTTAAAAGAATTTAGAGATTTTATTATGACCGGCAATGTGGTAGACCTTGCCGTTGCGGTAATTTTGGCGAGCGCTGTAGGGCTTGTTGTTACAGGGTTTACAAATGATATGATAATGCCAATTGTGGGTCATTTTACAGGCGGCGTAGATTTTGCCGATCTTAAATATGTATTAGATCCTGCAGTTCTTGGGCCAGACGGCGAGGTGGTAGAACCAGAGAATGCGGTTATGTGGGGTAGATGGGTAAATTCCATCATTAACTTAATTATCGTTGGATTTGTGTTGTTTTTAATTGTTAAGGCCTACGCAAAAGTGCGCAAGAAAAAAGAAGCAGCTCCAGCACCAGATCCGGGACCCTCTGAAAAAGATATCCTTATGGAAATCCGTGATGAGCTTAGAAAAAAATAAATTTATTCACCGTTACATAACATATTCTAATCCTTAAACTCTCTTTCGTTTCTAGCGGAAGAGGGTTCTTTTTATTTAGCTATCAAAAGAAATTTTTATGAGAAACAACTTGAGAATTTTTGGATTGATTTTTCTGCTCTTTACTTTTTCATTTTCACATGCACGTGAAAAAATAATTGTTATTGATGTGGGTCATGGCGGCAATGACAATGGATTTTCAATAGATGGGTTTATTGAAAAGGATCTTGTTTTTGAAATTGCCCTACAAATTGTTGCTTTAAATACAGAGGAAGATGTAAAAATAATTTTAACTCGGGAAGGAGATTATCCTATGTCATTAAAAGACCGAGTGGATCATATAAACTCATTAAATGCAGATTATGTAATTTCACTTCACATTAATTCAAATGAAGATGTTAGCGTCAATGGCTTCGATTTCTTTGTTAGTGCTAAGAATGCTGTAAGCGAAAAATCTAATGCGTTAGCGCAACGAATTGAAAAAACTATAGCCAGTGAATTCTCGAGCAATGGAATTAAAAATGCAAATCTTTTTCTTTTAAAAAATGTTTCGAATCCTGTCACACTTATTGAAATGGGCTATTTAAGTAATCCGAAAGATTTTGCGTTATTAACTTCCGTGGCAGGACAAAATAAAATAGCTGAAGTAATTTACAATTCAATAAAGTAACCTTTCATCTTAATACGAAAAATTCGCAGTACAAAACCTAATTTTACCACAACTACTTTGTGTTCTTTGCCAAAAACTTTGCGACCTTTGCGGTTAATTAATTGAATCCCGAAATTATGAAATTAGCCTTAGTTGGTGCCACCGGAATGGTTGGCGAAGTAATGTTAAAAGTGTTAGCGGAACGCAATTTTCCCGTGGACGAACTGCTTTTGGTGGCTTCAGAAAGGTCTGTGGGAAAGGAAATTTCGTTTAAAGGCAAAACCATTTCAGTAATTAGTTTAAAAGACGCTGTTGCCGCAAACCCGGATATTGCACTATTTTCGGCTGGCGGGAGCACATCGTTAGAATGGGCGCCAAAATTTGCTGAGGTTGGAACTACGGTAATCGATAACTCTTCCGCTTGGCGCATGGAGCCCGACAAAAAACTTATCGTTCCTGAAATAAACGCGCATTTGTTGACCAAAGACGATAAAATTATTGCCAACCCAAATTGCTCAACCATACAATTAGTGATGGCTTTGGCACCACTTCATAAAAAATATAAAATGAAAAGGGTTGTAGTTTCCACCTATCAGTCGGTTTCGGGGACTGGTTTAAAAGCGGTTAAACAGATGGAAAATGAAATGGCTGGAATTAAAGGGGAAATGGCCTATCCGTATCCAATCCATAAAAATGCTTTACCGCATTGCGATGTTTTTGAAGAAAATGGATACACCAAAGAAGAAATGAAACTGGCCCGCGAGCCTCAAAAAATATTAGACGATCGCACGTTTTCAATTACTGCAACTGCGGTGCGAATTCCTACTGCCGGGGGCCACAGCGAATCGGTAAATGTTCAATTTGAAAATGATTTTGAACTGGGCGATATTCGCAAAATGCTTCACGAAACTCCCGGCATTGTGCTTCAGGACAATCCAGACACCAACACCTACCCGATGCCAGTTTACGCCCACGATAAAGACGATGTTTTTGTGGGAAGAATTCGCCGGGACGAAACACAGTCTAACACGTTAAATATGTGGATAGTAAGCGACAATCTTAGAAAAGGCGCGGCTACCAATGCAATTCAAATTGCAGAATATTTAATAGAAAATAAATTAGTTTAGATTTTTAGGAAATACGTAGAAAGGTAACTAAAGAAATGTTAAAAAAACGCACATATTATAAAGGTGTGTTCTCTTTTTTTCAGTATCTTTAATAATTAACCGTAAACGTAAAGCCTATGAATTCAACTTTTACTAAAATCCTAAGAATCGTTTTAGGCTTGGGATTACTTTTTTTTGGACTGAGCAAATTGCTACACTTCAAGATTATGCCAACGCATATTTACACGGGAGATGCAGCTATTTTTATTGACTCGCTCAGCAACACCGGCTATATTCTAATAGTTGTTGGAATTTTTGAAATACTTATCGGTGCGCTATTAGTTTTTAATAAATGGGTGCCATTTGCACTATTATTGTTGGCGCCAATTACGGTAAACATTTTATTATTTCATCTATTTTTAGATACTCCAGGGCTCATTGCGGCTTTGGTTGTAGTGGTTTTAAATGTTATACTAATTTATAAGCATTGGAAAGTTTATAGACCACTATTTATTTAAAACACTCCCTTGGGAGAAATTAAAAGGCTTCATAAATAGAGGCCTTTTGCTTTTTAGTTTATTCACAGTTAAGTTAAAAGAAGTATCTTTGCATTTCGAAAAAAATTAAAATCTTATGAAGTTTTCAATCGTTCCTGCAATCTTTATCCTTGCTTTAGTTGGATGTAAAGAAGAGCAAAAAAAAGAAACAATTTCTGTGACTTATCCTCAAACAAAAAAAGTTGATACCGTAACTACCTATTTTGGTGTTGAAGTAAAAGACCCCTACCGCTGGTTAGAAGATGACCGCAGCGAAGAAACGGCTGCTTGGGTAAAAGCCGAAAATGAAGTAACTTTTGATTACTTAGAAAAAATTCCTTTTCGCGAAGAATTAAAAAAACGGCTGTCCGATCTTTGGAATTACGAAAAAGTTGGCGCACCATTCCACGAAGGAGACTATACTTATTTTTACAAAAACGACGGATTGCAAAATCAGTACGTTATTTATCGCTACAAAACGGGGGAAGATCCAAGTTCTGCGGAAGTATTTTTAGACCCAAATACATTCAAAGAAGATGGGACTATTTCATTAGGTGAAACCAGTTTTTCAAAAGACGGCAGCAAGTTAGCTTACAGTATTTCTGAAGGTGGCAGCGATTGGCGAAAAGTGCTCGTAATGAATACCGAAACAAAAGAATTGGTTGGCGATACATTAAAAGACATCAAATTTAGTGGCCTTTCTTGGAAAGCCGAAGACGGATTTTACTACTCTAGCTACGATAAGCCGAAAGGCAGCGAGCTCTCCGCAAAAACCGATCAGCACAAAGTGTATTACCATAAAATGGGAACGCCACAAAGTGAGGACCAAGTAATTTTTGGGGCAACCCCCGAAGAAAAACACCGCTATATAAACGCTAGTGTAACCGAAGACAACAACTATTTAATAATTAGAGCCAGTACTTCTACTTCTGGAAACAAACTTTTTATTAAAGATCTTACACAGCCAAATTCAAAATTTGTAACAATTTTAGACAATACAGATACAGATACGTTTATTCTTGAAAACGTAGGCTCTAAACTTTACATTGTAACAAATATGAATGCACCGAACAAAAAAATTGTTACGGTAGATGCTAAAAACCCAACCCCCGATAATTGGTCTGACTTTCTTCCAGAAACCGAAAACGTACTTTCACCAAGTACAGGTGGCGGCTATATTTTTGCAAATTACATGGTAGATGCAGTTTCAAAAGTAAAGCAGTATGATTACGACGGAAAGCTAATACGCGAAGTAGAACTTCCTGGCATTGGTTCCGTTGGTGGTTTTGGTACTAAAAAGGAAGAAGAAGAATTGTATTACTCTTTCACCAATTACGTTACACCGGGCAGTATTTATAAGTACGATATTGAAAGCGGTACTTCTGAATTATTTATAAAACCCGAAATAGATTTCAACCCAGAGAATTTTGAAAGTCAACAAGTATTCTATACTTCCAAAGATGGCACCAAAGTACCAATGATTATCACCCATAAAAAGGGGCTTAAAATGGATGGAAAAAATCCAACGATTCTTTACGGTTACGGTGGGTTTAATATTAGTTTAACGCCAAGCTTTAGTATTGCCAATGCAGTATGGATGGAGCAAGGTGGGATTTATGCGGTACCAAACCTTCGCGGAGGTGGCGAATACGGTAAAAAATGGCACGATGCAGGTACGCAGATGAAAAAGCAAAATGTATTTGATGATTTTATAGCCGCTGCCGAATATTTAATTGCAAACAATTACACCTCAAGCGATTATTTAGCAATTCGCGGAGGGTCAAACGGAGGTTTATTAGTTGGCGCAACAATGACGCAACGACCTAATTTAATGAAAGTAGCATTGCCTGCAGTAGGCGTTTTAGACATGCTTCGTTACCACACTTTCACCGCGGGAGCTGGCTGGGCTTACGACTACGGAACAGCCGACGACAGCAAAGAAATGTTTGAATATTTAAAAGGCTATTCCCCAGTACACAATGTAAAAGAAGGCGTTGCGTATCCAGCAACATTAATTACAACAGGCGATCACGACGATAGAGTAGTGCCAGCCCACAGTTTTAAATTTGCTGCTGAACTTCAAGCTAAACAAACCGGAAACAACCCAGTTTTAATTAGAATTGAAACCGATGCCGGTCACGGCGCTGGAACGCCAGTAAGTAAAACTATTGAGCAATATGCAGATATTTTTGGCTTCACCCTTTTCAATATGGGTTTTGAAGAACTTCCCGAAAATATTAATAAAGATATCAAACAATAAAAAAAAGGCCCCGCAAATAAATTTGCGGGGCTTTTTTTTAATTCAACTTTTCAGTTAATTTTTTAAATGTTTTCTTGGGGTCTTTGTTTTCATAAAGAATTCCGTAGACCGCATTTATAATTGGTGTTTTCGCCTTTTTCTTTCCTTTTTGTTGGTTTAATTTATAGGCGCTTTTTGTTGCGTAATAACCTTCAGCAATCATGCTCATCTCCAGTTGGGCGCTTTTTACTGTGTATCCTTTTCCTACCATGGTTCCGAAGAGTCTGTTTCTACTAAAAATGGAATAACCGGTTACAAGCAAATCGCCTAAATAGGCAGAATCGTTGATGTCGCGTTTCATTTTATGAACTTTTTTAACATACTTTTTCATTTCGCGAATGGCATTGCTCATCAACACACTTTGGAAGTTATCTCCATAGCCAAGTCCGTGTGCTATTCCCGCAGCTACCGCGTAAATGTTTTTAAGCATTGCAGCGTACTCTATTCCTAATACGTCGTCGCTTGTAGTGCAGTATATATAATCGCTGCTTAAAGCGTCTGCAATACGTTTTGCTTTTTCATCATCGGCGCTGGCTATTGTAAGGTAGGAGAGTCTTTCTAATGCAACTTCTTCGGCGTGGCAGGGACCGGATATTACGCCAATATTATTGAAGGGAACTTTATAATGTGTATTAAAGTGGTCGCCGACAATAAGGCTGGTTTCGGGAACAATTCCTTTAATAGCCGAAAACACAATTTTATCTTCTAAAGAGACAGTCAATTTTTCTAACTCTGGGTGAAGAAAAGCAGAAGGAATTACGAATATGAGTATATCTGCATTAGTTACGGTTTCATTTATGTCGCTACTGAGTTTTAATTGTTTTAAATTAAACTCTACCGAACTTAGGTAATTTGGATTGTGACCGTGCTTTTTAAGATGTTCCAAAGCATAATTGTTGCGCATATACCAACCTACTTGGTCAACATTTTCGCAAAGCATTTTTACAATGGCCGTGGCCCAGCTTCCTCCGCCAAAGACCGCATATTTTGGTTTATCAGACATTTGTTTAGTTTTTAAAATAGTATCGAAAATTGTGTGTGCAACAAATACTTTTTTAATGATTCGTCAAATTTAAAGGGACATATCAAAAGTACACAATTCCAAATTAAACATTTAACAGTAGCTTAAGATTAGCAGTACAATGTTTCATAAAACCTATGCGTTATTTGCATTGATTATTGAGATGGTTTTTCCCTCAATACGAGAGTAGTTTCAATGATTTTGGTTGGTTATTTAGTTGAGACCGCTCCCTAAATGTAAGTTTAGTGGGGCGGTTTTTTATTCCTGCGAAGGCAAGTATCTTTTAGTCTATTGAAGATTACTTGTAAAAATTCATCTCATCCAGATACTGCCAAACCTCAGCGGAAAGCATTGGTTTTATATTTTTCCCAGATTTTATACCCTTGCGAATAAAGGTTGAAGAAAGTTCAATAATTGGGGCGTTTACAGTTTTAATCTTTTCGTGATTGTCAAATTTAGTTTCCACAGTTCCTTCCGAAATACGCGGATAAACGTAGATTGAATGTCTATCTAAGATTACGTCGAAGTTTTTCCACTTGTGAAAACTTTTTAAATTGTCTTCCCCCATTATTAAACCGAAGTTATTTTTAGGGTATTTCTCTTCCAAATACGCCAAAGTATTCACCGTGTAATTGGGCTGCGGAAGATCAAATTCTACATTGCTTGCGTGCAATTTTGGATAATTCTCCAATGCAATCCGAACCATTGCCAAGCGGTGATGGTCTTCTAAAAGTGTTTTCTTTTTTTTATGCGGATTGTGCGGTGTAACCACAAACCAAACCTCATCTAAATCGCTGAACTCCACCAAATGGTTGGCAATAATTAAATGCCCAATGTGTATTGGGTTAAAAGTACCAAAATAGAGTCCTATTTTCTTTGCCATTTGTATTTTATTCTCGGGTGCTCCATTATTGTTGAAACGCAATACATTGCGTCTCTACGGTGTATTTATAAATTTTTCTACCAAATCTTCAGCTTCATTTAAAGCAGTTTGCAAATCGTGGTTTTTTATAATATGATCAAATTGTGGTGCAGTAGCCAATTCTACCGAAGCCTTTGCAATACGCATATTAATTCGTTCATCACTTTCGGTTTTACGTTTTTTAAGTCGGATTTTCAGCTCGTCGATACTCGGAGGTTTTACGAAAACCGCTAATGTTTTCTCCGGAAATTTCTTTTTAATTCGAAGTCCGCCAGCAACGTCAATATCGAAAATTACGTTTTTTCCGTGGCTCCAAATACGTTCTACTTCACTTTTTAATGTGCCGTAAAAATTATCGCGGTACACTTCTTCCCACTCTAAAAAATCATCGTTTTTAATGTGCTGTTTAAAATCGTGCAATGAAATGAAGTAATAATTCTCACCGTGTTTTTCATCGCCTCGAGCTTCGCGCGAAGTACAGGAAACCGAAAACTCGAGATTTAAATCTTGTTGTTTTAACAAATGTTGAACGATGGTAGTTTTACCACTTCCCGAAGGTGCCGAGAATACAATTAATTTTCCTCCTTTCATCTATAAAACGTTTAGAGCTTGTTCCTTAATTTTTTCTAGCTCGTCTTTCATTTGCACCACTACTTGCTGCATAGGCGCATAGTTGGCTTTGCTACCGATAGTGTTGATTTCGCGGCCTATTTCCTGTGTAATAAAACCCAGCTTTTTACCATTGGAATCTGTAGATTTAAGTGCTTGATTAAAGTATTCTAAATGGTTTTTTAAACGCACTTTTTCTTCAGTAATATCGTATTTTTCGAGGTAGTAAATTAATTCCTGCTCAAAACGGTTTTCGTCAACTTTTTCTTTAATATCTGCAACCGCTTTGCGCAATCTTTCCTTTACTGCATCCACGCGTTCGGGGTCGATAGCAATTACTTCTTTTAGCAATTTCGAAATGCTTTTAGAACGTTCCAAAAAGTCGTTTTCTAACACCTCGCCTTCGTCGGTTCTATATTTGTTGATTGCTTCTAGCGCTTGGTCAATTCCCTTTAAAATAGCTTGGTATTCTTTTTCGTCAATCTCTTCGCGCTCGGTTTTTAGCGCATCGGGCATACGCACCGCCATTTTTAAAAGCTCCACCGGGTCGCCGTTTACCACATTTGCGAGTTGTTTTATATATTGTTTTACCACGCTTTCATTGAGTTGGGTTGTAACTTCTTCGCCGGTAACTTCTATGTAAAGTGAAAAATCGATTTTTCCGCGTTGCAAAGATTTTGCAAGCAAATCGCGAATTTCCAGCTCTTTTTCACGGTAAGCCGAAGGCACGCGCGTGTTGAGGTCGAGGCCTTTGCTGTTTAACGATTTAATTTCAATGGTAATGGTTTTGGATGGCAACTGAACAACTTCTTTGCCGTAGCCCGTCATGGATTGGATCATATTCCTAATTTATTGAAGCGCAAAGGTAATAAAAAAGTCCCCACCCCGACCCTCCGCAAAGGGAAGGGAGTTATTACGAGTTTAAAAATTGCAGTGCGCGCGCTTCACTGTAATACAATTTATTGGTTTGGTGAAAACCTACGTGCCCGCCGTATTTTGCAATTTCAAAGTGAAGGTTTTTCATTTTTGAAGCCATTTCGGTTGGATAACATTCCGGAGAGAGAAAACTGTCGTTTGCAGCATTTAAAATATAAACTGGAATTTTAATGTTCGGCAGAAATTGCAAACTGCTGTTCTTTTCGTAATAGTCAAAAGCATCTTTAAAACCGTGTGCTGGCGCAGTGTAAAGATGGTCGAACTGCAAAAGTGAAGTAATTTTTTTATAATCTGAAGCCGTCATTTTTTCGGGAAAATCCTTCATTTTTGCTTTGTATTTTTTCCGAAGATTTAAAAGAAATGAATTTCGATAAACCCAATTGGAAAATTCATTTAAAGTTTCCAAAGAGCCTCTTAAACTCAGCGGAGTAGAAATGGCGACGGCTTTTTTTATCTGCTTCGGAAATGTTTCGCGCTCGCCCAAATACTTCAAAAGTAAGTTTCCGCCTAAGCTAAAACCTACTAAAACAATTTCGGTGTATTTGTCTTTTTTCAAAATTGAATTGATAACGGCTTCCAAATCGTCTGTCTTGCCCGCGTTGTACGATTGATACGAAAGGTTTACTTCGCCACTACAGCCTCTAAAGTTAACAGCTGCAACATCCCAGCCATTTTCATTTAAAATTTTTGCTTGCCCTTTCATATAAACTCGCTGTGCATTTCCTTCCAAACCGTGCAGAAGAATTGCCACTTTTTGCGAAGGCGTTTTGGCAAATGAATAGTCAATGTCTAAAAAATCATCATCGGGCAATTGTATGCGTTCACGTTGCTGAATTAAACTTGGCGAAGGCCGAAGCTTGGCTGAATAAATAGTAGCGAAATGCCCATTTTTAAAAGGGAAGGCGGGCTCGTAATTACTTTTAATTAGTGGCATTTTATAAAATAACTTTAACAGAAACTAAACATATTTACTATGCTTGCATAACAAAAGTAGCTTAAATTTGTAAAAAAAATTAAAGATGTACACAAAACAGTTTGAAATACGCTGGAGCGATATTGATGCCAATCGACATTTGCGCAACAGTGCCTATATAGATTATATGAGTCATACCCGGATGTCGTTTTTATTGGAATGTGGGATGACCCAAAAAAGCCTTGCTGAACATAATTTAGGGCCGGTTGCATTTTACGAACATATGTATTATTTCCGTGAATTTTTTCCCGGAAAACCAGTAAAGGTTTCACTTCAATTAAAAGGCTTATCGGAAGACGGAATGTATTTTGAATTTCTTCATAATTTTTACGACGAAAACGGCAGAAACTGCGCCCGTTGCGAAATGATGGGTGGGTGGATTGATTTAATGGACAGGAAACTTGTGGGTCTTCCAAAGGTGTTTTATGACCAATTTAATGCATTGGACAAAACAGACGATTTTAGAATTTTAACCAAAGATAATACTCGTAAATACAGTCAGCGTCCGGATGATTTAAATTTAAAATCGGTTTAAGGAATAACCAGAGGTTTTTTCGGCTTTCTGGTTGAAAGATAAACACCCATAAATATTAGGGCAGCAGCCCCCACTCGCAACGCGTTTATGGTATCTGCGCCTACTAATATTGCAAAGACAGTGGCAACCACAGGCTGCAGATAAATAAATACACCAACAGTTGATGGGCTTAATTGTTTTAGCGCAAAAATGTTAAACAGATAGGTTAAAAATGATGTGGCAACAACTACAAAAACCATTTGCATTATTTCGGAAGTAGTGAGTTGCAACCATTCTACTTGAATGAATTCAGAATACCCTACGGGAAGGTTTATACAGAATGCGATGAGGAAGAAATATTTCAATAAGGTGATGGCTTTGTATTTTGAAACCAGTGGTTTTACTAAAATTAAGTAGAAAGAATAGGAGATTGCGTTTAGTACAAATAGCAAATTTCCCAAAGGAATATTAGGCGCGTTGCTTTGCGATTTTTCTTGAAATAGAATTAAAACCAGCGCTCCCGAAAGCCCGAAGATAATTCCTAAAGTTTTAATTAAAGTTATACGTTCGCGTAGAATTAATGCTGTTAGCAACAGTAATAAAACTGGGGTGATTGTCATTGAAACGGCGCTGTTAATAGGGGTGGAAAGGCTCAGTCCTTTAAAAAACATAAGCATATTTAATACCATTCCAAAAAGGGCACAGGCTAAAAATCGCCACCAATCTCGAGGTGCTATTTTTTCAGATTTTGTAAATAAGCTTAAAATCCAAAAGAGAATTGCGGCTCCGCCAACGCGCAAAACAATAAAGCCGAACGGTTGAATAACGTGTGGCATCAGGCCTTTTGCCACGGTATGATTAATGCCATAAATAAATTCGGTTGCCGTTGCGGCAAGTATGGCAATTAATCTTTTGTCCATTTTTAATTAGAATGAATAGATTTTTTAGCAGCAGCAACGGTTTTTGCGCTGCTTCCTATAAAAATCTGATCGTTATTTACTATAACGGGGCGTTTTAAAAAGGTGTAGTGTTCTAAAATTAAAGATTTGTAATCTTCTTCAAGTAAGTTTTTATCTTTTAGTTTTCGCTCTTGAAAAAGTCTGGCTCTTCTGCTAAACAAATCTTCAAAACTATTGGTTAAGTTGAAAAGTTCTTCCAATTCTGCTTCGGTAATGCCTTGCGTTTTAATGTCTTGTTTTATGAATGACGAAGGAATTTCTATTTCATTCATTACACGTTTGCAGGTATCGCAGCTGGATAGATAATATACTTTTTGCATAGCGCCAAAGTTAGTCAATACTTAAAAAAGACTCCGCATCTTTTATGGCAATTTTTAGTTCAATGGGGCCATCGGCATAGCTTGCGATATCGTATTGATTGTAAATAAAAATAAGGCTATCTTGCGTAAAACCAACACTTTCGGGAAGGTAGAATTTTTCATTTTTAAACCAAAATTTGGTATCGTTAATACCTTGATCTTCGGCAATTTCCTGTTGCTTTCTAAATTTTTTCTCAGCAAATGCCGTAAATTCTTTTCGATTATTAAAAAGCGCTGCCGAAGTTAGCTCTTCACCTGTTTGCGGGTTTACATTTAAAAAAGTAGTTGTGCCATAGCCGTGTGCGCCGCCTGTGTACAGATACTGACGCATTTCAAAACACATATGCTCTTCGGTATTGTAAATTTCATTCACTGAAATTTCAGCAAAATATTCGCCCGCCATATCTGGAAATTCGGCCTTGTCTGCTTTATAAGCTTCAATAAATTCGGTGGCTGCTTCTTGAATGGTAGTTGCGGTTGGTACCGTGTCTTCACCCAATAAAAGTGAGTTAAAGATGAAGTTTTTTATTTTCTGATTAATTTTTTCGGAAACAGCTTTATCGCCAAAAACTTCAACATAATTAATTGTTACTTCGGGACATTTGGAGTTTTCGCAAATTTTAAGTTCCTTTTCGGTAAAACTTTCCGAAGAGATTTCTATGTTTTTTTCCTGGTTGCAACCCACGCAAATTAGCGCAATAAAAACGGCGACCGTAATTTTGTAATACATAATGTTAAATAGAATAGATGGTTAGCTTTCACAAATGAAACGCTTACATTTGAAATTCAAAAGTAATAACTTTAAAATCAGCTATTGTGAAAGTTATATTAAATGATAAAAATATAGTTTTAATATTGCTGATTGTCACTTTGAAATCTTCGAGAATTATATGAAATTCAACACTAAAACCATACACGGCGGGCAGCAAAATGTAGATCCAGCTTACGGTTCCGTAATGCCTCCAATTTATCAAACCTCAACCTATTCGCAAACCACACCCGGCGGCCACAAAGGTTTTGAATATTCGCGTAGCGGCAACCCAACGCGGGCTGCTTTGGAACGTGCTTTTGCAAGTATTGAAAACGGTGCATTCGCGCTTGCCTTTGGAAGTGGTCTCGCCGCAATTGATGCCGTAATGAAACTTTTGAGACCTGGCGATGAGGTAATTTCAACCAACGATCTTTACGGCGGAACGTATCGATTGTTTACAAAGATTTTTGAAGGTTTTGGTATTAAATTTCATTTTGTTGGAATGGAAAATGCCGAAAGAATTGAGCAATACATAAACGATAAAACAAAACTGATTTGGGTAGAAACACCAACTAACCCAATGATGAATATTATAGATATAAAAAAAGCGGCTTCAATTGCCAAAAAACACAACGTATTACTGGCGGTGGACAACACTTTTGCAACTCCGTATTTACAACAACCGTTAGAAATGGGCGCCGATATAGTGATGCACAGCGCCACAAAATATCTCGGTGGACACAGCGATGTGGTAATGGGCGCTTTGGTTGTAAAGGATAAAGTACTTGCAGATAGGTTGTATTTTATTCAAAATGCGAGCGGTGCTATTTGTGGGCCGCAGGATTGTTTTTTGGTCTTACGCGGATTAAAAACGCTCCACGTTCGTATGCAGCGGCATTGCGAAAACGGGAAGGCCATTGCAGAATATTTGGCCGAACATCCGAAGATTGAAAAAGTGTATTGGCCGGGTTTTGAAAGCCACCCAAATCACGCAATTGCGAAATCACAGATGCACGATTATGGTGGGATGATTTCATTTGTAACCAAAGGAAACAATTACGGAGAAGCCATAAAAATAGTCGAAAACTTGAAAATTTTCATCTTGGCAGAAAGTCTTGGCGGGGTAGAAAGTCTTGCGGGACATCCTGCTAGTATGACGCACGCTAGCATTCCGAAAGTGGAGCGTGAAAAAATAGGGGTTGTAGATTCGTTAATTCGTCTTTCCGTGGGCATTGAAGACGCCAAAGATTTAATTGCCGATTTAAAACAAGCAATCGGGTAGCTTAATTTATGTAGTAAATATACCCCACGTTTAGCCAATAAATCCATTCGTTGGCTTTGTTTTCTGGAACAGGTGTAGAGCCATTATTTTCAAAAGTGGGATTAAGTCCGTCAACCCAATCTGAAAAGTAAAAATGCCAACGACTGTCGAGCATTAAATCGCTCAAAGGGGACAGTTTGTATCTAATACCCACACTCCATACAACAGCCCAAGTTGATGCAGGTTCCTGCTGAAAACCGTTATAATATTTATCTGGTGTAGTAGCGGGGCTATTAAGCTGCCCTAGAGTAGAAGATACTTCGGGGTCATAGCTTACCCAATGTGCTCCCATACTAATAAAGGGTGCAATTTTATATTGACCGGCGGCAAAATCGCGGATGCTTAATGGGAAGTATTCAAGTTGAGAACCTACTTCAAAAACAGTGGCTGAGCCGCTCATTGCCCGCAGCTGATCTGCAAAAAGAGAAGTGCGGTCTGGAGCCACCCATTTCCCGTAATGGTTTAAATTTGTTTGGTGGTAATCAAGTTCTGTCCGTATTTTAAAGTGATCGTTAAAATATACAGCCCGAGTATAACAGTTACAATCTGAGCTATATGAAAAATTGATATAATGTATAAGTCCAATTCCAAAACCGACGTTTCCGGCGTTGGTTTCAAAATTATAACGCTCTCCAAAATCTGAATAGAAAACCACTGGACCGGTAATAACACCCACCTCATGCGAAAACCCAGCCTGACTGAAACTATCTTGTTTAGTAAAAAACAAAAAGAAAAATACCAATAAAAACAATTTGGTATTCATTGAGTTGTGGATTTAGATTGAGAAACAACAAATATATAAAAACAAATTTACCATTGAAGTTTTAAAAAGCTATTTGGTTAATTTGTAAAAAAATTGAGCCACAGTTTTTATCATAACACTTATATTTGTGCATTCCTTGTGTTATTGTTGATTCCAAATAGGTTTTCAAAATAAATTTTTTTGAGGACAAATTCGCTAAAAGATTTAAACTTTCACTTCACAGGGAGTTCGCTAAAAGTAAAATAAAATTATAACCAATGAAGCAAAGTATTATTGATTTCATTTCTGAAGTCGAAAAACGCAATCCCCATGAGCCTGAATTTCTACAGGCGGTAACCGAAGTTGCCGAAACAGTAATCCCTTTTATTGAAAAAAACGAAAAGTACGCCAACAAAATGTTGTTAGAACGCATGGTAGAGCCAGAGCGCACTATTCTTTTTCGCGTTCCTTGGACGGACGACAACAACAACATTCACGTAAATAAAGGGTACCGGGTTGAGTTTAATTCAGCAATTGGTCCATACAAAGGTGGTTTGCGTTTCCACCCTTCGGTAAACTTGAGCATCCTGAAGTTTTTGGGCTTTGAACAAACTTTTAAAAACAGTTTAACGACCCTTCCGCTTGGCGGCGGAAAAGGCGGGTCTAATTTTGATCCAAAAGGAAAAAGCGACTCCGAAATAATGCGTTTCTGCCAAAGTTTTATGACCGAGTTATGTCGCCACATTGGCCCAGATACAGACGTTCCGGCGGGTGATATTGGCGTAGGTGGTCGCGAAATTGGTTATATGTACGGTCAGTACAAACGTATTCGCAATGAGTTTACAGGTGTACTTACCGGCAAAGGTCTTTCGTATGGTGGATCCCTTATTAGACCGGAAGCAACAGGTTATGGCAACGTGTATTTTGCAAAGGATATGTTGGAAACTCGAGGTGAAAGTTTCAAAGGAAAAACCGTGGTTATTTCCGGCTCCGGAAACGTGGCTCAATACGCAGCCGAAAAAGTACTTCAATTTGAAGGAAAAGTTGTAACATTTTCAGATTCTGCAGGTTATATCTTAGACCCCGAAGGAATAGATGAAGAGAAGTTAGCCTTCGTTATGGAATTGAAGAACGAAAAGCGCGGACGTATTTCAGAATACACAAAAAAATATACGGGTGCACAATATATTGAAGGTAAACGCCCTTGGGAAGTAAAATGCGATATCGCACTTCCCTGTGCAACCCAAAACGAATTAAATGGCGAAGAAGCAGAAATGCTTTTAAAAAATGGCTGTTTCTGTGTAGGTGAAGGCGCCAATATGCCGTGTACACCCGAAGCTGTTGAAGCATTTCAAAAAGCAAAAATTTTGTTTTCGCCCGGAAAAGCATCAAATGCGGGAGGCGTTGCCACTTCAGGTTTAGAAATGTCTCAAAATTCGTTGCGTTTAAGCTGGACAGCCGCCGAGGTTGACGAAAAACTTCACGGTATTATGAACCACATTCACGCCGCTTGCGTTCAATACGGAAAAGACGATGAGGGCTATGTAGATTATGTAAAAGGCGCTAATATTGCAGGTTTCGTAAAAGTAGCCGACGCTATGTTAGCACAAGGTGTAGTATAAGTACATCAAATTAAAATAAGGCAAAAGCCTTTCCGATTATCTTTTCAATTTGAAAGATATGGAAAGGCTTTTTCCATCAGATACAGCAATAAATAGTATTTTAGCGTGTTAATATTCAAAACCTATTTTTTATGAAGCTGTGGGCAATTGCTTTACTAATTATATTCCCTATTCTGGCGTGCGCCCAGAATTTTGAAGACCGATGGGTTGGGCATTTTTCATATGTATCTATTAAGGATATTTCGCAGGGCAATAACAATATTTATGTGGGTGCCGAAAACGCTGTGTTTAGCTATAACCTTTCAACTAAGAAAATAAAAACACTTTCTACCGTTAATGGTTTGTCGGGTAATAAAATAACAACACTTCATTATAGCGAAGATTATGGTCTGCTTGTAATTGGTTATGAAGATGGATTGATTGAAATAGTAAAAGACGGAGAAGAAAGAGTGCTAAAAGTGGTGGATATTTTAGAAAAACAAACCATTCCACCCGATAGAAAACGCATTAATAATTTTACCGAATTTGACGGTAAACTCTACATTGCCACCCAATACGGAATCTCGCTCTACAATATGGCGAGATTAGAATTTGGCGATACTTATTTTATAGGTGATGGCGGAGGGCAAATAGAAATTGTTCAAACCATTATTAACGAGCCATACATTTTTGCAGCCAGCTCCACCGATGGAATACGCAGAGCACTTGTAGCAGACGATAATTTAATTGATTATGAAAACTGGACTACAATAGTGGGTGGTGGATACCGAGCTGCAGAAAAACTTGGCAACGAACTTTACGCGGCTACCCGTTCAAATTCTATCTTGCGTTTCACTTTCAATGGCGCTACTACGGTTGTAAAGAATTTTTCTTCGGAAGTGGTTAAATTTAGACTCGACGATAACTTATTGACAATTACTACTAAAAATTCCATTCAAGCTTATTCGCAAGGATTTGTTGAAGAAGCTGCTGTAAACAATGTGCTAGATTACGATTTGGATTTGCTTTCAGGTTACGGTTTTGAACAGAATTTTTATATAGGAACCAATGAAGACGGCCTGTTAATTGTTCCTTTTGGCAGTATGCAAGCCGAACAGATTTTACCGAACGGCCCCGAAAGAAATGGTCCGTATTCTATTGATGCTTCTCCAGGACAACTGTGGGTAAACTTTGGTGAAATAGACAAAGATTACAATCCGTTTCCGCTTTCGCGTTATGGAATAAGTGTTTTAAAAGATACGCTTTGGACAAATATTTCATACGAAGATTTAAGTTTGGCAGTGGGCGCAGAACCAACAGATTTGGTAAATGTTACCATAAACCCAAAATTGCCGAATGAAGTTTACATGAGTTCATTTCAAAAAGGGCTATTAAAAATTGTTGACGATAGACCCACGATTCTGTACGATGAAACCAATAGCCCGTTGGAAAGAGTTATTATTCCATTGACTGGAGGTGGAACTGCAGATGCTGGAATAAGAATTTATGGGTCTGATTTTGATCCTCAAGGCAATCTGTGGTTTACTCAAACAAAAGTAGATGAAGGTTTAATAAAACTAACTCCAGGCGGACAATTTCAAAAAACCGATTTATCGAGTGTTATTACTACAGCGCTCAATGAATTGGCAATAGCCCAATTAGATATAAGTCGCGAGAATTATGTTTTTATGGGTACATACAGCAATGGTTTAATAGGATATAATCCAACTACAGATAGACTTAATAAAATTGGCCAAGGACCTGGCAATGGTAATTTACCTTCAGACGCCGTAAGAACAATAGCGTTCGATGCTCAAAATAGACTTTGGATAGGCACCTTAAAAGGCTTACGCGTACTTTATAGCCCCGGTAGTTTTTTTGAAGAAGGAACGACCCCAGACGCACAAGCAATTATTATACTTGAAGATGGTGTGCCGCAAGAACTTTTATATGAACAGACAATTACAGACATTGAAGTAGACGGCTCTAATAACAAATGGATTGCTACAACCTCTTCGGGTGTTTTTTACTTGTCTCCAAATGGACAAGAAACATTGCTTCGATTTACGAAAGATAATTCCCCTTTGCCATCTAATAACGTGCAAGACATAGCCATTGATCCATTTACGGGGGTGGTTTATTTCGCAACACTTCAGGGGCTCGTGGCTTATAAAGGAACTGCTACCGCTCCAGGTGATAATTTGGAAAATTTACACGCCTTTCCAAATCCTGTTCGACCCGGATTTACCGGAAATGTAACCATAGATGGTCTCACTGCTCAAGCCAATGTAAAAATTACTGATATTACCGGAAATCTTGTTTTTGAAGAAACTTCGGAAGGGGGAAGTGTGCTGTGGGATACAACCGCTTTTGGAAAGTACAAAGTGCGTTCCGGGGTATATTTAGTACTTGTTACCACAGACGATAACCTAGAAACCAAAGTTTCTAAAATAATGATTATCCGCTAATGGTCGTTGCTACCAAAGCCATCGTTTTTTCAGCCATAAAATATTCCGAAGCAGATTTAATTGTGTGTTGTTATACTGAAACTGCAGGCGTAAAAAGCTATTTACTCCGCGGTATCCTAAGATCGAAAAAAGGAAAATTAAAAGCGTCTTATTTTCAGCCGCTCACGCAACTGGAACTAATTGCAGATCATAAAAACAAAGGCAGTTTAGACTATATTAAAGAAGCTAAAGTTGCCGTTCCATATCAATCACTGCATACCGATATCGTAAAATCTGGTTTGGTTATGTTTTTGGCCGAAATGCTTAAAAACTGTATTCGCGAAGAAGAACCGAATACCGAACTTTTTACTTTTATGGAACGGTCTTTTCAATGGTTGGATGAAAATGATGCTGTTGCAAATTTTCATATATTTTTTTTAATGCAACTCAGTTTGTATTTAGGCTTCTTTCCAGATACTACAAATATTGAAGAAGCATATTTCAATATAATGGAAGGCAATTTTCAAGCTACAAACACTTCCAATTATTGTATAGAAGGCGAACGAATTGAAAATTTTAAACTGTTCTTCGAATTAAATTACGACAGTTTAAAAACATTAAAACTCTCCAAAAACCAACGCAAAGATTTACTTGAATTAGTTTTAACATATTACAGCTTGCACGTGCAAGGTTATCAAAAACCGAAATCATTAGCGGTGCTAAATCAGTTATTTTTGTAAAAAATTGTGCTTTTGAAAGGTAAGCTAAACTTAAAGTGAAAACTGTAAATGCTCATAAACACCATTGCCAAGTTGTTTTTTACCAACACTTTCAAATCCCAAACGCAAATATAACTTTTTGGCATTCGGATTTTTAAAATCTACCAACAACCCAATTTTTTCGTGTCCCTCAAGTTTAGCCTGATTTATTGCTGCAGCAATTAGTAGCTTGCCAATTCCTTTTCCTTGGTGGTTTGGCGATACGCTTAAAGTATCTATATAAACCTCTCCCGGAGTTGTTTCGTCATCAATTTCAATATTGGTAACCTTATATTTTTTAGCAATATACGCCATAAATGGGGCTCTGTATTTTGGCAAAAACTCGCCATTATAACAGGTTATTGAACCCATGATTTTATTTCCTTCAGCATATACTAATGTATGCTCAAAACTATACTGGTTGGCGGGTTGCTGAAAGAAGTGTTCAAATAAGGGAAGTGCTTTTTCGGGAGTATCTGTACTGGCAAATGTACACGCCAAATCTTCCATTGCTTGAACAATTAATGGAGCTACTTGCTTGTAATCTTCGGGACGAGCGGGACGAATGTTTGGAAGCGGACTAGTATTCATTCGAACAAAAATAGACTAATGATTGCCGATTTTAAAAGACTTTATACAATTGTTTCCAATTGCAATGGTGCGGTTTCACTTTTATAAAGTGGGTAAAAGTCCATAACATTATCAATGCCATCTAACGAGCACAGAAACGCAACCGCGGCACAAAGACCTTTAAAAGTGGTGTCTTTGGAAGTTGGGTTTTTCGGTTTCGCATTTTTATAATTTAAAGGCAGTTTATAGCCGCAACCTTTTAAAAAAGCAGCCTCGGTTTTAAGAAGTTCCGAAGGCGAATACCCGTGAAATTTGCGTCCTAATTTTTCGTGCACCAGCCCGATATAATTTAGCCGAAACGAGCCGTGGTCGTCGCTGAGGTATTTCCAGCTATCGGTATTGTCGCAAATATTACCCACTGCACAATGAATGCAGCACTCGGGATTTAAAGTATTGTTGTGGAAAGCAGTGTACAGCTTGTTTAAAGCTGCATCCAGCCTTTTTGTAGTTTTCATAGTAGCTGTTCTTTACACCTATGAAATTAATAAATTTAAAAAAGAAAACCATTCGTTTTATAATTTTTTTTGAAAGAACCGAATCTGTGGGGTTACGAATGATTTTCTAAAAAGCTGTTGTGGAAATTTGACCACGAATACACAAATATTTGTTTTTTAATAATGCGTTTTATTTCAAACTGCTGTATTTCTAAAAATAAATTTTCACTCCACCCTCTTAAACTCCAAATCTTGATAATCATAACTAAAATCGGTTAATGGCGAAATAGCGCTGATGGTAAAACCATTGGCTTTGCCTTCGGTATCTAAACTGAAATTCACGAAAGCATCGGCTTTTAATGAAGCATCATCCCAACGAACTACATAAGTTGTGCCTTTGTAAAATATCATTTTTCCTTTTAAATCCAGTGCCTTTTCTGCTGTAAAACGAAGGTTTCCGGTTTGGTCGCTGATGTTTACTTTTCCAAACCACAGATCTTTGTAAGTTCCTACAATGTTTGCAGTATTTGGTTTTGGTAATTTGCTATTCAGTGATGCTTTAATATCGGCTTCTACTTTTTTAACAATGCTGTCTTCTTTGCGTTCTCCGGCCAAACGGCGTTCGTTGTATTGCGTAATTCTGTCTTTACCTTTTATGTTGAAATATCCATCCTTAATAGAATTTGTAATGGCTCTAAAAGCTGCGCCACTTTGCTGGTTTGTGAGCACGATTATTCCTAAATCTAATTCTGGGATTAGCGTTACTTGGCTTACAATTCCCAACAAACCGCCTGTGTGCGTAACTTGAAAATAACCGTTTACATCGCTTAAAAACCAACCCAAACCGTAAGCTGTGAAGTGGGTGTTATATGGTCCTCTTCCGCTTCGTACAATGGTTTGTGGCTTCCACATTTCGTTGTGTACTTTTTTACTGAAAAGACTGTCTTGTAATTTTTCGCCGTATTTCCCATCGTTAAGTTGCGCTTGCACCCAAGTACTCATATCGTTAATGGAGGCATAAATTCCTGCCGCTGGAGTGGCAATTTGAGTGAAGGTGTCGCCGGTAATTTCCAACTTACCATTAACGGGTGCGTGGCCGTCAATTCTGTTTTCGTCTGCTCTAATCTTCGGAATTGAAAGTAACGAACGCTCCATATTCAAAGGTTTAAAGAAGTTTTCAGCAATATAATCATCATATTTTTTTCCTGAAACTCTGGAAACTATTTCGCCTGCAACAATATACAGTAAGTTGTCGTAATCATACTTGCTTCTAAAAGAAGAAACAGGTTTTAAATACCGCAGATTGTGAATCATTTCGGCTTTAGTTGTAGTATTTGAAGCTGGAAAAACCATCAAGTCGCCAGCGCCAAGACCGAGTCCGCTGCGATGTGTTACAAGATCGCGAACCGTAAATTCACTGGTAACGTAAGCATCGTATAGTTTAAATTCTGGAATAATATCGGTTACTTTTGCGTCCCACGAAAGTTTATCTTCATCTACAAGTTTACCCAATGCAGCCGTGGTAAATGCTTTTGTGTTTGAAGCCACTCCAAAAAGTGTGTTTTGGTTTACTGGGGCATTGGTTTTTAGCGAACGCACGCCGTACGTATTTTTATGATAAATCTCGCCATCTTTTAATACAGCAACCGCCATTCCGGGCACATCAAAGGTTTTCATAGTTTTTTGAACTAGACTATCAATTTGCGAACTGCTTAAAGCTTGGGCTTTCAGGTTTGAAGTGGTTACTAAAAGTACTAAAATTAGGGCAAGGGTTTTTAGGGAAAACGTTTTCATAAATACTAATTTGAATTGTAGAATCGTCAATTTTAAATAAGCCCTCAAGTTATAAATTTTTGCGCTGCCAATTGAATACCAACTGTAAAAATCAATTCATTTATTAATTATTTATACTAAGTTTAAGGACGCTTCAAAAATTATAATATTTTAATAAACTGTAACGAATGGGGACTAATTCTTCTTAATTTTGAAAGTATATGATTGCAGCAATTACATTATTTTTGGTAGTAGCCCTATCGGCATTGATTACAAAAATTGCTACTATCGCATTAATTCATACGGGGCTTTCAACTCAAAGCGCCCGGTTTCAGGCGCGTTCGGCATATACTGGCGCCGGGTTTACTACTTCCGAATCTGAAAAAATAATGAATCATCCGGTTCGAAGAAAAATTGTTTTCAACTTAATGTTAATTGGTAATGCAGGTATCGTGACGGTAATGTCATCACTAATTTTAACATTTGTACTGCCCAATACGTTAACTTCAAAATTGTACGGATTGGTGATTGTAGTTCTTGGTTTAAGCTTAATTTGGTGGGCAATTAAGAGCGAATGGGTGGATCGCGTTCTCTCCAAAATAATAAATAGAATGTTGAAAAAATACACCGATTTGGATATACTAGATTATGCGGCGGTTCTTCATTTAAAAGACGATTATAAAATAAGTGAACGTAAAGTTGCCGAGGACAGTTGGATGGCCAATAAAACTTTAATGGAACTAGATTTGCGGCACGAGGGAATTACCATTTTGGGAATTGATCGTGCCGATTGTGATTATATAGGGTCGCCCACCGGAAGTTTTGAAATATTACCTCGCGACGTATTAACGGTTTACGGTAAAGCCGAGGTTATAAAAAATCTGTATTCGCGAAAAAAGAATTTTGTAGCCTCCATGGCCCATAAACAATATGTTGCGAAAGAAAATGAACGAATTGAAAAACAGGTGGCAGAGCGCGATCGAGCGAAAAAAGAATAGGTATTTATAAATTTTGTTTTTTATGAATTAAGCTGTGAAATACTTCACAAAAATTTGAAAAATTTGGTCTTTTAAAATTTGCGGTATGCCTTGGGCAAAGCTGTGCTATGTTAGCAAATCCTTCACTTTATTTTAGCGTTTTACTATGATAAATTGTAATATTTAAGCTTTAGTTTGCTTCAAATTATAGCAACATTCATTGAAAGACGAAATATAAATACACCAAAATAACTATGAAATTTCAACATATTGCATTTGCCCTCGCATTCTTAACGCTATTTAGTTGTGGCACAACCCAAAACAACGCAATGATTAACAATACCGAAACAACTTCAGAAAATTCAATTACTGAAACGCATTGGGTTTTGGAGACGCTGGAAGGACAGAAAGTTAATGCGATGCAGCATGGAGATAAAATTGGCTTTACGCTCCACACAAACGAAAACCGAATTAGCGGCTATTCGGGCTGCAATCGGTTTTTTGGAAATTATAGTTTAAAAGCTGGTAATAGAATTAGTTTTTCAGCTATGGGTGCAACTAAAATGGCGTGTCCCGAAATTGGTGTTGATGAATCTAAATTTTTCGAAGTTTTTAATTTAGCCGATAACTACAGCATTTCTGGCGATAGGCTGTCGTTAAACGTGGGAAGAGGGGCGCCACTGGCTGTTTTCAAAAAAGCAAAACCTGCTGCTGAACCAATTACTGAAAAATACTGGAAACTAAAAACACTGGAAGGGCAGGACGTGAAAATGGCGAAAAATCAAGAAAGGGAAATGTATTTTATGTTGAAAACCGATGATAACAAAGTGGTTGGTTTTGCGGGTTGTAATACGTTTTCTGGCAACTATACATTGGAAAAAGGAAATCGAATTCGGTTTTCAAAATTGGCAACTACGTTAATGGCGTGTCCAGATATTAATATTAATGAAGCCGAGTTTCTAAAAATTTTTGAACTGGCAGATAACTATACAATTAACGACGACACACTCACGCTCAATGTAGGCCGTCGGGCGCCATTGGCTGTATTTGAAGCGATTATTTTAATTAAAAAACATCAATAACTTAAACAAAAGCTTGTGAACCATCTAGTACTATTTTTTTATTTACTGCTACTAAACCCCACACCAGAAACCCATACATTAACTATAAACATTACTGATATTGAAAATGTAGAAGGGACTTTAGAGGTTGCAATTTTTAACACCAACGAACGTTTTTTAGAAGAAGGGCAGGCGCTTAAAACTATTTCGGTTAAAGTGAAGGCCAAGTCTCAAACGGTGGTGTTTACAGATTTGCCGAAGGGTAATTATGCGGTATCTATGTACCACGATGAAAATTCAGACGGTAAATGCAATCGTAATTTTATGGGTATTCCCAAGGAACCGTATGGGTTTTCGAACAATTTCCGACCTAAATTTTCGGCACCTACTTTTCAGGATTGTCAATTTTATTTGGCTGAAAATCATACCATGAAAATTTCCTTGAAAGGTTAATGTTTTTTGTTTAAAAAGTAGTTTCCCGTCAAAGCTATTTACAATAACCTCATGGCTAATAACTTAGGAAATCTGCACAAAAAATGGTATCTTCGCGCTATTGTTCTTGAAAACATTTCTTTTCAATGAAAGTCTAGAGTTTAACATTTCTAGAAATCAATTTTAAAGTCATTTTATAGACTTTTCCTGTTGCATTTCGCAACAAAAATTACATTTGAGTATTAATAACAAGCCGGTTCTTTTTTGAAGGATTAGGCTTATTATATTTTAATTTATGAATAAAAAACGTATAGCGATTATCGGCGCTGGTCCTAGTGGTTTAGCGCAACTTAGAGCTTTTGAGGCTTTGCAAAATGAAGGTGAAGAAATTCCCGAAATAGTGTGTTTTGAAAAACAAAACAACTGGGGAGGCATGTGGAACTACTCTTGGCGAACAGGCGTTGGAAAATACGGCGAACCAATTCACGGTAGTATGTATAAGTATTTGTGGTCTAACGGTCCGAAGGAATGTTTAGAGTTTTCGGATTATTCGTTTGATGAACATTTTAAAAAACCAATTTCATCTTATCCGCCAAGGCCGGTATTGTTCGATTACATTCAGGGAAGAATCAAAAAAAGTAAAGCCAGAGATTATATTCGTTTTAATACAACGGCGCGTTGGGTAAGTTTTGACGACCGCACTGAAAAATTCACTCTTGTTTTAGACGATTTAAAAATAGATAAAACTTATTCGGAAGAATTTGATTATTTAATAGTTGCATCGGGTCATTTTTCTACTCCTAATATGCCTTATTTTAAAGGAATAGAAAATTTCCCAGGTACCGTTATGCACGCACACGATTTTAGAGGTGCCGATCAATTTAAAGGCCAGAATTTGTTGCTAATAGGAAGCAGTTATTCCGCAGAAGATATTGGCGTACAATGCCATAAGCACGGGGCAGAATCGGTGACTTTAAGTTATAGAAGCAGCCCTATTGGCGTTCAATGGCCTGAAGGAATTAAAGAAGTGCCGCTGCTCACACATTTTGAAGGAAACACAGCCTTTTTTAAAGATGGCACTTCCGAAGAATTTGATGCGGTAATTATGTGTACAGGGTATCAACATAAGTTTCCTTTTCTGCCAGACGAACTTCGGTTAAAGACAAAAAACAATCTTTACCCAGACAATCTTTATAAGGGCATTTTCTTCAATAGGCTTCCGCAGTTAATCTATTTGGGAATGCAAGATCAATATTATACTTTTAATATGTTTGACGCCCAAGCCTGGGTAGCGCGCGATTATATGATGGATCGACTTAAATTGCCAAAAGAAGACGAGCGAAGAATAGACATTAACAATTGGTTGGAGAAGAATGATGCTTTGAAAACTTCATTTGATCACGTAGATTTTCAATCAGATTATATAAAAGATTTGTTATTGCTTTCTGATTACCCCGATTTTAATGTAGATAAAGTTGCCGAAATGTTTAAATCGTGGCTAAATGATAAAGATGAAAACATTTTAACCTATCGCGATAAAACCTACCAAAGTGTTGTTACTGGCACCATGGCTGCAGAACACCACACCGAGTGGATGGACGAATTAGACGACAGTAAAGAGCGTTATTTGTACGAACCGGAAGAAGAAGAAATGATTCCTGAACGCATCTAGTTCCTAATTTTTTAGATTAAAAAAAAGAGGTTGTTTAAAAAGTAAAAATTATTCAGTTTGTCAGGTCGGGCGCAGTCTAAACTTAATTGTAAGTCAGAAACCTGGTGTTCTCGACTGCGCTGGAACTGACATCTAAAACTACTTTTTAGACATTCTCTTTCTTTTTCAATCAAGCTTCTTTTAGTAATTGAGTTAAAATTCCGCCATCTATTAAAATATCGCTTCCCGTAATAAAGCCAGCTTTTTCGCTGATAAGAAATTTAACTGTTTCGGCAATGTGTTCTGGGGTTCCATATTTTCCCAATGGCGTTAATTCTTTCATTTTATTCATCCTTTCGGGATGTTCTTCAGCAGCTTTAGCTCCCATAGGCGTCATAATTACGCCCGGAGAAACCGAAACAATTCGCGCTCCTTTTTGGCCAATTCTATAAGCATTTTCTTTAAGTAAAAGCAGTACGCCCCGCTTGGCGAAGTTGTACATAACATCGGCATCGTCATTTACGAATTTGGCTACTGTAGAAAATGAATTTTCATTTTGTGGATTTAATAAAGCTTCATCATATACTGCATTGGGTGGAATGGTATGCCCCATAATTGAAGAAAACAACACCAAAACCGAATCTTTTGTCGCTATTTTATAGAATTCTTCAATAATAATATCGGTTCCCACTAAATCAATATCGAAAACTTTTCTTGGTTTTTGGCCGCTTCCACTAACCCCTGCGGTATGTATAATTCCACCAAAGGCACCTTGTTTCAATGAAAACTCCATTAGTTTTTCAACGTCCTCTTTCTTGGTGATATCGCAAGCAATTCCAACGGCATTAAAACCTGCTACAGTTAACTTTTCTACTGCTTTATCAACGTCTTGTTTTGCGTAGTCTGTAATTACAAGTTTATGTTCTTTTAAAATCTGGGCACAAGCTGTACCAATTCCGCCGGCACCCCCGGTAATTACAATTGTTTTTTTCAATTTTGAAGTTTCCATATTGATCTTCTATTAATATTCTTACACTTCAAACTTAATGTATAATTGGCAGATTGGGAATGATATTTATCACGTTGCGAAAGTGTTTAGATTCAATAGTTTTTTAATCGATGCAATGTTACATTTTTAAAATTTCAATTTAAAAATATATCCGAATCCATTCGTTTTTTGATATTAATTGTTACAAATGAAATATTGTATTGTTTAGCAGTAATATCACAGTATTAAAAGCAGTTCGAGAAATAAAACACATAAATTTGCAGCTTCCTATTTTGATAGAAAAAGAAAGCGTTTTAAATGAAAAATATAATTGAAAACAAGTGGTTTTTACTTATCATTATTGCTGTTACTTGGGGCAGCTCTTTTATACTTATAAAAAAATCGCTTTTTGTATTTTCGCCTTTTCAAATTGGTGCTTATCGCGTAGCAATTTCTGGAATTCTATTGGCGTATATCGGTTTTCCCGCACTTAAAAAAATGACGAAGAAAACTTTGTTTTGGGTAGTGTTAACGGGTTTTTTCGGAAACTTTATACCCATGTATCTATTTCCAATTGCGCAGACTCGCGTAAGTAGTTCCCTCGCGGGAATTCTCGATTCGTTGGTACCGGTTTTTGTTTTAATTCTTGGGTTTTTCCTCTTCGGAATAAAGAGCAAATGGCTTCAAGTTTTGGGAGCTTTAATTGGTTTTGTGGGAGCGGGAATATTGATGTATTTTTCTGAAACTACTTCCGAAGAATCAAAACTAGGCTATGCACTTTTAGTGGTTTTAGCAACCGCTTGCTACGCCGTTGCAGCCTTAATTATAAAAGAAAAATTACAAAATGTACCTTCAATTCAACTCTCGGGAGCTGTTTTTACGGTTTGGATGGTTCCGTCATTATTGATTTTAATTTTTAGCGGATTTTTCACAAACTTTGAAACAAATGCGCAAACCTGGGAAGCTTTGGGTTATTTGAGCATTTTAACCATTTTAGGAACCGCAATTGCCATAATTTTGTACTATAAATTAATTCAAAATACCACGCCGGTCTTTGCCAGTACCGTAACTTATTTATTGCCTTTAGTTGCCGTAATTTGGGGCATATTGGATGGCGAAAAATTTAGCCTGTGGTATGTACTTGGCGGATTGCTTATCTTGTGGGGTATTTATTTAATTCGTGAAAAGAAGAAATATATTCAACCCTTAGCGAAGTAATTATGGCCTCTAAAGTATAAAAAAATGATTGAATTTTTTGAAGTTCATAAAACCCAACTTCTCTATGCTACAATAGTTATTGTTGGCGTTGTAGTTTTAACATTTACAACAAATTTATTGCACAATTTTGTGATGCAGCGCGGACTAAAAAAAGATTTAGGTAGGCAACCAACCGCTTTAAATTTAGTAAAGCGAATTTTAAATTCACTTTGGCTCGTAATGGGAATTATGGGTCTTATTTTTTTATTTTTTGCTGATGCATATCAAAAATTAAAGCACGAATTCCAAGTGGTTTTGTACTTGGGAATAGTTGCCGTAGCTACCATTGTTATTGCTTCTTCTGTACACATTTGGTTTCGAAAAAGTATTGAACGCAAAGTACTTGCAAAGGAAGACCCAACTGCCTTTAAGTTTTTGCGTTATATAGCCGTTTTTGTAGTTTATACAGTAGGTGTATTAATAGCACTGCTTGCTTTTCCTTCTTTAAAAGGAGTGGCACAGACTGCGCTTGGCGGTGCTGGGGTTATTGCGCTAATTGCGGGGGTGGCATCGCAGGAGGCCTTGGCAAATTTGGTTGGTGGGGTGTTTATCATTTCATTTAAACCTTTTAAAATTGGCGATATTATAAAACTTTCTGACGCAATGGTAGGAACCGTGGTAGATATTACGTTGCGGCATACGGTACTTCGCAATTTTGAAAATAAAATGATCGTTATTCCCAATGCAATTATCAATAAGGAAAAACTTATTAATTACAACCTTGGCGACATAAAGATTTGCGAGCGAATTGAATTTCAAATTTCATACGAAAGCGATTTAACTTTGGCAAAAGCAATTATGAAACAAGTGTGCGAAGCGCATCCGCTTATTTTCGATAACCGTTCGCCTGTCGATATTTTAAACGGAAATGATTTGGTCCGCACGGCGCTAATTTCACTTAATGAATCTACAGTTACGGTCCGAGCTTGGTGTTGGGCACGAAATTATGACGATTCGTTTAATATGCGCTGCGATATTTTAGAAAGTGTTAAAAAACGTTTTGAAGCTGAAGGAATAGACCTTGCTTATCCACACAGAACACTTGTTTTTAAAGATGAAGAATTATTTAAAAGTAAAAAACAAGAAAGTTGAATTTTCAGTTGAAAGTGTCGCTAAATAAAATATAAATTTACGATGAAAAATAGCGAAATAGATAAAAATACCATCGTTAAAGTATTGTTCGTACTCGTAATGGTGCTTTGTATTTCGGGCTATGTAAGTAGTCCTGTAGCTTTGGTTGGCGGGTTTCTCTTTTCATATTTTTTGGGGCATCCTTTTTTGGCTTTAAATAGCAAAGCCGTAAACTGGCTTTTAAAAATTGCCGTTGTTGGACTTGGTTTTGGGATGAATTTGGTTGAAACCGTCAATGCTGGAAAAGAAGGATTTTTACTAACTGTTTTTTCAATAGCCGCCACACTAATTTTAGGTTATTTTATTGGAAAATTGTTAAAGATGGATCGCAAAGGTTCGCATCTTATCAGTTCCGGTACGGCTATTTGTGGGGGGAGTGCTATCGCCGCAGTTGCGCCGGTGATTAATGCTTCGGAAAAAGATATATCTATTTCGCTGGGGGTAATTTTTCTTTTAAATTCTATTGCGCTAATCGTATTTCCACCCTTAGGGCATTTGCTTGGACTTAGCCAGCATCAATTTGGGCTTTGGTGCGCTATTGCCATTCACGACACAAGTTCGGTGGTGGGTGCAGCATATACGTTTGGCGAAGAAGCTTTAAAAGTGGCTACAACTGTAAAACTGGCACGGGCACTTTGGATAATTCCGCTTTCAATACTTTCTGTGTTTTTATTTAAAGGAAAAGGAAAAAGTGTAAAAATTCCGTATTTCATCTTCTTTTTTATTTTGGCAATTATACTGAACAGTTATTTGCCAATTCCCGAATTTTTAACCACGGGAATTACAAGCGTTTCAAAATCGTTGTTGGTGCTAACCCTCTTTTTAATTGGCGCCGGACTTTCAGTAGACAAAATAAAATCTGCTGGTTTTAAACCAATGATACTTGGTGTTTCGTTGTGGATTTTTATTTCGGTGAGTGCAATTATTGCAATTCTGACGATTTAAGACAAGCTTTTCTATTTAATTTGATTCTTTGAAAATAGGCGAGAATTTCGGGGTGATTAGATTAAATTTATTTTTCATTTCTTAAATTTATAGGATAATAATATTTTTTTAGGTAAAAAATATTCTCTGAAAGCTACAATTATGACAGCAAAAGAATTTTGGATGGAATTTGAAAACTACGAGGAAACACTCCGTTTCAATATGGATTTGACCGAAATGGAAAGGGATGATATTTCTCATTATTATTTGCTTTTGCTATTGAGTTACTATCATCCTGGACTGGAATTATTTCTTGGTTACGATAAAAATAGCGATACAGAAAAGTATAAATTGATAATTTCCTGCGGTGGAAAGAGAGATCTTTTTATGTATGTAAATACGCTAGTTGAAGCAGCACCGGCACTATCACAATGGGAAATTATAGCTTTTAAGCAAGCGCAATTTAAAGTTGACGCCGAACTTTTAACGCATCCTTTTGATTTTCCGGACTACAGCATTCGGCCAAAAGACATTCGTTTTGCGGTAACTGAGTGGTATCCTGAAGAAGGTGTTTTTGATCTGCTACTACTTCTTCCTTTAAATTTAAAAAAATTTAGCCAAGATTGGCTAGAGAACTCTGTTTCAATTATTTTTCAAGAATTATGGGGTGAAAGGTTTGTGGGTGAAAAAATTAATGCCCTATTTTTTACGTATCACAGCTCTTCTGAATACGATTTTTTAGAATTGCACCTTCTTGAGACGTGTCTTAATAGTTTTGAATGAATTAGATTCCGCAATAAAATTTAAATCAACTTCAACTGGTTTACAATTTCTTGTAAAGAAACCTTAGCATCGCCAAAAAGAATACTGCAATTATCTAAACCAAAAAGGTCGTTTTGAACTCCAGCGTAACCTTTGCCCATACTGCGTTTCATTACAATTACCTGTTTGCTTTCGTGTGCTCTAATAATTGGCATGCCATAAACTGGGCTGTCGGGATTGTTTTCGGCTGCAGGATTAACCACATCGTTGGCTCCAATTACCAAAACAGTATCGTATTGTGCCATGTTTTCGTTGCCTTCATCCATTTCCTTTAAGTGTGAATATTCTACATTGGCCTCGGCCAGCAGTACGTTCATATGTCCAGGCATGCGGCCAGCAACAGGATGAATAATATAATCTACTTGCGTATTTCGCTTTTCCAAAAGCTGCTGGAGCTGCCCACAAACATGCTGGGCTTGTGCTACGGCAAGTCCATAACCTGGAATGATAGCCACTTTTTGCGCAAAGGACAGAGACATTGCTGTTTCAGAAATACTAATGTCTTTTATTTCCTGCTCTTCTTCCACAGTACCGTTTTTGCTCTTTTTAAAGGTTCCGGCAAGTACTTTTAACAACGAACGGTTCATCGCTTTACACATTAAAAGTGTAAGCAAAATTCCTGCGGCACCCACAAAAATACCACCGGCAATCATCACTTTATTTCCGTAAACAAAACCTGCAAAAGCGGTTGCAATACCCGTAATACTGTTTAATAGCGAAATTACAACGGGCATATCTGCACCTCCAATGGGCAACACGAAAAGGACACCGTAAACCATTGCTACGGTTGCCAAAACATACATAAACACAGTAAAGCTAATTGGTATAAAACCGAGGAAATAAAGCACTGGTAATAAAACCATCAACACTAAAAGTATTCTCGCAGTAAAAATTACTGCTTTGCTACGCCGGTCTTTTACTTTTCCAGCTAGTTTTCGCTCAGCGATAATACTTCCCGTTAAGGCTACAGCACCCGTAATTAAACCTGCAATAAGCAATATTTTATTCCCCAGAACCGTAGTTGAAACGTCCATTTGGTTGGCTTCCACAAGGCCTAAAAGCATGGCGCACCCTCCACCAGTTGCGTTAAATAAAGAAACCAATTGTGGCATTCCGGTCATTTCTACTTTGTCTGAAAGACGTTTGCCAATTACGGTTCCCACGGCAATTGCCAAAAGCATGATTACTAAATTGGTGTACGGAACGGTTGCCGTTACTGCGGCAATAAAGGTGAGTACTACAGCAAGTACCATCCCAGTTGCGGCAATTAAGTTTCCTGTTTTTGCGTTTTTTGGGGAACTCATAAATTTTAATCCTCCCAAAAAGGAAAGGGTGGCAATTAAATAACCTATTTCGATGATTGCGTGCATGGTTTTTTTATTCTGAAATTATTCTTTTGAAATAAAACGATTAAAGAAAAAAACGTAAAACAGAAGTCAATTTTAAATTGTGAAAAGGCTTAAGTTTTACGTCTTTATTAATTGAATTAATAAGATGAGGAATTATTTTTTAGGACTGAACATTTTGAGCATTCGCCCAGTAACGAAAAATCCGCCCGAAATATTAAGTGTGCCTAGAAATACCGCAATTCCTCCTAAGGTGAGGTTGAGGTAATCGTCTGCTGGCACGCGAAGCATTACAATAATTGCTCCTACCAAAATAACACCGCTAATGGCGTTAGCACCACTCATAAGTGGGGTGTGTAAAATTGCAGGAACATTTGCAATTACTTCTATACCAATAAAGACACAGAAAATAACAAAATAAATTTCTTGAATGTGTTGATTTATAAAATCCATACTTAAACTGGTTGTGGTTGATTTGTAAAATGTGGATGCGTCCATTCGCCCGTGTTTAGTATTTGTGATGCGGCTAATAATGGATCGTTTTCGTTGCTTTCTGCTTTCTGCTTATATTTTAAAAACGAGAAATAGTTGTTTGAAAGCAATTTTGAAGCTGCTGCAGGAATTTCAGCAGAAAGACTTGAGTTTCCTAAAATAGTAACCCCGTTGTGCTTTACAATTTCTTTGTTTTTTGAAAGTTCGCAGTTTCCACCTTGTTCGGCTGCTAAGTCAATGATAACGCTACCAGGTTGCATTGCTTCAACCGAGCGTGTTTCAATAAGTAAAGGAGCTTTTCTTCCGGGAATGTTGGCTGTGCTAATTACAATGTTGGCCGAAAGAATGTGGTTGTGAATTAATTCTTTTTGCTTTTTTTGGTATTCTTCGCTTTGCTCTACTGCGTAACCTCCTGCGGTTGAAGATTCGGTATAACCTTCTACTTCAATAAAAGTGGCGCCGAGGCTTCGCACTTCTTCTCCGGCAGATTTTCGCACGTCAAAAGCTTCAACTACTGCACCCAAACGGCGCGCCGTGGCAATAGTTTGCAAACCTGCAACACCAGCCCCAAGCACTAAAATTTTTGCAGGTGTAAGTGTCCCTGCGGCTGTTGTAAACATTGGGAAAACGCCGTTGTATATTTCTGAAGCTTTTATTACCGCTCGATACCCCGCCAAGGAAGCCATAGATGAAAGCACATCCATAGCTTGCGCCAAAGTGGTTCGCGGAAGAAGGTCTAAGCTATAAACTGTAGCGCCGTATTTTTTGTAAATAGCGAGTTTGGAATCATGAAAGAGGGGGTTGAAAATACCAATGAAGCAACAACCCCCCTTCATTTCCACTTCGCTAAAAGTATGATTTATGGATACAATGGTATCCGAGTTTTTGAAAATTGATTCACGAGATTTACAGGTAGCGCCTGCCTGCACGTATTCGTCGTCTTCAATTTCTAGCGAACTGCCGAGCCCTGACTCAAAAAGCACATTGAGTTTTAACTCCCCGGTAAGTCGTTTAACTTCCTTGGGCAACAAACAAACCCGCGGATCGTTTGGGGTTATAAGAATTCCTATAGTTTTGGGCTGCGGCTGCTCGCTCATATATTTGTATTATAATTTTTTTTAATTTATTATTTTCCTAAAACACTAAAATATTCTTCTTTTACATTTCTGTATTTTTTAAGATGTGCCGAATACATATTTCTGAATTTTTCGTGCTCAGCTACATAAAACATGTCGCAATCTACATCTTCGCATTCGGCTGCTTTGGGAAGGCTTTCTTTATATTTTAGAAAGCTGTCTATTGCTGCGGTGTTTACCTCTTTTTCACGTGTTAATTTGTCAAGCACAGGTTGCGATTGAAAAACACTTGAAAGTTCGGTTTTACCAAGGTTTAACAGATTGCTAATCTCTTTTTCGATATAATTGAGATGCTCAATCCAGTTGTCCAATTCAATGAAATTGTTCTTAAAGGTTATTGCTTCTGGGGAATCGTGATCGTAAATCTGCATGATTTTAAATAAATTTTTAATGATAAATGCTATAACAGCACGTCTATATCAATGGGTCTTTCGGTTTGCTTAACGCTTGTTATTTTAAGCTCTTTTGTACCGTTTGGGAAATTCCATATTACGGAATCACCTTCGGCATAACCCATTACTGCAGAGCCCATTGGAGCCAAAATTGAAATTTTATTGGCTGCAATATTGCGCTCTGTTGGTATTACCAATTGAAATTCTGTTTGCCAAGTTCCAGATTGAACTGTAACGCTACTATTAAAGCGAATTACATCATCTGGCATTTCTTCGTGGTCATAAATAATTGCACTGGTAAGCTCTCCGCTTAATTTTTTAAGAGATACTTTGGTGTTTTCGTCTTTGTAGTAGCTGGTCACGTTAAGTAACCGCTTTAAGAAAACGTACTCTTTTTTTTCTAGTATCAAATTTCCATATTTCATGGTTGTCATTTCGGTATTATTAAAAATGGAGCACTCTTGCCGTTTAAGGCAATTAAGGAGAGATGCTCCATTTTTAAGTGTTTAAATTAATTAAGGGAAAATACCTCTAAGGATATATGCTTTTTCAATACGCTCAATAGCAATACTAAAGGCTGCTGTGCGCATATCCACATCATTTTCTTCGGAGTAGGCGGTAACTTTTTTGAAAGTAGTTCGCAGTTTTTTCTCCAATTTCTCTAATATTTCGTCCATCTGCCAAAGCTCGCCGTTACGGTTTTGCAGCCATTCAAAATAACTTCCTATAACGCCACCAGAATTACACATAATATCTGGAATAATGGTTATGCCGCGCTCCAGCAAAATACTTTCGCCTTCAACATCTGTTGGGCCATTAGCGCCTTCGGCAATTAAGGTTGCTTTTATTGAATGTGCATTGTGTTTTGTAATTTGATTACCCAAGGCTGCAGGAATACAGATGTCGCAATCTAGGCCAAAGAAATCTTTGCCATCCATTTCGGTAGCTTCTGGAAAACCTACAATGCTTCCGTTGTTTGCTTTTCCGTAGTTAAAGAGATCTTCAACTTTTATTCCTTCAGTATTTTCTATACTTCCAAAAGCATCTTGAACACCTACTAATTTTGCGCCTTCACCTTCTAAAAAGTGTGCTGCCCAAAAACCTACATTACCAAAACCTTGAACGATGAATTTTTTTCCGTTAAGACTTTCTTTGTTTTTTTCTGCCCAGAATTTTATGGTTAAGAAAACTCCGTAACCAGTAGCACGGTCACGACCTTCTAATCCGCCACTTCCTACAGGTTTGCCTGTAACTACGTGTTGGTTTTTAGAACGTTCGCTGGTGCTTTTTGTACTCATATACGTATCTGCAATCCAAGCCATTGTTTGGTCGTTGGTGTTTACATCTGGAGCAGGAATATCGTGCTCTGGGCCTATGTTTTCACCCAATGCATAGGTAAATCTACGTGTAATACGTTCCAATTCACCTTTTGAATATTTAGACGGGTCAATTTGTATTCCGCCTTTTGCACCGCCGTATGGCAAACCTGCCAAAGATGTTTTCCAAGTCATCCACATAGCCAAGGCACGCGCTGCGTCAATATCTACTGTTGGATGATAACGCAATCCACCTTTATAGGGGCCAAGAGCGTTGTTGTGCTGTACGCGGTATCCCGTAAAAACCTCTACATCACCATTGTCCATACGAACTGGGAAATGAATAATTATTTCAGTATTGGTAATGCTAAGAATTTTGCGAACGTTGGGGTTCAGTTCTATTTTGTCAGCGGCGTGGTTGAATTGCTCCAACACATTGTCTAACATTCCTTTTTTTACAGGTTGCGGTTTTTCCACGGTTTGTGTATTTATCATTTTAATAATTATTTTAAATTGTTGCCAATTCTTGTTTTCTGTGTTTAAGTTTTAAAAGCGGCTTTGGCATTTGCAGCTCCAATTCGTCAAATTCGCTACAGGAAAATACCTCGCTTTTGTTGTGCGTTAACACACAATAAGTAGCGTGTGCACATTCACGACATAGATTTGTAGAATTAGTATTCATAGGTTTTAATTGTTTCGGATGCATATTGGCAAGGTGCGTGCCATCAATTTGAATTATTTTAGAAATAATTGTAACTAGCTGAAAAGCAGTTAAATACATTTTTATTCTGAAATATACTTTTTGAAACACTTGGGGAGTATTTTCCCTGTTGGGGAGAAATTACCCATATTTTTAAAATCGAAATCGAAATCGAAATCGAAATTGAAATCGAAATCGAAATTGAAATCGAAAGTGAAGTTGAAATCGAAAGTGAAGTTGAAGTTGACGATGAAAAATTTCGTTGATAATATTTTTCTTAATCCTTAATTTTTCCACGAAGGGTTTTTCGGTCTATATTTAGGATTTCTGCAGCTTTGGTTTGGTTATTATCGGTAGCGGCAAGTACTTTTTCTATGTACTTTTTCTCCATTTCTTTTAAAGGAAGCAATCCGTCTTTTGGAAAGTCTATTTGGTATTTTAGTGTTTCGGGCAAGTCGTTTACACCAATAGTGCGATCGCACATTATTACTGCGCGCTGAATAACATTTTCTAATTCGCGGATGTTGCCGGGCCAATCGTAACGCTGTAAAAGCGCTTGGGCTTCGGGATCTATTGTAATGTAGCGATCTTTATATTCATTGCCGTATTTAAAAAGAAATTTATCTGCCAGTAATGGAATGTCTTCCTTTCGCTCCCGAAGTGGCGGAACATTAATTTCTACAACGGTTAACCGATAAAATAAGTCTTCGCGAAAGGTTTCTTTTGCAATCATTTCTTTTAAATTGCTATTGGTTGCTGCAATTACACGCACGTCTATTTTCTCGGTTTTGCGCTCGCCAACTTTCATCACTTCTTTTTCCTGTAATACGCGTAGTAGTCTAGATTGTACAGACAGTGGTGCATTTCCTATTTCATCTAAAAAAATGGTGCCGCCATCTGCGGCTTGAAAAAAGCCTTCGCGGTTGTCGTTTGCTCCGGTAAAAGCACCTTTTACATAACCAAATAGTTCAGATTCCAACAGGTTTTCGGGAATGCCGCCACAGTTAACTGCAATAAAAGGTTCGCGCGAAAACTTGCCGTTATAATGAATGGAACGCGCTACTAGTTCTTTTCCCGTGCCGCTTTCACCACTAATAAAAATTGTGGCTTTGTTATTTTTAACGCGTTCTATTATTTGGGTAACGTTTTTAATGGCTTCGCTATCCCCAATTATTTCGTTATAGTTTTTAGCTTGAAGATTTTCGACAGCAGTTTTTTTCGTTTTTCTTGTGGACAGCGATTTTAATACGCTTTGTTTTAACTCTTCCTTCGTAAAGGGTTTTACCAAATAATCTACCGCTCCAGATTTTATTGCAGACAACGCATCTTGCACCGACGGATAGCCCGTAACTACTAATTTTGGCATGTTGGGGTAATGTTCCGATGCAAATTGAATAAGCTGAAAACCATCTACTTCGGGCATTTTTAGGTCGGTTATCAATAAATCTATTTCGGTATCGCGCAGAATGGTGACGGCTTCTTTTACCGAAACTGCTTTATAGGTATGATAGTCTAACGAATGTAAATGTCGCTGAATTAACTCTAAAATGTTAATGTCGTCATCTACTATTAATATGTTTTCTTTTTGAAGCATTGTATTTATTGTTTGGGAAAAGTAATAATAAAAATGGCTCCAGTGGGTTTATTTGGTTGATAATCTATGGTTCCGCGATGGCTACGAATTATACCGTGCACTACGCTTAGTCCCAATCCTGAGCCGTCTCCCACAGTTTTGGTTGTGAAAAAAGGTTGAAAAATTTTTTCGATATTTTCATTCAAAATACCTGGACCTTCATCAGAAATTTTTAAAATTACTTTGTCTTTGGCTTCATCTAAAGTAATCTTGATTAACCCGTTTGTAGGAGAAAAATAAATGGCGTTTAACACCAAATTGAAAACTACTTGCGTTAATTGAATGGTGTCTGCCTTTAATAGAACTTCATCTTTTGGCAGGGTTACTTTATATTTTACTTCGTTTTTTTTGAAGGTTGGGTCCAGCAGGTTTAAGGCGTCGTTTATAACGGGCACTATGTTAGTTAGCCCTAAATTTTGAGGCATTTCGCAGGCAAAGAACATCAGTTTTTTTACCACTTCTCTAGAAAAAATTGCGCTGTTTATTATTTTATCGAGGTCTTGGCTGGTTTGGGTATATTCAGATTCTTTGCTTTTTAGCAGTTCGGCAAAGCCCAAAATATTTGCCAATGGGGTATTTAGTTCGTGGGCAATTCCGGCAGTTATTTCGCCAAGAATACTTAACCGATCTGCGTGTTCCATTTTTCGCTTTAAAACGGCTTCGTTTTCGCGAATGGAAACGCGTTCTAATAAATCGCCTACATTTATTGCAACCGTGTTTAATAGTTTTTTTTCTTCCGTTAGAAAATCTTTTTTAGAGAATTTATCTGCCGGATAATGAATTTTAATAAACCCTTTTGGTTCGTTAAAGACATTAATATTATGTTCTATAAAAATTGTTTTTTTTGAAATGGTTGACGAAACAAGATGAAACGGTTCCGAAACAATTTCTACGGTTGCGTATTTGTTATGCTGAAGCGCTTTACGCAAGCTCAAGGCTATTGAATAAAGAGTTTTGTCGAGTTCTCTAAAATCATTATTTACAATAATTGAAGAAACTTCGTAAAGGCAGGTTAGCTCTTTAATGCGTTCTTTAAGATTTTTTTCGGGTGTCATTTTGGCTTTTAAACTTCCTTCAAAGGTATCAAATTTTAATAGGAGTAATGGTTCAGAAATCTATTTTAGCAATTCGTATTTTATATACCAAACCTTTTTAATTTCATAAAAAAAAGTTAAAAATACGTGGCGCTACGTACAAAAAATTGAAACATTTTAAATAACTTGCGATGATAAAATGTTTTTATTTCGTTTTTGGTAAGAAATTAACCAAATAACAATAATTAAACATATTATTAGACTAACCAAATTAGTAAATTATGAATAAAACTACTTCGCGAAGACTCTTTATGCGAAATTCTGCTATTGCCATAACGGGTTTAGCCGTTTTAACTCCTACCGTGTCCAGTGCATTCGCAAATTCTGAAAGTCCGTACGAAGGGTATAATCCATACGCCGAAACTAAAAAAGATTTAAGGACAAGTATTTTTAACACGAATACAATTACAATTAAAGGCACCATTTATAAAAAGGATGGTGTTACTCCATTACGGGATGCTTTGGTTGAAGTGTGGCATCTTTCACCTAATTCTTCAAAATATAGACATCGTACAAAACTGCGTACCGATAGTGAGGGTAACTATGGTTTTATAACAGATTTTCCGAATAAAGAAAAAGGAAAAAGCTCGAGAATTTACTTTAAACTTTCAGATTCTGAGCATAGCCAATTTACCGAATTAATTTTAACTGCTACCGGAAGTCATATTACGGGTGAACATTGGGAAAAAAATAATCATTTAAGAGAGAATTTGTTTCCAAAGCAAACTCGTTTTATGGATACAACTACTATTCAATTTAATATTTCAATTTAATCAACTAAAACTTTTATTATGGAACCATTTTTAGGTCAAATTCAGGCATTCGGATTTAATTTTGCGCCTCGTGGCTGGGCTTTTTGTAATGGACAATTGCTATCCATTGCACAAAATACAGCACTCTTCTCTTTATTGGGAACAATTTATGGCGGCGATGGCAGAACCACTTTTGCACTTCCCGACCTTAGAGGAAGGTCTGGGATACAATTCGGACAAGGGCCTGGGTTGAGTGACATTCGTATTGGCGAAAAAGGTGGAGTAGAAAACCACACGCTCACAACTGTCCAATTGCCAAGTCACTCTCACACTGTTGCACCTGGCGGAAAGGAAGAAGGAGATTCTGACGATCCTACCGGAGCTTATGTTGCAGGAGATGGAACCACTGCCTTTGGAAGCTCTTCCGATATTACTATGGGAGCTTCACAGAGTGGTAACACTGGTGGTAATCAATCATTCGGAATTAGAGATCCGTTTTTGGGTATCAACTATTGTATTGCATTAGTAGGAATTTATCCATCTAGGAATTAAAAACTTACAAAATAAGCCCCAAATTAAAATTATAAATAAAAAATTATGAAAAAAATTACCCTCTTTATAGTGTTTATGCTAACAGCCTGTCTAGGTTTTAGTCAAACAACCTTATCTGTCGGTGATATTGCCTTTGTTGGTAGTAATGCAGACGGTACAACCAATGCCGATGATACAGTAGCCTTTGTACTTCTAAAAGATATAGACGCTAGTACGCAAATTATTTTCACCGATATGGGTTGGAATGATGGCACCGGTTTTTATGCTACGGCAGGTGACGGAGAGTTTACTTGGACTTCTGGAGCAGCGATGAGCGCAGGTACAGTAGTAACTATTAACATGGGGCCGTTGCCGGCACCAGCATCGTATAGTTATATTGGTGACCAGCTATTTGCTATTCAAGGTTCTACTGCAGCACCACAATTTATTGCCGGATTGCAATTTAATGATATAACAGGAGGCGGAACTGATGCCAACTGGGATGGAGCAGCAACTTCTAATTCTACTTCGGCTTTACCAGATGCATTAACAACTGGAACTACTGCTGTACGATTAGTGCCCGAACAGGACAACTGGCAATTTAGCTGCGTGGCAGCAGGAGGCAGTCCTATCACAGGTACTCCAAATGATATACGTTTAATAGTTCACGATAGAGCAAATTGGGTAAGTAATAATACAACTGCATACGATCCTGCTTTGGAGGCTGGCTGTTCATTTACAGTCACAGCAGGAGGAGATACTACCCCACCTGTAATTACGTGTGCTCCAACACCGGCTCCAATTACAGCAGGTACCGATGGTTTGGCAGCGATTCCAGATTTGGTTTCAGGGACAACTGCAACAGATGATGTTTCTACATCTGCAAACATTACTATTACTCAATCACCTACGGCGGGTACTATGTACAATGCGGGAGTATATCCGGTAATTTTAACGGCTACCGATGAGGCTGGTAATAGTTCAACCTGTACAATTAATGTAACCATTAACGAACCACCTTTTACAGCACTTGCTGCAGGCGATATTGCTTTTGTAGGTTTTAACTTGGACGGCGGTGACGGGTTTGCATTTATTCTTTTAAAAGATATTATAGCTGGAACCCACATTAGGTTTACAGATTGTGGCGTAACTAATCCCAATACAATAAGTTGTGTTGGAGCAGGAGACGACCATACCACTTGGTATGCCTCTGCTGCAATGACGGCAGGAGACGTTGTTAATTTGCCAGGAAGTTTTATGGCTTCGAGCATATTGTCTTCAATTGGAGATCAATTATTTGCATATCAAGGCACAAGTGCGTCTCCCACTTTTATTACTGGAATTCATAGTAATGTAGACGCTGCTCCAACTACAGATGCCGACTGGGATGGTGCTAATACTTCTAGCACAACAACGGCATTGCCAGATCAACTAACTAATGGCGTAAATGCTATTAGGCTTTATGCCGCTGGCCCACCGGAAATGGAAGTGGACAACTGGCAATTTGACTGTAGCTCCGTTACTGGCGGTCTTCCCGTTTCTGGAACACCAGCTCAATTGGCAGCAATTTTTAACGATATTCAATACTGGATTAGCAGCGATACAGCAGAATTTACTCCAGCTGCTATGGGAGGATGTTCTTATTCTGTGCTCCCTTCATTTGATACCGATGTTTCTTTAACTGCAGGTGTGTTAATTATTGAAGATGCTATAGACAAAGATGATAATTTAACACTTAGTTATTCTGGAGGAGTTTACACAATTACCGACAATGATGGGGGGGTAATTAATTGTAGTATTCCCAGTGCCACCGGAAGTGGTACAGACTCAGTAACCGTTCCTGAAGCTGGTATAACCAGCGTTCTTGTAAGAACTTTAGGGGGCGATGATTTATTATCAATAGCTTTTACAGGAGATTTTCCAGTACCTGTAAATTATGAAGGAGGAACGCAGGTAACTCAAGATACGATGGCTTTAACGGGTGGCGGTGCTTTTGATACTGTAACCCATGAATTTGTAAATGAAAATGATGGAAGTGTAGCTATTACAGGCAATGCATTAATATCTTATACCGGACTTGAACCAATATTCGACAATCTTTCTGCAACAAATCGTGTTTTCAACTTTACCGGGGGCGCAGAAACTATAACATTAAGTGACGATGCCAATCCGGGTGATAACCTTTCATCTATCGACAGTTCTTTAGGTGAAAGTGTTACATTCATAAACCCTACAGCAAGTCTTACAATTAACACTGAAGTTAGCGGTGGATCTGGTGCCGATGTAGTTAATGTTGAAGGTTTAGATAGTCTGTTTGATGCCAATTTAACCGTAAATGGTGGAACAGACGATAATGTATTTTTCCAAACTAATTCAACAAATATAGGTACAGGAAATTTTGATATTAATGGGCAGACAATCACGGCGTCAGCTGGAGTTGCAACGGGTTCAACTGGAGCAATTACTTTTACAGCTTCACAAAATATTTTGGTGAATGCAACTGCCCAGGTAATTTCATTAGATGGTGATATTACATTCAATGCAAATGCAGCGGGTACGTTAGCTGGTGTAGATATAGATGCTATTGATATTTCAGGTATAGCTCAAATTACAACTTCAGGCTCTGGAAATATTGATTTTACAGGCGTAGGTGTAAGTACTGGTGCAACTAGTTTTAATATAGGTATCAGTGTAAGTAATCTGGCGATTATTGAAAATACAGGAACTGGTAGTATTTCACTTACTGGTACAGGAGGAAATGGGGCAAATGCTAATCAAGGGTTACGCTTTCAAGATCCAATAATAATTAGAACTATTGATGGTGGAATAACACTTAACGGAACTGGTGGAAATGCTTCTGGCGATAATAACGAAGGAGTAACTATAATTTTTGATGCGTTTATTGAAGCTACGGGTTCAGGTTCCATTGACGTAGTAGGGAATGCAGGAGCTGGAGCCAACGCAAATAAAGGGATTGTATTTTTCACAGGTAATATGAGAACTGCCGGCGGGGGCATAACTTTAAATGGTACGGGCGCAGGTTCTGGTGATAATAATTATGGTGTAAGCTTAGAAAATAATTCTACTGTAGAAGATACTGCCAATGGCGATGTAAACTTAAATGGTCTAGGAGGTTCAGGTACAAACGCTAATATTGGAGTGAATATTACTGGAAGTAATACTTTATCAACTGTTGATGGAGATTTAATAATTAACGCAACTGGTGGAGATGGAACAGGAAATCATAATAGAGGATTACGAAACATAGATGGCTCTACAATTTCGGCTACAGGAATTGGATTAATTAATATTACAGCCAATGCTGGAGGGACAGGTGTTTCATCAAATTTTGGATATGAGGCGAACAATGGCTCTATTATCACAGCTGGAGGAGGAATTACCATGATTGCTCAAGGTAATGGATCTGCTGATTTTAATGATGGAATGGTTATTTTAAATGGAAGTATAGTTCAGGATACCGCAGGAGGGGATATAAACTTAACTGGTTTTGGTGCCACAGGTGGTGTCAACAATAATAACGGTATTAGAATGTGGAACCCAACCACACTTATAGAAACCAATGGAGGAAATATTGTTTTAAATGGTACCGGTGGAGATGGTACTGGGGATGTTAATCGAGGAATTAGTATTTATAATGGTGTTACTATACAAGATTTAGGCGCAGGTAATATTACCTTAATTGGAAATGGTGGTGCTGGAAACGCGGTAAATCATGGTATATTTCTAGGTAGCGCTACTTCAGTATTATCGAATGGTGGTGATATTAGCTTTACTGGAATTGGTAGCTTAGGCTCTACAGGGTCACAAAATTTGGGAATATTAATTCTCGATGCTGCAACAGTTTCAACTACTGCCACTGGTAATATTCTCATGAATGGTTCTAGCGGTGACGGTTCAGGGAATAATATTGGTTTAGAAATCCTTATGCCAGGAACAAGTGTAAACACCGTAGATGGAAATATTACTCTTAACGGAACATCAACCGCAACTGCTGGTGCCAATAACTATGGAACTTCTATAGATGCGATTATAAACGCAGCTGGAGCAGGTAACATAGAAATTAATGGTACAGGTGGAAATGGCGTAGGTGATGATTTTGGTATTTACACTAGGAGTGATGCCGCAATTACAAGTAATGGTGGTGATATACAATTAAATGGTACAAGTACAATAGCGACTACTTCAGCGATAAACATTAAAGCCCTTACAACACCTATTACTACTACAGGAGCGATTACAGCAACCGCTAACACAGGGAAATTTAACACCCCTGCAGGTAGCCCGGGATATGCGATTTTTGACGCAACTAATAGTATAATAAACGGAATTTTTGCACCAGGGCAATCTCCGGGACAAGCAATTATTAATGGTAACTTTACTATTGGTTCGGGCGATACAGTTGAAATAGAAGTTTACAACATTACTACCCCAGGTACAGAATACGATCAAATAGTGGTAAATGGAGTAGTAGATATTACCGATGCGACATTAACATTAGTAGATAACTTTGGGGGCACAATCCCGATGGGTAATTCATTAACTATTATAGATAACGATGGTGCTGACCCGGTTGTTGGGGAGTTTAATGGTATAGCGAATGGTTCAGGTATCACTTTTAACGGACAAAGTATAATTGTAAGATATGATGGGGGCGATGGTAACGATGTGGTTTTAATAGCCGATTCTATGCCTACTGCAGTTTGTCAAGATATAACTGTGCAATTAGATGGTACGGGTAATATAACTATTGTTGCTTCACAAGTCGATGGAGGTTCAAGCGATCCTGACGGCCCAGTAACTTTATCTATTGACGTTTCGTCATTCGACTGTTCCGATATAGGGCCAAATACAGTAACACTTACGGTAACAGATAGTTCGGGCAACACAGATACCTGCACAGCTACTGTTACAGTAGAAGACAATATTGCTCCAGTAATAGCTTGTCCTGCAGATATTATCGTCTCTAACGACCCCGGTGTTTGTGGAGCTATTGTTAATTATAATGTAACGGCAACTGATAATTGTAGCTCATCTACATCGACGGTTAATTTAACTCCTATTAAAGACAATACACTCTTTCAAGAAAACCCAGGCAATAGTAATGGAGCTGGACAACTAATGTATGTGGGACGAAATGGTGTGGGAATGAACAATCGTGGACTCATAACATTCGATGTATCTAGTAGTATACCAACAGGAGCTACTATAACTGCTGTAAGTCTTACTATGACAGCAGATCATCCTACTGCAACTAATGGTGCTCATAGTTTTAATCTTCATAGATTATTGGAAGATTGGGGCGAAGGTGCTTCTGATAATGGTATAGCACCCGGTTCTCCCGGCGGTGGATTTGGAGTGACAGCAATTGCACCAGACGCTACTTGGAACGATGCTATGCTTGGAACCCCCTGGGCTGCTGGTGCTGGTGGTAATTTTAATCCCGCATCAAGTGCCACTCAGACGGTTAATTTGAATGGCCCGTATATCTGGTCGTCCGCGACACTAGTTTCCGATGTTCAGGATATGTTGGACAATCCAGGAACTAATTTTGGATGGGCAATCCTTGGAAATGAAACAAGTTTTGGTACTACAAAACGATTTGGCACACGTGAATCTGGTATTCCACCTGTATTGGAAATAACTTATACTTCAGCAGGCGGGGGAGCAACAATCTCTCAAACTTCAGGCCTGCCAAGTGGAAGTACATTCCCCGTTGGTACCACTACAAATACCTTTGTAGCGACCGATGGGGCTGGCAACACTGCAACTTGTAGTTTTGACGTAACCGTTGAAGACAACGAAGCTCCAGTTATTACGTGCGTATCAAACCAAACAAGAAGTACCAATCCAGGTGTGTGTAGTTATACAGTTTTAGGTACCGAATTTGACGCAACATTTGCAGATAATTGTGGAGGTGTTATTATCAATAGTTATAATTTGACTTCAACTCTTGCGGGAGAAATTCTTCCTATCGGAAATACAAATATTACCTGGCTGGTATCGGATGCCGCGGGCAATGGTGATGGCTGTAATATGGTTATTACAATTCAGGATAATGAACTTCCAGTAGCAAACTGTGCCGCACCGTTTACAATCCAATTGGATGCAACCGGCAATGCCACTATCACTGCAGCTGACATCGAAAATGGCAGTACAGATAACTGCGGAATCGCAACCACGACAATTGACAAATCAACATTCACTTGTGCAGATGTAGGTCCGAATACGATTACCTTAACCGTAACCGATGTAAACGGAAATGTTTCTACTTGTACAACAGTTGTAACCGTTGAAGACAACGTTGCACCAGTAGCAAACTGTGCCGCACCGTTTACGATTCAATTAGATGCCACAGGAAACGCGAGCATCACCGTTGGCGATATTGACGCTGGAAGCACCGATGCCTGTGGAATCGCAACCACGACAATAGACAAATCCACATTCACCTGTGCAGACGTAGGTCCGAATACAATTACCTTAACCGTAACCGATGTAAACGGAAACGTTTCAACCTGTACAACAGTGGTAACCATTGAAGACAACGTAGCCCCAGTAGCAAATTGCGCTGCACCGTTTACGATTCAATTGGATGCAACCGGAAACGCGAGCATCACCGTTGGCGATATTGACGCTGGAAGCACCGATGCCTGCGGAATCGCAACCACGACAATTGACAAATCCACATTCACCTGTGCAGATGT
>NZ_JAIRBA010000020.1 GCF_022008365.1 Aequorivita vitellina
ATCTATCTAAACTTTCAGAATATAATATGTAGATAAAATAAATCATAAAAAAAACCGAAGCGAAAACTCCGGTTTTAAATCTGGTGGGCGATGAGGGGTTCGAACCCCCGACCCCCTCGGTGTAAACGAGGTGCTCTGAACCAGCTGAGCTAATCGCCCTCATAAAACAATAATTTTAAACTTTTCCCCGACCCTCCCGAAGTTAATTCGGGATGCTCTGAACCAGCTGAGCTAATCGCCCTCATTGTTTAGAGGTTGCAAATATAAGCTAGTTTTTAATTCCCGCAAACATTTATTTGAAAAAAATTATAAAACTTCTGCAACCACAAAAGTACTGCCGCCAATAAAAATTAAATCTTGCTCTGAAGCAGCTCGGAGCGCAGCTTTGTAGGCATTTGATACTGAAATATACTCCTCCCCAATTAGTCCGAAACCTCGAGCACTGGACAATAATAACGAAGCATCCATCCCGCGGGGAATATTCGGTTTACAAAAATAATAGGTGGCGTTTTGCGGAAAGAGCGGCAATACAGAAGCTAAATCCTTGTCGCTTACAACACCCAAGACGATGTGAAGCTTTTTATAGCTTTCTTTTGCAAGCTGGGCGGTCACCAATTGCAAACCTTCTTTGTTATGCCCCGTGTCGCAAACTACTTTCGGGTTGTTTCCCAAAACCTGCCAACGGCCCATTAATCCAGTGTTTTTAACGGTATTCAACAATCCTTTTTTTATGTTTTCTTCTGAAATATTCCAACCCTTTTCCTGTAGAATTTTCAATGTGGTTAGCACTGTTTTAATATTCTTTTCTTGATAGATTCCTTTTAAATCTGAAGTAAAATCTGGCGTATTTAAACCTTCAGCAAACTTTATTGGCGCATTTTTTCCCGAAGCAATCGTTTTAAAAACGCGTTGGGTTTCAGGCACTGTTTCGCCAATGACAACGGGAACATTCGGTTTTATAATTCCAGCTTTTTCCCCTGCCACTTTTTCTAAAGTGTTTCCCAAAAACTGCGTGTGGTCTAACCCAATATTAGTAATTACCGAAACTTCGGGAGTAATAATATTTGTACTGTCTAACCTGCCGCCCATTCCCACTTCAATAATCGCGATAGCTACCTTTTCACTTCGGAAATAATCAAACGCCAAACCCACGGTCATTTCAAAAAAGGAGAGTTTATTTTCTTCAAAAAAAGATTTATGATTTTCAACAAATTCTAAAACGTATTGTTTCGGAATCATTTCGCCATCAATTTTAATTCGCTCCCGAAAATCCATTAAATGTGGCGAAGTGTACAGCCCCGTTTTATAACCCGCTTCCTGAAAAACCGAAGCTAACATATGGCTCGTGCTGCCCTTACCATTGGTGCCCGCAACGTGTACGCTTTTAAACTTTTTCTCGGGATTGTTTAAATGTTTGGCAAGGTTGATAGTCGCCGCCAAATCGGCTTTATACGCACTTTGCCCCACCCGTTGGTACATTGGGAGTTGCGCAAAAAGCCAGGCGATGGTTTCTGAATAGTTGATGATTGAAAGGTTTTATTTTACAATTAGTTTTTTTGTGGTCTGCTTTTTTCCTTCATAAATTTTCAAATAATAAATGCCGGGTTGAAGGTTTTCAACAGAAAGGCGAACTTCTTTTTCGCCCTTAAAATCCTGTTGTTTTACAGTTCTTCCCATAACGTCATAAACTATTAATGAAGCTTTTTCTGAAGTATTTTTAAGGGAAACCGTCACTATTTCCGTAGCGGGATTTGGAAAAACTTTTACTTCCGAAGAAAAACTATTTTCATTCAAATTTAGAATGTCATCTGAAATGTCAATTTTATAACTCGACCTACCAAAGGTAGCGGCAAATAAAAATTGTGATCCTTCGTGAATAAACAAGTCCGTCACTACAACCGAAGGTAAATTTTCACCCAAAACAGTCCAATTTACACCTTCGTCATTGGTCGCCAAAACACCCACATCAGTTGCTACAAATAGATTGCCAAAACTGTCTTGTTCCAAGTCGTTCACAGGAATATCGGGCAATGTCGAAGAAATATCGAACCAGTTGTTTCCCAAATCGTTGCTTTTATACACGTGACCAACGCCTTCGCCAAACCGATATCCCGAAAGCGTTAAATAAACAGTATTTGGGTCTTCCCGAGAAGCCAAAACTTTGGTAACCCATCTGTTGGGAACACCCGTCGATACATCAGTCCAATTCGAACCGCCGTCCTGCGTAACCCAAGCCTTGCCATCGTCTGTGCCAACAAAAATAATTTCATTGTCTAATGGCGAAACACTTATGGTTGTTATGGTGCCAAATGTAAGATTGCCAGTATGAGGCCCATCCGTGAGGTCTGGACTTATTGCCGACCAATTGCCCGCAGCATTCGTGGTTTTGTACAGTTTATTTGTTCCGTAATAAAGCGTCTGCGAATTTGAAGGGTCAAAAGTAATTGGGGTGTCCCAATTCTTGCGATCGCCACCAGAAATTCCATTGGTAGCATTGGAAAATGATCCGCCATTATTGGTAGATTTCCCCAGTGCCCCGTATTGATAAAGCGCGTAAATTACATTTGTATTTGTTGGATCAACTAGCGGTTGAAAGCCATCGCCACCGTAAATTATATTCCAATCTGTTAACCCACCCGTTTGGGTGCGGCTGGTACTGTTGTCTTGGGCGCCGCCGTAAATTTTATTTTCATTCTGCGCATCTACGTGCATTCTATAGAATTGCGTAATAGGAAGTTTCATATCTTTTACCGAAGAAGCCCCGTCGTTACTGCTGTAATAAAGCCCCCCGTCATTCCCGAGAAGCACCTCTCCCGGCACCGAAGCATTAAACGCCAGCGCATGCTGATCTACGTGTACGTTTGAAAAAGAACTGCCCCAGCTATTGCCACCATTTGTAGATTTTTGAACTTCAAAATCTACGTTGTAAATTGTATTTTCATCTGTGGGATCTACATAAATTCCTCCAAACCACCAATGAAATCCAACATTGGTAAGCTGATTAGAATTAACGGCAGTCCAAGAATCTCCACCATTGATGGTTTTATAAACTCCCTGGATATTTCCCGAAGCATCTGCGTATCGCGTATAAAGCACATTGGGGTTTGAAGCAGAAATAGCTATACTAATTCTTCCTTTTTGAGAAGCAGTGCTTGGCAAGCCATTTGTAAGCTCCGTCCAATTGGAACCACCATCTGTTGTTCTGTAAATTCCTGAGGTTATTCCACCGTATTGCCTGTTGTTAGGCCTTCTAATGCGTTCCCAACTTGCGGCGTAAACAATATCTCCATTTGCGGGATGAATAGCCATATCCACTACGCCCGTAGAATCACTAACAAACAGCACCTGCTGCCAACTATCGCCACCGTTTGTCGTTTTATAAACGCCGCGATTAGCGCTCTTTCTAAACAACGGACCCATTGCACCAACAAAAGCGGTATTATCATTATTTGGGTCTAAAACAATTTTGCCAACACTTCCAATATCCGGTAAGCCTTTAGACTGCCATGTGGTGCCGCCGTCAGTACTTTTGTAAATCCCATCGCCATCGTAAACTAAGGAGCCTCCGCCGGCATTTACTTCGCCTGTACCAACCCAAATAAGATTATTGTCACTTTTTGAAATTTCTATATCGCCAATGGACAACATTTCCTGTTCGTCAAAAATTGGAACCCAATCATCTCCCCCGTTGCTGGTTTTAAAAATTCCACCAGACGCGGCACCTACATAATAGACTTGGGGCTGGGTAGAGGGAATTTCTATGTCTGTAATTCTTCCTCCAATATTTAACGGGCCGCTAAACTGCCAAACCTCAACCGTATTACTTTTGTGTGCGGCTTGTCGTTTCCAACGAATTGCTTCGGAATATGCAGCAGTGTTCAATTCCCCGCTCGGATAGGCCCGTTGCATAAACATAAAATCGTGCGGATACTTTTCATCCAAATTTTCTTCAAAAGCAAAGTCATTATTTTCTTCGGAAGCATTTTTACATCCTGTTAAACAACTTATAAGAAAGAGAAAAGTAAAAATTCGAAGCATAGTATCTTTTTTTGAAGTTTAAAGATACGGAAAAAATCAAGGTATTTTTTGGAGTGAAATGGCTATTGAGAAAGACTAAATCTATAGATAATTTTGCCAATCTGTTTTGCTGGCGCCTTATCGTCTGCATTGAATTTTGTTGCCATTGCAGCACGTTTTGCGGGTTCAGTTAAACAGGGAGAAGTATTTGTAGAACCTCTCACCCCTGGCATAGCACTAATTACATTTCCTTTGCGATCTACTTCTATGCTCACTACAACAGTTCCTGCTTCGTTACAATCTTGCACAAACTTTTCCTTGTTTAATGCTTTTCTTCCGCCTAATAAATAATTGCCATCGCCATCTAAACCTTTCCCAGTTCCATAATAGGCACTCGCATTTGGGTCGCCATCGGGGCTGCCTTTATCGCCTGGGGCTTTGTCATCGCCTTCGCCACCTTTTGCAGTACCATCGCTCTTTGGACCGTTCAAAATACTAGAAAGCGCATCTGTCGTAGATTTATCTGGTTTGGGGTCTGGCTTTTTTACTTCTTTTTTGGGTTGCTCTTTTACTGGGGTTACAGTTTGTTCTTTTTTAGGCTGCTCTTTTTTTATAACGGGAGCATCTACGTTTTCCTGTGTAACAACTTCTTCCTTTATATCTGTTTTTGGTTGTGCAATAGGTTCCGAAGGCGTTTTTTGAGGCGCAGATTGTATTTTTTCGGTTGGCTGAATAGCGCCACTACCAGTTTCAGTAGTTCCAAAATTAATCGCTATTCCCTGCTCCAATGGCGGATCCATATATTTCATACCCACATAAAACAACAAAATAAGAATGATAACATGCACGATTACCGTGATGATCATACTTTTTCGTTTATGTTTTGTGTTTAAAAAACTCAAGATTTATGATTTTTGATATTAAAGATTTTCGCAAATTCAGTGCCATTGTTACCAAAAGCAACTGCCAACTGCGACTTTAATTGGGTCTAACGGCGAGAACGACTTTAAAACTATTTCGGTTAGCAATATCCATCACAAAAACGGCATCTTCAATGGGCACGCCTTCCTCGGCACGTAAAATAATAGTGGGCTCTTCTTGCCCGGCCAAAACTTCTTTTAACTGATTTTCAATGCTGTATTCGCTTACGCGTTCTTTGTTTACATAGTACGCTCCGTCCTTGGTAATGCTTACCGAAGCTTTTTGCACGTTCGAAGTTTTCCCTTTTGCCTTTGGAAGGATTAAATCCAAAGCATCGGGTGTTATTGCAGGCGAAGTAAGCAGGAAAAACACCAACAACAGAAACACAATATCTGTCATGGAGCTCATGCTAAAGTCGGCACTTATTTTATTTCTTCCTCTTAAATTCATTAAGTTGGCTCGTTTAACATGTCTAGAAAATCTACCGCTGTGGCTTCCATTTGATGCACAACTTTATCTGTTCTTACAACCAAGTGATTGTAGCCCATATATGCAATAATACCTACGATTAAACCGGCTACGGTGGTGGTCATAGCTGTATAAATACCTTCGGCGAGGTTACCCATTTCGGCCTGGCCACTACTGGTAGCAAGTTCGTGAAACGCCAAAACCATCCCGATAACTGTTCCTAAAAACCCTATCATAGGGGCGGCGCCTGCAATGGTGGCAAGTACGCTAACGTTTTTTTCGAGTTTATAAACTTCAAGACGACCCGCGTTTTCAATTGCGGTATTAATGTCTTCCAAAGGACTTCCAATTCTGGAAATTCCTTTTTCGGTTAAATGAGAAACTGGCGTGTTGTTCTGTGCGCACAGCACTTTTGCACCTTGAATATTGCCTTTGGCTACATGATCGCGAATTTGATTCATAAAATTACCATCCATCTTGGATGCCGCTTTTATGGCAAATAGTCGTTCAAAATAAATATAAACAGCTACAAATAGCAGTACAAAAAGGACGAGTATTATTATCTGCCCAGCAACACCTCCTGTTAAAAGAAGGTCCATAATAGAGAGGGTCTTTTCTTCAGAAATAGGTTCAAGGTCTTGTGCCAAATCAGCACCCTCTTGAAAAAAGAAGTTCAACATAAAATAGGTTTTGTTTTAGTGAATAACGGTAATAGATTTCAGAAATTGTTATGCATTGTGAAATAACACTCTTTCAATTAATAAAAAGGTTCCTGCTCCGGAAATAAATCCAAGAAATGCAAGCCAAGTAATCTTTTTAAGATACCAGATAAAGTCTATTCGCTCCATTCCCATTGCTGCCACACCTGCGGCAGAACCAATAATAAGCATGCTTCCCCCGGTTCCAGCAGAATAGGCAATAAAGTGCCACAATACAGAATCTATTGGCAAATCGTACATTCCAATAGAGGCCGCTACCAGCGGAACATTATCTATAATTGCCGAAATTATACCTAGCAGTATAACCACCACATCTTGATTGGGGATGGCGCTTTGCAACACTTCGGCTAAATATCTAAGTGTTCCCACTTCTTCGCCATTAACAACTCCATATACTAAGCTTTCGAGGCCAGCCACTGCCATTAAAATGCCGAGGAAGAAAAGAATACTAGAAATTTCAATTCGCGATAAAGCTTTGTGGGCCGAATACAAATGCCTTCTTTCTCTGCTGAAATCTTCTTCGGGATGAATGTATTCTGAAACCAGCCACACCACGCCCAAAGCAAGCATCATTCCCATATAAGGTGGCAAATGCGTTAATGTTTTAAATACAGGGACCGAAACTATCATTCCCAATCCTAAAAACAGCATGGTTCTACTGCTTAATATAGCTCCTTCTTCTTTGTCTTCGCGCACTTCCACGTGAACGTTTCCACGAAAAACTGGCAGATAACTAGCCACAATAAATGGCAGTGCAAAACTTACAATAGAAGGTATAACTACGTATTCAATTAAACCAGCAGCAGATACTTTTTTAGCAATCCATAACATAGTCGTGGTTACATCGCCAATGGGAGACCACGCTCCACCGGCATTTGCGGCTATCACAACCATTGCAGCATACCAAATCCTGTCTTCTCTTCTGTGAATTAATTTTCTTAAAAGCGTAATGAGTACAATGGTAGCGGTAAGGTTATCTATAATTGCAGAAAGAATAAACGCAAGTATCCCTATAATCCACAAAAGCTTTCGTTTGCTCTTTGTTTTAACAGCACTTTTTAACACTTCGAAACCACGGTGAAGATCGATAATCTCCACAATTGTCATCGCCCCAATAAGAAAAATTAATATCTCGGCGGTTTTTCCTAAATGGTGAAGCAGCGTGCCCTCAAATCCTTCCATGGCGAGCTCGCCTCCAGTAAGAAAACTAAACGCCTGTTCTTCAGTGTTGATTACATCAAACCATCCGTTGACAAAACCTATTGCCAAAACAGCCCATATAAGTGAAGCCATAATAAGAGCAGGTACTGTCTTGTCTAGTTTTAAAGGATGCTCGAGTGTGATTGAAAGATACCCAATTACGAAAATTAAAATGATAATTGATTCCATAGTAAGTGCTTATTGTTGAAAATTATAACAGTTGTTTCAATGCTATTTCAAAGGCTGTTTTGCTGATGTTTGTTTTGGTACTATTATTATCAAAAGTATTCTGAATAGCGTTTTTAATAGTAATAGACGTGTCATTAAATATAGCCTCATCTGTCATTTGCACCTTGCGCTCCATAAAATATGCGAACACGCGCGCCATCCCACAATTGCTAATAAAATCTGGAATTAAACTCACGCGCTCATCGGTGTATTCCATTATAGGACCGAAGAAAATTTCCTTATCTGCAAACGGCACATTCGCACCGCAGCTTATAACTTCCAATCCACTGTTTATCATTTCTGAAATCTGCTGCTGCGTTACTAATCTTGAAGCCGCACACGGAGCAAAAATCTCTGCCTCAAGTTGCCAGATTTTCTCATTTATTTCATTAAAAGGAATCATATTCTCTGCAACTAATGTGTTGCCATCTTTATTGAGAAATAAGTGCTTTATCTCTTCAAAAGAAAAACCATCTTTATTGATGACGCCTCCATCGCGATCAATTATACCAACTATTTTGGCTCCCATTTGCGAGAGGTAATAAGCCGCTGCAGAACCCACGTTTCCAAATCCTTGAATTATGGCGCGTTTTCCTTTTACATTGCCGCCATAAATATCGTAATAATGCTTAACCGCTTCGGCCACGCCAAAACCAGTAACCATATCGGCCACTTTGTAACTTCGCGTAACGTCTGGAGAATATTCTGAGCTTTCCAAAGCTTTAATTACACCGTGGCGCAATTGGCCAATTCGGTTGATTTTATCTGCTTCTGTAGGAATAAAATGTCCGTTAAATACGCCTTCTTGCGGGTGCCAAATACCACATTGTTCGGTAAATGGAATTACTTCGTGTATTTCATCAACATTCATATCGCCACCGGTGCCGTAATAGCCTTTCAATAAAGGTGAAACAGCTTTAAACCAACGTTCTAAAACACCTTTTTTTCGTGGATCGGCAGGGTCAAAATTAATTCCAGATTTTGCGCCGCCAATGGCAGGACCGGAAACTGAAAACTTCACCTCCATCGTTTTTGCAAGTGAAAGCACTTCATTCATATCAAGTCCTTTTCGCATGCGGGTTCCGCCACCGGCAGCCCCACCACGCAAGGAGTTAATGACCGTCCAGCCCTCGGCTTCGGTTTCGGGATCTTTCCAATGAAAAACAATTTCGGGTTCTTTTTCTTCGTACTTTTTAAGTAATTCTTTCATTAAGTGAGGTATGTTAGAATGCCCTTAGGCAAGGCTATGGATTGTATTTGTATCCGCTATTAAAACTTCGGATTAACAAAGCAAATATAAAAAACTTGTGAGGGGTTTAGTTTTTTTTTGAATAAAAATTACGGCGTGAATATTTTCCCGCTGGAATGATTCTTCGAAGCCCCAGTAACACTCGCTAAACAATTAATTTCGTCGCGCAATTTTAAAACGCCCAACAACCCAAATATCAATGCTTCTTTGTATTCTACAATTTCAGGCGACGGAATAATTACTTCAACTGTAGCAAGGCTTTTCAACCTTTCAATTAAAAATGAATTGTAAACTCCGCCACCCGTTATTAAAACAGAAGCATCTGCAGGAAACGGATTGGCCAGTTGCACCGCAATATGCTCTGTAAAAGTCCTCAAAATGTCTTCGGAAGAAATATCGAAAGTTTCCAAAAGCGGAAACACATTTTCCTTCACCCACTCCAAACCCAGCGATTTTGGTGGTTTTTCAATATAAAATGAAAGCGCGTTTAATTTTTGAAGCAATGCATTATTCACTTTTCCCGAAGCAGCCAGCTTCCCGCTTTCGTCAAAATCGCACCCAAGTTTTTCGGCATATTTGTTTAAAACAATGTTTGCGGGACAAATATCAAAAGCGATTCGTTCCTCATTCTTTTCAAAAGAACAATTCGCGAAACCACCCAAATTCAAACAATAATCAAATTCCGAAAAAAGTAACCGATCGCCAACTGGCACTAAAGGCGCGCCCTGTCCGCCAAGTTCCACATCCTGCACCCGAAAATCGCAAACCACCGTTTGCCCCAGCATTTTTGCTATTCGCGGCAGATTGCCAATTTGGTACGTAAACCCTTTTTCGGGCTGATGTAAAACGGTGTGCCCGTGACTGCAAATTGCATCAATTTCTTGCACCTTGTGCTTTTTAATAAATTTTGAAATTTCTTCGGAAAGTTTTTCGGTGTATTTAAAATCGAGTCGTTCCAGTTTTTCTTTTGAATAATTAATTGCTTCGCGCAGTTCGTCCTTCCAAAAAGTAGAATACGGCACCGTTTCGGCAGCCAGGATCTTAAAACGCCAGATATCTTCAGCATAAGTAAAAGAAATTTCCACCAAATCTATTCCGTCCAGCGATGTGCCGCTCATTACTCCAATAATATGATAACTGTTGTTTTTCAATTTTGAATGCTATTTGAATTTTAAAGATAGCACAGATGAAATTAAAAACAACACCATCTAAGCATCAAATTTTAAACGAGATCCAAATAGCAAGCACCAATTTAGAAGAACTATCACGCTTAAAGTTCGCTAAGTTTTTTAATTTAAAAATTGTCTTTTTAGAATTTGCTTTTTATAAGTACCTTTGCACTTCCCAATAAAAAATAACTCTCACTTATATAAAGCATATGGATTTCAGTCTATCCGAAGAACATTTAATGATTCGCGACGCCGCTCGCGATTTTGCACGCACCGAATTATTACCGGGCGTAATTGAAAGAGACAACCTTCAAAAATTTCCAACCGAACAAGTTAAAAAAATGGGCGAGCTCGGTTTTTTAGGAATGATGGTAGATCCCAAATACGGCGGTGGCGGAATGGATACTATTAGCTACGTTTTGGTGATGGAAGAGCTAAGCAAAGTAGACGCTTCTTGTTCTGTAATAGTTTCCGTAAACAACTCTTTGGTATGTTACGGCCTTGAAGCATACGGCAGCGAAGACCAAAAACAAAAATATCTCACCAAATTAGCAACGGGCGAAAAGCTTGGTGCATTTTGCTTAAGTGAGCCTGAAGCAGGTAGCGATGCCACTTCACAAAAAACTACGGCTATAGATAAAGGCGATCACTACGTTTTAAACGGTACAAAAAACTGGATTACAAACGGTGGAACGGCAGATTTCTATTTGGTAATTGCGCAAACCGATAAAGAAAAAAAACACAAAGGCATCAACGCTTTTATAGTTGAAAAAGGTTGGGAAGGCTTTGAAGTTGGACCAAAAGAAGACAAACTGGGAATTCGCGGAAGCGATACCCATTCCTTGATTTTTAATGATGTAAAAGTTCCGAAAGAAAACAGAATAGGCGAAGACGGCTTTGGTTTTAAATTCGCGATGAAAACCCTTGCTGGTGGCCGTATTGGTATTGCCGCCCAAGCTTTGGGAATTGCCGCTGGCGCATACGATCTTGCGCGTGAATACTCAAAGGTTAGAAAAGCTTTTGGAACCGAAATTTCAAACCACCAAGCTATTGCTTTTAAACTTGCCGATATGCACACCAGCATTGAAGCTGCGCGTCATTTAGTGATGAAAGCCGCGTGGGATAAAGACCAAGGCAATAATTACGATATGAGCGGCGCAATGGCAAAATTATACGCCAGCCAAGTTGCAATGGATGTTTCTGTTGAAGCAGTTCAAGTTCACGGCGGAAATGGCTTTGTAAAAGAATACCACGTAGAACGCTTTATGCGCGATGCGAAAATTACACAGATTTACGAAGGAACTTCAGAAATACAGAAAATTGTAATTTCTAGAGGACTTTTGAGAGATTGATAGCCAATAGACGCTAAACATTTGTCATTAGCCATTAAACAACTCTTCCAGTATTTAAAATGCTGGAGGGTTTTTTTATAGGAAGAAATTCCAAACCAATCCAAAACGCAGCACTGCATCGCGATACGGGTAACCCGGTGCCGCAAAATGGTCGTTTTTTCCACTGCTAAATAAATTAGTGAAATTTTCATAAACAAAGAAAATACGCGTCTGCCGTATTTTTGCATTAAAGAAAATATCTACCAACGGAAAACCTCCCAATTCCTGATCGTTTTGCACATAAAACTCAGCCAACACCGGATCGTAGCCGTTCATATTGTATTTGGTGAAGTACTTAAAAGTAGCGCCAGTCTGCAAAAACAAAGCACGTTTAAACAAATGGTTTTCAAAATATAGCGTGTTTCGGGTAATGAGTTGTGGCACGTTTAAAATATTTTCGCCACTTAAAACTTGCTGATACATCACGGTGTTTTCAAGACCGAAATTGCCAAACTTAAATTCCTTTTCAGCTTTAATTCTTAAATAATCAACTCTTTCCGAAGCTTGATTTGGCGAAGGCGTACTGTCGTTTTCCTTTATACCAAAATAGGCATAATCGTCAATGCCAGTATAACTTACCGAAGCATTTCCAAATCGCTTTGTGTTAATTTGAAAGTTGAGTTGCTGGGTTTTTACGTTGTTTAAATTGGTTTTCCAATTGTAGTTTAGGTAATCGCTTTGGTACAATAAAAAGTTGAAGTTGGGTGCTACTGAATGAATATTGATTGAAGCTTTCGCATTGTATTCTTCATTTAAATTATACGAAGCCGCGCCTTCAAAATAATTGCCGTCAAAATCGCCAGCTACGTTTATTGCACCTTTTCCGGAAAGTTTAAAGCCGCGATATTCCTTTTCGTAAGCTGCTCCAGCTTCAATAATATTTCCTTTTATTCGGTTGGGGATTCTTTCTTCATCTAATACCAAAACCGAATTATAACCGTAATTATAATCGTTATAACCCGTCCAAGCTGTAATTTTTCCGATAATTGAATTGTTGAAATCTGCGTATGCTTTTACATTAAAATCTTCCAGTTTTGTTTTTGTAAATAAATCTGCTGTTTCGTACGAAGACCCAAAACCCTTGTATGGGCTGGTTTGATTGTATCTAAAAAACTTGTCTTCGTAACTCAAAACATTTCCAATGGTTAATACCGAATATCCCGTGCTGTCGCGATTGCTGAGCAATTCGTAATAATGATCGCCATAAAAACGAAGCCCTTCCAGCTTGTTTTCGGCATCTTCAAAATTTACATCCAATCTTCCGCGGTCGCTAAATTCTGGGTCTGCATTCATAAAAAGTTGTAGCGAATTAGCTGTCAACCCACCGTTTTCCTGATTCAAAATATCCTGTGCAGCCAAATGGGCGCGCACCACATAACGATTGCTTTTTGTGTGATAATTTGAGGTGAAAAGAAAATTACCCGTACTGGTTAAAATATGCTGGTATTTCCCAAGCGAGCGAACCCCTTTATACCCCACCGAAAAGTTAAATTGAGGCGAAGTATTTACCGTAAAAAACGCATCTAATTGTTGTCCTTGCTGGTAGGCCGTTTTAAAATACAATTCGGTTAAAGGTGTGGGTACATTAAAATAATTTACATCTTCAATTTCTTTGTAGTTAAAGTGATGCGACTGCGCCACAAAAAGTGGTTTTAAATTCCGTTGGTCAAATGTATATGCGAGCGAATTATAAGTTTGTCCTACGTTCGAAAACTGCAGCAATTCAAAATTGTCCTTCCGTAAATAATTGAATTTGTATTTTTTCGCAATTGAAAGTGTAGTATCCACAAAAGTAGTATCTCGGGCTGTCGAAATAATTTTGTAATAATCAATCGGTGGCTTCTCAAGCTTTGCAGGAGTTTGCGAAAACACAGTTGCCGAAGCACAAAAAAGAAGAAATAGCAAAAGTGTTTTTTTCATCCTGAGTATTACTTTCGGGCAAAGGTATATTTTTTTTGGCTGAAAGAGTTATTGCAGTATTAGGTTATTAAATTCATTTTACCAACTAGTTTCAATAACTGAATATCTTTTTAACTTTGTCGCATGCTTCAGCTAAAAATTAACCTCAACCTTATTGAATGCGGCACAGACGAAGCCGGTCGCGGTTGTTTGGCCGGACCCGTTACTGCTGCCGCGGTAATTCTTCCCGATGATTTTCAACATCCCTTTTTAAACGATAGCAAACAACTTTCAGAAAAAAAACGATTGGAACTGAAAGATATTATTGAGCGCGAAGCCATTTGCTTTAAAGTTGTGCACGTAATGATGGACGAAATTGACAAAATAAATATTTTAAACGCCTCCATTTTAGGGATGCACCGTGCCATAAAAGGTCTTGCTTCCACGCCGCATTTTATTGCGGTTGACGGCAACCGTTTTAAACCGTTCGGAAAAACGCCTTTCGAATGTGTGGTAAAAGGCGACGGCAAATTTCTGCATATTGCTGCTGCCTCAATTTTGGCTAAAACCTATCGCGATGAATATATGACAGCGCTTCACGAAAAATTTCCGGAATACAATTGGAAACAAAATAAAGGTTACCCAACCAAAGCGCATCGCGAAGCAATTCGCCAGTACGGAAGAACTATTTTTCATCGAAAAAGTTTTAAACTCTTGGCCTCTTAACCCCTAATGGGGGAACCCTTGAGCAAACTCCTCCCCTTTACGTAGGCTGGGCGGGCCTATTCCCCCTTTGCGGGTTCAAGGGACTGTTGACAACCCGTCAATAAACATTTTCTACTTCGCATTGAACCATCATTAATCCATGCTATTTTTGTGTTATGGGAAAAATTCACAGGAAATTATTTGCGCTTTTACTTTTAGCTCCAATGTTTTTAGGGATTTTTGGCAGCTGCGATAAAACACCCTCAAAAACAGGTACTTTAATGGATTTTGTTCCAGAAAACGCTTCCTTGGTTTTTAAGATTTCAAAACTCGAAAATTTGCAGGCCGATATTGAAGCCAGCTCCTTGCTTTCCAAATTCGAAAAAACTGCGCCTTATTCTTTTTTTACCGAAAAGACAGCCCTGTTTAAAAACCTGCAACCCACTTCGCAAAGCCTTTTGTGCATTAATGAAATGAACGATTCGGTTTCGGCATTTACCTTTATTTCGAAGCATTCAAAAAACTTATTTCAATTAGATTCCATAAAAAATAAAACCGTTGAAACCCTGCAAATTGACAAACAAGCCTTTCAGCGGATAACCATCGATAAACAAATTGCTTATTCGGCAATTATCGATAGCGTATTTGTGGTTTCTTCTTCGCAACAAATTCTGCAGGACATTTTAAAAGGAAAAACCGAACGCGACGCCACTTTTAAAAAGGTGTTTAATCTTCCGTCTTCAAACGGGTTTACTGCTTTGGTGCGCGGCAATAAAATTGCGGCAACCGATGCTATTAAAATAGATTTTACTTCGTGGAGCGCGCTGGACGTAGCCATTGCGCCCGAGTCTTTTAGCGCCACCGGAATTACATTGGCCACAGATAGCATTCCGCAATTGCTAAACGTTTTTGAGAGACAATCCCCACAGTACAACCACCTCGCAGCCATTGTGCCAACCGACGCTTTAGGCGCTCTAAGTTTCACCTTTAACGACGCGGAAACCTTTCAGAATAAATTACGTCTTTTTAGAGGTGAAAAAAACACGACAAAAACAACTGGAATTTTTGGTTCGGTGAGCGAAGTGGGAAGCATTCAGCTAAAAAACGAAACCGCCATTTTTATTAAAAGTATCGATGCTTCTTTAACAGACGATGCCTTGGCGCGCTTTGTATCTGCAAAAAGTATGTTTCGCGAAATTGAAATAAGCAGTTTTAGCGAGCCGCAATTATTTCAAAAAACCTTTTCGCCTTTTATAAATTCTGAAAAAGCAAACTATGTTTTTCAGCTTGAAAACTTTTTTGTCTTTACCGAAAGTGAAAGCACCGCCGAACAATTAATCAGTTCGTTTCAAAACAATGCAACGTTAAAAAACACCTCCTATTTTGAAAACACGGCACAAGATTTAAGCACCGCTTCGTCGCTATTAATTTTTAAAATGCAGGGCGAATTTTCGGAACCAATCGCAAGCTTCTTCAATTCAAAAAGCAGGGCGGGAATTAAAAATATTTCTTTTGATAAATTCCCGTTGGCAGCACTTCAATTTAGTTTTGACCGAAATTTTGCGCACCTAACACTTAGTTGCAGAGAAGCCGGTGCCTCGGCAAAAAGTGTTTCGGGAGGTGTTTCGGAAAAATTCAATATAAAACTTGAGAGTCCGATTCTCGGAAACCCACAATTGGTTGAAGGTAAAAACGGCAGCAATAATGTGGTGGTGCAGGATATTGGTAATAAGCTCTATTTTATTTCGGAAAACGGAAAAATTCTTTGGACTAAAAATCTGGGTACCGGCATTTTAGGAAAAGTTGAAGAAGTTGAAATTTCTGGCGGCAAACAAATAGCCTTTGTTACCCAAGACGGATTTTATATAATAGACAGAAATGGCAAGGATGTAAAAGGTTTTCCCATAAAATTTAAAGACAAAATAACGCAACCACTCTCCGTTTTTGATTACGACAACAACCGAAATTACCGGTTTGTGGTGGTGCAAGGGAAAGAAGTACTGATGTACGACAAAAACGGAAAAATTGTAAAGGGTTTTGGCTTCAGCAAAACGAAGAGTGAAATTGTACAATCGCCGGTACATATACGAATGAGCAATAAGGATTATATTGTAATTGCCGAAGAAAACGGAAAACTCAACATTTTAAGTCGTGTTGGTAAGACACGTGTTTCGGTTTCAAAAAACTTTAAATTTTCTGAAATTCCTATTGTTGAAGAAGATAATTATTTTGTGGTTATTACTACGGAAAACACCAAAGAACGCATTTCGCAGGACGGGAAAATTTCATCGCAAAAACTGGACGTGAGCAGCAATTATTGGTTTACTATATTGAACCGTACAAAAGTAACCAAAGACGACAATTTGCTGCGCATAGATGGCAAATTGATCGAGTTGCCTTTAGGACTTTACACGCATCCGCAACTATTTAAAATAAATAGAAATATCTATATTACAATAACCGAAACCCAAGAGAAAAAAGTTTACGTTTTTGATAAGAATGGGAAACTCTTAAACGGTTTTCCGGTTTACGGAACCTCGGCAGCATCAATGGCAGAAGGTAGTGCCACAGGACTAGTTGTAAAAGGTGAAGCTAATAGTGTTGTTTTTTACAGTGTAAATTAAACTTCGGCTTTTAACATTACCTCGGCTTGAAAAAGTTTGAGAAAATGTTTCAGTAGTTTTTCCTTTACTTCCTGTAACGGGATTTCAGCCTTTCCTAATTCCACATTTAACGAGGTTACTGCTTTGTCTTTTATTCCACAGGGAATCATATAATCAAAATAACCCAAATCTGTATTCACATTAAACGCAAAACCGTGCATGGTTACCCAGCGACTTGCACGCACACCCATGGCGCAAATTTTTCTGGCGAAGGGAGTTCCCACATCTAACCAGACACCCGTTTCGCCTTTGCTTCTTTCAGCTTTTAAGCCGTATTCGGCAAGGGTTAGAATAATCATTTCTTCTAAAAAACGCAGGTATTTGTGAATATCGGTAAAGAAGTTTTCCAAGTCTAAAATAGGATAGCCCACAATTTGCCCCGGTCCGTGATAGGTTATATCACCACCCCGATTTATTTTATAAAAAGTGGCGTTTAAGGCTTTTAACTTTTCTTCTGAAATTAGCAAATTTTCAATATGTCCGCTTTTACCAAGCGTATAAACGTGTGGATGCTCAACAAATAAAAAATAGTTAGGGGTTTCCAGCCGTAATGTTTCTTTTTTGTTTGTGCTTTTTAGTTGTAAAATACCTTGAAATAAATCTTCTTGAAATTCCCAGGTTTCTTTATAATCTTTAAGTCCCAGGTCGTTTATTTGTATAAGCTTGTTCACGAGGTTGCTCATTTTATTTGGCCAGACAAAATTATCAATTAATATTTTCTCCCTCTTTTAATTTCACTTTTTTATGTAATTAATTGTAAAAATTCCGAAAGTTAAGTTCTTAAATATTTATTAAATTCGTCAAAGGTTGCTATATTTACCGCTCTAAACATTCATATAAAATACATTAAAAATGAAAAAAAGTACTTTTAAGCCATTCCTGATTGTATGTCTTTTGCTTTTAAGCTTTGGACTACAAGCGCAGAGTGCGTTATGGAGCAAGGCAACTAACTCCGAGACGCAGACCCGACAGAAAGCCTTCCGCAATGCAATGCCGCAAGACTTTAATCTATTTTCCCTTAACACAACCGCATTAAAAAGCCAATTGCAAAGAGCGCCCGAAAGATTTACTGGGCTTTCAAATGTAATAATTGAGCTTCCAACAAATAATGGTGAATTACAACGCTTCCGTGTTTATGAAGCTTCTGTAATGGAACCAGCATTACAGGCACAACACCCAGGCATTCGTTCATATACCGCACAGGGTATAGATGATGGTTCGGCCATTGCTCGTTTTAGTGTTTCGAATGTAGGAGTACACGTAATGATTTCGTCTGTAAACTATTCAACAATCTATATTGATCCGTACACACAAGATAGAAATTACTACATAGCTTATAACATTAATCAGGTTCCTGCCAATCCTAATAGCGCTGTGTGTTTAACAGAAGAGACCGAAATTATGGATTTGCCTACCAACAATTTAAATGCAGATGATGGTATTTTAAGAACCTTTAGACTGGCATTAGCTTCTACTGGCGAATATTCACAGTATCATTTAACCCAGCAGGGTATTCCTAATGGAGCTTCAGATGCGGTTAAAAAGGCTGCTGTCCTTTCAGCCATGAACGTAGCCATGACCCGTGTAAACGGCGTTTATGAGAGAGATGCTTCTCTAACTATGGTTATTGTTGCAGACAATGAAGATATTATATTCCTTAATGCAGCATCCGACCCTTATACCAACAACAGTGGTGGAGCAATGCTCGGTCAAAACCAAACCACTTGCGATGCTATAATTGGAAATGCCAATTACGATATTGGTCACGTATTTAGTACTGGTGGCGGTGGAATTGCTGGACTTCGCGTACCTTGCCGTACGGGTCAAAAAGCAAGAGGTGTTACAGGTTTACCTTCTCCTATTGGCGACGTTTTCTTTATTGATTTTGTGGCGCACGAAATGGGGCACCAATTTGGTGCAAACCACACATTTAATAATTCTTGTGGAAATAACAGAAACGCTGCTACAGCTGTAGAGCCGGGAAGTGCTTCTTCTATTATGGGGTATGCAGGTATTTGCCCTCCAAACGTGCAGAGTAATAGCGACGATTACTTTACTGCTATTAGTATTCAAGAAATTTGGAATTACATTAAAAATGGTCAAGGACAATGTGGTGCACAAACACCAACAAATAATTTACCTCCAGTAGCAGATGCTGGTCCTAATTACACTGTTCCTAAGTCCACTCCTTTTAGATTAAAAGGTATTGCAACAGATCCTGATGGCGATGTATTATCTCATTGCTGGGAACAAATGAATCCACAGGTTGCGCCTATGCCACCTCAAAATACTTCTACCGCTGGACCTGCATTTAGAACCAAAGACCCATCTGATTCGCCAGAGCGCTATATGCCAGCAATTGGTACAGTACTTTCTGGAAACACGCAAAATACGTGGGAAGTTGTTCCTTCTGTAGGCAGAATAATGAATTTTAGATACACAGTTCGCGATAACGTTGCCGGCGGTGCATCTTCTGCTAGCGATAATATGATTTTAACTTTTGACAACGCTTCTGGCCCGTTTGAAGTTACTTCACAAAATACAGCTACTACTTGGACTATCGGCAATACCGAAACCGTAACTTGGGATGTTGCCGGAACTGATGTTGCTCCTGTTGACAGTCCAAATGTAGATATTTGGTTCTCTACCGATAACGGACAAACGTACCCAATTTCAGTAGCGTTGAATGTGCCAAACAACGGAAGTGCTGTGGTAAACGTTCCTAACGTTAACACAACAACTGGTAGATTGATGGTGATGTCGTCTAACAACATTTTCTTCGATCTTAACGATGCTGTTATTACTGTAGATGGCGTTGTAGGTGTTGAAGACTTTACATTTGATAATTTCTCGGTTTATCCAAACCCTTCAAATGGAACTTTTAACCTTACTTTTAAACCAGCATCAAACGATAAAATTGAAATATCGCTATACGATTTAAGAGGTAGAGCAATTAACCAATACACTTTTGATGATGTATCTGCTTCAAGTACATTCAACAAGCAGTTGGAGTATAGCTATATTGAAAGTGGAATGTATTTCCTTGTTGTGAAAAACGGCAACAAAGTAACTACTAAGAAAATTGTGAAAAACTAATTAGCAGTTAATTCAACCATTAAAAAAGAGAAAAGACAGGATTTGTTTCCTGTTCTTTTCTCTTTCTTTTTTTAACAATTTTGAAGAAGCTATTTCACAATTAGCCTCTTTCTTCTTTATTCTTTCCTCTTTCTTCCAAACCCTAAAGTTTAACCGTTTCCACAATATGCGAAACAACTTGAGAAGTTTTTCCTACCTTAAATTTTAAATCGAAAGTTATAGTTTCATTATTTTTCTCTACCGACAAATTTCCATCGGTAATAGGATAATAACCTGCTTCGCCTTTGCAAAAACAATGTTTTCCGTAAAGTAAATTCACATCGCTTAGCGTTGCATTTTCCTTACGCAGGTTGGTTGTGGCAGCAGGAATTTCAAAATGGATAGTTTCAGAATAGTTGCCATCTGCAGTGCCTTCGGGCCCTTCTTTTAAGTAAGTGTATTCTACCACAATATTTTTGCCAGCCGTCATTTCAGGATACATAGCACCCGTGCCATCTTCCTTAACAACAAGATTTTTGTTTTTGTGTAACACAACAATGCAATTCCCAACTTCTGGACAGCCAGAATTACTGTTTTCTACTTGTTCCATATTTGTGTTTTCTGATGAAATTACGTTGCCAGTCTGCGTTTTGCAGGCATTAACCATAAAAAGTGGAATTAAAAAATATAATGCTTTCATTTTTTTTAAGTTTAGTGTTAAGTATGTAATATACAAATACGTTGCCGAAAATTGTTAGTTTTCTAACTCTACCTTTAAATCCAGAATATCAGGATTCTTAAAATATTCAATGAATGACTGTCGCACAATCACCGTTTTTCTATCTTCAGAATAGCTTGCTTCTGGATTAGACGTCTTTTTTATTCGCTTCGGAAAAGTGTATTTTAAAGTATACTTAGCGCCGCCCATAAAAGCTTCGGCCTGCTTTAAACTATCTACTTGCTGTTGGTGCATTTCTTTATCTTTTATATACGCATCGCGATTAAAAACCCCGTTTTCAAAAGTGTACCTTACTCCCACCAATTCTTTAGAGTCTTCCTTTGTACTTGGTTTCATCATTTCGGTATTGTCTCCGGGCATCATATTTCCGGCTTGCTGCAACCCGTTTAGCATATCATTTGCTTCTGCTACGTTTTTAAAATTGCTTGAAATAGCATAAGTCATTTCAGAAGATTCTGAATCCATTTTTATACGAATATCAAAATTCTCCAACTTCTTTAGTTTCTGTTGTTCCCCTGCCGAAAGTTTTGAAATACTGTCGCGTTTTTCTTCTAAAAACTGCTTTATATTTATTATCGTATCAATTTTAACTTTTGCCGAATCGGTTAGTGCATCCCCGCCAAAAGCCATCATTTCGTTTAGATTTACCTCAACCGTCATGGTGCCCGATCCGTCTGCATTCATAACCATGGTTTCAGAAAATTGACAGCTTACAAACGTAAAAGCCAAGGCGAAAAAAAATAGTAATTTTAGTTTCATAATATTATCTATTAGGGTTATTAATTATAATAAGTGCAGCAATTACACCCGGAATCCACCCGCAAACCGTTAGGATAAAAACAATTATTACAGAGCCACAACCTTTGTCTATAACGGCTAACGGCGGAAAAAGAATCGACAATAAAACTCTCCATATGCTCATAGCAAACAAAACTACGACTATTATTTTTTATTTATGGCTTCGGCAATTTGTTAATCACAAGTCATTCCCTCTTTCCTCTTTCTTCTTTCTTATTTCTTCTTTCCTCTTTTTTCTATAAACCGCAATTCTAACTTCACATTTCACTCTTCAATTACCTATCTTTGCAAACTTATTTTTATATCGAAATATATGCAACTGTCTGAACTGGAAATCATCCGAAGAGAAAAATTACAACAACTGCGCAATCTAGGCATTAATCCTTACCCCGCAGACCTTTACCCTGTTAGCGATACTTCAAAAAAGCTAAAAGAAAATTTTGAAGAAGGCAAAAAAGTTGTGATTGCCGGAAGGTTGATGTCTCGAAGAATTCAAGGAAAAGCGTCGTTTGCCGAACTTCAAGATGCCGATGGCCGTATTCAAGTATATTTTAATCGCGACGAAATTTGTACCGGCGAAGACAAATCGCTTTACAACGAAGTTTATAAAAAACTGCTCGATATTGGCGATTTTATAGGAATTGAAGGCGAACTTTTTAAAACACAAGTCGGCGAAAAAACCGTGTTGGTAAAAAATTTCACCCTGCTGAGTAAAGCCCTAAAACCATTGCCCCAACCCCGTGTTGATGCCGATGGAAAAGTGCACGATGCCTTTACCGACCCCGAACAACGCTACCGTCAACGTTATGCAGATTTGGTGGTCAACCCACACGTAAAGGAAATTTTTGTAAAGCGCACCAAACTTTACAATGCTATGCGAACGTTTTTTAACGATCGTGGTTATTTTGAAGTGGAAACTCCTATTTTACAACCAATTCCCGGAGGTGCCGCTGCACGACCGTTTGTAACCCATCATAATTCATTAGACATTCCGCTTTATATGCGTATTGCGAATGAGTTGTACCTAAAACGATTAATCGTTGGTGGTTTTGATGGCGTGTACGAATTCTCAAAAAACTTCCGAAACGAAGGGATGGACCGCACACACAACCCAGAATTTACCGCGATGGAAATTTACGTTTCCTATAAAGATTACAATTGGATGATGGATTTCTGCGAGCAATTGCTGGAATTCTGTGCTATGCAGGTAAATGGTACAACCAAGGCAACCTTTGGAAAATACGATATAGATTTTAAAGCGCCATACCCAAGGGTAACTATGGCAGAATCGATTAAAAATTTCACAGGTTTTGACATAACCGGAAAAACCGAAGCTGAAATTAGAAAGGCTGCAATTGAGATGAAAATTCCTGTGGATGAAACCATGGGAAAAGGGAAGCTGATTGATGAAATTTTCGGCGAAAAGTGCGAAGGCAACTACATTCAGCCCACTTTTATTACAGATTACCCAAAGGAAATGAGTCCATTATGTAAAGAACACCGCGACAATCCAGATCTTACCGAACGTTTTGAATTGATGGTTTGCGGCAAGGAAATTGCAAATGCATACAGCGAATTAAACGACCCAATTGACCAACGCGAACGTTTTGAAGCACAATTAAAACTAGCAGACCGCGGCGATGACGAAGCAACTGCCTTTATTGATTACGACTTTCTGCGCGCATTGGAATACGGTATGCCCCCAACAAGCGGCATGGGTATTGGAATGGATAGATTAATTATGTTTTTAACTAACAATGCCTCTATTCAAGAGGTGCTTTTCTTTCCACAAATGCGCCCCGAAAAGAAAAAAGTAGAAATGAGTGAAGACGAAAAAACGGTTTTTACTCTTTTAAAAGGAAACTCCCCCATCGCTTTGGATACGCTAAAGACCCAAAGTGGCTTAAGCAATAAAAAGTGGGATAAAGCCATAAAAGGTTTAACAGCCTCAAAAGTGGCGAAGGTTGAAAAAATTGAAGAAAATTTAATGGTTTCCATTTTATAAAGCCTGTTTTACAATTATTTAAAAAAGAAATTACAGCAATGTAGTTTCTTTTTTTTTGTTTAGAATAGCATATCTCTAAATATTTTTTCAATTACTTTATTTCAAAACCCTTTGAATTATAAATCTTTACAACTACTTTTGACTATCTATTCACACATTTCTAACTTAAACTTTTATATGAAAAGACTTCTATTCACTTCGCTAATTTTAGTAGCTTCACAAGTTTTCTTTGCACAAAGCAGTAAAGAAAGTGTCGCCCAGTCATGGATGGACAACAACATGCCCATCAACAAAACAAACCAAAGTTTTGCTTTAAAAAACACACACAACGGACCTTCGGGTGCCACGTTTAGATATCAACATACTGTAAACGGTGTGGAGGTATTTGACTCTTCAGTTGCGGTTCACGTTTCAAATAAAAATCAGGTTACCTATCACGCCAGCACTTATAACAGTGCGGTGGCTACCATAGCCACAACTCCTGCTATTTCTGAAACAGACGCTTTAAATGCAGCAAAAGCCGCCTTAAATATCGAGGGATATATTTCCCAAAAAGAAGTAAAGCTTTACGTCTATAATAAGTTAGGTGGCAGCAAGTTAGTTTACAGAGTAACTACAATGTCTGAATTCCGAATGGGAAATTGGGAAACCATTGTAGACGCCACAACGGGTGCTGTTTTAAGCACAAAGGACATTGCTATTTACCATAAAAAAAATGGTGGGCATAACGCACACACTCCAACTTCAACTACAACGCTTGCTACCGGTACTGCGATGGTTTTTGATCCAGATCCGCTTACCAAAACAGGCAATGTGTATGGCGGAAACTATCAAGACAATGGCGACGCAACAAACCCAGATCTCGATGCTGCAAGAACCGCAGTAACTTTGCTGGACATTCAATTTGACGGCACAAACTACAGACTAAAAGGTCCTTATACCGAAATTGCAGAATTAGGCTCCCCATCTACTGGTTTATTTTTACAACCAACTTCAGATTTCAGCTTTACAAGAGACCAACAAGGTTTTGAAGCCGCAAACTGCTATCACCATATCGATAAGAGTTTCCGATACATCAACGATGACTTAGGAATTCCTTTAGTTTCAATTTATAACGGTGGTGTAGTTCGTTATGACCCACACGGTGCCAATGGCGCAGACAATTCATTTTACAGCGCTGGAAGCCTTCAGTTTGGTGAAGGTGGTATTGACGATGCCGAAGACATGGACGTAGTGCTTCACGAATTAGGTCACGGACTTCACGACTTTGCTACCAACGGAAACCTAAGTCAAGTAAATGGCTTGAGTGAAGGAACTGGCGATTATTGGGCTAATTCATATAAAAGAAGTACCGGTTTTTGGGATATTACAGACCCACAGTATTTCTGGGTATTTGGTTGGGACGGACACAATCCATTTTGGGGTGGCCGCGTTACCAATTACGGGGCTATGTATCCAGGCGGGCTAACCGGTTCAATCCATACCGATGGGCAAATCTGGGCTTCCGTATTGCTTGAAATCTGGGAAATAATTGGAAGAGAAAAAATGGATGCCGCAGTTTGGGAAGGCCTCGCCATGACCAACAGCAATACCAACCAACAAAATGCCGCCATTGCCGTAAGACAAGCTGCTATAGACATGAACTACAGTTGTGCAGAAATTGATGCTTTCACAGATAGGTTTACAGCTCGTGGCTACGTGTTGCCAAATTACGTTTGCGATCCAACTGCTTGTGATATATCTGAAATAGAAACTTCAAACCTTTCTCCGTGTAACGATAATGGCACTCCCACCGATGGTAGTGACGATTTCTTTACAGCAGATGTTACTGTAACTTTCGTCAATCCTCCAGCAACTGGAACCTTAGATTTAACGGGCGACGGAACGGCTTCAGTAGCAACAGCTGGCTTAACCACTTCGCATACATTTGTAGGTGTGGTTTTTGCAGCTGACGGTAGCGCAATTGAACTTACCGCGGCCTTTTCTGATTCTGCAGATTGCAATTTAGAGAATACGAACGCCGGAACAGCCCCCACACCTTGCGTAACTGCAGGAGTTAATGACAACGAATTTTTCGGAGTATCGCTATACCCGAACCCAGCCGATCAGACTATTTCATTGTCTAACCTCACACAACAATATACCGTAGCTATTTACAATATGCTTGGCCAGAAAGTTAAAGAACAAGGTGTAGATGCAACAAATAACAGCATCAATATCCAAGATCTTTCTTTTGGAGTATATGTGTTGAAGTTTAATGATTACAACAAGGTGTTACGCTTCGTTGTAAAATAAATTCTATTAATTTTTAATTTGAAAAGAGCCGCATTGTCGCGGCTCTTTTTTATTAAAATACCCTCCGCAAATTGTCCTCCTTTTTGGCATAAGTGGTCTCGCATCGTTGCAAGAATCGCGGCTGGCAGTATTAATAATTTAAAAATATTGTTTTTTAAAAACCTAAAAAAAGCACTTTTAGGGAACCTGGCTTTTCAGTGAGTTAAGATTGAATTAACACCTCCTAATTAAACCAATCTAAAAATTGAACGTCATAATACTATAAACTATAAAATAATTACAGATGAAAAAAGCAATGATAATTTTTATGGCACTTACCACTTTCGCCATTAGCGCACAAAATAAAAACAACGATAGAAAAGAACATCGCAAGCAGTTACAGGAAAATTTAACCCCTGAACAAAGAGCCGAATTGCACACCAAAAAAATGACGCTAGATTTAAATTTAAACGAAGCGCAACAAATAAAGGTGAACCAAACGCTGCTCGATTTGCAGAAGGACAAACCTAAGCGAACAGAAAGCAGAAAAGAAATGACAGACGCTCAAAAATTTGAAGCAAAATCCGCAATGTTAGATAGACGTATTGCAATGAAAAAAGCGATGAAGGAAATTCTTACCGAGGAACAATTCGCAAAGTGGGAAAAAAAGCAGCAGCACAGACCGCGCCGATTTGGCAATAAAAAAAGATCTGAGAAACGTGGAGAAAAATAATTGAAACTTGAAATATAATTTTTGGCGTAATTATTGTTTCAGATAGATTCAAATTAGTTACATTAGTAACTTCAAATTTAAAAACAACTAAAATGAAAAACCTACTAACAGTATTTGCCTTTGCAGTAACAATGCTTTTGGGTGTTCAAACAACCACCGCACAGCAACTGTCTCAAGACAATGATAGACCAGAGGTAATTGCCAAAACTGAAACTGCCAAAATAACAGAGGCACTTAATTTAAACGGTGATCAAAGTCGCGCTATTTTTAGAGCCTTGGTTGCAAAAGAAGTAAATTATCAAAAGCACGTTAACGGAAAAAACGCAAGCGATGCTACGGTTAAAGCGAATAAGGAAAAATTTGATGCTTCCTTAAATGAAGCGATGAAAAAAACCTTATCTGCCGAACAATATGCCCAATGGGTAAAAATGAATAATTAGTGATTGATTATTAGTAAAAGTAAGACCCTTTCCAATTCTAGAAAGGGTCTTTTTTTTGCATACATTTCTGAATGCTATATTTTGAAGCAGCTTTTAATTTAAAGTTGAAGCAACTTTTTTGCAAGCTGCAATAGTGGCATCTAAATCTTCATAACTTAACGCATCGCAAATAAACCAAGTTTCAAAAGCGCTTGGCGCAATATAAACCCCTTCATCGAGCAACCCGTGGAAAAAGGTTTTAAAATTTTCATTGTTCGCATGCACCGCAGAAGTAAAATCTGTAACAGATTCTTCAGAAAAATGTACCGAAATCATTGAACCCACCCTATTAATAGTAAATTTAACATTTTCAGCAGTAAGCGCCGCTTGCAAACCGTTATGCAAATATTCAGTCTTTTTATTAATTGAATTAAAAACCGCTCGATTTTCATTCAGTTCTTTTAGCATTGCCAGTCCGGCTGCCATTGCCAATGGATTCCCACTTAATGTTCCCGCTTGGTACACGGGGCCTATTGGGGCTAAATAATTCATTATTTCTTCTCGCGCGGCAAATGCGCCAACGGGTAATCCACCACCTATCACTTTTCCAAACGTAACGATATCTGCATCAACTCCAAATAACTCTTGCGCACCACCAGGAGCGAGTCTAAACCCAGTCATTACTTCGTCAAAAATTAAGAGGATATCATTTTTATCGCATAGTTCTCTTAAGCCTTCCAAAAATCCTTCGGCTGGTGGTATACACCCCATGTTTCCTGCCACAGGCTCTAAAATTATACAGGCTATTTCATTTTTATTAGCTTCAATAACCGCTTTCACATGACCCAAATCGTTGTAGGTGGCAAGCAAGGTATCTTTTGCCGTGCCCGCTGTAACGCCAGGACTATTAGGTGCTCCAAAAGTAATCGCACCACTTCCTGCTTGGATTAAAAAAGAATCGCTATGCCCGTGATAACATCCTGCAAACTTTATAATTTTATCTTTTCCGGTAAATCCGCGCGCCAAACGTACCGCACTCATACAAGCTTCGGTCCCACTATTTACAAAACGGATTTTATCAATATTAGGAACCATAGAAACCGCAAGTGCTGCAATTTCAGTTTCAATTTCTGTGGGCATCCCGAATGACGTTCCTTTTTGAGCTTTTTCCACAACTGCGTTTACAACTGGTTCGTGGGCGTGACCCAAAATCATTGGTCCCCAAGAATTAATATAGTCAATTAATTTATTGCCATCAACATCATAGATATAAGCGCCCTTCGCTTTTGCAACAAAAACAGGGTCACCGCCAACAGATTTAAAGGCCCTAACTGGCGAATTAACACCGCCCGGAATAACTTTTTGTGCCTCTCTAAAAAGAGCACTACTTCTTTGGTATTTCATTGTAATTATAATTTATGCTTTTGAAGAATATTTCATTTTAAAACTTTAAATGAAACGAAACTCCCTATCGATTTTTCACCGGATGTAGATACAAAACTTGACCAATAGCCAGATCGTTATTTCTTAAACCATTGTATTGTTTTAAATTTTCAACGGTGAGATTAAATCGTCTGGAAATGCTATAAAGGGTATCGCCTGGCTTAACGGAATACGTGCTTATTTTAGCGTCATCTGGTTGTGCTGTACGTACGCGTTTACCCAAAACTTGGTCGTCATATTGATCTAATCTATAACGTTCAACGATGCTTATAAGTTTATCTGGGTATTTTGGATCTGTTGCGTAACCAGCTTTACGCAAGCCTTTAGCCCATCCTTTGTAATCGTCTTTGCGAAGTTTAAATAAATCTTGATACCGGCTACGTTGCGTTAAAAACAAGGAGTGGTCTCTGTATGAATACTTTGGGTCCTTATATTTTCTAAAACATTCACCGCGCTCGTCATCGTCGTGATACACACTTTCGCCCTCCCAACCTCTATGGCATTTTATGCCGAAATGATTGTTTGCTTTCATTGTAAGTTCGCCTGCACCAGCACCGCTCTCTAAAATGCCTTGTGCGAGTGTGATACTAGCGGGTATTCCGTACTGCAGCATTTCTTCCATGGCTATAGCACTAAATTCATTGATGTAATTAGCAACGCGTTCACTGTACGAAATATTTACTGGCACCGAAACTACGGCAGGCTCTTCAGCCTTTGTGTCCTTTTCATTTACGTTTTGGTTTACCCGCACTACGCGTTCGGTGCGTTGCTTCTTTTTATATTTTGAAGCCGTTTTTTTCGATTTACAACTGCTAAAACAGATAATACATACAAGAAGTAGGGAAATAATTCTGCCAATCATATTATTCAATTAAAGGTAGGTTTTTCTTTTTCAATTTTTGATTCATACCAGCTATGCCCTGCAAACCGCCCGTATGAACGGCAAAAATACAGCTATTTTCTTTGAAATACCCCTTTTTTAGTAGATCCATGATACCGTACATCATTTTTCCAGTATAAACAGGATCAAGAAGAATATTTGTTTTTTCTTTGAATTCATTTATAAAACGAACCAATTCAATATCTATTTTGCCATATCCGCCAAAACAATACGAATCGGTGATTTTAAAATTGGCTTTGGAAGTGTATTTCGCTATTTCAGAAGATTGAAAAATGCCTTTTAAAGCTGAAAAACCTAAAACTTGCTGCCCATCATTTGAAGCCTTTACCAGCCCAGCCATTGTCCCTCCTGTGCCTACCGGAACACAAATACTATCTGCCGAAAAAGCCACTTCACCTAAAATTTCTTCGCATCCTTTTATAGCCAACGCATTTGTTCCGCCCTCGGGTAGCAAATAGAAATCCCCAAATTGATTTTTTAATTCTTCAATAAATTCATTTTCTTCTTTCAATCTATATGCTTGCCGCGAAATAAAATGAAATTGCATTCCGCAATCCTTTGCAAAAGTAAGCGTAGGATTTTTGGCTATTTTACTTTCAAGCTCCTCCCCGCGAATTATACCAATGGTTTTAAAACCCATTTCTTTACCCGCAGCGGCAACGGCTGCAATATGATTGGAAAACGCCCCGCCAAAAGTAAGTAGCGTTTCACAACTCAGTTTTTGTGCAGCCTGTAAATTGTATTTTAACTTTCTGAATTTATTTCCCGAAACAAAAGGATGAATTAAATCTTCACGTTTCACGAATAACCTATACCTCGTTATGCTAAAAAGAGAAAGATCTATTTCAGTGACAGGAATGGGTTTTGCCAACAAAAGGTTTTCCATAGCACAAAGATATTGACAAAATAGCTGAGTTGTAAAAAAATAATTACGAGATAAATTTAGAAGATACAAATGATACAATTTTAACATTTTATTGTTAAAACGTTAAAAAACAGTGCTTTTAACTTATTTTTTATGCACTTTATCGATTTTATGTTGTATCATTGCATACGTATTTCAAATTACTCAAATCATGAAAATACATTTTAACCTACGATCACTTGTTTTTTCTCCCCTGTTTTTAATAGTGTTTACTACCGTTGCACAAGTGGGGATTGGAACCACTAGCCCTGATTCTTCTTCGATATTAGACATAAGCGATCCAACAGGAAGTAAAGGATTGCTCATACCGAGAGTAGCTCTTACAGCTATAAATGAAAGCACTCCAATAGATCCCCAACCCGCTGTAAGTTTATTAGTTTATAATACTGCCACAGCTGGAATTGACCCACATAGAGTTTATCCGGGCTATTATTACTGGAGTGGAACTAGTTGGGTGGCATTAATAGCTTCCGAAAAATGGGATTTACTTGGAAACTCAGGAACAAATCAAAGCAATAATTTTATTGGAACTACTGATGCCCAAGGCCTTACTTTTAGAACTAATAATATTGAGCGAATTAGAGTGGCAAATGGCAATCAGCTACTAGCAATGCAAAATGGTTCCAGCACCCTTCCTTTTTATTCGTGGAATAGTGATTCCGACATGGGAATGTTTAGAATTGGTACAGATAATTTTGGTTTTTCCACAAATAAAATTGAAAGATTACGGCTTAGTGCTTCGGAAGCTGTATTTAATGATCCCGGTAACAATTTTAATTTTAGAATTGAAAGTGACAATCAACCAAATATGTTTTTTGTAAATGGCACTAATAACAGAATTGGGATAAACACCAACGATCCACAAACCGAGTTTCATTTAGCAGGAACTGCTGCAACCGTTAGAATTGACGAACTAAATTCAACAAATAACTCCAATAACGTTTCCGCAGATCCCGCACCAGTTTATGTAAACAATGAAGGAGACCTCACGCTACAACCACCATTAATACAAACTTTTATGCCTGTAAATAACCTCAACTTTTTAGGCAATGGAGTAGCTATTAGCTCTAATAGTGGATCGGGTGTTACGCGCTCGCTGCTAAACTCAACAATTAACCTTACACAAGAATCTCTGGTGCATGTAAACTATCAATTTAGCGTTCAAATCACCATGCCCGATGGAACAACCCCAGTGGTAGATGGCGCTTCCCGATTATATAGATCTTATGTTACCGTAAATGGAAGTTCAAATCAAATTGCCATAGCTACTGGAACCTATACAAACAACCCCACATCTTCCGGGGGTGGAACCTATGCTTCGGGCTATTATTATTTATCTGGTAGTGGCTATATTCAACTCCCTGCGGGCTCGCATTCCATTAACTTATCGGTATTGGGCTTCGGCGGAAATTTTGGGTACCGAATGGTCTTTGGCGAAACGGATATCGAAAACTTTCAAGTGGTTGTGCATCGCTAAAATCAAGATTTTATGTTTACTCAAACATAAGTATTTAAAAAAATTTCGGGTATTAGTTGGGTAAAGAGAGATGCTTCCCTCTCAAAACTGCGTTCGCAATAGATTTATTTTGAGTACTTCGTAAACTTTAAAAATTGACACAAATAACAGCTAAAATTTGTCTCAAAACCATACAAGCCACAAGTATTTATCATCAAAAAGTTTTCCACAGCACAAAAATGCGCTACCTCGGCTTTAATAAAATCTAATTGCAAACATACTTTTCAATAATATATTTGGTAATTGGCCGGAGGGTTTTATTGGTTTCCGGATGAAGACCATAACTCGAAAAATATTCTATTTTTCCCTCCCTATTTTTACCATACCAAAGACGAACGCTGTCGTCTTCATTAAAAAATTGAGTCGCGCAATTTGGAAATAACTTCCTAAAACTCTCAATACGTTCCTCTTTATATACTTTTAAAACGCCAGCTTTCAATTTTTCAGCATCAAACGATGTTTCTATATAGTGCGTTTCCTGCCATTCCATCCATCTTTGTTTGGTAACATAACTATACCCAAAAAAACCAATAAATAACAAAACAGACAAAATAGAAGCAATTAACAATACCTTATTTCTTCCTTTTGTAATTGGCGTGCTATTAGCTGCTTTTGCTTCAACACTTTTATCCTCCGTTCCATAACCTGAAATTGAAGCTTCTTCCTTTTTCAATTCAGGTGCCTTTCCTTCCCTTATTTCAATTAAGTACGCTTTGTAATCTGAATATCCCAAATATTTGGCCATTGCATTCAAAACTTCAGGTCTTGATTGTTGTATATCATCTCCCGAATCTTCTGCCATCGCTTTTTTATAGAATTTTCTCAAACTTTTTTCCCCATAAGGAAATGTTTCCGAAATAACCTCCGATAAACGCATTGCACATCGCGAATCTGATGGTGCAATATTTCCTTCCGCAATTAATTCCTTTCGAGCTGTTTCAAATGCCCTTATTAATAAATCTTTATGCATACTCGCGATTTTTCAACGCTTTTAAATCTACAAAATTGAGTTGGAAAATACTTGGAAAATCTTTTCCAAAACCTTTCCATTCACTTTCCAGCCTTCCTAGTGCAATTATCCTTCATTTGCGTCAGTATTGAAATGCCACCTTGGGTGTAACAAGGTTTACAAAACATTTCTATACAACTACTGGAGCTACAGTGTAATGTAATTGGCCATTTTGAGAAGTAACCTCTTGCCTTACCGCTGTGCTCCACACTTCTCAATTTGGAAGAGTAGTCTTCCCCTTAACGTGTTACTGAAAACTTATCTGGGCGAGTTCCTGGACAGCCACACTTTTAACAACTTTTAAATCAAACAAAATGAAAAAAATAGCTTTTATATCACTCACCGTTTTTCTATACATGAGTATTTTTTCTTGTACGCCCCAAACAATTTCAGAGGAAGTGAAGAGCACACAAGCCTGTTGTGGCGATGTGGGTAATTTTCCACCCCCACCCCCACCACCCGACCAAGGAGGATAAAATTTCCAATTTTGTTAGTACTTTAGAGGAATGAAAAACCTACTCTTTTCACTCCTCTTTTTTTGCCTTCTATTTTCACTGGGAAGCCCAACTACACTGCATGCACAAGCACCTCGTGACACTATTTACAAATACTACAATGCAATAGTATTCCCAAATGGCGAAACAACCATTTCGGAAGGCATTAACTTTTTCACCCAAAAAAAAGAAAAAGATAGTAATCGCCATGACACCATAAGTACTATTCAAGATTTAAGGTTGATTGCACAGGGACAATATAGCGTAGGTAATTTCACCGATAGTGAAATTGCAGTTGTCGAAGCACTAACATTAATTGATAGTTATCCTCATAAAGACACTTTAATAGATGGTAGAAAAGGACTCTATAATCAATTGGGAAACAACTACGGAGAATTAAAGAATTATACGAAAGCCATCGAAGCGTATAACCGGTCACTTAGCTTTTCAAAAACAAAAAAAGATAGCATAACGCTATTAAACAATATAGCGCTAATCTATCGAGCGCAAGACAAATATGAAAAAGCGGCCGAACAACTCGAACTCGCCCGTAAAAAAGTTGAAAAAGATTCCAATTCACTTCAGTTTGCAATGGTGCTAGACAATTTAGGACATATACAGTCCAAATTGGGAAACCCAGACGCTATAATTAATTTAAAGAAAGCCCTAGCAGTTAGAGAAGCCAAAAACAATATGGAAGGAATCTACGCTAGCAATAAGAATTTTGCCCTGTACTATTTTGATAGAAATAACAAAAACCTAGCTACGAATTATGCCAATAAAGCTTACGAAGTTGCAAAAACACTAGAAAGCATCACTTACTTAAAAGACGCACTTTCGCTTTTTGCAATAATGAACGAAGACCCAAAAATTGTTCAATTCAAACAAATTTCAGACAGTATTGCCAAAAAGAAACAGTTAGCAGAAAACAAAAATGCCTTTTTTAAATACAATGTAGCAAACGAGAAAAAGAAAACCTCGGAAGCACTCTTGGCAAGAGAAAAAGAAAAAAATCAAAAACTCATTTTCCTAATTCTAGGGGTCATCATTTTACTAACTTCTATTTATATCTTCTTCGCATTACGAATAAAACATAAAAAGGAAAGAATAGAACAAGTACACAATACCGAGAGCCGAATCTCCAAAAAAGTGCACGATGAAGTAGCGAATGATGTTTACCAATTAATGGCGAAAATTCAAGGAAACACCAACGACGATGAAGCGGTATTAGACGACCTCGAAAAAATTTATAACAAAACCCGCGATATTTCAAACGAAAACAGCGCTATAGAAATAGAAGAAAACTTTAGTGAACAACTCAACGATTTGTTGTTAAACTATCAAACCCAATCTGTATCCATTGTAACCCGTAACATTTCTAAACTGAAATGGGAAAGTATTTCAGAAATTAAAAAAATAACTCTTTATAGAGTCCTGCAGGAGTTAATGACTAATATGAAAAAACACAGTAAAGCCTCTGCAGTAGTACTCGCCTTTCAACAAAACGGAAAAAAATTAAACATTGAATATTCCGATAACGGTGTAGGCTGCACACTAAAAGATAAAAATGGTCTCCAAAATGCGGAAAACCGTATAAAAACATTGAATGGAACTATTATTTTTGATTCACAACCCACTAAAGGGTTCAAAGCTAAAATTACTTTATAAGTTATGTTCAAAAAGGTTTTAATTTCCGAAGACTTGGGCAGCATTAGTAACGGCGTCGTTTCGGTGCTAGAATCCTTGCACATAGACAATATTCATCAAGTGCAATATTGCGACGATGCTTACCTAAAAATTAAACGAGCAAGCCTAGACGAGCGCCCTTTCGATTTGTTGATTACAGATCTTTCGTATAAAGCAGACCACCGCCATCAAAAATATCCATCGGGAGAAGTACTTATTAAAGCGATAAAGCAGGAATATCCTAATATTAAAATAATTACCTATTCCATCGAGGATCGCCCACAAAAAGTACGAACAGTTATGTTAGACTGCATGTCCAATGCCTTCGTTTGCAAAGGCCGAAACGGATTAAAAGAACTAGATGAAGCCATTGCGGCGGTATTGCAAAACAAAACCTATCTATCTCCACAAATTGGCAACGCATTACGGGAAACCTCAACATCCGAAATAGAAGATTACGATATTGAAATTATGAAACTCCTCGCCAACGGACAATCGCAAGAAGAAATCAGTTTAGATTTTAAAGGCAAAAACATTAAGCCAAATAGCTTGAGTGCCATTGAAAAAAAGATAGTTAAGCTTAGAAATCAATTCAATGCCAAAAACACAACCCACCTTATTTCAACAGCCAAAGACCTCGGACTTATTTAAAAGACCATCAATTTCTTCTTAAAAAATAACTCCCGAATAATTCTTTTAAAAAATACCCCATATTACGGTTTCCCGTAAAACAAACCCAACTACTCTCATTAATTTAGCAGAGAATTAACCACGCCATTTGTTCTGGGGAGAATAGAGTTTGGTTAGTTACCATCCCTTGCGGAAAGCTGTGAGGGATGTTTTTTTTTACAACTTTCAATCATTTTACTAAACATAAAGCACGAACAGGTCGCACCCTTCCCAAGTCGCACTCACACAACGCCCTCTACCAAACTCACGCGCCAGTTATCTAATTATCCTTTCAGAAAATTCCTATTCCAACAATACCTTCTATTTTAATGAACCTTTTTTTGTCTTGCCATAATCCAAATAATATAAAAACCCAATAAAACAGGAAGTCGCAATTTATATATAGTATATCTACAGTAACTATATAGTATGTTTATAGTATATCTATAGTATCTTTATAGTAAATATAATATATAGAAAATAGGTGCCAAAAACATAATTCCCCAATAACATTCGCTTAGAAAATGTACGTCATATTTAAAAGATAAAAAAAGTAGAAAAGCTTAGAAACTAAATCCAAAAACCCCCGTAACCCCAAAATCACGGGCATCAATATTGTCTAAATAATTACCGCGGAAATTAAAGTCGAGCCTAAATACCCTGAAGATGTTCCCCACCCCAACGCTCCATTCCCAGTAGATATCTTCGGGCGCTTGGTAAACAATATTTGAAGCATTCAAGTCTATATTTTCTTGCGAAATTGTGCCATATACCGCTCTAAAACCAACTACTTCACGCAAATCTAAATTCCGCAGCACTGGAATTCTGGAAAAAATTCTCCCTCCAAAATTGTGTTGTAAATGAAGCGAGGCATACGTATCGCTCACAAATTCATAATAATCTAACTGGGTGAAAGTATTGTAAAGGCTGAAATAAGTCTGGTTTCCAGGTATCGGATTTATTAGGCTTAATGGTACTGCACCAATGGTTGTACCAATTTCAACAGTAGAAATTAAACGGCCAATTCCGCCAATGTTCCATGGTTGTGTGTAAAGCGCTTGCAATTTTTTATACTCAAAATCGCCACCCATTACATCTTTTAATCCATAACTGTAACTTGCATAAAAAGATGGGAAATCGCCTTCGTTAATTATGGTGCGTTCCACTCCATAACCCGACGTTTTTCTGCCAGGCGTATAAAAAATCCCCACTTGTATCTCGGCCTGTTTTAATTCACTTTTTACATCGCCAGTAAACACGCCATCTTCCAGTACTTTATAATTAATACTAAAAGTTTCAGTCGCCGACTCTAAGGTTCGGTATGAGCCCGTAAGACGAAGTATAAAATTCTTCCAAGGTTCAATGTCAAAACCGATAGTACTTAAATTAATTCGCGAAAGTCTATCGTTTGAGCCTACCGAAAGCAATGATGACGATGCTAAACTCCTTCCTAAAACATCGTTGCTATTAGTTAGGCTAGCACCTGTTTGTTCCACATCGCGACGATTACCCCCAAACACAGTAAGCCTCGATTTTCTATCCAATAACCATTTTCCGGAGATACCATACTTAAACCGGTCGTCTTTAAATCCGTAGGCTCCAAAACCTTCGAGTCGCCAAGGGTCATTTTGCCCAAAATAGGTTCTTCCTCCCAAACGAATACGCATCCCTTCAGCTTCGTTGAATCCAAAAATTGAAAATACCGGACCAACGTCAAAGTTGTTTATTTCATAATAACCACTGGCCAAAGTGGCACCTATATTATATAACGCTTTAAAACGCCCCACGGTTTTAAGTGTGTCCAGCATTTTATAAACTCCCGTTTCGTCTTTGCTTAGTTTTTCCATTCGGTTTTTGTCCCAAAAATCATCGGGACGATTGTAAACTTCATAGTTGTACGGATCTACTTGTTGGGCGTAAAACTTTTTGTCTTTCGGGATGTCGAAAATATAATTATCATACAAAGTAGTGCGCTTGCCATAGACCCCTCGGGCCTCTTCCTTTTTTCTAAAGCTGAAATCGCTCATAAAATAATCACGGGTAATTAGGAAGGTAGAATCGTTTAGCACCTCAAACTCCTGTTCAATATACACATCCCGCACCCAGTTTAGGTTTGCACTTTTACTGGCTTTTAAATTAATTTCCTTAATGGCCCAAGTTGTATCGTTTACCCAAAAATCGCCTTTAAATGTCAATTCATTCTTTCGGCGCGGATAATACACAATATTATAACACCATTTATTGTCGCGATACGCACTGTCGCGCAACACATAATTGTAAACGTCGATACCCGTTTTAGATAGCGGACTTGTAAAAGCTTTATCGAAAAACTTCAAGTAATTATTGTAAACGTCATATTCGCTGTAAAGATCTTTTACAAAGGCAATAAGCGCTTGATTATTATCAAATCCAGAATTTTTATTGCCTTGAAGAACTTCCTTTTCCTGAGCTAATAGATTGTCGCCATACACTTTTGAAGCCGCTTCATTTATAAAAATTGGCAGATATGTATTTCCGGTAACGCTAGATGTATCGGTCTGGTCGAAGATAAATTCCATCCCTTTAAAAATCTTGCTTTTAATTAGTGCACTGTCTATAGTGTTTAAATCGAATTCAAGTTTCTCATATTTATCGTATTGATATTGGTCAAACTTTTTAACGCCGTTCTCCCGCCTATTTTCCCAAATTTTCCGAAGAATATCCAAGGCAGGGTTGTTCTTTTTTGAAGTTTTTCCGGCGTAAACCACCACCTCGTCCAATGCATCGGCACTTTCTTCCAATACAATTTCCATATTATAAGTAGTGCGCGAGGTGAGTTCCACTTCTTTGGTGGTGTAGCCTATAAATGAAAAGATAACTGTGTTGTACGTTTTATTGCTTTCCAAATAAAATCGTCCGTTTTCATCAGAAATTGTTCCCTCCTGCGAATCTTTAAAAATAACGTTGGCAAAAGCAACTGGGTAATCTGTAGCGTCCTTTATTACACCGCTGACCTTGGTTTGTGAATATACCGAAGCACTTAAAATTAAAAATGAAAAAAATAAGAGGTGCTTCATATATAAATGGGACTACGAGTAAAATGAAATGCTAATTGAAAAAGATGAAATCTCAAAAAAAAAAACCAATTCCAAATAGAAAAGAAAGTTCAAAAATGAAAATACGAATGTTCTTTGCAAATAACAAAGTCTGCGCTTCGAGCTCCAATAATTTGTTATTTGAAGCAGACATTATTTATTAACTTTTAGTTTTTGCTTTTTGAAATTTATTTGCTACTCGATGCTCGTTATTTGCGATTTGTGATTTGTGATTTGTGATTTCTACTTATAAAGAACTTTCTTCACAGCCTTAACCACATCTTCACTATTTGGCAACCATTCCTTTAATAATTCTGGTGAATACGGCGCTGGCGTATCTGCTGTATTTATTTTTACAATTGGCGCATCTAAGTAATCAAAAACATTATTCTGAACTTGATATGTAATTTCCGTAGCTACATTACCAAAAGGCCACGCCTCTTCAAGAATTACCAATCTATTGGTTTTCTTTACAGATTCGTAAATTGCTTCGTAATCCAACGGACGTACAGTACGCAAATCAATAATTTCGCATTCAACACCTTCCTTTGCTAATTTTTCGGCCGCTGCATAAGCTTCTTTTATAATTTTTCCAAAAGAAACTATGGTTACATCTGTTCCTTTTCTTTTAATATCTGCAACTCCAATTGGGATTAAATATTCGCCTTCGGGCACTTCCCCTTTATCGCCGTACATCTGCTCACTTTCCATAAATATAACAGGGTCGTTGTCGCGGATGGCACTTTTTAGCAATCCTTTTGCATCCGCAGGATTACTCGGCACAATCACTTTTAAACCCGGACAGTTGGCGTACCAGCTCTCAAAAGCTTGACTGTGCGTCGCTGCAAGTTGCCCTGCAGAAGCCGTTGGTCCACGGAAAACGATGGGAATATTAAACTGCCCACCGCTCATTTGGCGCATTTTGGCAGCATTGTTTATAATTTGATCAATGGCTACAAGCGAAAAGTTAAAAGTCATAAACTCAATGATTGGTCTGTTGCCGTTCATTGCCGAACCTACACCTATTCCTGAAAAACCCATTTCGGAAATGGGGGTGTCTATAATGCGTTTGGCACCAAACTCGTCCAGCATTCCTTTACTGGCTTTGTAAGCACCGTTGTATTCGGCTACTTCTTCACCCATTAAATATATAGTTTCGTCACGGCGCATTTCTTCGCTCATTGCTTCCTGTACAGCTTCTCTGAATTGTAGTGTTTTCATGTGTTCAATTTGAAATATAAAAATCCATTTTTCCGATAGGTTTCGGAATAGGGAAGCAAAAATACTATAAATACTATCTGTTTAGGTATTAATTCATCACTTTTAACCAAAATTTATTATGCGTGCATAACAAAAAAAAGAAATATATTCTTAACTTCGCACACGAGCAAATTGGTTATTTTACAAACCTTAAAATTTGCACAAATTTTACAATCCAAAAACACTTTTAAAGATGAAATGTCCCATAATTATTCAATAATTTCTGTGAAGATGTAGTTTGGGACATTACATCTTCCTATCTATCAAATATTATTTAAAGATGAAAATATTAGTCTGTATAAGTCACGTACCGGACACAACTTCAAAAATTAACTTTACTGAAGGCGATACAAAATTTGACACCAACGGAGTGCAATTTGTAATCAACCCGAATGATGAATTTGGCCTTACCCGCGCTATGTGGTTTAAAGAAAAACAAGGTGCAACGGTGCACGTAATAAACGTTGGCGGCCCTGAAACAGAACCAACCTTACGCAAAGCTTTAGCTATTGGCGCTGATGAAGCAATCCGAATAAACACCCCAGCAACCGATGGTTTTTCAGTTGCAAAACAACTTGCAAATATTGCAAAAGAAGGCGGTTATAATTTAATAATTGGCGGCAGGGAGTCTATCGATTACAACGGTGGAATGGTGCCCGGAATGCTTGCAAAACTTATTGGTGCAAATTTCGTAAACACCTGCATCGGTCTTGAAGTAGAAGGCGACAATGCAACGGCAATTCGCGAAATAGATGGCGGAAAAGAAACTTTAAAAACTTCACTCCCGTTGGTAATTGGCTGTCAAAAAGGTCTGGTGGAAGAAAGCGATCTCCGCATTCCAAATATGCGTGGCATTATGCAAGCCCGCACAAAACCGCTCAATGTAAAAGAAGCTATTGATGCAAATTCCGAAACAAACACCGTTAGTTTTGAAAAACCAGCTCCAAAAGGCCCTGTAAAATTAGTAGACAGTGTTGACGAATTGGTTAACCTTTTGCACAACGAAGCAAAAGTTATTTAAAACGCTTTTTTCTCCTTTTTGAAAATGCGCCGCGGCGGAAGAAGGAGCCACAAAGCAAAAGATATTTAAGAATATAAAAATAGAAAGACATGTCAGTTTTAGTATATACAGAATCAGAAGAGGGAAAATTTAAAAAAATTGCCCTCGAAGCGGTTGCATATGCAAAGGGAATTGCAGACCAACTAGATACACAGGTTACAGCAGTTTGCATCAATGCTACCGACACTTCCGAATTGGGAAAATACGGAGCTTCAAAAGTTTTGAAGATTACCAACGATAAATTAAGCAAATTTAATGGCGAAGCCTATGCAGATGCTATCGGTCAAGCTGCAAAAAACGAAGACGCAAAAGTTATTGTGTTAACATCAAGTGCAAACAGCAAATTTTTAGCACCCACTTTGGCCGTAAACCTCGAGGCTGGCTTTGTGCCAAACGTAGTAGCATTGCCAGAAAGCACTTCACCTTTTAAAGTAAAACACAGCGTTTTTACAAATAAAGCATTTGCAACCACCGAATTTAAAACCGATATAAAGATAATTGGTTTAGGAAAAAACTCATACGGACTTAAAGAAAACGAAACTTCAGCTTCTACGGAAGACTTTTCGCCAAATCTTGACGCACACGACTTTGATATGGAAATTGTTTCGGTAGACAAAGCAACCGATACCGTTACAATCGCCGATGCCGAAATAGTTGTTTCTGCAGGACGTGGAATGAAAGGCCCCGAAAATTGGGGAATGATTGAAGACCTTGCCGAAACTTTGGGAGCAGCTACAGCTTGTTCAAAACCCGTTAGCGATATGGGCTGGAGACCACATAGCGAACACGTAGGGCAAACAGGAAAACCTGTTGCTTCAAATCTGTATATTGCCATTGGTATTTCTGGTGCTATACAGCATTTGGCAGGTATCAATGCTTCAAAAGTTAAAGTGGTTATCAACAACGACCCCGAAGCACCATTTTTTAAGGCTGCAGACTACGGCATTGTTGGCGATGCCTTCGAAATTGTGCCACAGCTCACAGAAAAATTAAAGGAATTTAAGGCGCAAAACGCATAATTTTTTATTAATTTGTGCCTCGATAAAAGGCTGTTTAGATAAGGAAGCATCCAAATTTAAACAGCCTTTTTTATTGATTTATTATTCGTTACTTTTATAGTCAATTGTTTAACTGAACAACGCGTAATTAATATTTATCACTGATTTTTGAAGAATGAGTTTAGTAAAACTTACAATCAAAGGAATATCGTACAGCCAAACACAAAATGGTGCATACGCCCTTATTTTAAACGAAGTTGACGGCGAACGAAAACTTCCTATAGTTATTGGAGCTTTTGAAGCACAATCAATCGCAATCGCCCTCGAAAAAGATATTACGCCTCCGCGCCCCCTTACCCACGACCTTTTTAAAAACTTCGCAGACCGATTTGATATTGTTATAAAACAAGTAATAATCCACAAATTGGTGGACGGTGTGTTTTATTCGAGCATTATTTGCGAACGCGATAAAATTGAAGAAATAATAGACGCCCGTACCAGCGATGCCATTGCTCTGGCACTTCGGTTTAAAGCACCCATTTTTACCTATAAAAACATTTTAGATAAGGCTGGAATTCACTTAAAAACCAGTACTTCAAAAAAAACATTATCAAAAAAAGAAGAAGCGGTTATAGAAAATTTAATCCTTGGCGAGGATAAAGAATCTATTAAACCTTCAGGCGAAAATTACACTAAATACAGCCTTAGCGATTTAAACAAAATGCTAGAAGAGGCGGTTAAAAACGAAAACTACGAAAAGGCTGCAAGCATTCGTGATGAAATTTCAAAAAGAGAGTAATTTCAGAAAATAATTTATGAAAACACTTTTTGAAAATTGTAATGCCATACCTGGAATTTATAAGAATATGCAGAAATTTATACTTCTAGCCATTGCGCTTTTTTTCTTCGGAAATACCTTTGCTCAAAGCATTGAAAAAACTTGGAAGTTTTCAGAAATTAAAGATGAAAATGGCCTCGCAATTGTCAATATTAATTCCAATTCAGACTTTCTAAAATTAGAAAACGGAACTTTTGAATATCAATTTGCCAATGATAGTTTATTGGCCAAAGGCGATTATTTATTTCAGAATAATCTTTTGGTCCTTTTTTTTAACAATCCGCCCGATAGCATTAGACGTTTTCGCGTTGAACAACTAACCGATAGTACCCTTTCACTCTCCGAAAGAAACTTTAAATACCAACTTAAAACTCCAAGCACCAAAAGTGTTTCAGCACTTGCTACAGTTGCCAACACATCCGAAATTATCCCAAGTCAGGGTTTTTCCATGCAGAGTTTATGGCGCGGGGTTTTAGGAATGATTTCACTTTTAATCATTGCCGTTATTTTCAGCTCTAATAGAAAAGCTATAAATTGGAAAACCGTAGGTATAGGTCTCGCCTTTCAATTGTTAATTGCTATTGGCGTTTTAAAAGTAGCATTTATTAAAAGCATCTTTGAAGGCGTGGGTCAATTATTTGTTAACGTGTTAAATTACACAAAAGCCGGTAGCGAATTTCTACTCGGTGGGATGCTCGATATAAATTCATACGGATTTATATTTGCCTTTCAAGTGCTACCAACAATTATCTTTTTCTCCGCACTTACTTCCGTTCTTTTTTACCTCGGAATAATTCAAATAATAGTAAAAGCAATGGGCTGGTTGCTCACCAAGCTTTTAAATATTTCGGGTGCCGAAAGTTTGAGCGTAGCAGGGAATATCTTTTTAGGTCAAACTGAAGCTCCATTGCTCATTAAAGCCTATTTAGAAAAAATGAACAAGTCTGAAATGCTACTTGTAATGATTGGCGGAATGGCCACAGTAGCCGGCGCCGTTCTGGCAGCATATATTGGCTTTTTGGGTGGTGACGACCCCGCATTACGATTAACATTTGCAAAACATTTATTGGCAGCTTCGGTAATGGCAGCACCCGGCGCAATTGTAATTTCAAAAATATTATACCCACAAACGGAACCTATTAATACAAACGTAAAAGTTTCTTCAGAAAAAATAGGGTCCAACTTTTTAGATGCAATTGCCAATGGAACCACCGAAGGTTTAAAATTAGCCGTAAACGTAGGAGCCATGCTGTTGGTATTTGTGGCATTTATAGCAATGCTCAACGGCATACTTGGATATATAGGTGAGGTTACCTCAATAAACGAATGGGTAGCTTCAAAATCAGACTACAACAGTCTTTCTTTAGAAGCAATTTTAGGAACTGTTTTTGCTCCACTAATGTGGCTAATTGGCGTCGCAAAAGAAGATATGCTAATGATGGGGCAATTGCTGGGAATTAAACTCGCCGCGAGCGAATTTGTAGGTTACATACAGCTGGCCGAACTAAAAAACATATCGAATACACTTCATCTTAATTATGAAAAAAGCATTATTATGGCCACCTATATGCTTTGCGGTTTTGCAAATTTTGCTTCCATCGGAATTCAAATTGGCGGTATTGGATCCTTAGCGCCTGGCCAACGTAAAACACTTTCAAAATTTGGGATGAAAGCACTGTTAGGCGGAACGATTGCTTCCCTTATTTCGGCAACTATTGCCGGAATGATAATTGGATAACAAATAATAGCTTTCGCAGCACCACAAGCTGGCTCTTGTTAGTAACTTTTAATATCCAACAAATGGTTCGCTAACAAAATACCGCTTTATTTTTTATTTTCGTTTTCTAAAGAAATGTTCCACACACAAAAATTTTCCCGCCTGCGCAGGATTATATTATGAAACAATATCACGACCTTTTAAAGCACGTAATGGAAACCGGCTCTGTTAAGCAAGACCGTACTGGTACTGGCACCAAAAGCGTTTTTGGCTACCAAATGCGTTTTAACCTCAACGAAGGTTTCCCGATGATTACTACAAAAAAACTTCATTTAAAGTCTATAATCTATGAACTTTTGTGGTTTTTAAACGGCGATACAAATATTAAATATCTTCAAGAAAACGGCGTGCGTATTTGGAACGAATGGGCAGATGAAAATGGCGACCTCGGTCCCGTTTACGGTCACCAATGGCGCAACTGGAATAGCGAGGAAATTGATCAAATTTCCGATATTATAAAAACCCTTAAAACTAATCCAGACAGCAGACGAATGCTTGTGAGCGCATGGAATCCAAGTGTGTTGCCAGATACTTCAAAACCATTTTCCGAAAATGTTGCCAATGGCAAAGCCGCACTTCCGCCCTGCCACGCTTTTTTTCAGTTTTATGTTGCCGATGGTAAATTATCCTGCCAATTATACCAACGAAGTGCCGATATTTTTCTCGGCGTACCCTTCAATATTGCATCGTATGCACTACTAACTATGATGATGGCACAGGTTTGCGGATACGAGGCTGGCGATTTTGTGCACACCTTTGGCGATGCCCATATTTACAGCAACCACTTTGAACAGGTTGAACTTCAATTGTCTCGCGATTTGAGACCGCTACCAAAAATGTTGCTCAATCCAAATGTAAAAGATATATTTGGCTTCACTTTTGATGACTTTACACTTGTAGACTACAACCCACACCCACATATTAAAGGTGTAGTTGCTATTTAATTAATAATTTAAAATCCCTTTCTTTATGAAAAACCTACTAATTGCAATGTGCATTTTATTTTCCACAACCATTTTTGCCCAACAGGAATGGGGGAATGTAAGTAAAAACAATATTACTCTAAAAGAATTAAGCCCCGTATGGCCCGGTTGCGAAAATGGCTCTGCTACCCAACGCGACGACTGTTTTAACACCAAGTTGTACGCCCACATTGCAAAAAACTTTAAATATCCACCGGCTGCTTACAAAAAGAACGAAGAAGGACGCGTTATTGTTGACTTTGTTATAAATGAAAAAGGACTTGTAGAAGTTAAAAATGTTTCTGGAGGTTCTAAAGAATTACAGGAAGAAGCCAAACGCAATATTTTGGCAATTCCCAAAATGGCAAAACCGGGAATGATGGGCGGCAAACCGCGTGCAATTAAATTTACGGTGCCGTTTACATTTAAAACTGGAAAATAAGATGCTTAAAAAATTATTGTTTTTTGCAATTTTCGCCACTTCTACGCTCTCTTTCGCGCAAAGCGAAACCGTAACAGAAGTATCAGATTCTGAAATGACCGATGCCGATGTGCCCTTTGCAGTTATTGAAAAAGTTCCTATCTATCCCGATTGCGAAGACAACACAAACGTGGAATTGAAGAAATGCATGTCCACCAAAATTTCTGAATTTGTCGGCGCACATTTCAATATGAAAAAAATAGAGGCGCTAGATCTTCCGCCCAACGTTTACAGAGTTTCAGTTCAGTTTAAAATTGACAAAGAAGGAAAAGTAGTCAATGTACGCGCCCGTGCACTAAATCCCGAAATTGAAAACGAAGCCGTTCGCGTGGTGAGCAGTCTACCGCAAATGATTCCCGGAAAACAAAAAGGAGAACCTGTTGGCGTATTGTATTCGCTACCAATTATGTTTAAAATTGAAGCGCCTACAAAAGCCGAAAAAAGGAAAAGAAAGCGAAAGAGAAGAAACTGAGAAACCTAGTTTAACAACTGTTTAACGCGAATGAAATAGTGCTAAACAATTATAATATTTATATTTAAAGTGTCGTCAAAAAAAATTGCGACACTTTTTTTTATGATTGCAACCCACACATTGGTTTCGTTCTTTCTCGAAACCCGCCAGCACACCGAAAATATTTGCAAACCGCTCGAAATTGAAGACTATGTGGTACAGCCAATAGTTGACGTTTCTCCTCCAAAATGGCACTTAGGCCACACCACTTGGTTTTTTGAAGAATTCATTTTAAAGCCGCACAAACCCAACTACCAACTCTTTCACGAAGACTTCGCATTTGTTTTTAATAGTTATTATGAAAATGTAGGAAAACGCGTTGTTCGCAATGATCGCGGAAACCTCTCAAGACCCGGCGTCGCAAAAGTGTACGACTACCGACAATACGTTACCAACGAAATGCGAGATTTTCTTTTAAACCTTTCCGCCAATTCGGAAGAGGATATTTCACCAGAAATAAAAGAAGTTCTTTTAATAGGAATCCATCACGAAAAACAACACCAAGAATTACTCACAACCGATATAAAATACATTTTAGGAAACAATCCGTTGTTGCCAAAATACGACGATTCTTTCAATGAAAATCCGCTTCAAAATGCTCAACAAAAATGGATTGAAATAAAGGAAGGCATTTATGAAATAGGTCACAAAAATTTAGAAGAATTCTGTTACGACAATGAATTGGGCCGTCACAAAGTTTACCTTCAAGATTATAAAATTTCAAACAAGCTTGTCACCAATGCCAAATATCTCGAATTTATAAATGCAAACGGCTACAAAGATTTTAACCTATGGCACGCCGAAGGATTAGATTGGGTAAAGCAAAACAATATTTCGGCGCCTATGTACTGGCACAATATTGAAGGTGAATGGCACCAATACACATTAAAAGGACTTCAAAAACTAAACTTGGAAGCTCCGGTTTCGCATATATCATATTATGAAGCTTTCGCCTTTACACAGTGGAAAGAATGTCGCTTACCCACCGAATTTGAATGGGAAGTCGCGCAACAAAACTTTGAGTGGGGAAGCCGCTGGGAGTGGACAGAAAGCGCATATTTACCCTATCCGGGTTACACAAAAGCACCCGGTGCTATTGGCGAGTACAACGGTAAATTTATGGTAAACCAAAAAGTACTTCGCGGTGGCTCGGTAGCTACTTCACCAAAACACACACGTGCTACCTATCGCAATTTTTTTCAAACTAACTTACGTTGGCAATTTACCGGTATAAGGTTAGCTAAATAATTACGACAAAAACTTTATGGATAAAAACACGCAACCGCAACAAAACCTAACTTTTCAAAAAGAAGTTACTCAAGGACTTTCCGATTTTCCGAAACATCTTTCTTCCAAATATTTTTACGACCAAAAAGGCGATAAGCTTTTTCAGGAAATTATGGCTATGCCAACGTACTATTTAACGGGTTGCGAATTTGAGATTCTTTCCTCCCACACCAAAACTATTGGCGAACTTTTCCGCGACCGTGAAAATGGTTTAGATTTAATTGAACTGGGCGCAGGCGACGGAAAGAAAACAAAGGTTCTTCTAAAATATATGACCGAAAACAACTTCAATTTTGTTTATAAACCCATTGATATAAGCGAAAATGCAGTTGAATTACTCACTAATAATCTCGCCACAGAAATGCCTACACTATCTGTAGATGCCGAAGTGGGCGAGTATTTTGAGGTTTTGGAACGATTAAAAGGTTTTAATAAACGCAAAAAAGTAATTATGGTTTTGGGAAGTAATATCGGCAACCTAAAACACCCAAAAGCAATCGAATTCCTTACAAAACTGAAAGATGCCATGCTCCCCGACGATTTGCTGTTTATGGGTTTCGATCAGAAAAAAGAACCACAAACCATTTTAAACGCTTACAATGATGCCGAAGGAATAACCGCAGCCTTCAACAAAAATATCCTTACCAGAATTAACCGCGAGCTCGGTGGTAATTTTAACTTAGATAAATTTAAACATTGGGAAGTTTACGACCCCGAAACCGGTACCGCTAAAAGCTTTTTAGTAGCTACTGAACCAATGGAAATAACAATAGAAAAACTGAAACTAACCGTGCAATTTGACCAGTGGGAAACAATACACACCGAAATTTCGCAAAAATACGACGATAAAATAGTACAATGGCTCGCTGCGGAATCTGGATTAGAAATTGACTCTTCTTATACAGATGAACAAGAATTTTATAAAAATTATGTCTTTAGAAAAGCTTAAAACCTCAAAATAAAAACCTTTAAAAAGTAAATTAAATGAAAGCTATTTGGAACAACAAAACAGTTGCAGAATCCAATGAAACTATTGTAATTGAAAACAATCACTATTTCCCGGAAACCGCTATAAAACCAGAATATTTCAAAAAAAGTGATACCCAAACACATTGCCCGTGGAAAGGCGACGCTTCCTACTACACCCTCGAAGTTGACGGCGCAGTAAATAAAGATGCCGCCTGGTACTATTCAGAGCCCAAACACGCTGCCAAAGCTATAAAAAACCATGTTGCATTTTGGAAAGGCGTAAAAGTAGTGGAGTAACTATTTTAAAAAATACAGCAATTTGTCTAAATCTGCTTCCGTGTTGTAATAATGAAAACTCACTCGAATTCCCCCGCCTCGAAGTGAGCAGATAATATTGTTTTCCATCAGTTTTTTATATTGCGATTTATCGCCTTTCAAATTGTAAATTGAAGCGTGCTTTTCGCGAAGCAATGTATCATTCTTTAAAAGACCCATTGCCGCAAAACTGGCTCTTGCTTTTGTGGAAAGGGAAGCAATTTTTTTATATATATTTTCGGTTCCCAGTTTTTCCTGAAATAAAATAGCCTGCTCCAAACTTCCGTAATTTAAGGTGTCTTGATGGCCCGGTTCAAAATGCTTCATAAAAGCAGTTTCTGCAGGCAAACTCTCAAAACGTTCGGCAGAATTAAAGCCAATTGTCTTCGGAAATATTCGCTCGCGAGCAGATTCCTTCACTGTAATAAATCCGTTGCCATAACCCGCAGTTAGCCATTTATAAGCACTCGCACCCAAAACATCGATGGCGTTGTCTGCAAAACTAAATTTTTCTGCGCCCATATATTGCGTGCCATCGGCTATGAGAAGCAAATTGGGATGATAGCTTTTTAGCTGCTTTAAAAATTCAAAATCAATTTTAATTCCGTTTAGCCATTGCACCACGCTAAACATAAAAACATCTGGCTTGTGCTTTGCAATTGCAGCTTCAATATTCTGCTCCAAATTTTCATCAATTTCTGCATAGCAAACTTCAAAATCTCTTGTTTCCACAGGCCAATTTACAGACGGGTAATCATTTTTAAGAAGTAGAATTTTCTGTCCTTTCGGAAGACCTTCCAAAACGGTATTTAACGCAAATGATATGTTTGGAACTAGCGCCGTTTCCGCAGCCGAAGCATCAAAAAAGCGGGAAACGGTTTTCCTAATTTCTTCAATATGAAGTTTGTGCTTATCGCGAAAAACGCTGGCATGGTTCATTAAATCCAAGTCGTGCTGGCGGCGCCAATCTATAATAGGTTTTGGAATTACGCCGTTTGAAGCCGTGTTTAAATAAGTGCAGGATTGTAAAGCTGGAAAGTGTTTTTTTAAATCTTCCATAAGTGCGTGGCCAGAATGGCGAATTTTAGGTATTTTTACAATACTGAATGCATCAGTAAATGTTCAATCTCAACGAAAGTAACCAACTATGTTTTCAAAATCAAAAAAAACCGAAAGAATTGATGCCGAACAGCGCGAGCAGTACGAGTACGCACGCCAACGCATAAAACAGAAAAAAAACTTGATGCGCCATTTCGTGTTATTTTTGGTGGGTTCGGTCTTACTTATAATTATCAATCCCGTATTGGGATATGGAAATGAAACGCTCTTTCAAAATTGGTTTGTATGGGCCATCTTAATCTGGACTTTTATATTTCTTGTACATCTTTTCAACGTATTTGTGATGAATAAATTTATGGACAAAGAGTGGGAAGATCGTCAACTTGAAAAGCTGAAAGCACGCCAAGCAGAACGCATGGCCGAACTTCAGAAAAAAGTAGATACCGAATTGCAATTGCCCACCACGCCACAGGATACTTCAAAAAAAAACGCGCTCAACAACCCTTTACCGCCAGACGTAGAATGATAACAATGATAGCAGCCGCTGGCGAGAAAAACGAACTGGGAAAAGACAACGGTTTGCTTTGGCATCTCCCCGATGATTTTAAGCGCTTTAAAGAAATGACGACCTCGCACTATATTATTATGGGTCGCAAAACTTTTGAATCGTTTCCAAAACCGCTTCCCAATAGAACGCACCTCGTAATTACCCGAAATAAAACGTACGCAAAACCTGGCGCCGTTGTGGTTCACAGCATGGCGGAAGCACTTCAAATCTCCGAAAACGATTCGCAACCCTTTATAATTGGCGGTGGCGAAATTTACAAAATGGGCCTCCCAATTGCCGATAAAATTGAACTGACACGCGTTCACGGTACTTTTAACGATGCCGATACTTTTTTTCCTGAATTTTCAAAAGAAGATTGGCGACTTATTTCTGAGGTTGAACACGACAAAGACGAGAGACATAAGTTTTCATTTACTTATGAAACTTGGGTTCGCAAAGAATGGGTGTAAAATAGACCAAACTGGCCTTGTGAAAAAATAGGCTATTTACAAACCGATAATGTTTTCACTTTTACAAAAAATAGCTTCCAAGCACAACTTCCAATTAATTGAAGAAAAGCCACTTTTTGGTGGTGATATTAACCAAGTTTTTTTGTTAAAGTGCGCCGAAGGAAATTTTGTTGCAAAGATTAATAATGTTTCCAAATTTCCTGGAATGTTTGCTGCTGAAGCAAAGGGATTGTCGCTTTTAAAATCTTCAAAAAGTTTTAAAATCCCCGAAATACTTGGCATTGGAACCATAGAAAATTCTTCCTATTTATTGATGGAATACATGCCCACCGGCCAACCAAATAAAGATTTTTGGAAAGTATTTGCTGAAAATCTAGCGTCATTGCATAAAACCACAAACGACAATTTCGGGTTAGATCACGATAATTATATTGGTAGTCTTCCGCAGCAAAACGATTGGTGTAATGCTGCTTCAGAATTTTACATCACCCAAAGGTTGGAGCCACAATTTAAAATGGCTGCAGACAAAGGTTTTCACTTTAAGAAATTAGACGTGTTCTTTAAAAATATTTCCGAAGAAATCCCAAATGAACCGCCATCATTGATCCACGGCGATCTTTGGAATGGCAATTCTATAATTTCTGAAATTGGCGAAGCAGTTTTAATAGATCCCGCTGTGGCCTTCGCGCCACGCGAAATGGATATTGCCATGATGAATCTTTTCGGCGGCTTTTCAGAAGAAGTTTTTTCAAATTATAATGCCGTTTTCCCTTTAAGTAAAGGTTGGAAACAGCGCATTCCGCTTTGGCAACTTTATTATTTACTGGTTCATTTAAACCTTTTTGGTTCCGGTTATTTGCAACAAGTTCAGTCTAATATTTCAAAATATTCATAAATTGTTAAGCACTTTCTTTTAGGAATTTTTTATTCCTATTTTTACATTTCCACCAGCAATAAAAAGAAACGCTATGAATTTCTTCAAAAATATAATTGTCGTTCTCCTTCTCTTCCCCGTTTCAATTGCATTCGCTCAAGAGCAGCAGCGCGATTGGGTTCCGTTTTCACAAATTTTGGATTTGGAGGTTAAAAAAGACCTCGCTTTTGAATTAACTGCCTCGGTTAAGGTTGTGGCCAGCGAGTCTAATAGTCAAGCTGGACTTTGGGCTCGGGTTGATAATAAAAATAATGGGAAAGGTTTTTTTGACAATATGATGGACAGGCCAATTAAAGACGCCAATTGGCAAACCTATACTATAAAGGGAACGCTGGATAGAAAGGCGCGAAGGTTGGTTTTTGGCGGACTTTGCTTTGGAAATGGCAGTTTTTATTTTGACGATTTTAAACTAGCTATCGAAAATCCAAAAACCGGAAAAATGGAAGACGTGGCAATAGACAATGCTAGTTTTGAAGAACCAGTTACAAATAACGAAATCCCGAAATGGTGGATTGGCATCAGCAAAGAAGCTTTTGAAAATACGGACGGTTTTTCAATGAATAATTCGGAAGAAAGTTCGGAAGGAAACAATTCCCTTAAAATTGAAGGTAAAAATATTATTCGTATCACCCCAAATTACATAGGCCCAATTGACGGATACACTCCGCAAATTGGAACGCTAGTAACAATGTTAAACAACCTTAGCGAGCGCGTAGAATACTCCGTGAGCAATATGACACAGGCCGAATTAGATTACCAACTCGATGAAAAATCTAACTCTGTTGGCGCTTTGGTATTGCATCTTGCTGCAACCGAAATATATTACCAAGAAGCAACTTTTGGCATGAGTGATTTATCGGAAAAAGAAATGGAAGAATTAAGAATTGCTATGGAATTAGGCGATGAAGGCAGACAGCATATTAGAGGTCACGACGCCGCATATTATCTAGATATTTTTAAAAAAGCCAGAGAAAAAACCTTAGAATTGCTAAAAGAGAAAGACGATGCGTGGTTAGCTGAAATTCCCGAAGGATCATACGTAAATAACCACTTTTCTTGGTTTCACGTTATGGAGCACCAATCCAGTCATTTGGGGCAAATACTCCTGCTAAAAAAGCGAATTCCAAAAGCAAATTCACTGGAATTAAAGGACAATAAAAAAGTTGATTAAATATAGAAAAACACAAATATGAAAGCATATATATTTCCCGGACAGGGTGCCCAATTTACCGGAATGGGCAAAGATCTTTATGAAAATTCTTCAACAGCGAAAGAATTGTTTCAACAAGCCAATGAAATTTTGGGTTTCAACATTACTAAAATTATGTTTGAAGGCACCGCCGACGAATTAAAAGAAACCAAAGTTACACAGCCCGCTATTTTTCTTCATTCCACAATTTTGGCCGAAGTAATGGGCAGTAAGTTTCAGCCAGACATGGTTGCAGGACATTCTTTAGGTGAAATTTCTGCACTGGTAGCCAACAAAACACTCGCTTTTAAAGACGGATTGCAATTGGTTTACAAACGCGCACTAGCAATGCAAAAGGCCTGTGAAAAAACACCTTCAACTATGGCTGCAGTATTAGGATTGGAAGATCATTTAGTTGAAGAGATTTGTGCAAATACTACCGGAATTGTAGTTGCTGCAAATTACAACTGCCCCGGACAATTAGTAATTTCCGGAGCTATAGATGCCGTAGAAAAAGCTTGTGTAAGTCTGAAAGAAGCTGGCGCACGCAGAGCTTTGATTTTACCCGTGGGTGGCGCTTTTCACAGCCCGTTGATGGAGCCTGCTCGCGAAGAATTGGCTGCGGCAATTGAAGCCACACAGTTTGCAGCACCTGCCTGTCCAATTTATCAAAACGTTACAACTTTTGCGGTTACCAATCCTTCGGAAATAAAGGAAAACCTAATTTTTCAATTAACCTCTCCAGTTAAATGGACGCAGAGCGTTCAGAATATGATAAAGGATGGTGCCACGAAATTTATAGAAGTTGGGCCCGGAAATGTTTTACAGGGATTGGTTAAAAAAATTGATAGATCTGCCGAAACAGAAAAAGCTGAATTGTAAACCTGTAATTTATTTAGGACAATTTAATGTATAAAAAAGCCTTCGGTAGCTACCGAAGGCCTTTTTTAACCGATTTCAAATTCTTTAAAACCTATAACCAACCAATATTCCGCCTCTAAAATAACCCCCGGGAGCAGCGTCATCATCTAGAAAATACCTTCCGCCTCCTGCGCTAATTTCAAAAGTGAAACCATTGTTACTCACCCATTTTTGACCAATGGTCAAGCCAAGACCTGCATCAAACCAGCTATCTTTCGTGGTTCCTTCTATATATGAGTCTGTTTCTGGATTGTAATTATAGAAATAATTTTCATTTTCCCCACCGGCAAGTTGCATATTTCCTTCAACAAAAAGTCCACGTGCTCCATACTCCTTTTTATTTAAAAAATACTGTCTGTAATAAGGAGTAATAGCAAATTTTTCACCGTAATCCACTATGGATTCATCATCTAAGTTAACATTAATAGCAGCCCCCGCTCCCGAGTACTTGCTAATTACATATTCGTAATTTATTTCGATGGTTTTAAAAACCAAAGCTTCAAAAGCGTCTAGTCGTAATTCATGTCTGCCCTGAGGTCCAGCCTCAAAGTTTTCTGATTCCTGAGAAAAGCCTGATAGGGTGATTCCCATCAACGTTAAAAACAATATTTTTTTCATAGCGAATTTAAGTATTAGATTAACTTCTTCTTGTTGAATCTCCTTCTCCAACAATGCGGCAATATTAGCAATTTTATTACTTATATAAACTCGTGTCTGTTAAATAAATTATGCACACTTAAAAATATATTAAGTTACGAATCTCTTTATTAAATTTAATATACATCAGTCAATCAATTCATAAAAAGAAACTCCGAATAAAACGGTATCATTCGAAGCATTAAATTTTAAGAACTATTGAATCTAGTTAATTGAAACAAATTCATTTTTACCGCGTTCATAAAATTCCTTCCGCTCAAAATCTGGCACTAAATCGCCACCAGTAGCCCACACAACGTGGGTGGCATTTTCCATATTAAGGTTGTTTTTTGTGGCGTAATCTGTTGTTGCAACCGTTTGTGGGCCAATCAAACCGGCTGTAGCTGAAGGTTCCAAAAATATTTGTTCGGTGTCCATTAGTTTTACTAAAAGTGTGAAAAGACGATCATCCTCGATGGTATAAATACCGCTCACCAAATGTCCGCTTACATTTGTAGCAAAATTGGAAGGACGTCCAACGGCCAAACCATCAGCTTCGGTTATATTGTCTATCCCGATATCTTGCACGCTAATATTGCTCATTTCGCCAGTAACCAAACCCACTAAAACCGCTGGAGAATGTGTGGGTTCCACAAAAAAGCAATGCACATTATCGCCGTAGATTTGTTTCAATCCAAAGGCAGTACCGCCCGGGGAGCCGCCAACGCCACAAGGAGAATATACAAATAAGGGATTATCAGCATCAACCCGGATATTGGCTTCCTCCAATTGTTTTGCCAATCTGAGCGCGCCCACAGTGTAGCCCAAAAATAACTCGTGCGAATTTTCATCATCTACAAAATACGCCATCGGATCGGCATTTGTTTTTTGTCTTCCAGCGAGAATAGCTTCACTGAAATCGCCAGCAAACTCAATTACTTCCACTCCATTTGCACGCAATAAATCTTTCTTCCATTTTTTAGCATCTCCGGAAACATAAACCGTTACTTGAAACCCCAATTTTGCACTAATAATCCCGATGCTCAGCCCTAAGTTTCCCGTGGAGCCCACTCCAATTTTATACTTGCTAAAAAATTGTTTAAACTTATCAGTAGTAAAAGCGGCATAACTATCAGACTTTTTCAAAATACCTGCATTAAGCGCTAAATCTTCGGCATAGTGCAAAACTTCAAAAAAACCGCCGCGTGCTTTTATTGAACCGGCAATCGGTAATGCATTGTCGCACTTCAAAAAGAATCGTCCTTGAATTTTAGCGCTTTCTTGATTTAAAAGCGCCTTCATATTTTCGAGTTCTTTTAATGGTGATTCGAGAATACCGTTGGTTTTAGCAGTTTGAGGAAAGGCATTTACAAAAAATGGCGCAAACCGTTCCCATAATTCCGCTGCTGCATCCATGTCCTTCTTTTTAATAGGAAAAGCGGGCATTTCAGATTTTATTTTCCTATTTGGGTTGAGCCATATAACAGGACTTAAATCTATAATTTCCTTTAAAATTGGCGATTCTTTTATAAATGAATCTATTTTATTTTTTGAATACATTTCCTCTAAATTTAAATGTGACGAATCAAACTTTTACGTATTGCACAGTTTTCCTGATCGCGTTGTCACATTACGAATTTTTAGCCACATCTTTCACGCGTTTTGCAGAATCGGCTTTATTTAAACTTAATCTAACCGTGCTTGTTTCCAAAGCTTTTAAATCGTGCGGCACACCCCCTTCAAGAGCTACTAAATCACCCTTTACTAATTTATGAAGCACGCCGTTTACCCCAAAATCTATGGCTCCTTCAAAAATTTCCACCACAATAGGAAAAGGGGTTTTGTGTTCTTTCATAACGTGACCTTCTTTAAAGGCAATTCTAATTTCCTTGCTGGTTTCAGTTTCCATTAAAACTTGAATGGTGGGGCGGCTTTCGTGATATTGAAGTCCGTTTACTAATGATGCTACTTTCATATATATTGAATTAATATTTCTTATTTAGAATGATTCAAAATTAATAAATAATAACTTCATAACCTTAAAATTGACTGGAAATTTTACGTATGATTAAACTCATAATTAATACGAAACATTTTGCCGAATTTTGTTTTTTCAATTAGTATTTTAGAGATGAAAAAGCATACCCAGAAAAAAAATTTAGCGTTAACCCCTATTATTGAAGAACACAACGAAGTTATTTTACTTTGCGAACGGATACGAGAAGGCCTGCGAAACAAAGTTGAAAACAAACGAATTAAAAAATACATTGATTGGTTTAAAGCAAATTATTTAGATGCACATTTTGAAATAGAGGAAAAGCAAATCTTCCCTATTTTGGGAAGTAATAATGTACGCGTGAAAAGGGCATTAGCAAATCACAGACGCTTGAACCGTTTATTTGAAGAAACAGCTGAACTGCACAAGGTGCTGCACAAAATAGAAGAAGAGTTGAGCAGTTATATTCATTTTGAAGAACGTATTTTATACAGAGAAATTCAAGCCGTTGCCAGTGAGTTTCAATTGCAGGAAATTGAAAATATCGACTCTGAAATAGCATTTACTGACGATGCTTGGAAAGACCGCTTTTGGGTTAGTTCGTTAAATTAAAAGCTTCAATTTATACCATAAAAAAACACCGAATGAACCTAGATTCATTCGGTGTTTTTTATTCTGTAATCATAATTTAATTAAGCGCTTATCCTACAATCTTCGCAATCTTTCGTTTTCCCATAATAGGTTTCGCGATATTTATGTAAGGTTTTAAACGGAATGCTCAAAAATGTTTTTTTGATGTAAATCACACTCGTGGTGAACATTCCCATTTTTTCTGTAAATCTTTTTTCTGTTTTTGTTTGTCGTTTCACTGAAACTAACTTCATCCTTGTTTTTTTGACTCCCTTTAGCCTTTAAACTAAAAGCGAAAGTACAGAGTGCTGTTGAGCTGCAAAGAAACAAAGGATCGTTGCCAATTCCTAAAAATAATCGTTAAACATGGGTTAAACCATGATTATTCTTTAACAATAACACCGTTTTTCATTACAAATACTACGTTTTCGAGCGTTTTAATGTTTTTAGTTGGATCCTCGTCGACCGCAATTATATCTGCCATAAATCCTGGTTCGAGTTGACCGATCTCATCTTCAGCCATCAAAATTTTTGCAGGAATGATTGTTGCAGATTGAATGGCTTCCATTGCAGGCATACCCGCTTCAACCATATATCCAAATTCTTTTGCGTTTTGCCCATGTGGAAACACGCCAGCATCGGTTCCAAACACTATTGGCACTCCTTTTTTATACGCGCTCGCAAACATATCCTGAATTTTTGGACCAATTTCCAAAGCTTTGGGAACAATAATGACAGGATAATAATTTTCAATTTTAGCTTGATCGCTAACAAACCTACCTGCGGAAATAGTGGGCACCAAAAAAGCGTTGTGCTTTTTCATCAATTCCATTGTTTCATTACTCATTAGCGTACCGTGCTCAATTGTTTTTACCCCTGCGCGTACAGCACGTTGCATACCTTCGTCGCCGTGAGCGTGTGCTGCCACCTGCATATCGTAGTCTTTAGCGGTATCAACAATTGCTTTTATTTCGGCTTCAGTAAATTGTGGATTTTTTCCGCTTTTTGCAACACTTAAAACGCCACCCGTTGCGGTAATTTTAATCCAATCTGCGCCATTTTTATAGCGTTGACGCACCGCTTTTGCAGCGTCGTCTACACCATTCACTACTCCTTCAGCAGGGCCGGGATCACCCATCAATTCTTTCTTTCGGCCGTTTGTAGGATCTGCGTGACCGCCAGTTGTGCCCAAAGCTTTTTCGGCTGTATAAATTCTAGGACCCACTGTTTTTCCCGAATTAATTGCATTGCGAAGCGAAACATTTACCCCACTTCCACCCAAATCGCGAACGGTTGTGAAACCTGCCATTAACGTTCGTTTTGCAATTTCAGCAGCATTAAAAGCTACATCGGCATCGTTTAAAATAAAAGGTTTTAAATACCCATCGCGACTGGTTTCTCCTTCAATATGAACGTGCATATCTGTTAATCCAGGCAACACCGTTTTATTTTTTAAATCGATTACTCGGTCTTCGGGACTTTTAGCATTTATATATCCATCTTCAATACTTGTAATTTTGTTTCCCGAAACAACAATGGTTTTTTCAGAAAGCACTTTTCCGTTTTTGGTATCGATTAATTTTCCACAATGCAAATAAATGTCTTGCGCACTGCTTCCGAAGAAAACAAAAAGAATTACAAGGGGTAGTAGTTTTTTCATAATGAAATGTTTTAAGTTTTACTTTATTTCGCGTACTTTCTTCTCCCATTTCCAAGCCGAAGCCAAAGCGTCTTCCATTGTTTTTTCGGCTTTCCATCCTAAAACTTTATTCGCTTTTGCAGTGTCTGCATAAACCGAAATAACATCGCCCGGACGTCTAGCTACAATTTTATAATTCAATTTTTCACCCGTTGTTTTTTCGAAAGAATTCACAACTTCCAAAACAGAACTGCCTCTGCCCGTTCCTAAATTGAACACCTCAAACTGGGTTTCATTTTTATTTGAAAGCAATCGTTGCAAGGCAATAACATGCGCCTTTGCCAAATCTACCACGTGAATATAATCGCGAATGCAGCTTCCATCTTCGGTTGGATAATCGTCTCCGAAAACAGACAGTTCTTGCCGAACGCCCGCTGCAGTTTGCGTAATAAAAGGAACCAAATTTTGCGGAACACCGGCTGGCAGTTCACCAATTTGTGCAGTAGCATGCGCTCCAATTGGATTGAAATAACGCAACGCAATTGATTTTAACGACGAAATAGCGCAGGTATCTTTTAAAATTTCTTCGCTTATTTGTTTTGTATTTCCGTAAGGTGAAGTTGCAGGTTTTACTGGAGCAGTTTCAGTAATAGGCAACGTATCGGGTTCGCCATAAACCGTACAGGAAGAACTGAATATGAAATTATCTATACCACGCGATTTACATTCTTGCAGCAGATATATTAGCGTGTTCAAGTTATTTTCGTAATAAAGCAGCGGATTTTCAACACTTTCGCCCACGGCTTTACTTGCAGCAAAATGAATAATTCCGGCAATGTCGCTGTGCTCCTTAAAGAATTCTGTCACGTCCCATTTTAACCGTAGATCGAGCCTTTCAAAGGCTGGTGGAGTTTTGGTAATATTGGTAATCCCTTCTAAAACATCCAAAGATGAGTTTGAAAGATTATCTACAATAATAACCTTAAAACCTGCATTTTGAAGCTCAACAACGGTGTGGCTTCCTATATAGCCCAAACCGCCAGTAACTAATATTTTTTTCATATTTATTTCCGCGAGGGCGGGTATCTATTTAATTATTATTTCTCAATAAAATCAATAACAGTTTTTGTAATATAATCAATCTGTTCATCATCCAATTCGGTGTGCATGGGTAATGAAATTACTTCATTAACCAATTGATTGGTTACTGGAAAGTCTGCTTCGTTATAGCGTTCATCGGCATACGCTTTTTGAAGATGTAGGGGAATAGGATAATAAACCCCGCACGGAATTCCTTTTTCATTTAAATGATTTACCAAAGCATCGCGATCTGCGTTAACAATTTTTAGCGTGTATTGATGAAATACGTGACAATCGCAAACATCGCAAATAGTTTGGGTATTATCACAAAAACCTGTTGGAGTAATTATATTTTTAATACCCGCGAAGGCTTCGCTGTACTTTCTAGCCGCATTTCTACGGGCAGCATTATATTGATCTAAAAGTGGCAGTTTGGCCCTTAAAACCGCGGCTTGAATAGAATCTAACCTACTGTTTACCCCTACAACATCGTGGTGGTAACGCACGTACATGCCGTGGTTTACAATGCCGCGAATGGTATGCGCCAAAGCGTCGTCATTAGTAAAAATAGCACCGCCATCACCATAACATCCCAAGTTTTTTGAAGGAAAAAATGAAGTTGAAGCCACGTGACCAATGGTTCCAGTTTTTTTCTTTGACCCATCCTTTGAAGTGTAATCTGCACCAATTCCTTGGGCATTGTCTTCAATTACATAAAGATTGTGTTCTTTGGCTATCGCCATAATTTCATCCATATTGGCTGCGAGACCAAAAAGATGCACGGGCACAATGGCCTTTGTTTTTGGTGTAATCGCTTTTTTGATCGCTTCAACATCAATGTTGAAATTCACTGGATCAACATCCACCAAAACCGGAGTCAGTTGCAAAAGTGCGATAACTTCTACCGTTGCAGCAAAGGTAAAATCGGCAGTAATAACTTCGTCTCCCGGTTTTAGACCAAGACCCATCATTGCTATTTGAAGCGCATCAGTACCATTCGCACACGGAATTACGTGTTTAACATCCAAATACTCCTCAAGTTCCTTTTGAAATTCGTGAACTTCCGGACCGTTTACAAAAGCGGTAGTTTCAATAACGTTCATTATGGAACTATCTACCTGCTCTTTTATATTTTGATACTGACCTTTAAGGTCAACCATTTGAATTTTTTTCATAACATGCCCGCGCGCACGGGTATCTTTTAAATTGAACTTCATTCTTTTGAATTCGGTAAAATTACGAAAATGAAATTTGTTTGAATTGAAGTTATTCAGTTATTGAGTTATTCTGTTATTAGCGTATTGCGTCTCTAATTTTAAATTTGGTGCTTGAATTTTGGTATTTTTGTTTCTTATGCACACAATCTACAATTTATTGATTTATTTGGCATCATTCGGTTTACGGATCGTGGCGCTATTCAGTAAAAAAATGAAACTTTTTGTTAATGGCAGAAAAGATGTTTTTAAATTACTGCAACAAAAAATTTCAATTTCCGATACAATAATTTGGTTTCATTGCGCTTCTTTAGGCGAATTTGAACAGGGCGTACCAATTATGGAAGCCATAAAAAAGTTAAAACCAAATCATAAATTGATTGTTAGCTTTTTTTCACCTTCGGGTTTCGAAATAAAAAAGAACACTCCGTTGGCCGATGCCGTAGTTTATTTGCCAATGGACACACCATTAAATGCGCGAAAATTTATTGCTGCAATTAAGCCTTCGCTCGCCATTTTTGTGAAATATGAATTTTGGCCCAATTATCTTTTTGAATTACAAAAGAAAAACATTCCAACGCTTTTGGTTTCGGGTGTTTTCAGAAAAGATCAACTGTTTTTTAAAAGATACGGTGGATTTATGCGAAAAGCACTCGGAAGTTTTAATCATTTTTTTCTTCAAGAAAACAATTCTGAAATGCTCTTGAAAAGTATCGGTTTTAATAACACTACCGTTAGCGGCGACACGCGTTTTGACAGGGTTTCGCATCAAATAGAAATAGACAACACCTTGAAATTTGCCGAAGAATTTAAAGGAAGTTCGCTCTGCATTGTCTGTGGAAGCACGTGGCCCGAAGATGATGCAGTATTATTAGATTATATAAACTCGGCACCGGAAGATGTAAAATTTATTATTGCCCCGCATAAAATTGAAGCTGATAAAATAGCAGCTTTCACTAATAAAATTGTAAAAAAAACACTACTTCACTCAAATAAAGATGAAGTAAGTATTTCAGAGTACAAGGTACTCATTATTGATTGCATTGGTTTATTGACAAAGTTATACAACTATGCCGACATTGCTTACGTAGGCGGCGCGATGGGTAAAACCGGGCTTCACAATATTTTGGAAGCGGCAACCTTTGGCGTACCCATAATTATAGGAAAAAACTACCGCGATTTTCCCGAAGCCATTCGATTGCGAAATTTATCAGGTTTATATGCGGTTAAAAATGCTTTAGATACTAGTGAGATACTTTCTAAAATGGTTAACAATAAAAGTTTTAGAATTAAAACCGGAATGATTGCGGGTCATTTTGTCAATAAAAATACGGGAGCTACAAATACTATAATGTCGTGGATCCGAAACAACTCACTGTAGTTTTTTTTCTTAATTTCTTGAACAGTATTCAATATTCTTGAATGCGTATTAGCATTTTCTTTACACTATTTAATATTTAATTATACATTTCATAATTTTAAACAGTTAGCTTTGTTGAAACAATTAAAAACAATCTAATAATGAAAAAATTATTTTTAACACTTGCTATTGCCGCTGTAGCCTTTGGATCGTGTCGAGAAAAGACAACGGAAACTAAAGAAGTTATTCGCGAAGTAGAAGTGGAAACCGTAGAACCCGTACCTGACAACGATAGAGAAGGTATCTTGGAAAGAGCCGCTAAAGAAGTGGACAAAGAAGTTAACGAAGAAATTGACAAAAAAATCGACGACATTGGAAACGACGATTAATATATAACCATCAAAAACCACTATTATGAAAAAACTAATTTTAAGTCTAGCATTGGTAGTAACTTTTAGTACTGCTTTTGTGTCTTGCCGTGATAATAAAAAAACAGACGACGTTGAAGATGTTGTTGACGACGTGCAAGATGATATTCAAGATATGACAGATGACGACGCCACCGATCCTGTAGAAAACACGATTCAGGAAGGTGTAAACGAAATTCAGGAAAACACCGGAACCGGTGGCACTGATGACATATAAATTAAAATTTTAGAACACATCTATTAATAAAATAATTATGAAAAAGATAGCATTAACAATAATATGCGCAACTTTTCTTGCCGTAGGTTTTACATCTTGTAGAGACCAAGAAAAGGAAATGTCTGAAAAAGACGCATTAATTCAAGAAATGCAGGAAGACGGTGCCGACATGAAAGTAAAAGATGATGACGGCGACACCAAAATAAAAATGGAGACCGAAAACAAAGAAGTAAAAATAAAAACTGATGAAGATGGCGACTCCAAAATAAAAGTGGATGTAGATAATTAATCTATTTTCCCATAAAATTAAAACCGACTAATTTAAGTCGGTTTTTTTATGGGTAATATCAGTCATTTGAGCTTTTAATTCATTCATTGATTGTTGCAATTGACGCAATAAACTGCTTTCTTCAGGTTCGTCAATTCCAAAAGTTAATTTGCTATTTACCATCCATAGTTCCTGAATATCCTTCACTTTTACATCTATTGGCAGATATTCTTCGTTTAAAGAAATTAACCTAACAGCTTGAGGATTATTTGGAATTTTCTGAAGTTTTTTCACCAATACCGAATCGCGTAAAACTACAATATAAATTTTGCTGTCCGTGGCTTCGTTAATACTAGGTACGGCTCTGCCCAAAACCCATTCATTAGGACGAATATTTGGCAACATGCTATCGCCTTCTACTTGAAAGCCGCGATATGAAGCATTTCTGTATTCTGGCAAGGGAATATTAAAAGCGGGCAAAGTTTGATACCAACCAACATCATGAATATTGTTAGGGTATCCAGCCGCTGCCTTTTGATTTACCAAAATAATAGCGTCTTCACCTGTGGTCTCTAGAGTTAAAACTTTTGGACTAACATCGCCGCGGCTCGTGTCTATATATTTATCAAAACTTTTTCCGTAAATCCATAACGGATTAATATTAAATAGAGTCATAAGCTCCATAACAACTTTTCCCGTTATTTTGGTTTTTCCTCTTTCAATATCGGCAGTTGTTGTACCAATATCAAGCAGTTCAGCAAACGATTGCTGGGTGTGCCTTTGCTCCTCACGGATTTTTTTAAATCGCTGGGCTTCAATAGTTAACTTTGATTCCATACACAAATATAACATTTTTTGGAATATATCCTAAATTATTTGTGGACTAAATCCAATTATATTGGAATATTTCCGTAGTTTTGGCAATACTCCAAATTACTATATGAATTTTGAAAGAATAAACGAAAAACTAAGCATTCTTGCCGATGCTGCAAAATACGATGTTTCCTGTTCCTCAAGCGGAAGCAAAAGACAAAATAAAAACAATGGGTTAGGCAATAGCAGCGGGATGGGTATTTGCCATAGTTATACTGAAGACGGCAGATGCGTGTCTTTATTAAAGATTCTATTAACCAATCATTGTATTTTTGATTGTGCTTATTGTGTAACTCGAAAAAGTAACGATATACAACGCGCTGCCTTTAAAGTGCAGGAAGTGGTAGATCTCACAATCAATTTTTATCGCCGAAATTATATTGAAGGGTTATTTTTAAGTAGCGGCATTTTTAAAAATGCAGACTACACCATGGAACGCCTTATCGCTGTGGCGAAAAAACTAAGAGAAGAAGAAAATTTTTACGGCTATATTCACTTAAAATCAATTCCAGGCGCAAGTGATGAACTTATGCGCGAAGCTGGACTTTATGCAGATAGACTTTCGGTTAATATTGAAATTCCCACAGAAAAGGGATTAAAACTATTGGCTCCTGAAAAAGATAGAAAAGACTTCATTAAACCGATGCAAAAGGTAAAGCACGAAATTATTCAGTATAAAAATGAAAAGAAGCTTTTAAAAAAGGTGCCAATCTATGCTCCAGCAGGACAAAGCACTCAAATGATTGTAGGCGCCAGCGGTGAAAGCGATGCCGAAATAATGTACACTTCGGCATATTTTTATAAATCTTTTAACCTCAAAAGAGTTTATTATTCTGGCTACGTTCCAATTAGTTACGACAATCGCCTACCGTCTATAGGCACTTCGGTTCCTGTGTTGCGTGAAAACAGACTTTATCAAACAGATTGGTTGCTGCGGTTTTATGGGTTCGATGTTCGCGAATTACTAAACAAGGATTTTCCAAATTTAGAATCAGATATCGATCCCAAATTAAGTTGGGCGTTACGCAATTTAGACCAATTTCCAGTTGATGTAAATACAGCCGAATTGCGCATGCTGCTTCGTGTACCGGGCTTAGGTTTAAAATCTGTTAACAAAATAATTCAAGCGCGACGGTTTCGAAAGTTAAATTGGGAAAACCTCAAATTAATAGGCGCTGCTTTAAACCGGGCAAAGTATTTTTTAACCTGCGACTCTAGAACTTTTGAAACAAAAGACAGAACTCCGGCACAAATTAAAAGTATAATTCTTGGTCAATCTAACAGTAAGTTTAAGAAAGACCTCAGTTCACAATTAAACCTTTTTGATGCTTCAAATTTTCAAACAGCATGAAAACAAATTTAATTTACGACGGTAGCTTTGAAGGGCTTCTTTCTGCAGTATTTTACGTTTATGAATATAAATTAGACACGGTTTCAATAGTAAAGAGGGAGCACGCTCAAGCCAGTTTTTTTGATACAGAAGAAGAAGTTTTAACCAATTTGGAAAAAGCAAATAGGGTATGGAAAGGACTTTCTAAAAAGATAAGTGCCCAAGGCAAAAAGAAACTGTATAAGGCCTATTTAAGTGAAATAACGACTATAGAAAACACCATTCTTTATTACATACGTCGTGCATTAAATTCAGAAAATAATATTGAGAAAGATTTTACCGATCAGCAAATTTTAGAAATCTCTAAAGTGTCAAAAAAAGTAGATCGCGAAAAACATAGAATGGACGCATTTATACGATTTAGATTAACCAAAGATGAAATGTACTTTGCGACAATTGAACCAGATTTTAATGTTTTACCACTTAATTTAGATCATTTCAGAAAAAGATATGCAGACCAAAAATGGCTTATTTACGATTTAAAACGAAAATACGGGCTCTATTATAACTTAGCACATGTGCAGACAGTCACCCTTAATATCACTCCCACCATTAACGACGAAACCAGTGCCCTAGCCTATTTCAGCTCAGAAGAACTGCTGTTTCAGGAACTCTGGGGCAACTACTTTAAAAGCAGCAACATAGCCTCGCGTAAAAATATGAAGTTACATATAAAACATATACCAAAGAGGTACTGGAAATATTTATCCGAAAAAAAATTTTGAATTGAATTTTTACTTACTTTTGCGCACTATTAATCACTAATTTATTATCACAATGAAAAAAATATTCTTATCACTTACTGCTCTTGCTTTAGTTGCTTCTGTTTACTCTTGCAGAGAAACTACAACTGAAAACGCTGAAGAAACTGCCGAAACAATGCAAACTGATGCTGAAAATGCAATGGACGAAGCTGGCGAAGCTATAGACGAAGCTGCTGATGCAACTGGCGAGGCTATGGAAGATGCAGGTGATGCTATTGAAGAAGCTGCTGACGATACTGAAGAAGCTGTAAAAGACGCTACTGACGGTCAATAAGCGATTTTTTAGCTAAAAAACTAAAAGCCTTTTCTTAATTGAAAGGGCTTTTTTTGTATTCATTATTCAAAGAGAATTAAAAAAAAATCCCCCAAGTTTTTCAACAAAGAGGATTTCTGTACTGATGGCGGGTCCCGATAGCTATCGGGATGAACCCGTAAAACATTCAATTAAA
>NZ_JAIRBA010000021.1 GCF_022008365.1 Aequorivita vitellina
TTAGTTGACTATTCACAGGTAGAATGAGGTCGCTGCCTTCATTTAAGTAGTTGTGAATTGCTTTCAGAATTGTATTTTAGTTGACTATTCACAGGCCATTGCTTTGTTAAATCTTTCTTGGCTTAGTTGTGAATTGCTTTCAGAATTGTATTTTAGTTGACTATTCACAGGTTTAGAAGTTGCATTAAATCACCCAATACTGTTGTGAATTGCTTTCAGAATTGTATTTTAGTTGACTATTCACAGGACACTTAATACCAAAAAGACAACATAAGTAGTTGTGAATTGCTTTCAGAATTGTATTTTAGTTGACTATTCACAGGTGCCATCTTTATTTAATGCTTCAATTTTGTGTTGTGAATTGCTTTCAGAATTGTATTTTAGTTGACTATTCACAGGTATATTGAAGCGTTTAAAATAAGCAAAACCAGTTGTGAATTGCTTTCAGAATTGTATTTTAGTTGACTATTCACAGGAAGCTCTTTTGTTCTACTGTACCAATAATCGTTGTGAATTGCTTTCAGAATTGTAATTTAGTTGACTATTCACAGGTTTTCTAACTGTTTTCTAAAGCTGGTCTCCGTTGTGAATTGCTTTCAGAATTGTAATTTAGTTGACTATTCACAGGAACTTCCCGAATTCCTTTTGCCAATCGTCGTTGTGAATTGCTTTCAGAATTGTAATTTAGTTGACTATTCACAGGCTGTAGCAACAACAACCGTACCATTTCCAAGTTGTGAATTGCTTTCAGAATTGTAATTTAGTTGACTATTCACAGGAGCCATTTTTAAGAGTTCTACTCTATCCTGTTGTGAATTGCTTTCAGAATTGTAATTTAGTTGACTATTCACAGGACTGTAGCAACAACAACCGTACCATTTCCAGTTGTGAATTGCTTTCAGAATTGTAATTTAGTTGACTATTCACAGGCAAATGAAATTTTCTACACATACGCATCCGTTGTGAATTGCTTTCAGAATTGTAATTTAGTTGACTATTCACAGGAATCTACAAATTCCCTAGTGGTTATCTTATGTTGTGAATTGCTTTCAGAATTGTAATTTAGTTGACTATTCACAGGAATAGAGGGTATATTAATCGAATTAAATAAGTTGTGAATTGCTTTCAGAATTGTAATTTAGTTGACTATTCACAGGATACCCGCCGTAAGTGGCTGGTATCCTGTTTTTTATAGGTCTTGTTAGAATTGGGAATGTCAGGTTGAGCGCAGTCGAAACCCTTTTGGAACGCCCGTTTTCTATTCCTGTTTCTGGGTTTCTAAAACAATTCCAACTGTTGCGATGGAGTATCTGGCTCTACTTCTTTTTGTCCGTGAAAAAGTTCCATCATGCCAAATTGCTTATCCGTTATCTGCATAATACACACTTTCCCCTTTTTTGGAAGGTTATTTTTAGTTCGTTTAATATGTACACTACTATTTTCTCTACTGGCGCAAAATCGCATATAAATACTGAATTGAAACATGCCAAATCCGTCGTCTAAAAGATTTTTTCGAAAACGTGCCGCCACTTTTCGTTCGGTTCGGGTTTCGGTCGGTAAATCAAAAAATACAAGTACCCACATACTGCGGTATTGGTTTAATCTTGAAAAATTGTTTTGGTCAATCATTTATACCGCACTAACTATAAATTGCGGATATAGAATCTTTCGGCTATCTCCTTTAAAACAGTCGTGTAAACTGTTAGTGGTTCTACTCACGGCATTCATCAACGGGCTCCATTTGTCGTCAATAAACACATCGAGTGCGGGAATTGTTAAAAGCTGTGATTTTATTGCAGTAGTAAGCTCCTCGATGTTTGCACCCGTTTCTAAAATTTCATAAACAACAGCATCCACATAAATGCGGTATGGCTCCATAATATCATCGGCCAAACAAAAGGCGTTGTATTTATTGCGATGGAAAATGCCCACCGATGGGAGCATACCACTACTTATTAATGCTCTTGCCACTACGGCCCTTAAAATGGCGTAACCGTAGTTCAATAAATTGTTAGGCGCGATGCCTTTCTGGTTTCGACTGAATCCGGATACCAAATCGCTATAAATATTCTGAAAATAATATGCCGCGGCATAAGCTTCGTGATTATCGCCATCGCCACTTTTTACTTGGGTTGCCCATCGTTTTAATTTTAATTCGTTTTTATCCCTGCCTTTCAAATGCGCAGCTTGGTTCTCAATTTTGGCCTGTACGGTCTGTTGCCACAGATTTTTCTTTAACGGCTGGCTTGCGTCCAGCTGATAGCGAATACGCTCCGTTTGCTCAGTATGGCCTACAAGAGGTTGCAAGAGCGAGCAGGGGAGGTGTTGTTTGTCGCAAGTTATTACAGCAGTTTTGTTTTGCACCAGTTTCATCAACAATCCATTAGTAATGGTAATCTGCGGATCTTCCAAAACAATATAGCCTAAATCCTCTATGGGGACGGTGGCTTCCTTCTTTTCATCATTAGGGAAATTTACCACTAACTGTTCATTTTTTGTGCTGAGGTAGGCGGGATTGCCGAAAAAGAGGGTGCGTTTTATCATTTAATTATTTGTTCAATTTTCCCTAAGCGATTTACAGTAAGTTTCCAGCATCTTTCCTTAACCATATTGCCCTCTATGTCTCTTTCTATTTTATTAAGAGCTGAAAACTCTCTTTTGTTCCAAATTGTTTTGGATATTTCATGTTTTATAAAGAAACACTGATTACCCGAGGAACTTACCATTTTATAAATTTTATTTAGTTGGCTACTTGAAAGGTTTTTCCCATAAGAGCCAGATTCATGTATCTCCTCGTCAGTTGGTACATAAACCAAATCATCTGGGGAAAGAGAGAATAAAAATTGTCCCAATTCTGGTTTAATCGGTATTTCTGTTCGTACTTCTTTTGGTAAGTGCAACCTTTGTTTTTGGTGTTCCACCACCTCATTTAAAGGTATGGTCTCATAATTTCTTTTTTGTTTTTCCTCATCCCAATAAACGGCAAAAAACAGATTGGTGCCTTTTGCGGCTTCCACATATTTGTCTTTCTTATTGCCCGTTTCTCCCAGTTTGAATTTATTGCCGACCTCCGATAGCCTGACTTTATAAATTGGTTGATGGGGCTTTCCGTTGTTCAAGGTCTGGATGTTCTTGTTCATCGCAAAAACTCCTTCAGGTGAAAAGGCAAGATCAAAGCTTTCATTCCCCTTCTCATCTTTATAATTTGCAAGATGTCTCTCCAAAATTCTCTGGATGCTGAGATCTGTAATGCTTACCAATTGCTTTCGGCTGGAAATGGATGTTACATATCTCCGAACCGCATCTGCTTCAATATATTCATACATCAATACTTTCGAAACTACTTCCTCATTAATTTTAATTGGAAAAGCCTTGAAGTGTTTTTTAAGATCCTTGATGTTGTCATTGTAAAAGAGTGCCTTGGGGCGAACAATAGATTTTACTTTTTTGTCAGCGATCATCTCCCAGTCCATCAGGGCTCGGTTTAAGGCAACCTCACCTTTAATTCTTTTTAACTTGGACTTGCTATAAACAGTTTCTTTGTGCATGGGTTTACGCACGGTACGCATATCTCCTTTTGTTTGCGGCACCATTTTCTTTTTGAATATTCCCTCGCCATCTTCCACCCATTTTTGATACTTATTATTGGTCTTGGTGAGGACTCTTTTATTTTGTTTAAAACTGACCACTATATTTTCTAATTTTTCTTGAGCTTCCGAGGCAAATCCTTTCCAAGGTTTTTTATATGACTTTGCAACTTTATATTTTGTGCCATCTTTTCGAACCATTTCTTTGGTATGTCGCAGTTTTTCAACTAAACTATAGTTCTTTCTTTTCGTATTTAATGATGTTATATAATTTGTATGATCCTTGGTTATACATGCAACTACAAGAGCATCCAATGCATGGTGTCTGTGGTCAATCCGTTTAGAGCTGAATCCTGACTTTAAGTCCTCTGGCACGGTAAGTCTATAAATGTTTCCGTCCTGAAAACCGAAATCATTTGTGTTCGTAATTTTGTTCAAACGCTTAAAGCGAGGAGCTATTAAATCATTCCATTTGTCATTGAGTCCCCAGTCCTGTCTCAACTTTGCCGTTATGGCACCAACAACTGGCACAAGTTTCTTGGCGGTAGATTCCTGTTCATTCTCTTCGCGCACAATATTGCTCAACAGGCTTTTGATTAATTTACTGATGTATCTACTATCATTTAATTGTCTTTCTGTAAAAGAATCTGGAATTTCTTCGCTTAAAAGTTTTTTGAGCTTTGAACGGCTTTTTGAAAAATATTGCTCACAATGAGCTTGATACTCTTCAAGAGTTAATAAAGAAGTGCTTCCGTTAAAAGATAGTTCTGGCACAAGGCTTCCACCCTGATTTTTGATAAATTCAAATGCGGTTTGGTTGCCTTTGTAGGGGTGGGGGTTTATGGCACTCTCACAAATTATTTTGTTGCTTAATGAATTATCAAAATAGCGAGATTGGGGAATAATGTGTTCAATTTCGTATTCTGTGGTAAATAGTTTTGATAGGGGTATAATTTTTCCGGTATAGGGAGAAACGTATCCCTGCTCCAGCCATAATCTGTATTTTTGGATTTCATTTTTGGAAGGGCTGTTTTTTCTTCTTATACTGTCAATATCTTCCAATGAGATATTCTGATATTTTTCAGGAGAATTATCATAAACACCTTCTTCATAAATCTTTAATATCTCCTGCTGCGAAGGAGAATATGATTTTGCGTCTTTATTGCCCGCATCATATATTTCTCGTAGGAGATGGCGCATTCGCTCGTTAGTGGTCTCTCTTTCGATATTGAGTGAAGATAACTTCTTACGTGATGCTTTATCCATTTTCATCTCCCGGCCCAGTTCAACATGGATTTCATCAAAAAAATCGAAATCACCATTCCCATATTCTTCCCAGATTGTTTTTACCATCCGCAAGGTCTCTAAAACCACCTGCTCTACAATTGGGTTTCGCAAACTGTGTTGTTTGAAATCCTTTAAAAAGTTTTCAATATCTTTGGGAGAACGCCAAGGGGTTAACTCTTTTATTTCCGAAAAACGGTTGTAAACTGCATAACTCGCTTGATACGTGTTGAGACCGCTATATGGATTTATTGTATTTGAAAAGCTTCTTAGTAACCGCAATGGAACATCATCATCACTAACGTTTTCAAGGGGAATATTGTTACTTTTTGCATCATCAATTCTTGTAATAATCTGTTGTATTCGATCTTTGGTTTTTTCGTCAATCTTATTTTCAACCCAATATTTTCCCATCCGCATTAATGGCAATAGTTTTTTGAGTGCTTTTTGTGAATAGGCACCGTAATCATTTGCAAAAGGAGGGAAACTTTTGAAAGCTTCGACAAAAACATCCTCATTGAGATTGTTTTTTTGTGCAAATGTTTTTAAAGCTTTTTTATATTCTTGTGGCTCCTTAACCGAATAAATAATATGCCAAAGATTAAGCTCCATCCGTTTAGAAAGAATTTCTTCCCTATCCACATTCTCCAAGTATGAGAGCCGGGAAACAATTTGGGATCTAGTTTCAAACGTGGGATAGGTCTTGTCCTCAGGGTAGTTCCATCGAAATTTTTTTAGGTTTAACCCAAAATATTTCAGTAAGACTTTTTGGTCAACTTCCTTTCTATGTGCCAAATAATCAAATAGTTTTACATAATCTTCCTGGTTCTTTACAATAGTATCCGTAATGGGATGGTTAAGGGTTGGTTTCCCTTTAATATTCACTTCTCTTTCATAGATACTCAGGTTTTGTATAAATTGCCACAATCGAAATTCTTGGAATAATGGATGTGATTTGGGTATGCATTTAAGTTCCTGTTCCTCTATTTTTCCTTCCTTGTTTCTATAGAATCGTGATTCAAATGGGCAATTGGCAATAGAGGATTTTTTGCTTTTGAGAGGCCGCTGATAAAAAATAAGATCATCTAAAAATAAATAAATAAAATCTTCATTGGCAATTTTAGATCGGTGCGCTTCATTTCGCGGATAGAGTTCCGTTATGCACGCTTGATAAATATCAGTATTTTGTAACTCCCGATGATGCTTTTTTTGTTCCTCAAGGATCTGCCTAAGTTCATTCTTGTAAAATTCTCTTTCGATAGTACGAATTAGCTTACCTCGAATTTTCTGATTCGGAACTTTCAATAAAGTATCATAAATATAACAACCTACGGTTTTATGGGCCTGTTCCAAATCTTGCTCTGTTTTCTTCTTTATGGCAATCCAATCGGCTTCGGAATTTACAGCCTTAAATGATTTTTTTATTTCACCCTGCTTATCGCGTTTTGGGTTTCCTTCATTATCTAATGTGGTTGTAACGATGAATTCTTTTATAGTTCCTATCCAGTCCGATAAGGATTCCTTACTTTGTCTCCTGTAGATCAGACCATTTTCCAAATGTACATTATACCAGATTCCTCTTGCATTTTTATCGGCTGTTGCTTCAACGTTTATCACTTTTAAGGCGTAATATTCCTCAAACTTCTTTGTGGATGTTTCATCTATTTCATCTCCCCTTAATTGGTAATACCCTCTTTTCTGATTGAAATTAAGAAGTATCCAAGCCAGTTCTTCTTTAGTTATTGGTTGGGTAAGTGCTTTTTTTCTTAAATAATATATTGTCCAGTCATAAGGAATTTTTTCGATACCTTGCTCTTGAAAGTCACTCACCATTTCATCGAAACTTTTTTTGAAAATAAACTCGAACCTTCCATTTTCGATTTCCTTATAATTTAATTTTGGTTCTTTATCTTCTTTAAATTGTCCAAATCTTGTACTGAAATCAATGCCCTTTTTGTAGTGCTCAGGAAGAAACCCTAAAATATTTAGCACTCTGTGCAAACGATCCCTTCTTAAATTCCTGCGTTCATATAGCCTACGAACACCCCTGTAATGAGTGCGTTCTGCAGTTTGGGAGACTGTTTTTCCACTATCAAATTTTCCCATTAATTCTTGACTCATAGGGATTATCCTGCTCCCGAGGTCAATTATGTTTCCTTCTTTTTTGTCAAAATCCTGTTCTATAAGTGCCCATCCAATAGAGTTCGTCCCCAAATCCAATCCTAAAATTTGTTTCATAATTTTATTACTTTAATAGATAAACCTTAAAAATATTAAAAACAATTCTTTATTCTTTACGGTTTTCCGTAAAGACCTTTAAATATTTTTTTAATATCTTTGATTCACAATTCTAAAAGCAATTCACAATAAGGATTATTCCGTTGTGAAAACATTTAAGGCGGTACATTAATTTGTGTCGCCTTCCTTTTTTAAATATTTCTCGAACTCCATAATCTAAAACGCCTTCGCAATCAAACCGATAGGATAGTAGTGCGTTTTTGAAGTTTAGCCACAATGATCGTAGTTTATTGCAAAATGCTTTTGACCAAAACAAAAGACCTTTACAACGAAGCAATTCCCGCATCCTATTTCCCACAGCAAAGCGAGTCCTATTTTCAGCAGAGAAGCGAATCTAACCGCCTTTCCCAATCCTACTATAATCTAAATCCAGAATAATTCTCCCCTTCTTTTCATCCTCTTCCCGCATCTTTTTACGATCTACTTTCACATCCTTTCCTGCAAAATTTAAGGGGATACGGATTTTTTCAATTTCGAAGGAAATAGTAAGATTACTAGGCAAAACGGCTTTATTATCCGGATATACTAATTTTAAAGCATAGGTACCGTCTTTTTTGGTATTGATCTCTGCCCAAACAATCCGCAGGTTTTTTGTGTCTATGTGAAGTGTTGCCAAACTAAAATCCGCCTTCTCGCTAGTAGGAAGTATGGAAACGGCGCGTAAATTAGCTTTATTAGAAATCTCACCCCTATCTACAGTAATAAAAGGATGTTCAAACAATTCCCGAAACGAAAGATCTAAACCGCGTTTGGGAATAAGTGTAAAGTCTTCGGAAGTAATAACAATGGGCTCTCCTTTTGTAAAAACCGCCGCAGCTTCCTTATCGGGCATTTGAATAAAAGATATGTCGGCATGCAATTTTATAGTCGCCGAAAAGCCTTCAATACTGTCTAGCCTTGATTTAACTTTTAACACATCTTCTTCGGCAGTTTGAGCTGTGGCTGTAAAGACTGTAAAAATTGCGACTATTATAAATAGTTGTTTCATGCGGTATCGTTTTTTTGAAATACAAAAAGCCCTATTCCTATGGTAAGTAAGGTATAGAAAAGCAATAATGCCGAATTAATAAGAATTAGCGGCCAATCGATTTTAAAAGTGAAAAAATGTTGCCAGGTATTATTCAATTTAAAATACACAATTTGGTTTAAGAAATCGTTCGGCAGGTCAATCTTCAACAAGAGTGTAGAGATAATTAAAAATAAAGCTGCAACGATTAATGTTTTAAAACTCTCTTTAAAAAGCACCGCCAAGGTTAAGCTCACCACCGAAAAGAAAACCAACGATAGCGCTCCCACCAAAAACGCATAACCCAACCGTAGAAAAGCATCCTCGTGCTGAAAGAATGAAAGACCATCGCTGTAAACTACCAAATCTCCCGTGCCGAAGATAGCATACGAAAATACAAATGAAGTGATGGCCAGAAAAAGCACTAAAACTACCGTAAAAAGGATGGCAGTAATATACTTTGCCAATAGATATTTCCACTTTACGATTGGCTGCATAAGCACAGTTTGCAGGGTTTTATCTTCGTATTCGGTGGTGAACATACCCGAAACTATAATCATACATAACAATGGCACGTGAAACCAAAAAGAGTTGAGAATAAAATAAATAACCAAGTTGCCGTTGAGTAAATTTCCTTCAAAATAAAAAGTGTCCTTTAAATTCGCCAAGACAATATCTAAAATTTCTGCACCTTGATAATAACCACTTACCATTACTACCGTTTCAATAAAAAGCAGCGCTAAAATTGCGTAGTAAGTGCGACTTTGTTTGCACAACTTGTAGATTTCTAAATACACCAGTTGCATCATACTGAAGTTGCCTTAAAAAGTTGCTCCACATCCAAGGCTGGCGTACAGGAGGTAATGGCAATCCCTTGTTCCGACAGCTTAAAAATTATATCTGAAATTTCTGTAGCCGAGGCAGGAATAGTGATACAATTGGAATGAGCAGCCACGCCGTATTTCTTCAAAAATGAAACAGTTTCAAGTTCATTTCCACAAAGTGTATAGCTTTTTACACATTTGTTCAATATGTCCTGCGTGGAGCCGTGTTGCAATATTTCGCCATTGTGAATTACAAATAATTTTGTGCAAAGTGTACTCAACACTTCAACGATGTGCGAAGAAATTAAAATTGCCATCCCGTGGTCCTTTGCCAAACTGACGATTAGTTTTCTTAAGGCTTGAATCCCTACCGGGTCTAATCCGGAAAAGGGTTCGTCCAACAGCAAACACGAAGGTTTATTCAATAACGCAACTGCAATTCCCAAACGCTGTTTCATCCCCATAGAATAGTTGCGGATTGGGTCTTTCCGGTCAAGCGATAAACCTACTTGTAATAAAGCTGCTTCAATTGTACTACTGTCTGAAGCTGCATTTTGCATCTTCGCAAAAACCTTTAAATTTTCTCGAGCGTTCAAATACGAGTATAAAGCAGGTTTTTCAATTATGCCTCCTATTTTTTTCGCACCATCGCCGTGAATGGTTACGGAACCGCTATCTGCAGAAACCAGCCCCAATAAAATTTTAAACAAAGTAGATTTTCCCGCGCCATTGGCACCTACCAAGCCACATATTTCGCCACTATTACAGGCAATACTAACATTTTGTAGCGCTTGCAGCTTGCCGTAATTTTTGGAAATATTATGTCCTGAAATCATATAGATTGTGTTTCGGCAAGGAGTTGATAGTTGTACCTCGGTTTATAGTAGTTTTCTAAAAAAGTACGTGACCAAAATTTTTTCTTAAAGAGGAAAAAAGGCTCCTCTATCATAAAATACGGGATGTAGTGAAACCATTTTACGCCACAATCCTTGTATAAGTCTTGCACCTGTTGCTTAATTCCCAACTCTTCTGCAGCGGTTTCTGCAGCCATACGCTGACATTTGGAACCAATATAAAGCATTGCAATTCGAGGGTTAAACCCGTGCTCAAAAAACTGATCCTTGGCGCGTTTATAATTTTGGTACCGCGACCAACCGTCCATAATCACCAAATAAATATGCACAAATGAAAAGAGAAAAAAACTCGTCCAAAATATTATTCCTATAACCGATAAAGAAGAAATAGCCTTGCTCAATTGCACCCCGTATATCCAAGATTCCAAAATAAATAAAAGCAGAGCGCCATACAAAAGCCTCCCAACCCGAAAATAGGAAACTAGGGGATGGGGCTGTTTTGGTATTTGACTTATCTTCATTAATGCTAAGATAGGCTATCTGCTTTCAAAGTGCAAGAGTTCAGTTTTGTAAAAAAGACGTATGGCACACAAGCAATGACCGATGAATAATAAATCTTAAACATTTTCAGTACCACGAGCAATAAACTGCATATGCTTTTCTTTACAATTGAAGAAACGCTGAGGTTCTTTATAACCATTAAATTTTCAGTTTCCAGTATATAATTTTCATCCAAAAGCTGCAACATTATACTGCTCGCAGTAGCGTATAAAAATAATTTCTTACACTCCTTTTTAGGCTTTAATGTATAACCGCTACCTGCACCCATAATTATATGATACAAGTATTTGCGAATAATGAAACCGGAAATCCGTGGGTGCGCAAATAGATAGATGATTCTGCCCAAAAACAAAAAACCTCAGCACTTACGCCAAGGCTCATTAAACAAAACAAACAGGAACTATTTTCCCAAAAGCTTTTCTAAATAAATATTCTTTTCCTGCTCTGCCTTTAACAAACGCTCGTAAAGTTTTTTGTTCTCTTCAACAACTTCCATTAGCTTTTCCAACGGATTAAAAGTGCAATTATTAGCATTAAATGTTCCTTGGCTATTGCTAAAACTATTATCGTTAAAGTTATTAAAGTAGTTGATCACATTTTCTTCTGAAAAATTCTCAATACCTTCTTTGGTAACTCCCAATGCCTTTGCCACTTTCCCCAGTTTTTCGGCTTCCAAAGTCTCACTGTTTTCAATATGCGAAATACTTTGTTGGCTTATACCCATTACCTCGGCAAGGGTCTCTTGCTTCATCCCGCGCAGTTCGCGTATGCGACTTATTTTTCGGCCTATATGGTTGGTTTTTGTTGTTGTGCTCATAGTTCCAAAAATAAGAAACTTTTTTTAATTTTTTAAGCCTTTGCTGTCACTTTGGTAAAATACTGAAAAGCAATTATCAATTAATAATTAGCTGTGAAGAATATAGAAAAATGATTAAAGAGTAGCGTAGTGGAACGTACACGTGTCACATTTCTTGAGTCTTGAGTCGGTGATTTCAGAGCTAGTGATCCTTGAGTTATGAGTATAAGGTCATGGGTCATGGGCCCAGAGATCATCAACTGTTGGTAAAATATCCACCCCCATTGGTTTTTTACCCTAGCTTTTGGTTTTATATCTCCCTAAATTACAGCAACTTGATGGTCAGAACTAAAAAATAAGTTTTACCTAAAACCCAGAAAGTATGGAAACAAAAACCCATCCCATAACGGCAAGAAAATTAGCACTAAAAGAAATTGGTAGCATCCTTCAAAAACATTGCGCTTTAGTAAGCTTGTACTGTTTTGGTATACATTGCAACAGTAACACCAAGCACGATATTATGGATGGTAAGTGTGCCTCCGAAAACCGGCACGATCATTTTTATCTTTTTGCCTGTGTGGAAAAGCTAGCCCACAATGCCACGGCAAACTTGATGGATATTGTGGCAACGGAAACCAAAGGAAGATACACCTGCACCTTGCTGATACATACCTACAAACAAATTGCAAAAGCGCAGCCTGAGCAGAAACATTTTTATAAAGATATTCTGGAAAAGGCCTGGTTGATAGCAGGGGAGGAGTTGGATGCGGAAAAACTAATCCTAACCGACATTCCAGAAAAAAACGAGGAGGGCATCAAAAAATATGTTAGCGACCGAAATAAGTTGGCTAGTAGCCTTTTAATTGAAATGGAAGAACATGTGGAAACCTTGCTATTGGCGGTAACTATGCATGATGTGTTAGAATTGCTGTTACTTTCTGGCATATACTCCCGTCTGCAGTATTATCCCAACCATTTTCACCTCAAGTATCTTTTCGGCCTCTTTCAGTTTTGCCACCCCATTCCAGATTACATCTTCCCAGCCTCATTATTTGAGCAGGATCAATATCAGGAAATTCTAAATGCCAATCACAATGACCTCCGCTTTCGTTCTAAAAATCTTTTTGAGCGGGAAGATGTTTTAACAGTTAGAACTTTTGTGAGGCACTTGTATAATTCTATGTAGACAATTGCTATTAAGACGGGACGATTGAAACATGAAATGATGAATTTTAAAATATCAAGATTATGAAAAAGAAAAAATTACTCAAAAAGTTGAATGCCTTGCATCAATCCAACCTTCACTTTCTCCAGCCAAAAGAAAGCAGAATGGGTAAATATTACGAAATCGCTATTCCCATGGATAGCCATTTGGAATTAATGTTTCTTATTTGTAACCTATTAAAGGTCTGTATACTCGCAATGGGAGAACCCGAATTAATAAATGACCGTCAAATTCCACAACCGGAACACAATGTTAAGGAGGTTCTAAGACATATTTTGCACTTAATCCCTTTGGAAGAACTTCAGTTTGTGGATGAGGTTAGTGAACTTTTAAAAAGTATAAAGCAGGAGTAGGGTAGTGAAAAGGTAGGTTGTACTTTGTTACGAATTAAAACTAAATATTATGAAAAAGAAGAAGCGAAAAATTGTAGCATTCGAGAAGATTAAAAATGAATTGTCTACACGAAATGAACTCTTAAGGCCTGCTGGATTCTCTTGCAATGCCAAGCCGATGATGAAAGGGGAGTTTTCGATAGGTGATAATGATGAGCTTCTGTTCAACATATCCTGCCTGCTCAAGACCTGTGTATTGGCACTGGATGGAGATGCTACTTTTACATTATCCGCTATTTCCAATTCGGATCCTAAGTCTGATATTATAGTTGCATTGGAATTTATTATCAATCTACTGCCCCGGGAACAGATGGTATCTTTGGATGAGATTACAAAAATTCTTGCAGAGGTAGAAAGCAATTAGGTATAGATTTCAAGATATATGAAAACTCGTTTTGGGTTTTCTAGTTTCTAAATGGAATGCGTCAGCAGCAACATAAGTTGACCCCAGTTGGTAGTTAGTGTTTCAATCCTAGTTTCTAGATGGAGTGGTTGGGTATAAAAGTACTTAACCAAGAAATTATTGTACACGCTTTGTTTCAATCCTAGTTTCTAGATGGAGTGGTTGGGTATGCCGCGGTAGGCATCGTTTTCAGTTTCGCCTAATTCGTTTCAATCCTAGTTTCTAGATGGAGTGGTGGGGTATTTAGAAAGCATTTTGAGAATTTTAATGTAACCTTTGAGTTTCAATCCTAGTTTCTAGATGGAGTGGTGGGGTATAACCATGAAAAATAAAAAACATATCGAAAATGTCTTGTTTCAATCCTAGTTTCTAGATGGAGTGGTGGGGTATGTTAATTTATCCAGACTGCCCAACTGGTGTCTTGGGTTTCAATCCTAGTTTCTAGATGGAGTGGTGGGGTATCTTATGTATCCATTTGCAGGGGGAAGGTCGCCCTGTTTCAATCCTAGTTTCTAGATGGAGTGGTGGGGTATTATGGCGTTGGTGCTATCATCTCCAATTAGTTTGTTGTTTCAATCCTAGTTTCTAGATGGAGTGGTGGGGTATCATTGCACAACCCTACATCAAAACTTTCAAGTGTTGGTTTCAATCCTAGTTTCTAGATGGAGTGGTGGGGTATGAAATTGTAAACCGATATAAGCAAAGAAATCAATAGGTTTCAATCCTAGTTTCTAGATGGAGTGGTGGGGTATTGCAGTTACCAACATTGAAAACAAATAATCTTCATGTTTCAATCCTAGTTTCTAGATGGAGTGGTGGGGTATATTATGTAACTATAATCTAATTCAATGACAGAATAATGTTTCAATCCTAGTTTCTAGATGGAGTGGTGGGGTATGAAAACGGTGTAGCCATCTTCTTCTACCCAATCTGGTTTCAATCCTAGTTTCTAGATGGAGTGGTGGGGTATCAAGCAGCCAAGCGCTATAATTAGTGCTATAATTAGGTTTCAATCCTAGTTTCTAGATGGAGTGGTGGGGTATATACCCGAAAATACAGGGGGTTCAACTGGTGTTGCAGTTTCAATCCTAGTTTCTAGATGGAGTGGTGGGGTATGATTGATTAGTTGCGGGTTTTATTGAATGCGACTTGTTTCAATCCTAGTTTCTAGATGGAGTGGTGGGGTATCTCGTTGATTTTCTTAAAATATTCAAGCGTTGAAGGGTTTCAATCCTAGTTTCTAGATGGAGTGGTGGGGTATACCGATGATATTGGAGCAACAGATATAGAAGTTGTGTTTCAATCCTAGTTTCTAGATGGAGTGGTGGGGTATTATTAGAGAGTTATACGGTGATTTTGTCGATGATTAGTTTCAATCCTAGTTTCTAGATGGAGTGGTGGGGTATACCATAACTATCTGCTCTGTACGGACTTAACGCTTGTTTCAATCCTAGTTTCTAGATGGAGTGGTGGGGTATTGTAAGTTTCCGTGTTTAAGTCTGAAATATCTTTTTGTTTCAATCCTAGTTTCTAGATGGAGTGGTGGGGTATAGCAACCTAGAACGGTTGCTTTTTTTATGTGCTTTTGTTTCAATCCTAGTTTCTAGATGGAGTGGTGGGGTATATAAGTGGCTTGGAGTTTTGTTTCGCCTTCGGGAAAGTTTCAATCCTAGTTTCTAGATGGAGTGGTGGGGTATAAGTCGTTCCTGCGCGGCTTTTACTTTTGCGGTACGGTTTCAATCCTAGTTTCTAGATGGAGTGGTGGGGTATAAACAAAATCGAAGTCTATATATTCACCACCCTTCAGTTTCAATCCTAGTTTCTAGATGGAGTGGTGGGGTATACTTTTCAGGTCGCCACCCAAACGGGTTGCTAAATCGTTTCAATCCTAGTTTCTAGATGGAGTGGTGGGGTATCAACAAACCATATACGAGTCACGTTACACATAATTGTTTCAATCCTAGTTTCTAGATGGAGTGGTGGGGTATCTTAACAACCTTTTCCTCATTCTGTTTAGCGGTAAGTTTCAATCCTAGTTTCTAGATGGAGTGGTGGGGTATAATTTCAAATTTAACAGGAAGTTTAAACGGAACAGTGTTTCAATCCTAGTTTCTAGATGGAGTGGTGGGGTATTGTGATTGTAACATCTGCGCTTGCAAGGTTAGTGATGTTTCAATCCTAGTTTCTAGATGGAGTGGTGGGGTATTTGTGCTGCTCCAAGTGCCGCAATCATTGCAATAAGTTTCAATCCTAGTTTCTAGATGGAGTGGTGGGGTATCATATCCCACGCATTGCTACTGCCATCGCCTTGGTGTTTCAATCCTAGTTTCTAGATGGAGTGGTGGGGTATATTTTTGAAACGTTGCTATCACTATAATTTGCGGTGGTTTCAATCCTAGTTTCTAGATGGAGTGGTGGGGTATTCCACGGCGTTTAATTCACTTTCTAACCAATAAACGTTTCAATCCTAGTTTCTAGATGGAGTGGTGGGGTATAAGTTTAGGTAGGAATGCAAGAAGATTTTCCACCGTGTTTCAATCCTAGTTTCTAGATGGAGTGGTGGGGTATTCCCGTTGCAAAAGAAACTGTAAACCCATCGTACTTGTTTCAATCCTAGTTTCTAGATGGAGTGGTGGGGTATGCTGTCTGCATCCAATCTCTTTAACTCAGCAAGTAAGTTTCAATCCTAGTTTCTAGATGGAGTGGTGGGGTATCAACACCCGCAAGAACCCACAGCCCTTTTTTCGCCAGTTTCAATCCTAGTTTCTAGATGGAGTGGTGGGGTATTGTAATTGCCACAATAGTAGCGGGTTACCTATTCGTGTTTCAATCCTAGTTTCTAGATGGAGTGGTGGGGTATAGGATAACCGGTGCCTACATTTTCCTGAGCGCCTACGGTTTCAATCCTAGTTTCTAGATGGAGTGGTGGGGTATAGTGGTTCCAAACTTCTTTTATTCAGAGAATTTTACGTTTCAATCCTAGTTTCTAGATGGAGTGGTGGGGTATCCAATAGCATCTAATATATCTGCAGGTACCTTATGTTTCAATCCTAGTTTCTAGATGGAGTGGTGGGGTATTTTGGTGATATTTGGGAGTGGACTAACGGTGTTAACAGTTTCAATCCTAGTTTCTAGATGGAGTGGTGGGGTATTTTTCCTGTTAATGAACAAGAAATTCAAGAATTAGGTTTCAATCCTAGTTTCTAGATGGAGTGGTGGGGTATACATCTGGAAGATGGGTTTGGGTTTACAAACGAAAAGTTTCAATCCTAGTTTCTAGATGGAGTGGTGGGGTATCACCTAATGGTATAACTCCATTTGTTGAAAATGGGAGTTTCAATCCTAGTTTCTAGATGGAGTGGTGGGGTATATTGATATAATTTTTTCATAATCCCCATCAAAGTGTTTCAATCCTAGTTTCTAGATGGAGTGGTGGGGTATACAAATAACAGCAAACCGCACCTTAACAATTTCTGAGTTTCAATCCTAGTTTCTAGATGGAGTGGTGGGGTATTGTCGCATTGGACACTATGACAAATGCAAGTTGGCGGTTTCAATCCTAGTTTCTAGATGGAGTGGTGGGGTATAGTAGTTACAGTTTTTTTGTAACCTTAGTTACAATTGTTTCAATCCTAGTTTCTAGATGGAGTGGTGGGGTATACCATCCCGCTTTTGGGAGCACCACCATAAGTAGCATGTTTCAATCCTAGTTTCTAGATGGAGTGGTGGGGTATGGAATTAGCACTTGAACTTCATCCACTAATCCGTCTTGTTTCAATCCTAGTTTCTAGATGGAGTGGTGGGGTATAGTTACTGCATATCTAGTGCGGGATATGGAAAACGCGTTTCAATCCTAGTTTCTAGATGGAGTGGTGGGGTATAAAGATACAAAAAAAAGTCGGAATTTCCGACCTTGTTTCAATCCTAGTTTCTAGATGGAGTGGTGGGGTATTTAGGGTGAAAGATTTTTGCCCGAAAGAGCAAAGGCGTTTCAATCCTAGTTTCTAGATGGAGTGGTGGGGTATAAACGAAAAGTGTCACAATAATGACACACCATTAATAGTTTCAATCCTAGTTTCTAGATGGAGTGGTGGGGTATGTGGTGTAGGATTTTACCTGTTTTGAAGGGGTGCAAGTTTCAATCCTAGTTTCTAGATGGAGTGGTGGGGTATATTCGCCCAAACCTTCAGTTTGTATGGTGGCTTCAGTTTCAATCCTAGTTTCTAGATGGAGTGGTGGGGTATCCGATTAAATGCCCCAAACCAACAGTAGCAGTACTTAAACACCTTTCACGATTTTTTAAATTCCTATTTTTCAAGATGTCAAAGAACGAAATATCGTTAAATATCAGTAGTTTTCCGTATTGCGTAGCAGCATCTATGCTTGCCATAAGCCCGTTTTTTTAAGGGTTAATAAATAAATCGTTTCCCGGAATCTGCTATTTGATGCAAATATTCCGATAAGTACAATTTACACATCTTTTCTTAAACTTGGTGGCTTTGGGAAATTTATTTTGCTCTATAATCTCAAGCATTTCTTCCATACTTGTTCTAATTTCTTTCTTTGCTTTCGAAGGAATGGATACCGTGACCAATTTATTTTTACTACGTGTATATACTAAATATCCATTCGCCACTTTCACCTTGAAATTTTCTTCAATCAAAACGGCATAACAATATAACTGCTGTTTATACGTATCATAAATTTTATCTTTCCATACTGCAAACTTATAATCTAAAGGTGCAAAATTTCCATCCTCAAGCTTTAATACTTCATCTACTTTTCCACGCAATCCGTCCATTCCCAAATATTGGTCGATCCATTTATCCACCACCCCAATTTTCTTCCGTAGATAATCCTTGTTACGCTCCAATTTCTCATTATGAACCTCACGACCTCGGGTTACTTTATAAAATTTTTCTTCGTACTGCGGAATGCGGAGTACATATTCAAAGTATGTATAGCGTGGACAATACAAGTATTCAATTATTTGGGATGGATAAAAGCTTTGCATTAAAAAAATAGGGATTTTACATCATCAGTTACCAGTTTTTCGTCAAACGCCTGCCCCATCATAGTACATCCTTTTAATTGCTCTTTGTTCATTCGGAATACGTATATTTTATCAGTATCCTCATTGATAACTTTTTCTATTTGAAGTTCTAAACTATCTTTTTCATTTGTGTTTAAAGTTCCCAAAAAACAAGAGTACTGAACCCGATATAACCCCGCCTTTAAACAGGCTTTGGAAACGAAAGTTCGTGCTGCATCGTTCTTTATGTCGTACAAAACCCAGATTATCATTTTTCTTTTATTACGAAATTAAACTGTTTGCAAATCGATGTGCCTCTAGTTGAACGGCATTCATTCTAGTTTGCAGTCTCCCTTTATACCTAATTTTTTCACTGTCTAAATACTCCAAATAAGGCGCTACAAAAAAAGCTTTTCCTTCTTCATTCAACGAAAACCCACCAGTAAATTCACTAAAATGTGCTTTGTTAATCCTTTTCCCTGTAAACAATCGAAATACAAAACGATCTGCATAAATGCGGTATGACTCAATAAAATCAAACACTAAGCTTTTTGTATTATAATCGTCTCGATGCATAAACCCTATAAATGGATCTAAGCCTGCTAACATTAATGCACGTTCTATCCGACTATATAAAATACCATATGCATAGTTGAGCATCGCATTAAACTCATCCTGTGCGGGGCGAAAACTCCTTCCTTTAAAAGCGAAAGTGTCTGGCATACATTTAGAAAGGGCTTCAAAATAATGTCTCCCGGCTGACCCTTCCCAACCTCTAAAAGATTCGTCCACTTCTTTAATGTCTTTTGCCTCAGTCTGTAGAATGTTTTTGCGAAACTCAAGGATAGCATTTATTTTTTGACCCAAAAACTCATGCTGTTGTGCTCTATGCTTCTTTAAGTCTTGTAAAAAGTCTGCTTGGTTCTCCAGTTTTTCACTTAACCAGCTTTTAATCCATGATACCCCAGTTGCATTTAACGAAGCTACTAACTGCTCCTTTCTTATTTTTGTAGTGCTACCCAGCTTGCTATGCCAAAAACGCCCTAAAGGATGACCGTTGTTCTCGACAATTACAATGTCAATATTGTGTTTTAATGCCAACGCAACAGCATCAGTACTAAGAGACGCTCCCTTACTCATCACAAATGAAGTGATTTTATGGGCGGCTATATGGTTTACTTTTATTGGCTTGTCCTTGTCCTCCCGGACTTTGACCTCGAACATCTCGTCCTTTACGTGTAGATAGGTTCCGTAAGTATTAATGAAGATTTGCATCTATCTTTTTATTATGGTTCCAAAACCTCTAGAAACTGCTTTCCCCAGGCCAATCTCGTCAGGAAGCAATGCATTGATAACAAAGCTACCCGAAAATGCGATCATCTTATTTTCCTTGAAATTAGTGCTATTCTCTTGTACGCTTACCTTCGCCATTAAACGTTCATGAGACTCTAATTCAATAGTTGTATTCCTGAAAAAGCTTAAAATATGTCCCACCAGTATGGCATTGAGCATATCCTGTTTTTCTACCTCACTATTGAGCTTTTGATATTTGGCGTAATTGGTCTGGTTAAGACCCATCCATAAGGTGACAAATTCGTATTCGTGTAAGTTCTGACTATAACCCACTTTCTCACTCTTTAATTCTATATTCTTCGTATTTACATCGAATTTCTCTCCATCGATATCCAGTTCCTTGATTTTTAAAAACAAACTAGGCAACAATTCAGCACCCTCATTAATGCCAATGAGTGTAGGCACATTCTTAATTACCTTATATTGGACACTTGGGTATTTATACCGAAACCGACCATCTTCATAGTGATTGTGCAAAATAGGGGAGTGCTGCCTAAAGAGATTGCCAAAATAGCCGCGAAGTTTATGGGCGTCGCGAGTTTGTAATTTGATCTCTGGGAATTTTATGCGACAGATTTGTATTTCTTTTGTAGTGGTTAACGACATTGAATTCTTCTTTTTAATTTTAAAAAACAGCAACGGAATTGGACTCGGTTTTGCTTTTATAGCCTTGTTTTATATTGTAAAACTCTTCCCAATCGTCTCTTTTTATTATAACCATTTCTTTTTCTTCTTCTGTGGGTAGAAAAATATAATCTGGAATATTCACTACAAATTTCATCAGCTTTGGCATCAGCAATTGTATTTCTTGCTTTCTTCTAAAAAAATCGTTTTCAAACTTTTTCATATAATCGTTCCATAAATCTTCCGCCTCTTTATTAACAGGTATGAAATAACTATAGGTTATATATTTCTCAACAAACAATCGGTAATTTTTATCTGTCCCAATATTTTCAAATTTTAGAGTAAGAATATCCTTAATCAAATTATTGCTGACGTCAGAACCTTCCTGAATCTTATTTTTTACAGCGGCGAAATATTTTTGATTTAATTCATAAAATTGATTTTCAGGAATTTGGGGAGAAAAGGAGTTTAAAACATTTTTGGTAATATCCAGTTGGGTGGGATCGTAAATTTTATCCTTGCCACTTCTGAACAGGATCACTTTAGATACGTCTTTTCCAGCATTTCGATTGCATCGCCCCGCTGCTTGATTTATGGAAGACAGGGGAGCAAAATCACGATAAACCGTGCCAAAATCGATATCTACTCCAGCCTCAACTACCTGAGTGGAAACTAGGATTATTCGTTGATTCCTGTCCAATTTTTTTCTGATAGAAGAAAGAGTTTTTTCGCGGAAAAAGGGAATTATAGAAGCAGACAAATAAAATAAACTGGTTTCTTCCACATAATCCGAAAGAAGTTGCCTTAGTTTTTGAGAGAAGCCAATGGTGTTACATATTATCAAAATAGATTTTTCATTTTCTTCATAATCTGTCAGAACAATTTCCATCAATTCTTCCTCATTCATCAATTCTTTCTTTTGTAGCAGAGAAGTGTCAAGAACAGTACGGTTCATTTGAGAGAAGAAGTAATCATCTTCATATTTAAAACACAATTCTTTGACTTTATTTTTCAGTAAAATGGGTTGAGTAGCAGTCACAAATATGAACTTAGTGTTGAAATATTTTGCCATGGCTTCCATCACAAATTCGAATGCACGAAATAGTTTTGGATTAATAGATTGAACTTCATCCAAAATAATAATACTGTTTACCAGATTATGAAACTTCCGAAGTTGGCGATTGTGATTGGCAAAAATGCTTTCCCATAATTGCACAAAAGTTGTAATGGTTATTTCACTTTGCCAGCCTTCTATAATATATTCCCAGTTAGGATAAAACCCTTCTTCAATATCTTCCTTTTTTTTAATATCAGGAATCGAAAGGTGATGATGAACTCCGATATTTCCCTTGTCAATAACAGCACCCTCTAAAATATCATTAAAAACGCTTGCATTTTGATCAATGATGGATGTAAAAGGCAAGCAATAGACAATCCTAAAATCAGGGGCGTATTTTTCCTTAATTTGAAGTGCTGTTTTATAAGCGGTAAGCGTTTTTCCCAAACCCGTGGGAAGCGTAATGGAGTAAAAGTTTTGATCTCCAAGAGCAATGACCCGAGAAACGGCAGTTTGATAAGCCTCCTCTCTCAGAGTATTTATGGAATGTTGGGTTTGTATGAATTTGGATTTATACTCATCAATTATTTGACTTTTAATTGGAAAGCGTTTCCATTCTTTTTTTTGAAGCATCATATCGCCTTTGTCAGCACTTAAAAGGAATGAATACAAAAACAAGGTTTGAAAATAAAATGAACTGTTCTTATTTTGTGAAAGATCCGAAACAACTTTCATATCAAATTTGAATCCTTTAAAACTTGTTAATAATTCAGAAATATTTCCGAATTGAAATGGCAAATCTAGTTCGGACATCGTTCTTGCATATTTCACAAAATCTATAGTTGCTCCAGTTTCAACGAGTGTGTCTCTATCATTTCTTGGATTTACAGAAGCTTGTTCAAAATTCTTAAGAGCACCGTGGTGGGCTTTCAGAATCTCTACAAACAGGAAGACTTCTTTGGAATATGTGATGGATTCATCCCATAAATACAAACTCATCCAAGCACCAAATAAAGCGTGATTTTTTAACGAGGGATTTTCTTTCCATTTTTTCAAATACACTTTGTTCTTCTCTATAAAACCTTCTAAAACCGCTTTAGAATAGTCCCTATGTTCTTTGTTATTTCCAAGAAGAGCATAAGCAAGATAAAGCTGAAAATAAACAGAAGCTTTAGCAAGATCGTGGTAGGCAATCAAAGCAAGAACCTTATTCTTTAATTCTTCCGATGAAAAGAAGTTTTGTTTTTTCTCTGGAAGAATTTGCTCAGAAACCTTCTTCAACCCAGCTAAATGCTCTTTCAGCAATCTGTCATCGTGAGAGATCCACTCCATTACATCATAATAATATTAACCGGCTGTCCTTTTAGAATTAGGCGATAGTATTTCTCAACTTCAGCCTGAATAGGATTACCATTTAGGTCAAATAAAATATTATCTCTCTTTGTAACCTCTCTGGTTGTATTCATTTCTAAAGGATACATTGCCTGTTCCTGAATGCGAACTTGATTTTCATTCCACGATGAAGTATCTAAACTTTTCACCTCGCTTTTCAAAAGAATGGAATCAATCACTGCAATCCCGTTATCTTCTTTTATCTCGTATTCTCCAAGAAACTGAAAATTCGCTAAACAATGTGCCAACCCTAAAACCGGAGTATAAACAGATTTCTTTTCCTCTAGGTTTTCTTTTAGCGAGTTATAAATTTCATCATTGGTGTGAGAGAAGAAAATCCGGTAACAAGGTTTGACAATATATTCCATTGTCGTCGGCTTTCGGTTATCTTTAATAGGTCCTGTTTTCGGTGAAAGATTGATATTAATCCTCAGAATCCGAATTGGATTGATAACCTGAATAGCCAATCGACAGTTAGCTTCATCAAAATAATCTAGATACTTGTTTTCTCTATTATCCAATCCGATTATGGCTCCAACCAATCCGAATATGGAAGTTTTAAACGGCAAAGAATAAGTGAGAGCAGAAGTGGTTACATAGATCTTTTTGAAATGAGCATAATCTCCCCAAATGTCGAAAACTAATGTCTTTTTAATTTCCATTTTAAAATTCCAGTTCCTGAGCTTTAAATATTGGCTCGCTTAGTTGAAGTCTGTCATCTATTTTTACTTCCACAGATAGAATTTTATCCTGATGCTTCTGAAGAACCTGATTTAGTTTTTCCGTTTGCAAAACAAATTCTGTAACGTCCTGTATTTGATCTACTTCTTTATCATTTTCTACTAGTAATTCTATGTTTTCAAGAAGGTCACCAATATAAAAACCAGGCTGGTAATTTACCTTTACCAATAGGCGCGGCATATGACCTTTCTTTGATCTTGAAATCAAATCTTTGGTGCCATTCCAAGTTCCTTCAATGAATAAATTCATATCTTCATCTGTCAGTTTCGTATGTTTTGCAGCGTTTTCATTAATGATTCCGTGAAACCCTATCAATCCATAGGTGATATTATACTCTTCCCTGAAGGTTTTTTGTTCTGCGCCTTCTTTTGTTGCGAAAGCTCCAGTTCCTTTAATAAAGTTTTCTTTTACAGGATGCAGGCTTTTCCCCATTCCAAATTGAACAGGACCAGTCAGGTTGAATTTTTTCCCTGTCGCGGCAGAAACCCCACCAAATAATCTTACATCAAGATATTTTTCGATAAACTCATCTTTGTCATTATAAGCTTTTGCCCTGGTAGCACCTGTTACTGGCTTGCCTCCTTCATCTCTGATAAAAATATCTTTATTGGCATCTGTTTGACCATCATATCCTTTCTCTAAAAAATAATCTCGGATGGTTCGTTTTAAACGCACATCTGTTACCAAACAATGATTGGAATCTTCATCGATTCTGGGGCGGTTCATATCCATCGGATCGCCGTTGGGATTGGCATATTTTACATCGTAGAGAAATAAAATCTCGCTTCGGTTTTGAATAATGTTACTCATTTTTCTTCTGTATTTAATGATTTATTGTCTTTATTAATTCTGTCGAAATCTTTTTGCAGGACTAATCCCATTGTAAATGCAAATGAAATTTCATCTTTACTGACTTTTTCTTCATTTGCAAAATAACGCATCGCTGCCGCTTCCAGAGAAGAGAACTCTTTGTCATATTGCCGCAGTCGCGCAATAAGTTTTGGAAATTTCTTTGAAATAAGATCCTTATCGATATTCAATCCATTCAGTTCTTTCATAAAAGCATTCCCAGGTTGATTGTATAACAACCGGGTGGTCAGACAGCCAAAAATAAAAGCTCCCTTTAGATATTCCTTCTCAAAATAAGCGGGATGAGCTTCTATAAAAGAAAACGCATCTTGCTTCTCTGTTGTTAAACTGTGTTTACTCATTTTATATTCAGATTTAAAAATTTCTAATGCATTTAAGAAAATGAGATTCCCCAATGAATATTTCACCAAATAGTTGAAGGTGTTTTCTTCATTATGATAATTCTCTTTGAACGATTTTTTCCAAGATTCTAATATCAAACGTATCACCTTGGAGTCATCATAAGGCTGTCCAGTGAAAATGCTTTGAATTAATCTAAAAAAAGCTGGTTGGATATTTTTTTGACCAGTAATAAAATATTCTCTGAGTCGAAATAATGTAATTTTTTGTTGTCTAACTTCTCCTTTTTTTGTTATATAGGTGGTGTAAATATGATAGTGGTTTTCAGCTTCTTTTTTTGCGTCCAAAACTTTAGCAATCCGTGATGGAAGAACATCATTCAGTTCAAGATATATCTTAAATTGAGCTTGTTGCTGCTCAAAGAACAACATTGTATAGTAGATATCGTTCCTCCTTAAATCTCCATCTTCTATAATTTCATTTAAAATTAATTCGGTATCATTAAAAAAACCATTGGCTCCATCATTATTATCAATATTAAGTGCGGCTTTATCCAAGAACTTGGAAGCTATGTATTGGGCTAAAGAGAGTTCCGGCTGAAATACGAAATGCGGGACTAGGGCATATTTAAAACTTCCGAAAAAATGGGCGCTTAATCTATTCAATAAAATCCCCCTTGCTCCTTCAAGGTATGGGATGGCCTCTTCAGAAACAGGAAACATTGTATAGGCTTTATTTGCATCAAAACTGTTTCTTCTAAAGGAATCCGCATCAACCGTGAAGCCCAATGTATCCACAAAACCATACACTGTGGCAGACTTATTTGTCAGCGCGCATAGCTGATTTTTCTTTTTGGTTTTCCCGTAATTCTTCTGATAATATTTTTTGTAAGCTTCTTCTTCAAATACACTTATATATTCTTCAAACTCACCGAAATATTTTCCGTCAATAGAAAAGGTAATGATGTAGTAGTAACCTTTATTAAAATCAAATTCTTCAAAAAGGTGAATCGCCTTTTCTAGATCCTCTTTGGAAGTAAAATCCAAATTGTAATTTTCTATACTTTGCCGGATTTTTTTAGAAGTTTTATTAGGATCTTTTGTATTTATATAAAGTGTAGGAACAGTATTAGTCCCATTAGCACCGGGAGGTCTTCTATATAAATATTTTGGAATAAAAGTAGAATTGAAATCCTCTAACTCAAAGTGTGAAAAACTTCCTTCTTCCACAATTCCCTTAAGAACTTTGCCGTTGATCTCTCTTCCTTCAAAGGGATTTTCTGCAGGAGAGAAGTATGGCTGCAGGTTTTCATCACTATATAATAATTTAGCAAAATTGTAGAGTGTTGTAATCATCTTTATATTTTAAGAAAAAATATTTCAGTTTATTTATTTCAATATTCGCTGTAGACATTCCTATTCTGAGCCCACTCACTTTTGCCCTGGCTGTGCCATTCCCCAATCGTTAATAATTTTTGTAACATAAATTAATTTTTTTCCATGTCAGAAAACATGAGTTATTCATATGACCAAAGCCACTATAAAAATGTGTTCGTTAAATTTACGGCTATTTTTAGCTCAAAATTTCTGGGGAGAAAGGCTAAATTATAAATAAATGTCAAAATAAAAAAACCATTAAGTCTTTTATTTTAATAAACTCAATAATTTTGATCCAGTTTTGTCAATTGTAAACCATATTATTTTTGGATGGACACTGGCTTATGAAAAAAATTTAACAAAAGATAATTAATACTTCTTGATGGTTTTATCGGGCTATAGGAATATTTATTACAATACCCGATAAAGTTTTTATTTGTACCCGCTAAGATTTTGAAATTATATATGTAAATATGTCAGTGCTTGTTTTTTTAATTAATGACAGGGATTTAGCATCTTTTTGATTCGTACACATCAGTTTAATACGTATTTTATATAATATATTTGTCTACAAAATCAGTTACTTAGGAAGAAGACACTACAAAACCTCTAGTGTTTGCTGTGCCATTAGATTCTTTAACTGTGAATCTATTCCAGCTTGGTACTCGCGGGCTTCTCTCCTTATGTCAAAGACGAATCGACTCCCCTCTCAGGTTGGGGGACCCTACCCCTTCTGTCAGCTGGGATTTAAAATTAGATAAACAATCAAAAGTATCTCCCAGCTGCCATCTTCCCCTTAGAGAAACATTGGTCTTTTAAATAACCTTGGTAGATAGGGGAAGGAACACACAGATTAAACACGAAGTTGCTTACTCAAACCAAACTCATCAAACGTCACCCTCAAAGGTGTCCGAGTGAATTTTAGAAAGTGCAGCGCGCTTACTAAAATTTGTATCGAGACCACCGGCTCCCAAAGCTCCAACAATAATTTGTGAATTCTTGCCCCATTCGAAGCGCCACGAAGGAAACAGTAGTGACATTCACAACCACCCATCGAACGTAGCGAAAGAAAATAAAATTCGTGTATTCGTGGTCCCCCAATCCCAATTCCCAAATCAACCAACCCCCAAAGCCCATTTTCAACTTCAACTTCGACTTCAACTTCGACTCCGAGGTAGTTAACCAACATCGTATATGAAGCGTCCATTCATAGCGTAGTGTGAATAAATTGTATAGTATATATATAGTACTGGTATAGTAAGATTATAGTAACTTTATAGTATATTTACAGTATGTTTATAGTATATAAAATATACCATATACCCCTTGCAACGCTACTACGCTCATTAATCTACAATAGCAATAAATGCCTTGCTAATCTAATTAGCATTAAAACGAGCATCCATCTCCTTAAATTTAAAAAGCGATACCCAATATTTGTACACACAGAAATTACACCCGAACCCACAAAGTAGGGGAGGTGTTTAAGTAATTAACGCTGGGTTTAAATAAAATGGTGAAGCAATCTAAACCAACAAAAGCAAAACCAAGCCAATAATAATTATGGTGTTGGTGAATAGGAGTGATTTTAGATAATAGGCTAGCTTCCTATCGTGAATCCATTTTTTTACAAGGATATACCAACTCGCAGCTGCAAGAAAGATGGTCGCAATAGTAAATACAAGCTCGAAGGTATTTTCAAAAGAGGGTTCTGTGCTAATGTCGGTGCTGTCTTGTGTGAATATTTTATCCAGCACCAAGGAAACAGAAGTAAACAAAAGCATAACTGTAATTACGTGAAATATAATTAAGGCTATTTTTTTTACTTCTGCAGTTCTCATAAAATTTTGATGCTTTCCTTTAAGTAATTCAATGTGAAAGATGGGTGGCGTGAGTGGCTGTTACCACATTTTATACGCTCGTAAACCTAGTCTATGTCTCAATCGTCCTAAAAGTTAAATTAATCCGTGGCGCATGCACTTTCCTTGTTGGTGGCAGTCGGTGCAGCCAATGGCTTTGGGTTGTGCCTTTCATTATCAAAAGGCTGCCGTTTTGTAGATTTAGTGAAACCGTTTCCTTCGTCTCTTTATGCTTAAACGCAAATTTCCGCTCCGCCCCAAAACTTACCGAGGCGATGGCGCTATTTCTTTTAAGATCTTTTTCGGCATCGCTGTGCCACGCCATGCCTTCTTCGCCACTGTGGTAAAGATTCAACAAACAACTATTAAAAGTATCGCCGCACTTGGCTTCAACCTGCTTTTTAAGTTGCAGCAACTCGGGCGTCCACAACTGTGCTTTTTTGGTGACTTTAGAATAGGTGTATTCAAACTCGCGTTCGCCGTACCACGCCACTTTTCGCTTTGTGATAATTTTTTTTCCGAAGATAATGGTTTCGTCGTTTTTCCAAGCAATTGTATTCAGTAATATATCGAAATAGCGGTTCGCTTCTTCTTCAGTAAAAACTGTTCCAAAGTAATTCACAGTGCCGTCTTTGGGAAGTAGGTTGCGTTGCGTATCCCTTTCAAAATCGAACAATTCCATAGCTTTCAAAACTATTACTTTCTATTTATATCAGGGCAAAATGACTTGTTAATTTTACACATATTCTTATAAAAGTTGAAGAGGAAACCTATTCAAAATCGGTTTTTGAACCGATGTTTTCTTCATTTCAAAAGAAATTATAGTATCTTAGTTATCCATTTTAAACTAACAACCAATACTATGAGTACCATTCTACTTTTATTAGGCGTAATTGTTGTCGTAGGGCTTTTGCTCGTGATCGTTTACAACCGTTTTGTGAAAAACAAAAATATGGTGAAAGACGCCTGGAGCAATATTGATGTCGCTCTTAAACGCCGTTACGACCTAATCCCGAACCTTGTTGAAACCGTAAAAGGGTACGCAGCACACGAAAAAACAACTCTGGAAAGCGTAATTCAAGCTAGAAACGCAGCCATGTCTGTCCCTTCTGATGAAATAAATGCGAAGATAAAGGCTGAAAACCAACTGCAACAAACCCTGCGAAGCATTTTTGCGTTAAGTGAAGCATACCCAGACCTAAAGGCGAATGCAGGCTTTATAGATTTACAGCAAAAGCTAAGCGAAATTGAGGAAAACCTTGAGCGAAGCCGCAGATACTACAACGGCACAGTTCGCGAAAACAATACCTATGGCGAAAGCTTCCCAGGAGTGCTTTTTGCAGGAATGTTTAGCTACCAACATTTCGACTATTTTGAAGTTGACCCAGCTACCCGCGAAAACGTAAAAGTGAGTTTTAATTAAAGGTTTTGGTTACAAAGCTAATAACCCAATACCTCAAAAACCCAGTAACCCAGTAACGCAATAACCATCAACTGAAATACCAGATTATTTTTAATAACTAATAAAGTGACAATAAGTAAGAAGTACACCCCGTGGTTCAATAAAAAACTGTTTCTGCTATTAATAGGAATGTTGTTTTTCTTGAAAACATCGGCTCAGGAATTTACCGTAAACCGATGCCAAGTAGATATCTACATCCACGAGGAAGGCTACTTTGATGTGGTTGAAAATTACGACATTACTTTTAATACATATAAACACGGTATATTTAGAAACATTCGCGTTAATTACGACTTGCTTACCGAAGATAGCATCCAAGAAAAACGCAGGATTAGAATTACCAAAATTAAAGTACCTGGCCATAAATTTGATGCCGATCCTGAATTTTTACAAAAACTTAGTGACAACCTACAAATAAAAATTGGCGATAAGGACGTAACGGTTATTGGCCCACAACACTACGAAATAAAATATCGGGTTTACAACGCTTTTCTTTTTGAAAGGGAAAAAATTCGGTTTTACTGGAACGTCAAAGCTTCTGACTGGAGCACGGTTTTTGAAAAAATAGATTTTAATATTCACCTGCCCGAAAATGTAGATGCTAACTTAGATGATTTTTTTGTTTACACCGGTTTTACGGGACAAGATGTTGAAAGTTCAGATTTCAATGTATCCTATAATGATGGGGTTTTTTCCGCGACAAGTGTTCCCGATTTTAAATCGTATAGCGGACAAAACGTAACTGTATTATTAAACCTACCCTTAAATTCAGTAAAGGAAATAAAACCGTGGTGGCCATTTTGGGCAGACTACGGCTGGACGCTTATTTTAGGATTATTGCTACTAGTATTTTACGCAATTTGGAACAAATACGGTAAAGATGATAGGGTAGTGGCAACAACCAGCTATTTCCCGCCAAGCGGCATCGATCCGTCCATGGCTGGGTTTTTAATAGACGATAGCGAAGATACACAAGACCTTATTTCATTAATTCCGTATTGGGGTTCGCGAGGATTAATTGCTATGGAAGAAATTCCAAAAAAAGGCTGGTTTGAAAAAGACGACACCAAAATTACAAGGTTACGCCCCTTACCGGATGGCGCGCCAGATTATGAAAAGAAAATTTTTAGTGGCCTCTTCGGAAGCGCTTCCGAGCACGGAGAAAAAGAAGTTTTAATAAGTAGCCTTAAAAATACTTTTTACACAAAAATGGCTAGTGCCAAAAGAATGTTGAAGAAAAAAGCTCAAAAATATTACGATCCAAAAGCCAAAAAAATACAAACCAGAACCATTATTGGCATGGTAATATTGAGCGGTATTCTCTTCTTTGCTTTTATAGTTACGTGGGGTTTAATTGCGGCCTTGGCGGTAATTCCCGTTACAATATTTCTACTTTTTATGAGTGTGCATTTGGTGAAGAAAAACGCCAAAGGCAATGAAATACTTTCAGAATTAAAAGGGTTTAGAAATTTTATAAAAATAGCCGAAGAAAACAAATTAAAAATGCTGCTTCAAGATAGCCCGTCCTATTTTGAAACTACGATGGGGTATGCACTGGCCTTTGGTCTGTTTGATCAGTGGGCAAAAAAGTTTGAAGCACTCAATTTACAACCCCCAAGTTGGTACACCTCATCAACTGGCGCCTTCACGATGCATAACTTTTCTAATTCGTTTGCATCTTCTATTTCGTCGGCAAAATCAACTATGGTAAGTTCGCCTTCAAGCAGCGGTTCTGGAGGTGGAGGTTCTTCGGGAGGTGGCTTTGGCGGCGGGGGCGGCGGAAGCTGGTAATGAAATTATTAAAGGAAGTTTCGAAACAAATCCATTACCTCGAAATTCACGCCAATCTTAAATTTTAACAGCAATATTTACAATGTACTGTAGTGAGTCTCGGTTTCTGATACTTGCACCGACCTTTAGTGGCCATAGTTTTAGCGGAGAAACAAGCGGTCCAGTTTCCAATTCTAATAATATAATTTAAATATCTGATACACTTTTTGCCCTTCCACTTCCGCGCTTACAACGTAATATTCCTTTGTCTTTTCAATTATTTCATATAAATACGCATCGCCCGGAATGCTTAAATTAGCACGGGTTTCGTTGTTGCTTTCTATAAATATAAGTTTAAACTTATTTTCGTCAATCCAGCTAAAAGTGAGTTTTGAATACGTATTATCTTCAAAATAATCCTGCCAAAACCCGTCGCTGATTTTCACCTTTGTTCGCTTCCCGTCGGCTTCCAAATAGCTGAAGTCTTCAGTTTTCTTAAAGTTCTTTAGCTCTTTCTTTGAAATCGTGGAAATAGGTTTCACAGAAGTTATTCTCGCGTCGTCTTTATGTGGTTCAAGCCTTTGCAATAACTCCTGAAAATCCACACAATTTCGCTGTAGCCTGTAATAAATACGCTTTTGAAATTCTTCAGCATCGGCCTCGGGGACGGCGTTTAAAGCGTCATCCATTGGGTCGCGAAAAAGAATATCCATTTTTATTTCGTCATTTTCAATATAATCTAAAGTGCCTAAATAGTTGCAAATCTTATAAGAAGCAGCATCAACTTCTTCTACAGTTTGCGAAAATAAAACTGTGGTAAAGCAAGTGAGGAATAACAAAAACAGCTTTTTCATTTCTATTTGTTCTATAGTATTTGCAAATAAGTTATCGCCAAACCAATTCAATTTTAGGTTGCGACGAAGAATTTACGGGTTTATTTTTAAAAAGGGTATTACTTCATCCATCGTATCGCTTTTGGCGTGAACTTTAAATTCATGGGCATTCGTTTCTACAATTTCACAATAAATCTTCTTCCCAATAATATCACTCGTATCATACTTGTAGTTTAAAATTTCACTATACGTTAAAATATATGTACAGTCCGATATCCATTCAATAGTTGATTTAATTACAACATTGTTGTCAAAATTTGTTTCAATTTGCATGGATTCGGTCCGAATTATTTTTTCGGGCATATTCTCTTCAACATAACGAAATTCTCCAATCCTGAAATTTGAACAGTTTTTTTCTTGCGAATAACCAATTAAAGCGAAACCTAAGATTATAAATGTAACTATATATTTCATAACAGTATTGCCGGATTTTAAAAAAACATGATGTCCCTTCGAGACATTTGTTTAGCTGCAATATCGTACTATTTTCCGACAAAATGCGGTTAGGTATTAAATATGGGTAGAAAATGGCAACCCGTCACTTCCAAGTCCCGTAGGGACTACTGGGGCATAATGCCGTTAGGCATTAAATATAGGTAGAAAATGGAAACCCGTCACTTCCTCGTCCCGTAGGGACTACTGAGGCATAATGCTATTAGGCATTAAATATTGGTAGAAAATAGAGGACCGTCACTTCCAAGTCCCGTAGGGACTACTGGGGCATAATGCCGTTAGGCATTAAATATGGGTAGAAAATAGAGACCCGTCAATTCTAAGTCCCGTAGGGACTACATATAACATGGGGCATAACAGAATTTGTCATTCCTTTTTTTGAACAATAAAACTATTTTAATTAATCTCTAAACCGCAACACTATATTCCCGCAACGCATCATTCAACGAGGTTTTTAGATTCGTGCTTTCTTTCCGCTGTCCAATAATGAGGGCGCAGGGCACTTGATACGCTCCGGCTGGGAATTTCTTAGTATAACTACCCGGAATTACAACCGACCGTGGTGGTACCGATCCTTTTATTTCTACAGGATTTTCACCAGTAACATCTATAATTTTTGTGGAAGCGGTCAATACCACATTGGCACCTAAAACGGCTTCTTTCCCAACCCGTACGCCTTCAACAACTATGCAGCGCGAACCAATAAAGGCACCGTCTTCAATAATTACTGGGGCGGCTTGTAGTGGCTCTAAAACGCCGCCAATGCCTACGCCACCGCTGAGGTGTACGTTTTTGCCAATCTGTGCACAGCTGCCCACTGTGGCCCAAGTATCTACCATAGTACCTTCATCTACATAAGCGCCAATGTTTACATAGCTTGGCATAAGTATTACCCCGCTCGAAATATAGGCTCCGTGTCGCGCAACCGCATGCGGCACAACGCGAATACCTTTTGCTTCGTACCCAGATTTTAAAGGAATTTTATCGTGATATTCAAAAATACCCACTTCCAAGGTTTTCATCTTTTGAATGGGGAAGTAGAGCACAATTGCTTTTTTAACCCATTCGTTTACTTGCCAGCCGCCCGATTCAGTGGGTTCTGCGCAACGCAATTTGCCTTGGTCGCAATAATTCACCACCTCACGAATGGCGACGATGGTTTCCGTTTCGGTAAGTAGGGAACGGTCTTCCCAAGCTTTTTCTATGGTTTTTTGTAATTCTTGCATTTTTTTATTTTTTCAAGTATTTTGTTTTGAACCAAGATTGAAGGACATTGCGAATCGCGAGTTTCTTATTGATAAACTCAATTTATACTTTTAAACTATCGTGTTTCCCTTATGTCGTGATTCGTGGTTCATATCCACAAATATAGGCTTCATAATTCAAAATTGTGGTTGATAATAGCATACTATTTCCGAATCCCTTATTTTTGCAGTCGTTATGGGAAGAATTTTGGCATTAGATTACGGTAGTAAACGCACAGGCATCGCCATTACAGACGAGTTGCAGTTAATTGCTTCGGGCTTAACAACGGTTGCTACTTCTGAATTAATTCCGTTTTTGAAGAAGTATTTCGCTTCCGAAAAAGTAGAATTGGTTTTAGTGGGCGAGCCAAAACAAAAAGACGGAACCCACTCTAATATTGAAGCGGAAATTCAGAAGTTTTTAAAGAAATTTGTAAATATTTTCCCCAATTTAGAAGTAAAGCGCGTCGATGAACGTTACACCAGTAAAATGGCTTTCCAAACAATGATAGACAGCGGTCTAAAAAAGAAACAACGCCAAAACAAGGCCTTAGTAGATGAAATTAGCGCAACGATAATTTTACAAGAATACCTTTATAATGTATAATGAATATTGAATAATGAAAATTGTTTAATGAATAAATTCATTTACAAAATTTTATAAAAATGGAAAAGGATATAAAACTACGCTCCAAAACTTTTGCGCATCGTTGTGTTAAATTGGCAATTTCACTTCCTATAACAAAAATGGGAAGTCATATGGAAGGTCAGCTTATCCGATGTCAAAGTCGGAGCTAATTATAGAGCAGTTTGTTTGGGGCAATCAAAGAAGAGTTTTATTGCTAAACTTAGTATTGTTGTTGAAGAAGCAGATGAGAGTAATTTTTGGATTGAATTTTTAATGGATGAAGATCTTTTACCTAAAGATAATTGTGAGCCATTGCTCAAAGAATCTGCAGAATTGACTTCCATTTTTATAGCCTCAAAAATTACCGCTGAAAAAAAATTAAACAGATAATAATTACTGAATATTCATTAGCCATTAAACATTATACATTAAAAAATGATTTTACCAATAATAGCCTACGGCGACCCAGTTTTAAGAAAGGAAACCAAAGAAATTTCCAAAGATTACCCAAATCTGGACGCAGTTATAAGTAATATGTTCGAGACTATGTATGAGGCTCACGGCATTGGTCTTGCAGCACCGCAAGTAAATATGCCTATCCGCCTGTTTATAGTAGATGCCACTCCTTTTGAAGATGATGAAGATCTCACGGAAGAAGAACGAAAATTTGTTTCTACCTTTAAAAAAGTATTTATCAACGCACAAATTGTTGAAGAATCTGGCGATGAATGGGCGTTTAACGAAGGCTGTTTAAGTATTCCCGATGTTCGCGAAGATGTTTTTCGCCAACCCAATATTACAATTGAATATTTGGACGAAAACTTTAAAAAGCACAAAGAAAATTTTAGCGGCATCGTGGCGCGTATAATTCAACACGAATACGATCATATTGAAGGGATTCTCTTTACAGATAAGCTTTCACCGTTGAAAAAAAGATTGATAAAAAGTAAGTTGACAAACATTTCTAAAGGTAAGGTGGGTATCGATTATAAGATGAAATTCCCCAATGCAAAAAAGAAACGTTAACAACCTTGTATATATTAACCAAACCAAAGATATTTGTATCCGAAAAAATTTTAAAGGTATTTTATGAGCTTAGAAAAAGTGCTTTCCATTTCCGGCAAACCCGGACTTTACAAATTAAAATCACAAACCCGTGCGGGCTTTTTAGCCGAATCGCTTTTAGACGGTAAAACTATAAATGTTAGCGGCCGCCACAATGTGAGCCTGCTTTCCGAAATAGCTATTTACACCCTAACGGAAGAAGTTCCTCTTCGCGAAGTTTTCAAGAAAATTTCTGAAAAAGAAGATGGAAAGGAAACCATAAGCCACAAAGCTTCTAAAGAAGAGTTGGAAGAATTCTTCTTCGGAATTATGCCAGATTATGATGAAGATCGCGTCTATGCAAGCGATATCAAAAAAGTGGTGCAGTGGTATAATATGCTTATCAAAAACGGAATCACCGATTTTTCTGAAACAAAGGATGAAACAAACGAAGAAGAATTAGAGGCTAAAGCAGCTAAATCTACAAAAGTTACTTCCCCGAAAGCTGCCGCTCCTAAAACAGCGACGCCCAAAGCGTCGTCCACTAAAAAAGGCGGAACAACAAAAAGCGCAGCTTCTCGAAAAACCTAAAATTTAATTACTGAACTAATAGGTAATTGAGTTATACAGTAAAAATCCCTAAGTCCTAAATGGATTTAGGGATTTTTTGTTACGTTTAAAACAGCAAACCCATTCCTCGAAAAATAGTGATAAATTATTTACATTGTAATACATAAATTCTAAATTAATTAATCCCAATTCAAAATGAATTCCAGAAAAGACCAACTAAAAGCATTCGACAGATTATTGACTATTATGGATGAGCTGCGCGAACAATGCCCGTGGGATAAAAAACAAACCATGGAATCGCTGCGCCATTTAACCATTGAAGAAACCTACGAGTTGGGCGATGCAATTTTAGAAAACGACTTGCAGGAAGTAAAAAACGAATTGGGCGATGTTTTGCTGCACATAGTGTTTTATGCGAAAATAGGCAGCGAAACTAACGATTTTGATATCGCAGATGTGTGTAACAGTATTTGTGAAAAACTAATTTCGCGCCACCCACATATTTATAGCGATGTAAAAGTGGAAGACGAAGAAGAAGTAAAACGCAACTGGGAAAACTTAAAGCTAAAAGAAGGAAAATCCAGTGTTTTAGGAGGTGTGCCAAAATCGTTACCCGCCCTTGTAAAAGCGAGTAGAATTCAAGAAAAAGTAGCAGGCGTAGGTTTTGATTGGGAAAAACCGCAACAAGTTTTTGAAAAATTACAAGAAGAATTAGGGGAACTACAACACGAAATAAACAGCGATAACCAAGACAAAATAGAAGCCGAGTTTGGCGATGTGCTATTTTCAATGATAAACTACGCCCGATTTCTAAAAGTGAATCCAGAAAACGCCCTGGAACGCACCAATAAAAAATTTATAAAACGTTTTCAATATTTAGAAGGCAAAGCCAAGACAATAAATAAATCGTTAAAAGATATGACCCTAGCCGAAATGGATGTGTATTGGAACGAAGCTAAAAAATCAGACACCCCGTCATCCCCCGCGTAGAGACGCACTGCCGCGCATCTCTGCGTAAAGGAGCTGCCGTGCGCTTCCTCAGGCCTAATTAATCTTCCCGAACCTCTTTAATTTTCGATAATTTAGCCTTCCAAACTTCCAATTGTTCTTTGTGGCGGGCAATGTTATTATGCACTTCCTTCACCAATGGATTGCTTTCATCAACGTGGTGGAAAAAACCTAAATTATTTTCCAACTGACGGATTTCATCTTTGGTTTCGTCTATCTTTTTCGAAATAAAGAAATGTTCGTTTTGCAGTTTTCTATCGTCATCGCGATTTACTAAAGTATTCAGTTTATTGTCAAATTTAATAAGCTCTGTCTCCTTCTTGCCCAAATCTAATTTAGAGAACAAGCCGTCTAAAGTTTTATTAAACTTTTGTTCAATATTGCGTTTGTTGTACGGTACGCGACCTATCTCTTTCCAAGCAGTAATCTTTTCTTTTATAGCCTTTAAATCGCTTTTGTGATCTCCGCTCAACTCAAAGGAAGCAAGTTTTTCAAGCATTTTTTGCTTTGCTTCAAAATGTTCAACTTCTTCTTTGTTAGCCTCGTTTTTCTGGGCGTGTAGCCTATCAAAATAATGATTACAGGCTTTTTTAAACTGCTTCCAAATTTTGTCGCTATCTTTTCGCGGCACGTGCCCAATGGTTTTCCAATCGTTTTGGATTTTCTTCATCAATTGGGTTGTTGCGTCAAAGTCTTCGCTGTCTTTGTTTTCTTCAGCAATTTTTATAAGCTCGCGTTTCTTTTCAAGATTTGCGTACTGCTCCTTTTTCTGATTCTTATAAAAACTGTTTTTTTGATGGTTAAAACTACCGGTAGCCTCTTTAAAAGCTTTCCAAATTTCCTTGTTGTTCGCCCGTGGAACTCTTCCTGTATTAAAAAATGAATCGCGAAGTTCTTGCACTTTTTTAATGGCTTTTTGCCATCCTTGATGCGTTGGTTTTGCCTCTTCCGAAGCCTTTTTTATATCTTCAACAATTTGCTTTTTCTTCTCGAGATTGTCTTCGTATTTTTTCTCTAATTCGGCTAATTGTACTTGGCGCTTGTCGTGAATTTCTTTGGTAGCTTCACTAAACTTGTCCCAAACTTCATCGCGATATTCCTTGGCAACAGGACCTATGTCTTCCTTCCACATTTTGTGAAGCATCTGCAGTTCGCGGAATGCTTTGTTGATGTCTGCTTCCTGCGTAAGCTCTTCGGCACGGGTAATGAGTTTTAATTTGGCGTCTAGATTGTGTTTAAAATCTAAATCGCGAAACTCACGGTTTAAATGTAAAAAGTCGTAAAAATTCTCAACGTGGTGATGGTAGGTATTCCATACGGTGTTGTACTTATCTCGCGGAATGGCGCCGGCAACGTGCCATTTTTCCTGAATTTCCTTAAAATGCTTGTAAGTGGTATTTATGTTTTCCTCAGCCCCCAAAAGCCCTTTTAACTCTTCTATTAACTCCCAACGCTTGTCTAAATTAGACTGAAGATCTTTTTTAAGATTCTTGTAGTGATTGTTGCGTTTTTCCTTATAGTCAAAATATAACGAATTGAATTCTTTCTTTAAAGGCGTGGTATAATGAAAGTCGATAATGTTTCCGCCGGCAGCTAAAAATTCTTCTTTTTTGCGCTCCAACTCCTCGTTGAATTTACTGTTAAATTCAGAACGAATTTCTTCAACATCGTGCTTTAAATCTTGTATTTTTTTCGTCTTTAAAAGCGTTTCAAATTCGGTGACCAATTCTTTTTCCGAAAGCGTGCTGTAATCTTTTTGAGCCTTCTCTTCAGAATCTTCCTCTTCCTCTTCATCTTCAGATGAGGCAATCTCTTCCTCGTCTTCATCTTCGGTTTTATTGCCTGTAACACTTTCGGCTGTTTCTATCTCTTCTATGATAGGTGCATCGGTAGTGGCTTTCTGCTCCACAGCCGTTTTTTCGGCTACCATCGCTTCTTCCACCACGGTACCCTTTTCAGTGTTTTTCTCTTCCTGCAAGGTTTTATCTGCCGCTGAATCTTCCTTTTCTAAACCATTTTCTGTGCTTTCATCGGCCGGTTTATCTGCCTGTTCCGTTTCGTTAGCAACTGCTTTATTTACAGTTTCTTCTTTTGAAGTATCTGCAGAATGGGTCTCTGCATTTGTATTCTCAGCCGTTTTATTCGCTGAAATTTCTTTGTCATTTTCTTCCTGCGGCAATTTTTCGTCAGACATTTTTTTCAATGTTTAGGTTCATTTTTCTTGGAGGGTCAATATACTAACAACTGCGCAATTGGCAAAGTACACAGCGGTTTTTTGAATGTTTTTATGCGAAATTTATGAATTCCAGATTTCCCAAGCTTTCTCGGCCTGCAGCACTAACATTTTCAGTCCGTTACTGGTTTGTGCGCCCTGAAGTCTTCCGCGTTTTAAAAACTCGGTTTCGGTGGGATTGTAGATTAAATCGAAAAGCAAATGGTTTTTTGTAAGAAATTGATACGGAATCCCCGGACATTCGGCACGATTTGGAAACGTGCCCAAAGGCGTACAGTTTACTATTAATAGGTGGTTTTCAATTATCGTTTCATTTAATTCTGAATACTTCAATGTATTAGAACCACTTTTCCGACTTACAAATTTATAGTGGAAACCCAAATTACCCAAAGCATACGCAATAGCTTTAGAAGCGCCGCCTGTGCCCAAAATAAGTGCGGTTTTTTGTTGAAGCGGTAAAAATACTTCAAGTGCTTTTTGAAACCCGAAATGATCGGTATTATAGCCCGTAAGTTTTTTGTCTTCGGAAATTTTAATGGTGTTTACGGCTCCAATTTTTTCAGCTTCTTCATTTAAATTATCGAGAAACCGAATTATTTCTTGTTTATACGGAATGGTGACGTTCAATCCTTTTAACGCTTCGGTTTCAGCTATAATCTTCGGAAAGAATTCAATAGTTTCAATATCGAAGTTCTCGTAGGTATGCGGAAGCTTTTCTTTTTCAAATTTTTCAGAAAAGTGCTTTCGTGAAAATGAATAGTCTATGTTTTTTCCTATTAATCCAAACTTAGCCATGCTGTTTCTTATTGTGATTGTCATACCAGTCTAAGCTAAGCACAATCAATATTCCGATGATAATAAAGACAATAGCGAGTATGGTTTCCAAGTTAATTTCTGAAGGTAAATACCTTGTATATCCAGTAATTATTTTTCTGCCGCTGGCATCAATTTGCATTACGTCAAAACGATCTACTGCAAATCTTTCTTCTTTCCAAGGCCAAACTACGCCCAAAGAACCAGCAATAAACCCAATGATAACGGCATAAGTAGCTTTTTTAAATCGCTTTAGCACATAGGCCAAAAGATGCGAAAGCGAAACTAAACCCACTATTGAACCCAATGAAAATACGGCTAAAACCTCTAAAAGTTCAACGCGCTGGGTGTTGTAAATCCAACTGAAATCCCACTGAAAAACATCTATAAAAGTATCGAACAACGCATTAACTGCGTCCACCAAAAGCAGTACATAATTTCCTAAAAGCATGAGAATAAAGGAGCCCGAAAGCCCTGGCAACGTCATTCCCGAAACGCTTATTATTCCACAGAAAAACACAAAAATTAAGTTGTTATTTTCCTTTGCGGGTTCCAGAAAACTTATGGCGACGCCTGCAATTACACCGCATAGTAAATAGGCTATATACTTTCGGTTCCAGTTGCCAAAATCTTTTGCAATAAAATAAATGGAGCCTATAATCATTCCGAAAAAAGCACTCCAAACGTAGAGCTCGTAATGAACAATTAAATAATCTAATATTTTGGAAATGCTGAAATAGCTTATCACCATTCCCATTATTAACAAACTTAAAAACTGCCCGTTCGTGTATTGATAAAAACTTTTAAATCGCCCATTGATAAGAAGTTTAAAAGCTTTTCTATTTATTTTTTGAAGCGAATAGATAAACTCTTCATAAAAACCTGCTACAAATGCCACCACGCCTCCTGAAACGCCAGGTACTTTATTTGCCGCTCCCATGCCCAGTCCTTTTAGAACGAGCCAAGTTTTATCGGAGAAGGAGCGATTTTCGTACAAGGTTTTATTTGTTATAAAGGTTTACTGAATTGAATTTTATCGGGTTTATTAATTAGTGACTGCTCCTTTTTTCACTGCTATTCGCTCTAATAAAAAGATTGTTAAAAAACCTACTACAGCGAATAGAAGCGCATATAAAATTTGAGGTTCTCCCTCAAAATTTTGTGGGAGTACACTGCGTTCAATAAACGGAACTTCGTGGCCAGAGTGACTAAGCCTATATTGCAGTACCTCTTTCCACGGCCAAATTTTATTTAGGGCGCCAATCATAAATCCTGTGAGCACCGCAAGAATTAGGTTTTTATGATGTTTAAACATCCAATTTAATATTTTTGAAAAGGTTTTTAGTCCCAAAATAGCACCTACACCAAAAATTAAAAGTTTCCCTAAAGCACCGGTGAAAAGTGAGCTGTTTAAGGAGGTAACACCTTCTCCCATTTGGGTTACAATTCCAATTACAGTTGTATAGGCTCCTAAGAGTAAAAGTATAAATGCGCCGGAAATCCCGGGTAATATCATTGCGATAATTGCGATAAAACCAGCGAAGAAAAGAAACCAAGTGCTGTCTGGAGAGCCAATTGGGTCTGCAATTGTAATTAAATATGACGCTACAGACGCCAGTATTAAAGCCACAACTACAGCCAATCGCCAATTGGTTATCTGCTTTCCCACGTAAACAATACTTGCAATCACTAAGCCGAAGAAAAAAGACCAAACCATGATTGGGTAAACGTCTAAAAGCCAAGTGATAAGTTTTGCAAGAGAAATAATACTGATAAAAACACCCGAAAATAGGGCGAGTAAAAATCCGAGGTTATAATGATTCCACGCGTGTAAAAAGCCTTTGTTTTTCCACACCTTGAAAAAGCCCAAATCTATATTGTGAATGGTCTCAATAAGCTCTTCGTAGATACCTGAAATAAAAGCGATTGTGCCGCCCGAAACTCCCGGGACCACATCGGCGGCGCCCATGGCAAGTCCTTTTGCGGTTATTATTAAATACTGAATAAAATTTCTTTGAGGCATAGATTTACTTTACATATAACCCCAAAAATACAGAAATTAAATCGAAGGATTTTTGTGTTGTTTAATTATTTCAACAACCGATTTCAAACTAAATATTTGCGGAAATAACTCCTCAATTATCATCAAAAATTCGGGCTCAGATTTTAAAGCATTCTTTAAATGAAAAGCTCCTTTGTCATTTTCATTTAGCGTGTAGTATAGTCCAGAAAGCCTATATTCTATTTCGGCATGTTCGGGATAGAATTCTAAAGCTTGGTTAAAATTGTTTACGGCGGCTTCGTACTCTCCAAGATTGGTTAAAATATCGCCACGGGTTAACCAAGATTCTATTTCGTAATTGCCTAATTCCAAGGCTTTTCTAAAGCCCACTTCGGCCTCTTCAAATAGATTTAACTTGTTGTTTATTTTTGCATAACGCTTCCAATAAAGTACGTTTTCAGCATCTATATTTATTGCTTTTTCAATGTAATAAAGTGCTTTTTGAAACTGTTTGTTCTTTATGTAAAAATCGGTTATGGCAATCCATCCTTTGTCTAACAGCGAATCTTCGGCTACACATTTGGTGTAAAATTGAATTGCCATTTCGTCATTGCCTAACTTTTCGTAACATTTGCCCATTCGCAACAAAGCGTAGGAGGTAGGGTCGTCTAAACCTAGGGTAATGGAATAACTATCTATGGCTTCGGTATATCTTTTTAATTTTTCAAGTACCCTGCCTTTTTCCAGATATGCGCCTATAAAACGGTCGTCACTTATAATAGCAAAATCGTAAGCTGCAAGGGCTTTTTTGTAGTCTTTAAGCTCGTAATATTGTTTTCCTACTTGATGCCAAGCAACCTCGCAATACGGGTTTTTATTCAGAAAATCATTTAGATAATCAATCGCAGCTTCGTGCTCGTCTAAATATTCAAAACAGTAAATTACATTGTAAAGCGCCGAATAATCTTCTTGATCTATTTCTAAACATCGCATAAAATAAAGCTTGGCGTGGGTGTAATCTTCCAAAAAAAGATATTCCATTCCCAAAAGCGCCAGCACGTCGGCTTTGTCGTCTGTAATTTGTAAGGCTTGTTCCAAAAGTTGAATGGCCTCTTTATGCTTGTCGCGGCGCGAAAATATATTTGCTTTTTGAATAAATATTTCCTCGTTGCTCTGCTCTAATAAATACAGTTGATCCAACAGTTCATCGGCGATGTCTAATTGGTTTTCAAAAATGTACATTTCAATTCTAAAAAGCTTCAGATTTGTAGAGGTTGGATGCTGTTCCAGTCCTAATTTGGTTGCTTTTTTAGCTAGCGCAATCTTGCCGTTTTCGAGGTAGTGGTGCACTATTTCTTCAAATTCCTCTGAGTCGAAAAATAGAACGCTGTTGGTTTTCAGCATAGATTCAAATCTTTCCAGCGAGAAGTTGTTATGCTCGTTTGAACTTAATTGCATACGCACGGTTTAACGGGTTTCTTCTATTTTAAAGATAATAATGTATAAATAAGTTCAATAGTTATGCCGCGTTTCTTGTTAACGTAGTTATTAACAACAATAACGACTGTAAAGCATTGTAAATAAAAGGTTTGCTTGTTTTTTATCGGGCTTTTACCGTGTTTAATACATCTGTCAGTATTTTACACCCCTCCTCAATTTCGTCAATGCTAATGGTAAGCGGTGGCGTAATACGGATTGCGCGACCTTCAAAAAGTAACCAAAAAAGTATCAATCCACGGTCTTTACACGCCAGAATTACTTCGGAAGCAATTTCGGGAGTTTCCATCATTGCCGCCAACATTAAACCACTGCCCCGTACTTCTTTAATTAAGGGGTGTTTCAGCAGTTTTCTAAAAAGCTTTTCCTTTTGAAGTGTTGCTGCAATAATATTGGTTTCCGTTAATTCCTGAAGGGTTGCCAAAGCGGCAGAAGCAATTACCGGGTTTCCGCCAAAAGTGGTAATATGACCCAATTTGGGGTTGTCTTGTAATAAAGCCATTACCTCGTGCGATGCTGTAAATGCACCAATTGGCAGGCCACCCCCCATGCCTTTACCCATTACTAAAATATCTGGCACTATGCCGAAATGTTCGAATGCAAAGAGTTTTCCGGTTCTACCGAACCCCGGTTGAATTTCGTCTAAAATTAATAGTGCTCCCGTTTCATCGCAACGTTGGCGAACCTTTTTTAAATAATCGTTTTCCGGCTGAATAAAACCTGCGCCACCTTGAATGGTTTCCAAAATAATTGCCGCAGTTTCTGAAGTGATTTTTTGAAGATCAGCTTCACTGTTAAAATTAATAGGGAAGCAGTCTGCCACCAGCGGTTTAAAAGCGTTTTTGCGTTCTTCAAAACCCATAACGCTCATAGCGCCCATGGTATTTCCGTGATATGCGTTTTTAGCATATAGCATTTGCGTTCGGCCCGTGGCACGTCGTGCGAGTTTTAGCGCGCCTTCTATGGCTTCTGTACCGCTGTTTACCAAATACGTGGTATTTAAATTTTCCGGAAGATTGGCTGCAAGTAGTTTTGCAAGTGCCACAGGTTGGTCTTGAATATACTCGCCATAAACCATGACGTGCAAATACTTTTCAACTTGATTTTTTATTGCCGAAGTTACGCGAGGATGACAATGCCCTAAAGTACAAGCAGAAACTCCAGCTACAAAATCTAGGTGCTTCTTGCCCGTAGTATCAAAAATATAGCTTCCGCGAGCATGCGATATCTCCATCGCCAGCGGCTGCGGGGTTGTTTGAGCTTGGTATTTATAAAAATCTTCTTTCATTTTTTTTTAGAATCTTCACGTCTTAACACCTTAGTGTCTTGGCGAGCCATTTTCCACGCAGAGACACAAAGTTTTTACCCCCCTTCAGGGATTGGCGGATTTTCAGTTTCAGGCTTTGGGTCGTCCGGTCTATTTTGAAGATCCTTCGGACTCAGTTTCGATTCTTCGGGCAGTTCTATTTCGTCTTCGGGTATATCTTCAAAGAATTCCCCTTCGTATTTCGGTAGCGGAATTCCCGTTATTTTTGGAAGCACGGGTGCAGGTTTTCCTTTGAATAAATCTTCAACTGAAAACAATCGTTCTTCTCCGCGCCACTGAAATCCCGGTAGCAATCGTGCATTTTCGGGTAACATTGAGGGCGGATACACTTTTCCATCGGCCTTTTTAATAAACCGAATTCCCGTGATTTGTTGCTCCGCTAAATACATCTGAATTGAGCTGGAAACCGTATTGTTTATCCCCACTAATTCGTCATTATCATTTCGAGAATAATAAATAACTTGTGTGTTTTTATTGATGTTTACAGTGTCTAATTCATTATTTGTAAAAAGCCCGATAAGCCGTTCGCCTTTCACTTGATTAAAACCCATACTGTCTTTTTGTACCAAAAATGCATTGTTAAAAACTTTTAAAGTATCGAGTTTGTCGGTAATTGTATCTGAAAGAAGATGGATTGTATCTCCCGTCATTTGGTTTTCACCGCTCCAAAGCACTGGATTTCGAAGTAGTTTGGTGATACCGCGTTTTTCATTTACATAAATAGAGTCGCATTTTCCGCTAGTAGGATCGTCTCCAGCTTTTCCCGGTTTAAACAGCCTAGCGCGATAAAATCCTCTAAGAATTCGGTTGTCAGGTTTTCCCGTTATTCGCAACGTGTCGGCGTGTACGTAAATAGAATCGCCATCGCGCACGGTAATTGCCACGGCGCGTTTGGTGATAAATACCGAATCTTTTTCGCGGAAAACTTCGGCATAATGCCCGCGAACTACACTTTTATTAATTGTGTCTAAAACGCGAATATTGTTGGTGGCCGAAGCAAAACTTTTATTTCGGTCAAAGTAAATACTGTCGCCGTAAAGCGTGCGGTTTTCGTAATCTACTTTTGAGTTTTTTACAAAATACCCCGTATCGCCACGGGTGTCGTAATACCCGCGCTCGCAGTAAACAGTACTGGTTTCGCTAACAATTGTGGAGGGCCCGTAAAGATAAGCAGCTCCCGTTTCTGAAAAGAAATCGAGTTGGTTGCTGTTTACGGTGTATTTGGGGTTAACTATTTTTACATTTTGAAGGAATTGATATTTTTTACTTTCGGCAAAATATCTTCCCGAACGGCTGGTTAATACGCTGGCCGTATCTTTAACCGTGCCGCCAGTTCGGTAATAGGCTTGCTGTTTTATACGGTCAAAATAGAGGGTGTCGGTTTTCAGGGTGGTTTTTGGTTCGGTTAAAACCACATCGCCACTGGCAAAGGCAAACTGAGTATTTCCGTTGTATTCAGCGTATTTACTGTTCATAGAAACAGTATCGCCCTGAGTAATTCGAACGTCGCCATAAGCTTTTACAAAGTTGCTCTTCATATAAACGAAGGCTTGGTCGCACCACATTTCTACCCCTTCGTGGACAATATAAACCTGCCCGGTATTGTCTTTGGTGTAGATGGCGGCATCGGGAAATTCAGGACGTATTTCCAAATACCCAGATTGAATATCGACTTTTTGTTTTTCTTGCGCGGAAAGATTTATTCCGAAGAAAAACAAAACAACAATACATATGAATGATGATATTTTCACAAAAGATTTATTTGTCATTAGCAACGAAAATATCAACAAAAAATTGATTACCGAACAATCGTTTGTTTTCTATCGGGTCCCACGGAAACAATCTTAATAGGTACTTCCAGTTCTTTTTCCAAGAAATCGATATAATTATTCAATTCTTTTGGCATTTTTGAAGCGTCGGTCATTTGGGTTAAATCTGCGTGCCAGCCATCCATTTCGGTGTAAACTGGCGTTATGTTTTCTGCTTCAATATTATACGGAAAATGATGAATTGTTTCTCCTTTATAATTATAGGCAGTACAAACTTTCAGGGTTTCAAAACCACTCAAAACATCGCCTTTCATCATAATTAATTGCGTAACGCCATTAACTTGAACTGCGTAACGCAAAGCCACTAAATCTAGCCAACCGCAACGTCTTGGACGGCCCGTGGTTGCGCCAAACTCGTTGCCGATGCGCCCCATAGATTCGCCAACTTCATCAAAAAGTTCAGTAGGGAAGGGGCCGCTACCAACGCGGGTGGTGTATGCTTTAAAAATTCCGAAGACTTCATTTATTTTTCCCGGTGCCACCCCTAAACCTGTACAAGCTCCAGCAGCTGTGGTGTTTGATGAAGTTACAAAAGGATAGGTTCCAAAATCGATATCGAGCAATGAACCTTGGGCTCCTTCCGCAAGAATGGTTTTACCATCTTTTTGAGCTTGATGTATATATTCTTCGCTATCAATAAAAGTTAGCGTTTTTAGCACTTCAACAGCTTCAAAGAAGTCTGCTTCAAGATCTGCCAAATCATATTGAACATCTACATTGTAAAAATCAATCATCGCTTCGTGCTTATCTGCTAAAGCGCGATATTTTGCTTGCCAGTTGTCCATTTCCAGATCCCCAACGCGAATACCGTTTCTACCTGTTTTGTCCATATAAGTGGGGCCAATGCCTTTAAGGGTAGAACCTATTTTCGCTTTTCCTTTTGATGCTTCGGAAGCAGCATCCAGCAAACGGTGTGTTGGTAAAATAAGATGTGCCTTACGTGAAATAAGTAAGCTTTTTGTAAGGTCTAAATTAAATTTTGCAAGGTTGTCCAGTTCTCTTTTAAAAATAACAGGATCAATTACTACTCCATTGCCGACCAAATTGATAGTGCCTTCGTGAAAAATTCCACTGGGAATGGTGTGTAGCACGTGCTTGTGGCCATCAAATTCTAAAGTATGTCCTGCATTTGGACCGCCTTGAAAACGCGCAATTATATCGTAGTTTTTTGTTAGGACATCGACAATTTTTCCTTTGCCTTCGTCGCCCCATTGTAGTCCAAGTAGTAAGTCTACTGCCATAATTTTTTATTGATTGTTCCCGTCATCGGTTGAAGCGGGTGTTTTTTTAGTTCCGTAGAAATATAGTGAATGGTTTGTTATTTCAATGTCAAAAACCTCTTCAATGGTTTTTTTAATACTGTGTATGCGCGGGTCGCAAAACTCAATTACTTCGCCATCTGCAAGAATAACGTGGTCGTGATTGCGATCAAAATACGATTTTTCGTAATGTGCTTGGTTTTGCCCAAATTGATGCTTGCGCACTAACCCACATTCCAAAAGTAATTCTATAGTATTGTAAAGGGTAGCACGACTAACACGGTAGTTTTTATTCTTCATATTTATATACAACGACTCAATATCAAAATGGTCGTCGTGATCGTAAATTTCTTGAAGAATGGCATAGCGCTCTGGCGTTTTCCGGTGACCTTTATCTTCGAGAAAACCGGTGAAAACGTTCTTTACAATTGCTTGATTTGTTATATCTGTTTTTGAACTCATAATTAAGGTTGCAAAGTTACTCAAATTTTGATTGTACGAGGAGGGAAAGTAAAGAAAAAGAAACTTTCAAAGTTGTCGCTAACATAAACATTTTAATCGGCATGTTTACTCCATAACCGTTTAAATGATTTTTTTATTATTCGCGTGTTACTTTATCAATTCCGTTTAATTTTTTAATATTTTCTACCAAGTTGTTTAAAATCGTTTTATTTTTTACAACAACAACTATCTTTCCTGTGAAAACCCCGTCATTACTATCAAAATGGACGCTTTTCATATCGATATGCAGGTTGTTTGAAACTACTTTTGTCACCCCGTTTACAAGCCCCATGGTGTCAATTCCTGTTATATTTAACACTGCTTTAAAATCGCGTTGCGTGCTGTCAATCCACTTGGCTGGCATAATGCGATAGCTGTAATTGCTTTGTAATTGTAATGCGTTAGGGCAATTGGTTTTATGGACCTTTATACCTTCGTTAACCGTTACAAAACCAAAAACATTATCACCCGGAATGGGATTGCAGCAATTTGCCATTTTGTAATCTAGCTTATCCTCGTTTTTGCCGAAAACAAGTTGGTCAAACTTTTCAGTTAATTCCTCTTTGTTTACATCTTCGGGCTTGTCTGGTTTTCTTATTCTATTTTTGAAGAAGCTAATAAAAGCGTTACTTCGCGATGCTGCAAAATCTTTTAATTTTGGATTGTCTATAATGCCTGCACCTACACGATAGTACAGATCGAGACTTGTTTTTACTTTAAAGAAAACTACTAACTGGTTGAGCAAGCTCTCGTCTAAATTGAGCTTCAGCGATTTTAATTTTCGCGCTAAGATTATTTTTCCTTCCTCGGCAAGTTGTTTCTTTTCATCTTTTAAAGAAGATTTAATTTTGGAACGGGCACGACCGGTTGTGGCGTAATTTAACCAGTTGGCCGTAGGTTTGGCGCTTTCCGAGGTTATTACTTCTACTTGATCGCCACTTTTAAGTTCATGGCTTAGCGGTACTAATTTGCCATTTACTTTGGTGCCGCGGGTATGCATTCCTATTTCGGTGTGTATGTGGAAGGCGAAATCTAAACCAGTGGCTCCTTTTGGCAACGAATACAAATCGCCCTTTGGAGAGAATACAAATATTTCTTTTGCATATAGATTCAATTTAAATTCTTCCACAAAATCTACAGCGCTAATCTCTGAATTCTCTAATGTTTCTTGCAATTTGTTCAGCCAGTTTTCAAGTCCCCCGTCGTCTTTTTCTTTGTTTTTGTATTTGTAGTGGGCGGCAAAACCTTTTTCGGCAATTTCGTTCATTCGCTCACTTCTTATTTGTACTTCTACCCATCGTCCTTTTGGACCCATTACGGTAATGTGCAAAGCTTCGTAGCCAGTAGATTTAGGTGAAGAAATCCAGTCGCGCAATCGGATGGGATTGGGACGAAAATGATCGGTAACGATAGAATATATTTTCCAAGCGAAGAATTTTTCGTTTTCAGGCGCGCTTTTGTAAATAATTCGAACAGCAAACTTGTCGTAAACCTCGTCAAAACTCACGTTCTGCGCTAGCATTTTTCTGCGAATTGAAAAGATTGATTTTGGACGACCTTTTATTTCGTATTCTAAATTTTCGGTATCTAGCGTGTTTTTAATTACATTGTTAAAAGCTTCAATATAAGCGTCCTGTTCTTCCTTACTTTCCTTAATTCTGCTTAAAATGTCTGCATAAACTTCAGGTTCAGTAAATTTTAATCCCAAATCCTCCAACTCCGATTTTATGTTGTAAAGCCCTATTCGGTGGGCGAGGGGTGCATAAATGTAAAGCGTTTCTGAAGCTATTTTTTGCTGCTTGTCTGGCGGCATGCTTTCCATAGTTTGCATATTGTGCAACCTATCTGCAATTTTTATGATAATTACCCGAATATCCTCATTCAGTGTAAGTAACATTTTCCGGAAATTTTCGGCTTGCATAGAAACATCTTCAGACATGTTTATATGAGCGATTTTTGTTAGACCGTCCACAATACGTGCAACCACAACGCCGAACATTCGTTCAATATCCTCTAACTTGTATTGGGTGTCTTCTACCACGTCGTGCAAAAGTGCGGCAGCAATAGATGTAGCGTCTAATCCAATCTCTGAAGCAACAATTTTAGCAACCGCAATGGGATGAAAAATATAAGCTTCGCCGCTTTTACGCCGCTGGTCTTTATGGGCATCTACGGCAAGGTCAAAGGCACTGCGAATAAGCTTTTTATCTTCTCTTGTAAGAGTTCTGTAGCTTATCTTTAGCAACTGTTTATACTGCTTTGCGAGCTCTTTTTTCTCTTCTTCTATTGCGGCTTCTGTCATAACCTAAATGTACTGATAACTAATTTAATTGACAAGAAAATTATCGCGACAGAATATAATTCGAAGATTTGTAAAACAAACACCGAAATTGCAGCTGGTTGAAATTATAGAAAGCCGTTTAGTATAATTTAACTGAGAATTAAAAATATGGCTTTTATCGTGCCAAAAGTTTATTCGAAACTTTATAGGAAGCAGAATATAAAAGTCCAGGTTGCGAAGTTTTAATCGTTAAAAACGCTCTTTTGTACCACCTTGGGTCTGTGGCTTTCTTTTTAAAATCGTCGTGGGCAACAGTTTCGTGAACTTCATTTTTTTGCCATGACTCAATGTTATAAATACCAATCCCGAAGTGTTGTGCACGTTCAAGAACAATTTCAAAATCCGCCTCAGAAAATAGATACACGTTCTCACTGTCGTCCCCATCATTCAAATTTTTCAAATCGGTAAAAATGTGTTTTTTTAAGAATTCAGCTTGTTCCATGTACTTGTTTCTATTGCGTTGTTTTGACACCTAATTGGTAATTGCAAAACTAATTGAAAATCTGTGAAGATTATAGAGAAGTTAGCTCGAATAATAATTTTCAAACTCAAGTAGTTTAACTTCCATCATTGTATTTATCGACAATATTTAATTATATCAATCTACAACAATTGCATCAGTTCAAAACAATCTTTTTGGTAACCAAATTTTTACCAGACTTAAAAACGCCGAGATAAATTCCAGTTTCCAAAGAGCTTAAGTCTATTGCATTAGTTGCGTTGTTAAGTGAAGATGTGTAAACCGTTTTTCCTAATATATTGAATACAGTAAGTTCAATATTCTCTTCGGAAAGTGTGTTTAATTTGACGGTAAATTTGCCATTGGAAGGATTGGGGTAAACAGTGATATTTTCAGCAAAACTGTTTTCAGAAACGCCTAACGGCTCGCGACCAACGGCAAAATGTAGGGCAGAACCCAAAGTGCCTTTCGTTACTTCAAAAACATAATTGGGATCCATGTTTTCAATAATGTCGTTGGGTCCGTGTGTGTAAGGCGATTCGTTATTTTCGTAAAGTCCCGTAATTACTTCACCGTTGTTTTCAAATGGAACATAGTCTGAACCGTAGGCGTATGAAATCTCGGTCTGCAAGCTTGAATACAGTCCAAAAGCGTTGGCCATTTCCTGCGTGGCTTGTGCAGATGCCGCATTGTTATAGTTTGGCGGACTTTCATCGCGTTCGCAAACAATGGTGTTGTTGTTCATACCTGCAACGCCGCCCACTTGGTCTATGTTTAAAACCAATTTAATGTCTAAGTTTTCGGGGATTACGGTATTATTCACATAAAATTCACTGCCAATTAGCCCTTCTTCTTCGCCGCTAAAGTGAATAAATTTAATGGAATATTCGGTGTCTACATCCTTCAGCAATCTTGCTAATTCCAGTATCAGTACGGTGCCGCTGCCGTTGTCGTTAGCGCCTGGACCGTTAACGGTGTCGTAGTGTCCATCAATTATTAAAAACGTATTTGGGTAAACGCTGCCCGTTTTTGTAACAATAATATTTGAAGTAGTTTGCCCGTAAACCGTAAAATCTTGCGTTTCAACAGCGGTATACCCCAAGGTTTGGTATCTGTTAATTATCCAGTCTTTTGCGTTTTCAATGGCGCCGGTTCCAGGCTCTTTAACACCAAAATCTACCAATGTAGTTAAATCGTCAAGTATGTTTGAAGCCGAAACGTTTTCGACAATTCCGTTGTAATAAGGATTGAAAACTTGGGCGCTACTAACCGAAATAGAGAAAAGAAAGAAGCAAAAAGTTAAGCGGAGTAGGGATTTCATTTAAAATATTTTTTGCGAAAGTATTTATTTTTCAATTAAAACGGATTTACATTTTAGGTTTTTGTGAAATATAATTCCAAATAACACAAACCCTTAGACAATTAACTAAAAGTTTTTGGCTCTGTGTATACTGAAAAATTCAGGTTTCTTTTAATCGGGAGAGGTAATTATAGCTGCGGTATCTTGTTATTTTAAGATGAAAATACTGCGATTTACTATTTAATTCTGGTGAAATAAAAGTCAGAAATATCGCTTAAAAGAAGATGTCCGTCTTCATTAATGGAATATTGTGTAGTTTCAATTTCGCCATTAAAATTGAGTGTTAATATATTTTGGTCTGTCGCCCACTCAAAGGTAACGGCGCTGGAAATACCTTGGGTATCATTTCCCTCACGTTGAATTTTAATACCGCTATTATCGGCGTGAAAAGTTAGTCTGTAATCAAACTCATCGTTAAAATCGCTTCGGCGCCACTCGCCAGTTAAATCTACTGTTTGCTTCTCGTCTTTTGGCTCGTCATTACACGCTATTACGGCAATTACAACAAAAAATAAGATGCTTGTTTTTAGTAATTTAAGGTTTTTCATAGCGTGTTCTATTTAGAATATTTACGGTTTATAAAGATTCGAATAAATACTATTTTAAATATTTTTATAATTGTGTTTAACTTTTTTCAAATGTAATCAAAAGCAGCAATTTTAGAATACGATTTTAACAGTTTCCAAATTATTTTTTTTTCACGAAATATAATTCCAAATATTCCGATACTTCACAAGCTGCGCATACGTATTTTTAATAGGAATATTTTCTTCCGCAGTAAGGTTGGGGTCTGCTTTTAGGGTTTGCATTGCGTAGCTACGGGCAATTTTCAATATTTCACTGTCTTTTACAATATCTGCGATGCGAAGGTTTAGCACGCCACTTTGTTGGGTGCCCATCAAATCGCCGGGGCCGCGAAGTTTTAAATCTACTTCGGCAATTTCAAAACCGTCGCTCGTGCGGACCATGGTCTCTAAACGTGTTTTTGCATCTGCCGAAAGTTTGTGGCCAGTCATTAAAATGCAATAACTCTGCTCTGCACCGCGACCAACTCTTCCGCGCAATTGATGTAATTGCGAAAGTCCAAAACGTTCCGCACTTTCAATAATCATTACACTGGCATTTGGTACGTTTACGCCAACTTCAATTACAGTTGTGGCTACCATAATTTGTGTTTCACCTTTTATAAACCGGTTCATTTCGTATTCTTTGTCGGCAGGTTTCATTTGTCCGTGAACGATGGAAACCTGAAATTCTGGCAACGGAAATTCGCGTACGATGCTCTCGTATCCGTCCATCAAATCCTTGTAATCCATGGTCTCACTTTCTTGTATTAAAGGGTACACAATATACACCTGTCTGCCCGTTAAAATTTCGTCTTTTATAAAGCGAAAAACCTTCAGTCTATTTGCATCAAAACGGTGCACAGTTTTTATGTCTTTTCTGCCCGGCGGAAGCTCGTCAATTACACTAATATCCAAGTCGCCATAAACACTCATGGCGAGGGTGCGTGGGATGGGGGTGGCTGTCATAACTAGGATGTGTGGGGGAATAGCCCCACCAACCTCCCCAGAGGGGCTTCCTTTATGCCATAATTTGCTGCGTTGCTCTACGCCAAAACGGTGTTGTTCATCCACAATTGCAAGCCCTAAATTTTTGAATTTTACCTTTTCTTCCAGTAGGGCATGAGTACCAATTAGGATGTCTAATTCGCCATTTTCTAGCTTTTCGTGAATTTCGCGTCTCTTTGAAGTTTTAGTTGAACCAGTTAATAACTCGATGCTGGTGTTCAGGTTTTTACATAATTCTAATAATCCATTATAGTGTTGGACTGACAAAATTTCAGTCGGTGCCATTAAACACGCTTGAAAACCGTTATCAAGTGCTATTAACATTGACATTAACGCTACTATTGTTTTCCCCGAACCCACATCGCCCTGCAAAAGCCGATTCATCTGTGCGTTGCTTCCCAAGTCGTTGCGAATTTCTTTGATTACCCGCTTCTGTGCGTTGGTTAATTCAAAGGGTAAATGTTCATTAAAAAAGGTGTTGAAGTTGTGCCCTATTTTATCAAAAGTGAAACCTTTAATCTTCGATTTATGGATGAGGTTTTTTCTTATTAATTGCAGTTGAATATAAAACAATTCTTCAAACTTTAATCGGTATTGTGCTCGTGCTAAATGCACCTGACTTTTTGGAAAATGTATGTTGAAAAGTGCCTCCTTTTTTGAGGCCAATTTTAACTGTTCTAAAAGTGGTTTTGAAAGGGTCTCGGCGAAGTTGTTTTTGCTCTCTAAAAACAGCTGCTGCATCAGCCCATTTATCACCCTATTTGTGATGCCGCTATTGGCTAATTTTTCGGTGGAAGGATACACGGGTTGCATCGCCGAACGAATACTTTTTTCGTGTGCCTCGAGCAATTCCATTTCGGGATGTGGCATAGAAAAACTGCCGTTGAAATAATTTGTTTTTCCAAAAATTACATAGGGAACATTCAGTTTTAAATTTTCGCGAATCCATTTTTGACCGCGAAACCAAACTAATTCGATGCTTCCTGTTTCATCAATAAAAGTTGCAACTAATCGTTTACCACGTTTTTGTTCTACAGTTTTAATGTGGGTAATTTTTCCCACAATTTGTACTTCGGCATTAGTTTGCTGTAATTGGCCAATTTTGTAGTATTGTGTTCTGTCTAAATATCTATTCGGAAAAAGATTCAACAAATCTTGAAAAGTGTGAATGCCCAATTCCTTTTTCAGTAGACTCGCTCTATTTGGGCCAACGCCTTTTAAGTAATCTATTGGAGTTTGCAAAAAATTGGCATTCATAAAACTAACTTGTTTTTTATTCGGAATAAAAATTTCATCCAAGATTACAACTAATGTAGTATAAAAGATATATTTGTTAAAATATTGGCTAATTTAATCATTCCAATCCATGAAATGTCCATCACAAAACATAAACTAATTTTTGGAAGTATTTTTAGACATTTCAACTTCCTTAAAACCTAACACTATTTAGAGATGAAAAAATGCTACTTTTTATTTGTTTTAACGTTTATACTCCAAGTTCCGGCATTTGCGGCTGCACTGGCTACACCGGAGCTGTCAACGAGGCTAACGGAAGATTACCCCCTTGAAATGCCCATTTTAAAACCGTACCCTATTTATATGAATGCTTCGGTAGATTCGCCCGATAGTATTTCGGAAGTAATTGTAAACATTAACGGCACAGATTACCCCGCAGTAGCTGAAACAGGTTTTTATTACTATTTGTGGACTCCAGCTAATTACGGAGCGCATACAATTGTAATTACCGCGAAAACAACCGACGGCGATGAAACTACACTTACCCGAAATATTACCGTAAATGATACCGCAACGACACAAGTAGTGCGAAGCTTGGAAGATGTGGTAATTGAATTTACCGGTCAAAACGACCGTTGGTATTACGGCACGCACACCTTTCCACAATTTGTGGGCGCTTATAACGATTTGAACGCTTTTTTGGAAGTGGAATGCCCAAATATTTCCGGAGGTTGCGACGACTGGGACCGTTGGGCTTTTATAGATGTAAAAGCACCAGATGGCAACTGGATTCAGTTAATTAGATACATTACCCCTTTTGGTGTAGGATGCAATCACCAATTAAATGTTACTGATTATTCGTCGCTGCTACAAGGTGAAGTAGAAATACGCGTTTTTATTGACACTTGGGGCACCGGAGGCTGGCAACTTACTTTAGACACAGAATATACCGCTGGCGCGCCACAATACGCTTACAGTAACGTTGTGGAAGTTTGGGACGACGGTTACGCCTTTGGCGATCCTGCAAACTTGCAACCCGTTGAAACTTTTAGTGTAGATATTCCTGCGCAGGTTGAGGCTTCGCATTTACGTGTTTCAAACACGGGTCACGGTTGGGGCGCTAATAACACTGCAAACGCAGCAGAATTTTTTAATGCCTATCACTATTTTGATATTGACGGTGTTGAAACTTTTGAGCAGCATCTTTTCAATTCCTGTAATCCCAATCCAGACAATTGTACAGAGCAGCAGGGGACGTGGCAGTATAACCGTTCAGGTTGGTGCCCAGGAGCCATTTCGCCACCGCATATTTACGATTTTTCACAATACGTAGGAACTACTTTTAATCTAGACTACCGATTTCATCCTTCGTATCAAGATTTTTGTCACCCAAACAATCCCGATTGTGTTTCGGGGCAAACTTGCCCAGATTGTAACGATGGTTACAACCCAATCTATTACGTAGATACGCACATTATTAACCATAGTAACAACCCAATGGTTTACGGTAATATTTTGGGTGTGAATAGTATAGATAACACACAGGTTTACGATATTTCGGTGTTTCCGAATCCTTCAAACGGCATCTTTCACATTAAAACGAAATACCCTGAAACTGAATCACGCTTGACTATTAATACGGTTGACGGCAAATCTGTAAAGGCGTATTACTTTAATTCGGTTGCCGAATTGAACAATTATTCTTTCGACGTTTCCAGCCTTTCAAACGGTGTTTATTTCATCAATCTTGAAAATTCTTACGGAACAGGTGTGAAAAGAATTATAATAGAATAGAAAAATATTTCATAGACTTTTAAAAAGGTTATTTTTGATATTCAAGAATAACCTTTTTTTATGCTTTATTTTTTGAAATTGAAGTCTACTATGTGGCAACGAAGATTTTCGACAATCCTATTTCTGCTATTTTTTGTATTTGTGGCAACCATTAAGTTGCAGGCACAGCAGACTGATGTTGTAAATTTTTTGAAGATTGAGGCTTCACTTGGTACGGTGGCTATTGAAAAGAAAATTGAAGGAAGATTTCTAACTACTTTTAAGATTTTAAAAGAAACGGATTCCATTTTTATGGATGCAATAAATATTCAAATTAATGATATTGAAACTGAAAATTTCAAAATAACTTCCGATGAAAAAAAGGTTTGGTTTGTTGGTGACTTTATCGCAGGGGAAACTTACAAAGCAGATTTTTATTATGAAATGAAGCCGAAACAAACCCTCTATTTTTTCGGTGATGAAATTTGGACTCAGGGACAAGGTAAATATACGTCGCATTGGTTGCCCAGCATGGACGATGTAAACGATAAAATTGAATTCGATTTACAGTTTTTAGCGCCAGTAGATAAAGTTGTAATTGCAAATGGCAAATTAATTGATTTCACTAATTTACACGAAGTAAATACGTGGCGTTTCAATATGAAAAACCCAATGTCCAGCTATCTCGTCGCCTTCGCCATAGGCGATTTCAAAAAAAAGGATCTCGTTTCAAATTCAGGAATTCCAATTGAATTGTATTATAAACCGAAAGATTCCCTAAAAGTTGAACCCACATATCGTTACAGCAAACAGATTTTCGACTTTTTAGAAACTGAAATAGGCGTGCCGTATCCGTGGCAAAATTACAAGCAAGTTCCCGTACGCGATTTTTTGTATGCCGGAATGGAAAATACCACTGCCACTTTTTTTTCCGAAGCTTTTATGGTGGATTCCACTGGTTTTAACGATAGAAATTACATAAATGTAAACGCCCACGAATTGGCGCATCAATGGTTTGGAAATTTGGTTACCGCATCGGCAAACGAGCATCATTGGTTACAGGAAGGTTTTGCGACTTATTACGCGCTGCTGGCGGAAAGAGACGTTTTTGGCGATGATTATTATTACTGGCAATTGTACCAAACCGCCGAGCAATTAAAGGCAATGAGCGATGAAGGCAAAGGGGAATCGCTTTTAAATCCGAAAGCGAGTTCGCTAACATTTTATCAAAAAGGAGCGTGGGCGTTGCATATTTTAAAGGAGTTGCTTGGCGAAGATACGTTTAATTTGGCCGTAGCGAATTATCTTTTAAAGTATCAATTTTATAATGTTACTACGGAAGACTTTTTGGACGAAGTACGAGCTGTTACTTTTGTAGATATTACGCAATGGGAAGAAGATTGGTTGTATCAATCGGCTTTTAAGGCGGAAGATGCTTATCAATCATTATTGAAATCGTCTTTTATAAATCAGTATTTTGAAATTTCTGCGCTTCGGGCGACTCCTTTTTCTGCTAAAAAAAATCAGTTAAAAAACGCACTGACTTTTCCGAACGATTTTATTGGGCAAGAAGCGGTTTATCAATTGATAGATGAACCACTTTCTGAAACGCTTCCGCTTTATAAAAATGCTTTTGAAAGTAATAATCTATATGTGCGGCAAGCTATTTCACTTTCGCTGCAAACCATTCCGAAAGTGCTTCAAACCGACTATGAAAGTCTGTTAAAAGACGAATCGTACGTAACAATGGAATCTGCTTTGTATCAATTATGGACACATTTTCCTGAAAAAAGAACAGATTATCTTAACCAAACAAAAGGTATTGAAGGTTTTCAGAATAAAAATATTAGGCAGTTGTGGCTGGCTTTGGCATTGATAACTGACGGGTATGAGAATTTAAAAAAAGAAAATTATTTAAATGAATTGAAAAGGTACACTTCCACAACTTACAGTTTCGAAATCCGTGAAAAGGCATTCAATTATGTAAACGAATTGCAACTTTGGGATTTAGAAACGCTGAAAAATTTGGCCGAAGCCTGTGTTCACCCTACGTGGCGTTTTGCAAAATCTTCAAAAGCGCTTTTAAACAACTTGCTTCAGGATAAAAAATACCACGAACAGCTGAAGGTTTTGGGCAGACAAGTATCTAGTAAAGCGGCTAATTATTTAAATTCAATACTAAAAGAATGAGAGCATTGGTAATTTCGGGCGGTGGAAGTAAAGGCGCATTTGCAGGCGGCGTGGCACAGTATTTAATTCAAAAACTGAACTATAAATACGATCTTTTTGTGGGCACATCTACCGGCAGTTTACTCATTTCGCACTTGGCTTTAGATAAAGTTGAAAAGATTAAAAACGTTTATACTTCAGTAAATCAAAAGAGTATATTTAACAGTTGTCCGTTTGTAATAAAGAAAGATAAATTTGGTGGAAAACAGATTGCAATTAGCCATTCCACGGTACTTCGGAATTTTATAAAAGGTAAAAAAACCTTTGGTGAAAGTTTAAACCTGCGAAAACTAATAGGTAAAACCGTAACCGAAGAAGAGTTTAATATTTTGAAAGCTTCAGAAAAAGAAGTGGTTGTAACGGTTTCCAACCTCTCCTTAAATCAAGTGGAATACAAATCTGTAAACGATTTTGAATACGAAGATTTTTTAGATTGGATTTGGATTTCTTCAAACTACACGCCATTTATGAGCCTTGTAAAAAAAGATGGTTGCGAATATGCCGATGGCGGTTTTGGAAGTATGGTGCCTATTGAAGAGGCTATAAATAGAGGTGCCACAAGTATAGACGTAATTATTTTGGAAACCGAAATCACTTATTACAACCGACTTCCTTCAAAAAATGTGTTTTCGTTGCTTACCAATATGCACAATTATATGGCAGACAGAATTGAAAAACAAAATATTCGAATTGGTAAATTTGTAGCAACTAATAAAGACGTTATTATTAACCTGTATTATACGCCAACGGTTTTGACGACCAACTCCTTAATTTTTGATAAAAAAATGATGACTAAATGGTGGGAGCTTGGGTATCAATACGCCGATCATAAAAACAACGAGCTCAACGAAATTCGTACACACGACGATTAACTCTAGTTTTAATGCAAGCTTAAAAAAGCTCGCTAACCTCTTTTTTAACGTAGGCCATTGCTTTTTGTGAGGGCGAAATTTCTTCCATAAAATGTTGCAATAACCATTCGCGCATTTTAACTACATCGCCGTTTTTTTCGTTCATTGCCGCTTGCCGAATAATATGGATTGTCGCATTTTTTGCAGCATTTACCAAATTCCAGCACTCGGGAGTAATATATATTTGCTGGGTTAAATTATGGTCGTATTCCTGTTCAATATTTTTCACCAGTAATTTTTCGTAATCGTCTTTTGAATCTGAAAAAGGCTTCACACGAATAAGCAGCTTTTTGGGATCAACGCGTTCTAAAAATAAAGTGATGCGTTCATAAGCCTGTAAACGAAGCGGTAAAACTTGTTTTTGTGCTTCTTTTTGAATTAGATACCTTCTTCGGCCTTCTTCGTTGGCGGTATGGCCTTTAAAGAAAAAGTAGGCGATTATCCCTACAACTATTGCGGGCAAAAGGTAGGCTACGTAACTTATAACTTGGGTTGCTTCTTCCATAGATTTTTTTAATAGTGAACAAACTTAAGGTGTTTACAGCGTTTTAACAATACAGTTTTGTAAAAATCAATATCGCACTTTATTCTCTTTCTTCATGGCTTTAACTTCTTTCTTGGCTTCTTTTTCGTGGAAATTTCCACCCAGATATTCACATTGCGAAAGTGCTTTCATACTTTCAAAAGGTACCGCGCATTTGTGATACATAAACGATTGCGATAAGGTTTTAATTAAATTTTTGTCGCCCACTGTAAGATCTACATCATCCATTGTAAACTGGCACGGATGCTCGTAACCACAGGCGTGGGTCATTTCCAATAATTCTTTTCTGAAGTTTTTAAAATAGAAATGTGCCCGCACAGACTTGTCCTCAATGTTTATACCGCGTTGCAACCATTTGTTTTGTGTTGCCACCCCACTGGGGCATTTATTTGTATGGCAAAGTTGCGCTTGAATACAGCCAATGCTCATCATAGCCTCACGTGCCACGTTTATTAAATCGGCACCCATGGAAAAGGCCATCGCGGCTTTGGCAGGGAAACCTAACTTTCCACTTCCTATAAAAACTATTTGATGGCAGATGTCGTGTTTTTTAAAGATTTTATACACTTCAGCAAAACCGTAAAGCCATGGTAACGATACGTGATCTGCAAAGCTTGGAGGCGAAGCACCGGTACCGCCTTCACCGCCGTCAATGGTAATAAAATCGGGACCTTTGCCAGTATCCTTCATTATTTTCGCCAACTCCTCCCATTCGTTTAAACGACCAACAGCCGATTTAATTCCCACGGGTAATCCCGTTGCTTCGGCAATGCTTTCCACAAATTCTACTAAACCTTTTATTCCTTTAAAAGCCGAATGATCTGGCGGGGAAAGTACATCTTTGCCTAAGGGCACGTGTCTAATTTCGGCAATTTCCGCCGTTATTTTTGAACCCGGTAATACGCCTCCCTTTCCGGGTTTTGCGCCTTGCGAAAGTTTTACTTCAATAGCGCGCACTTGTGGATTTTCATTTACAAGTTTCACCATTTTTTCCATGGAGAAATTTCCGTCTTCATCTCGCACCCCGAAGTACCCAGTGCCAAAATGAAATACAACATCCGCTCCCGTTTTATGATAGGGGGAAAGCCCACCTTCACCTGTATTGTGGTAAGCATACGCCATAGCACACCCTTTGTTTAAGGACTCTACAGCGCGCGCCGAAAGCGAACCAAAACTCATTGCTGAAACATTGATAATTGAAGTAGGACGATACGGACGGCGGCGTTTATGAAACCCACCCATAAGCTTGGCGCACGGTAAAAAATACGGATTTTTATAGTTGGGATTGTGTTTTTCAACTTTATATGGAAGCAATGAATTATTTATGAAAATATAGTTTGGCTCATAGATATCGCGGTCTGTTCCAAAACCTTCGTAGTTGTTTTCGTTTTTCGCCGAAGCGTATATCCACCCACGTTCAATGCGGTTAAAAGGAAGTTCTTCACGGTTATTAGCAACTATGTATTGCCTCAGTTCTGGCCCGATGCTTTCCAGCATATACCTAATATGCCCAATAAGCGGAAAGTTATGGCTAATGGTGTGGCGCTTATTGAAAAATATGTCGCGAATTACTACGAGCACTAAGAAAATTAAAACCCAACCCCACCAAGGAATTTGGGATAGAAAAGACAAGACAGAATTCATATATAGTTTTTTTATAAAGATATTTAAAAATATATGGTTTTTGAAAATTGTTAGTGGATAAAAGTTACTTCACAAACAAAATATTTGTTTATAATTTTTTCCAAAATCACTTCCTATAAATGCTTCATAATGGTTATTTTCACAGCTTGAAGATAATGAAGTTTTGGAAAAATATTTAGAACAACTTAATGAAGCTCAACTAGCACCAGTACTGCAAAAAGATGGCGCTATGATTGTAATTGCTGGGGCGGGATCTGGCAAAACTAGGGTGCTTACTTTTCGCATTGCTTACTTAATGTCTAAGGGAGTGGATCCATTTAATATATTGGCGCTCACCTTTACCAATAAAGCAGCGCGCGAGATGAAAAAGCGTATCTCGCAAATTGTTGGCTCCAGCGAGGCGAAGAATCTTTGGATGGGAACCTTTCACAGTATTTTTGCGAAAATACTTCGGTTTGAAGCCGATAAACTGGGCTACCCTTCAAACTTTACAATTTACGATACACAGGATTCGCAAAGCGTTATTCGTGCGGTTATTAAAGAAATGCACCTCGATAAGGACGTGTACAAATACAAGCAGGTTTACTCGCGCATTTCTTCGTATAAAAACAGTTTAATTACCGTAAAGGCATACTTCAGCAATCCTGAATTAATGGAGGCCGATGCAATGGCGAAAATGCCGCGTTTGGGCGATATCTACAAATCGTATGTTGACAAATGTTTTAAAGCTGGAGCAATGGACTTTGACGATTTGTTGCTAAAAACCAACGAGCTGCTTACCCGTTTTCCGGAAGTTTTAGCGAAGTACCAAAACCGTTTCCGATATATTTTGGTGGATGAGTACCAAGATACCAACCACAGCCAGTATTTAATTGTCCGCGCGCTTTCAGATAAATTTCAGAATATCTGCGTGGTGGGCGATGATGCCCAAAGTATTTACGCTTTCCGCGGGGCGAACATCAACAATATTTTAAATTTTCAAAAAGATTACGACGAGGTAAAAGTGTTTCGATTAGAACAGAATTACCGCTCCACAAAAAATATTGTAAACGCAGCAAATACCTTAATAGAAAAAAATAAAACGCGACTCGAAAAAGTAGTTTGGACCGCAAATGATGAAGGCAATAAAATTCTGGTAAACCGAACGATGACCGATGGCGACGAAGGCCGATTTGTTGCAAGTTCAATTTTTGAAAATAAAATGAACCATCAATTACACGATGGCGACTTTGCCGTTTTGTACCGAACAAATGCGCAAAGCCGCGCTATTGAAGATGCACTTCGAAAAAAAGACATTCCGTATAGAATTTATGGAGGCTTGAGTTTTTACCAACGAAAGGAGATTAAAGATGTATTGGCCTATATGAGGTTGTTACTAAACCCGAAAGACGAAGAGGCGCTAAAACGCGTAATTAACTATCCTGCCCGGGGCATTGGCGGCACTACAATGGAGCGATTGATTGTGGCTGCAAACCATTACAACCGTTCAATTTTTGAGGTGATGAAAAACATTGAAAAAATTGATTTAAAGATTAATTCGGGAACTAAAACGAAGTTGCAGGATTTTGTAACAATGATTGAAAGTTTTCAGGTTTTGAACCAAAATTATGACGCTTTCACCATTACTGAACACGTTACCAAAAAAACAGGTTTACTTCAAGAATTAAAAAAAGACGGCACGCCCGAAGGGATAGCCCGAATTGAGAATATTGAAGAACTGCTTAACGGGATGCGCGATTTTGTGGAAGAACAAAAGGAACTTGCAGACGCTACCGGCTCACTTGCCGAATTTATGGAGGATGTGGCTCTGGCAACAGATTTAGATAGCGACAAAGGCGATGATGATCGCGTAGCATTGATGACCGTGCATTTGGCAAAAGGCTTGGAATTTCCGTACGTGTATATCGTAGGAATGGAAGAAGAACTGTTTCCTAGCGGAATGAGTATGAATACACGAAGCGAATTGGAAGAGGAGCGAAGATTGTTTTACGTGGCGCTAACCCGCGCCGAAAAACAAGCCTATTTAACCTATACCCAATCGCGCTATCGTTGGGGAAAATTAATTGATGCCGAACCCAGTCGTTTTATTGAAGAAATTGACGCCAGCTTTTTGGAATACTTAACGCCAATAACCGAAAACAGATACAAACCACTTTTAGATGCCGATATTTTTGATGAGGTAGACCACAGCAAACTCAGATTAAAAAAACCAGTTGCTGGCAGAGCGCCCTCCGGCCCTACGGAAGCGCAACTTCGAAAACTGCGAAGATTGAAACCCGTTGCTAGCGATACAGATAAAAACTTCAACGCCAAAGATGCAAACTTAGAAAAGGGAACAATAGTAGAGCACGTTCGCTTCGGAAAAGGTAAAATTTTAAAAGTTGAAGGCGTGGGCGCAGACACCAAAGCCGAAATAGATTTTGAAAATGGAGGTTTAAAAAAGCTTTTGCTTCGTTTTGCAAAGTTGAAAGTGCTTGAATAATTTAATTTATTCTGAAATATTCCAGTAAATGGTAATTTAAAGTAGTAAGCCGTTATTACATATTTTAAGTAGGCTGCAAAACAGTTTTTACATAAAGTATATTTCAGGAAATTTCATTTTTGTTAAATTTCGAGTAACTTTAAATAAAATTTACTGTAATGGCCGAATTCATTAAAATATACGAAGAAAACCCAAACCCGAAAGAAATAAAACGCGTTGTAAAAATACTTCGCGAGGGGGGTGTAATAATCTACCCGAGCGATACCGTTTACGCGTTGGGATGCGATATTAAAAATAACCGTGCAATGGAGCGCGTGGCCCAATTACGCGGCGTAAAATTAGAGAAAGCAAACTTTTCTTTTGTGTGCGAAAACTTGAGCAATCTAAGCGATTATGTCAAGCAGATTGATACACCAACTTTCAAATTATTAAAACGAAATCTTCCCGGTCCGTACACTTTTATCTTACCCGGAAACAATAATCTACCCACTGTTTTTAAGAAGAAAAAAGAAGTGGGTATTCGTGTGCCAGATAACGCAATAACGCTCGCAATTGTGCGTGAACTAGGTAATCCAATAATTTCTACTTCTATAAAAGATGAAGATGAAGTAATTGAATACACCACCGATCCAGAGCTCATTCACGAAAAATGGGACAACCTTGTAAATTTAGTAATTGATGGTGGTTACGGCGGCAACATAGCATCAACGGTAGTTGATCTTACGGGGTTAGAGCCAGAGATAATTCGCGAAGGAAAAGGAAGTTTGGAACTTTAAATGTCACTTTTTTGTTTCTTCTGAAATTCGGAAAGTAAATATAGTGTTTGCTTGTTGAGTTGTTTTTTGAAAAAAGGAGTCCAGCCAAGAAAAAACCCTTTTAAACCCAAGGCTTGTTTTGCCCAATTGTAAAGATTAAAACTATCTTTATGATTTATAATCTTCCCGTCTTCAATTTTAAAAGTAGCATTTATAACATTGTGAATTTTCCTGCCCGTACTGCTAAAAGTATAAAAAGCTTCCCAATGGGCTTTTCCACCTTGGGGTGTATATTCAATGTTTGAGGCTATTACTCTAAAATCTTTTCCTTTTTGAGATTTACAAAGCATGCGCCACATGTTTTTGGCAGCTTCGCCTTGCAGCACGCCAAAAGCGGGGTCTTCAAAAACTATAGCGTCGTGATAGCATTCGGTCATGCGCGCGGCATCTAAATCTGCAAAGGCACTGTAGAATTTTTCAATAATATTTAATTGTTCTTTGCTAATGGCTTCAAAATTGAGCGTTATTTTTTCAATAAATGTTTTAAGCCACGATAGATGTTTTGTTCTAAAATGTCCATTTCGCCATCTGCGAGGAACAATTTTTTTATACTTCGGAAGGCTTCATCTATTTCTTCTTTAGAATATTCAAACCTTTCTATGGCAGCATTTATTTTTTGAATTTGTTGATAATCGTTGTCATCTTCAAATTCTTTTAAAATTTTGTGGTATTTTTTTTCTCCCACTCTCGATTTAATGTATTCCTTTTCTTCTTTCGAGACACTAAAATCGGCGTGGGCGCAATACAACAACATATAGCCTTTTAATTCTTCGTGGGTCCAAGTGGTGGTGAATTCGTCCATTTCTCTACAATTTTGGTATTGATTTATACGCTATACAAGATACAAAAAGCTTCGCAAATATGTGATTGTTTCAGAAAACAAAAAGAGGTCGTCTAAAAACTAATTAGGCGGCCTTTTATTTTATGCGCTACTTTTTAAGACCTTTCCCGGATTGGGTTATTGAGTTAATTGTT